>NSIL01000005.1 GCA_002737365.1 Acidobacterium sp. | reverse complement strand
ACTACGGTTTGGGGCCGGCGGAAATGGAGCGGAAATGGAAGCAGGTTCACTTATGGCCCTCAAACGCGCCGGCCTCGACGCCGCCGAGACCACCTACGGCGCCGGCGTGAAGCTCACCGCGGCGTTCGCGTCTTGCGAACCGATCGAGCGCCAGGTGTGGCGTGTGCACGTGGGGTCGCCCGGGGTTCGCGCCATCTGTGTGGCTCCCGAGCGTCGGCTGGGTTTTGATCGGGCGGCGTTGGCCGCCGATCCGCGCATCGCCTCGCTGCGCTGGCAGCGATAGCGCTTCGCGCCTGCCGGCGTTGTATCCTCGACGTGCTTTCTGGTCCCCGTGCCCACACCCCTTGTTTCGATGGTCTCGCCATCCAGTGCGGCGCGCCTTGCGCAGGCGCGCAAGAGCCTCGACGCCGCGAAGCCACCGATCCTGATTGTCGGCGCCAGCCGGGCTGCGGCCGACGAATTCGCGCTGGCGCTCGCCGCCGAGCGCGGCGCCACCTTCGGCGTGACGCGAATGGGTCTGACCGAACTGGTGGCGAAGCTGGCCGTTCCCGCGCTGGCGAAGCGCGGCCTCACGCCGAGTGCCCCGCTCAGCGACGAAGCGGTTGCCGCGCGGGTGGCTGACGACCTGTTGGCTCGCGATCAACTGGAGTACTTCACACCGGTCGGGCTAATGCCCGGCTTCCCACGCGCCCTCAGCCGCACGCTCAGCGAACTGCGAATGGCCGGCATCGATCCAGACCGACTGAGCGGCCACCCAGGCAACGACGACCTCTCCGAGTTGCTGGTGAGCACGATCGAAGCACGCGAGAAAGCCGGGGCCGTTGACTACGCGACCATGCTCGAGACGGCCACTGCCGAGCTGACCGCGCATCCGGAGTTTCTCGCCTCGATTACCGTTGTGTTGCTGGACGTCGCGATCAACTCAAAGGCGGAAGCGGTGTTCGTTCGCGCGGTGATCGCCGCCGCGATGGCCGTCGTGGTGACGGTGCCCACTGGCGATCGGCGGACACTGGAAGAGCTCGGCCTCGACCCGGCGGGCACCGCGCCAGGCGGCGATGCCGCGCTGCATCGACTGCAGCGCCACCTCTTCACCGATGAACCACCAAGCGCCGGTGAGAGCGACGAGTCGGTGGTCTTGTTCTCCGCGCCAGGCGAGGGTCGAGAAGCCATCGAGATAGCCCGTCGCCTGCTGACAGAGGCGGCGCAGGGCACGCCATTCGACCAGATGGCGGTGCTGCTGCGAGCACCGCATATCTACCTGAGCGTGCTCGAACACGCGCTCGATCGCGCCGGTATTCCGGCCTGGTTTCACCGCGGTACCCGGCGTCCGGATCCGGCGGGCCGCGCGCTGCTGGCGCTGCTGGCCTGCGCCGACGAAGGCTTGTCGGCGCGACGCTTTGCTGAGTACGTGTCGATCGGCCAGGTGCCGCTCACCGCAACCGGCAACGCCGACCAGTGGTCGCCGCCCGCGGACGAGCTCGTCGAGGCCTTGCTGTCGCCAGCGGACCGCGCCGAGGACACCCAGCCCGAAGACGAAGCGCAAGCGCAGGTACTGCGTGGTGAATCGGCCAACGACCTGGCCGGCACCCTGCGCGCGCCATGGCGGTGGGAGGACCTGATCGTCGAAGCCGCGGTCATCGGCAAACTCGAGCGCTGGCAGCGCCGGCTGATGGGGCTTCAGCACGAGTACGATCGACGGGTCCGCGAAGCCAGTTCTGAAGACCCCGAAGCCTCGCGTGTCCGCGGTCTGATCCGCGATCGCGAACAACTGCGCGCACTCAGGGCATTTGCGGAACCCATCCTGGCCGAGATGGCCGAGTGGCCGCCATCGCAGTCGTGGGGCGAATGGCTGGTTGCCCTCGAGCGGCTGACCCCGCGCGTCATCGCCACACCCGCGCGCGTGGTCCGCATGCTGCGCGAGCTGGCGCCGCTCTCGGCGATCGGCCCGGTCAGCCTGCGCGAAGTCCGCGACGTGCTGACGCCGCGGCTTTCCACGCTCACCCACGAGCCGCCGCGTCGTCGTCACGGTCGCGTCTTTGTAGGGACGCCGAGCGCAGCCCGCGGCCGTTCGTTCAAGGTCGTGTTCGTGCCCGGCCTTGCGGAGCGGATGTTTCCACAACGCATTCGCGAAGACTCACTGCTGCCCGATCGCCGTCGCGAGGCCACGGATCCGGCCCTTGCCACCCAGTCGCGCCGGGCCGCCGACGAGCGATTGCAGTTGACCCTTGCGGTCGGTGCCGCGGCCGAACGGCTGTACGTGTCGTTCCCACGGATCGAGTTGAACGAATCCCGTCCGCGGGTGCCGTCGTTCTACGTCCTCGATATCGCGCGCGCCATTGAAGGGCACATCCCTCCGGCGCAAATCATCGCCGAGCGCGCGTTGAAGGCCGGCGGGTCCGCGCTGGCACGCCCCGCGCCTCAGGACCCGGCCACCGCCATCGACGACTTCGAGCACGACCTGTCGACGCTGGCGGCGTTGCTGGCGGATCGGTCGGACCGCGCGAAAGGCCGCGCCCGCTATCTTTATGAGCTGAGCCCCGAGCTGCAGCGATCGCTGACGTCACGATGGCTGCGGCACCACCGCAAGCAATGGGAGCCGGCCGACGGCATTATTCGCTCGGCCGAACACACGCGCGCGGCCCTCGCGTCGCAACGGCTGGGCGCGCGGCCCTACTCGTTGACCGCCTTGCAGCGGTACTCCGCGTGCCCGTATCAGTTCCTGCTGGCCGCGGTCTATCGGCTAGCCCCGCTTGATGCCCCCGCTCCGCTGCAGAAGATGGATCCGCTGACGCGCGGCGATCTGTTCCACCAGATGCAGGCGGCCGCCCTCCGGCGACTGCAAGCCGACGGCCTGTTGCCGCTTTCGGCTGACGACCTCCCGGCCGCACAACAGCGCCTGACGACAGCGATTCGTGACGTGCAGGACCGCGAGTACGACCGCCTGCATCCGGCCATCGATCGGGTGTGGCGGGACGAAATGGCAGTGATGACCCAGGACCTGCAGACCTGGCTCGAGAAGCTCGCTGAGGAGGGCGCCGAATGGACGCCGGAGCGGTTTGAGTTCAGCTTCGGTCTGCCCGACATGGCCGGCCGCGACGATCACAGCATCGCCACCCCGGCCACGATCGACGGACGATTTCAGTTACGCGGCTCCATCGACATGATCGAGCGGCATCGCAAGACCGGCTTCCTGCGCGTGACCGATCACAAGACCGGCAAGAACCGCACCCGCTCGGGCCAGACCGTCGTCGATGGCGGCCGCGTGCTGCAGCCCGTGATCTATGGGCTGGCGCTGAAGGCGCTGTTCCCAGAAGAAACCGTCTATTCGGGCCGGTTGTTCTACTGCACCACCCCCGGCGGCTTCCAGCCGTATGAAATCCCCTTGATCGGTGATGCGCCCGGCAGGGGCATCGAGGTGCTCGAGATCGTCGACCGCGCGATCGAGACTGGCCTGCTGGCCGCGCGCCCCGCTCACGAGGCTTGCAAGCGGTGCGACTACCGGGCGGTGTGTGGTCGCGGTGAAGAGCAACGCACGCGCCGCAAGGACGCCAAATTGTTCAGCGATCTCGACGCTCTCAGGAAGCTGCCATGACGCGCGATCACCCCGGCAAGGACAAGCGCGCGAACCGCCTGCCCCGATCGAAGTCGCGGGGTGAGAACCGTCAGGCGATCTCCAGCGAGCTCGATCAAACCCTGATCGTCGAGGCCGCCGCAGGTACCGGCAAAACCACCGAGCTGGTCGGCCGCATCGTCGCGCTGATCGAGCACCAGCGGGCCACTATCGGCCAGATCGTCGCCGTCACGTTCAGCGAGAAGGCGGCCGGCGAACTCAAGTTGCGGCTGCGCGAAGAGCTGGAGCGTGCCCGGACGAGGACGGCGCCGGCGTCCGAAGCCGGGCAGCGACTGGCCGCCGCCGTGCATGACTTCGAAGAGGCGCACGTCACGACCATCCACGGCTTCTGCGCGGAGCTCCTGCGCGAGCGGCCGGTGGAAGCGCGCGTCGATCCCGCCTTCATGGTGCTGGCGGACTCGCAGTCTGAACGCCTCTTCGAAGAGGCGTTCTCCAGTTGGTTGCACGAGCAGTTGGGGAACGCACAGGAAGGCGTGCGACGTTCGCTGCGGCGGCCCGTCAAGTTTCGGTTTGATGACGAGACCGACGATGGCCCGATTGAGCGGTTGCGGGTGGCGGCCCGCTCCCTGCGCGAGTGGCGCGACTACGCGGCGCCGTGGCGACGCCCCTCGTACGATCGTCAGATGGAGATCAGGAGGCTCACCGCGAAGGTGAAGGGGTTCGCTGATCTGATCGCGAGGCCGATCAAGCGCGACGATCGCTTCGCAACCTCGTTGGCCGCGGCCGGGACCACCAGCCAGGAGATTGAACGCCAGAAGCGTCGAGTCGGTGACATGGTGCCTGAGGGAATCTGGGATGGATGGGAGGCCGCCCTGGTGGCTCTCGCCGACCACCGCGACTTCTCGCAGCCGAAGAAAGGCACCGGCGCCGCGTTTGCCATTGGCGTCACTCGTGAACAGGCGTTGGCCATGCATGCGGAGCTGCTGCTGGATTTGCGCCGGTTTCGCGATGTCGCCGACGCCGACCTCGCGGCCCTGCTCCATGACGAAATGGCGGACTGCCTGCGCCGCTACGAGGCGCGCAAGCAGGAAACCGGCGCGCTCGACTTTCTCGATCTGTTGATCAAGGCGCGTGACCTCGTGTGCGACAACCCCGAAGTGTGCCGCGAGTTCCGCGAGCGCTTCCGCGTGATCCTGGTGGATGAATTCCAGGACACCGATTCACTGCAGGCGGAATTGTTGCTCCGCCTCGCCAGCGACGACCACGGCGCCCTGCGGCCCGGCGCCCTGTTCATCGTCGGCGATCCCAAGCAGTCGATCTACCGCTTTCGGCGGGCCGACGTCGGCGCCTATCGTCGCATCGCCGACAGCCTGATGCGCAGCGGCGCGACGGCGGTGACGTTGCAAACGTCGTTCCGAAGTGTCCCGGCGATCCAGCACTTCGTGAACGCCGCGTTCGACGTCGAGATGGACGGCGACGAGGCGTCGCTGCAGGCCGACTACGTGCCGCTGCTGAAACACCGAGACGACACGCCCGAACAGCCGGCCATTGTGGCGCTGCCGGTGCCGCGCCCGTACGGCCGGCAACTGTACGGCCCGCCGCAGGTGACGCAAACGGCCCTCAACCAGGAGCAACCGCCGGCGGTGGCGGCCTTCGTCGGCTGGCTGTTGTCGCCCGACTGCACCTGGACCGTCGGCGAACGTGGTGACACGCCCGAACGCGGCGACACACCTTTAGGTTTGTCGGAGCACCGCCGACGCATCGTCGCCAGCGATGTGTGTCTGCTGTTCCGGCGATTCCTGCATTTTGGCCAGGACATCACGCGCGAGTACGTCGAGGCGTTCGAAGCGCGCGGCATTGCGCACCTGTTGGTCGGCGGCAAGACATTCCACGAGCGTGAGGAAGTCGATGCGATTCGCACGGCGCTCACGGCCATCGAGTGGCCTGAAGACGAGTTGTCGGTCTACGCTGCGCTGCACGGACCGTTGTTCGCCATTGGCGAGGAAGAACTGCTGGAGTATCACTCGCTCGCGCGGGCCTTTCACCCGTACCGCGTGCCGGCCGAGCTGCCCGACCGACTGCAGCCCATCGTTCAGGCGCTGACGACCCTCCGCCAGTTGCATGCCGCCCGCAACCACCGCCCGGTCGCCGACACCATCGGCCGGCTGATTGCGATCACGCGTGCGCATGCGGGCTTCATCCTGTGGCGCGGCGGCGAGCAGGTGCTCGCCAACGTGATGCACATTTCGGATCTGGCCCGCCGCTATGAACTGGAGGGCGGGCTGTCGTTTCGCGGTTTTGTCGACACCCTGCACGACGCCTCTGGCCGCGCCGATTCACCGGAGGCGCCGATTCTCGAAGAAGGCAGCGACGGTGTGCGCCTGATGACCGTTCATAAAGCCAAGGGCCTCGAGTTCCCCGTCGTCGTGCTCGCCGACATCGCCTGCAAGCTGAGCCTGGCCGAGGCCTCGCGCTACCTGGATCCGGAGAAGAACCTGTGTGCCATGCGGATCGGGGGCTGGTCACCGCTCGAACTGCAGGAGCACAACGACCAGGAGGCGAAGCGTGACGAGGCGGAGGGTGTGCGGCTCGCGTATGTCGCGGCGACCCGGGCGCGGGATATCCTGGTGTTGCCCGCCGTCGGCGATGGGCCGTACGACAAGGGCTGGATTCGGCCACTGAATCGCGCACTCTATCCGTCGAAAGACCAATGGCAGTCGCCACAGCCAGCCCGTGGCGTGCCGTTGTTCAGGGGCAAGCAAACGATCCTCGCTGATGCGCGTGCCGACGGACAGCCCGTTGACGACACCGTCCGCCCGGGCAGGTATCAGTTCGGTGACGAAGCCGCCGGCCAGGCGTATTCCGTCGTCTGGTGGGATCCGTTGCTGCTGGCCGCGTCGAGCGATGAGGGCCGCGGCCTGCGTCGCAACGATCTCATCTCGAAGGACGCGAACCCCCTCGACGTGGCTGCTGATCGTGCCCGCTACGACGAATGGAAAGAGCATCGAGCTGCCGTGCAGGCGCAAGGATCGGCGCCGTCCATGATCGTCACCACGCCGACGCAAATGAAAAATCAGCCGGACCCCGGATCCCGGACCCCGGATCCGGCCGTGATCGTCGAGGACGCAGCCGTGAAATCAGAGCGTCCTTCAGGCAAGCGTTTCGGCACGCTGGTACATGCGCTGCTGGCGTCGGTTCCGCTCAGTGCCACCGCAAGCGAGGTGGCCGAACTGTCGGCGCTGCACGCCAAGTTGCTTGGTGCCACCGACGAAGAGCAGACCGCCGCGCGGGTGATTGCCGTGGCGGTGCTCAGGCATCCGCGAATGGAGGAGGCTCGCGCCGCCCAGGCCGCCGGCCGCCGGGTCTGGCGTGAGGCGCCCGTGTCGTTGCGCCTCGACGATGGGAGCGGAACGCCGGAGATGGTCGACGGCCAGATCGACCTGGCCTACGAGACCGACGCTGGCTGGATGGTGATCGACTTCAAGACTGACATTGAGATCGCCACCGTGCAAGATGCGTACGTGCGGCAGGTGTCGATCTATCTGGACGCAGTGACTCGCGCCACCGGCCAACCGGCTCGCGGCCTGATACTGAAGATCTAACAACGTAGAGGCGGGTCTTTAGACCCGCCTGGAGGGATATGAAAAGACTGTGCGTGTTCTGTGGTTCGAGCGTCGGTAGCAACCCGGCCTATGCCGAAGCGGCCGTGACCCTCGGCACCTTATTGGCCAGGCGCGGCATCGGTCTCGTCTACGGCGGCGGCAACGTCGGGCTGATGGGCGTGATCGCCGACGCGGCGCTCGCCGCCGGCGGGGAAGTGATCGGCGTGATTCCCAAGGCGCTGGCCGACCGCGAAGTGGCGCATCACGGCGTGACCGAGCTGCGGGTGGTTGACTCCATGCACACGCGCAAGGCGATGATGGCCGACCTGTCCGATGCGTTCATCGCCATGCCAGGTGGCGTTGGCACGTTTGAAGAATTCTTCGAGGCCATCACCTGGACGCAACTGGGCCTGCATCGCAAGGCGTGCGGCCTGCTGAACGTGGCCGGCTTCTACACCCCGCTGGCAGTGTTTATCGATCAGGCCGTGTCGGATGGCTTCATCAAGCCCGTTCACCGGGCCGCCATCGTGGTGGATGACAACCCGGAACGGTTGCTCGATACGCTGACGACAATCGATCTCCCAGACGCGCCGAAGTGGAGCAATCGCCGCGAGACCTAACCGGCGAACTTGTAACCTAGCCCGTGCACGGTGAGGATGACCTGGGGCACGCGCGGATTGGTCTCAAGCTTCTGTCGCAGCCACGCCACATGCACATCCACAGTGCGCGTCGACGGCATGGCGCTATAGCCCCACACTTCCTGCAGCAGCTCGTCCCTGGAAATCGTCGCGCCGCGGTGCTCGATGAAGTACTTGAGCAACTGGAATTCCTTCGCCGACAGATCCAGCGATTGTCCCTTGCTCATGACCTCTGCTTTGCGGACATCGACTGTGATGTCGCCAAAGCTGTAGCGCTCGAGCGCGAGCCCGGGTGAGCCGCTTGGGGCTCGGCGCAACAGTGCCTCGAGCCGCGCCAGCAGTTCGATGGTCTCGAATGGCTTGGTCAGGTAATCGTCGGCACCCAGCTTGAGACCCACCACGCGGTCAACCACCTGGGTGCGCGCGGTCAGCATCAGGATGGGCGTTTGAATACCCTGTTGCCGAATAGTCTTGGCCACGTCGAAGCCGTCGCGGCCCGGCAGCATCACGTCGAGAATGATGATGTCCCACGGTTCGCCGGTGGCCCGCGTGACCGCAACATTGCCGTCACCCGCGGTTGCCACCGTGTAGCCTTCGGCGGACAGCCGATCGCTCAGCGCGAGCTGCAGCCCGGGCTCGTCTTCAACCAGGAGGAGACGTTTTTCTGACAAGGCTCAGGACCGGATGGCCGGGCGGGTCTGACTCGCCCCGACGTCGACAAACGCCGCAACGGATGCAGCGGCACCGCGATCGGTCACCGCCGGCAGCGAGATGGTGAACACGCTGCCCTTGCCGGGCTCGCTCGTCACCGTGACGCGGCCGCCATGGGCTTCGGCGATTCGCGCCACCAGGTTCAAGCCAAGGCCGCTGCCTTGGATCTGCTCCGACACCGCAGTGCGGCCACGATAGAACGGCTCAAAGATGTGCTTGCGGTCGTCGGCGTCGATGCCAAGGCCATGGTCTTCGACGGTGAAGATCACGTTCTTGATCCCGGATCCCGAACCCCGGGCCCCGGATGCCGGCTTGGCGCTCACGCGCAACCATCGCGCCTCGCCGCCGTACTTAACGGCATTGCTGATCAGGTTCTGTAATGCGGACCGCAGCGCCGTCACATCACCGAGGACCGGTGGCAAGTCTAGCGCGATGTCGATCTCGACCTGCACGGCCGCGCGTTCAATCTCGGTCCGGCACGCGCCCACGGAGTCGTGCACCAGATCGGACGGCTGCACCGCGACCTGGGCGGCGGCGGCACGGCCGGCGGCTATGCCGGCCAACTGCAACACGCGCTCAACCGTCTCAGCCAGCCGGCGAGCCTCATCCTGAATGGTCTCGCCGTACTTTCGCACCCGCGCCGGGTCGCCGACGACGCCGTCGGCGAGGTTGCCGGCGGCGGCGCCAATGACCGACACCGGCGTCCGCAGTTCATGCGACACCGCGGCCACAAACTCCATTTGCTGGCGCGCCAATTCCAGCGCCCGCCGGGCCGACACCACGATCAACCCGATGGCCATGGTCAGCAGCAACAACACGCTGGAGCAGACCAGCAGGTTGCGCTGGCGAACGGCGGCCACCGCGGCTTCAAGCGAGCCGGCGCGGTGCTTGGCCATCAGCACCCACCGGCCATCGAATGGGCCGAATCCCGAGCGGGTGCTGACACGGTTGCCCCGATCGCCGCGGGTTTCGCGTTCGACCATCGACACCACGTAATTCCCGGTGCGCGACCTGTCGCTCGCCGCCGCTCCCGAACCAGGGGTTCCAACCTGCACCTGCACCGGCGGCGGCGGAGGGGGAACCGATCCCGACCCGCCACGCGCGAAGACGAGCATCTGGTCCGGTCGCGGCGCCATGAAGTTCTGCGACACGTCAGGCGATCCGGCAATCAGTCTCGCTACACCGGCCTCCGACTCCCACACCACGTTCGTCACATCGTCCCGTTGGACCACGGCCACGCGGTAGTCCACCTCCTCGTCATCGCCATGGAAGTGGCGGGCCGCAAGCGATGCGAGCAGTGTGTCGCGGACGACGGCGGGATCGAGGCGGACGATAGTGAAGCCGAGAATGGTGATCTTCGGCGGACCGCGACGGCCATCGGGCAACTCGAAGAGACTGACCGGCGAGACAAGCGTGTTGTCGTCACCGAGCGAGAGCGAAATGGTGCCTTCGCGGCGCACCCGCTCGTTGGATGAGCCACCGTTACCGCCGGCGCGCGGTCGCTCGATCTGGAAGCCAATGAAGTGCGTGGCGAGCGACGCGCGAATGGTGGTGAGGTCGGCGGTCCAGTCCGCGGGCTCAAAGGTCAACGCCTGCGCGTTCCAGCGACGCAGCCGAAGCTGTTGCACCGGCACTGGGTCGGACGAGCCGATGGCCGGCAGTTCGGTGCCCGGCAAGGTATCAACCAGCAACACGTCGCGCACCAGGCGAGGTTCAGTGGCGTTGGTGGTCCAGGCCGAGTAGCGCTGCGCGTAGCTGGTCCAGTTCCCTTCGCGGATCGTTGCGCCATCGACCTGCAGGCTGACCAGCGCGCGCGACAGCTCGGTGTCGAACTCCGTCGCAAACTGCGCGGCCGCAGTTCGCAACGTGCGCTGCATGCGCTCGCGCTCGGCCGTGCTCAATTGGCCAAGCCACTGGTATTGCATGTAGGCGAGGGCCGGCACCAGCAGCATGACGAGCCCCACGAGCACCGTCACCGCCGAGACCCGTCGCCGCTGGAACGACAGGCCCCTAGAGTTGCCGTTTCCGAACACCATGGGCGAAGTCTAGCATGCAGAAAAAGCGATAAATCCTGCCACCTCAAGCATTTAACATCCTTAACAATCCCTTTGCCCAGCCTTAACGTCTGATTACCGGGCGCCACCGTAATATCAATCGGAAGGCGTTCCACGGTGGGACTGATGAGAGGAGCCAACATGCGCAGATTGATTTCAACCGCGGCCTTGATGATGGCCGCGACATTCGTTCACATCGACGGCGTCTCCATCCTTCCACTGGCGGCACAAGACCGCGTGGCCGGTGTGCTGGCCGAGGCGAAGAAGGCGCTCGGCGGCGAAGACAAGGTGGCCGCGCTGAAGGGGCTGACCGCCGAGGGGCCGTTCCGCCGCTCGATGGGCGGTCGCGACATGGAAGGCGTGATGACGCTGACCATTGCGCGTCCCGACAAGATGCGTCGCGTTGAAGAGATCTCCATGGGTGGCATGGTGGGCGGCCCGATGATCGAGCGCACCTCGGTGCTCGCGGGCAACCTTGCGTGGGATGACATGGCCAACCGTGGCGGCATGGGCGGCGGGATGCAGATCGTCATGCGTGGCCCTGGCGGCCCCGGTGGTCCCGGTGGCGCCGCGCCGCTGACCGAAGAGCAGTTAAACGAAGCCCGCGTGCGTCGCGCACGGGTGCAGTTGCACCGCTGGATGGCGGCCCTCGTCACGGCCGGCCCGGCGCCGTGGACCGATGCCGGCATTGCCGAATCGCCCGATGGCAAGGCCGACATTCTCGAAACCAAGGAAGAGACCGGCCGCGTGCTGCGGCTCTTCATTGATCAGGCCACGCATCTCCCGCTGATGGTGCAGTACCAGGATCCCAGGCCGATGGTGATGATCAACGGCGGTCCTGGCGGCCCCGGTCGTGGACCTGGTGGACCCGGTGGCCCGCCGCCCGGCGCTGGCGGTGGCGGGGGTGCGGGCGGTGGTCGTCCGCAGATGACGCCCGAAGAAATGCAGAAGCGCGCCGACGAGATGCGCAAGAACCCGCCGCCGCTTGGCACCTATGCCATGCACCTCGGCGACTACAAGAAAGTTGACGGCGTCATGCTGCCGCACAAGATCGACATCTCGCTCGACGGCCAGCCCAACGAAGAGTGGACCGTCGAGAAGTACAAGGTCAACCCGACGATCAAAGCCGACACCTGGGAAAAAAAGAAGTAGCGAGACCGTTATGGAACAAATCGCCGGACGTTTGTTGGTTGTTGCCTCGTTGATGTTCGCCAGTACTTCAATGGCGGCAGCGCAGGTGGTGCAAGGCACGGGGGTCGGGGGCACGTTACGTATCACCGTGCTCGACCAGACCGAGGCGGCGCTCGTCATCGCGCAGGTCACGGTCGTCGATGCGAATGGCGTCGAGCACGTGTCGGCCGTGGACAGCCGCGGCCTGGCGGTGTTCGAGAACCTGAACCCCGGTACCTATCAGGTGAAGGCGACCGCCGAGAGCTTCCGGCCCATCGCCACGCCGATCACTGTGCGTCGCGGCGACAACCGCACCACGTTGCGGCTGGCGGTGGCGACGATCGAGCAGACCGTGGTGGTGCAAGACGTCAGCGCAGCCGATCGCCGCGACAACGGTTTCACGCAAACACTGACGCAGGATCAGATTGACTCGCTGCCCGACGATCCAGACGAGATGGCCGACGAGCTGGCCCGCATGGCCGGCCCTGGCGCGCAGATCTTTGTCGATGGCTTCCGCGGCGGCCGCTTGCCGCCGAAAGACCAGATTCAGCAGATTCGCTTCCACACTAATTCGTTCTCGGCCGAGTATCACGAGGCCGGCATGATCCGCGTGGAGGTGATCACCAAGCCGGGCATGAGCGGCTGGCGCGGCGGCTCGAACGTCGGCTTTCGTGACGAGTCGCTGAACGCCACCAACGCGTTTGCCAATGAGAAGGGCCTGGAGCAAATGCGGCGCTACATGGTGAACTTCTCGGGTCCGCTCGCCAAAGGCAAGACTGGCTTGTCGCTGTCGTTCGACGGCAACAGCGCCTACGACTCGCGCACCATCGTCGCGCAGTCGCCCAACAGCGGCACGGTTAACGGGCTGGCGGTGTCGCCGACCGAGGCCATGAACTTTACCGCGCGGGTGGAGCACCTGCTGAGCCCGACCGCGCAGGTCCGCGCCGAGTACACGCGCCGGCAAAACGAGCGCAGCAACCTCGGGGTCGGCGACTTTGATCTGCCGGAGCGCGCCTATGCCACCGACATGAACACCGATACCTTTCGCCTGCGCACGACCAACGTGATTGGCAAGAAGGTGTTCAGCGAGTTCAAGTTCGAGTTCAACAACTCGACCAACGCCACGCTGCCGGGTTCGCTGCTGCCGACCATCCGCGTCAACGATGCGTTCACCGCCGGTGGCGCCGGTCAGTCCGGCGTCCGCAACGCGCAGGAGTTCGAGCTGGCGCAGAACTTCGACTTCACGATCGGTCGCAAACACTCCATGCGCGCCGGCGTGCTGCTCGAGGCCGGCTGGTGGAACAGCACGCAGCGCACCAACGGCAACGGCACCTACACGTTCACCAGCACCGACGCCTTCAACGACGGCCGCCCGACCAACTACGTGATTCGCACCGGTGATCCGCTGGTTGACTACTCGCAGGTCAAGGCCGGCTGGTTCCTGCAAGACGACTTCCGGCCCTCGCGCACGCTGCAGATCAGCCTCGGGGTGCGCCAGGAAATCCAGACCCAGGTGGCGTCGCGCTTCCACCTGGCGCCGCGCGCGGCGTTCACCTGGAACGCCAGCAAGAAGACCACGGTGCGTGGCGGCTACGGCATCTTCTACGACTGGTACGAATCGAACCTCTACGAGCAGACCATCCGCGTCGATGGCAAACACCAGGTTGATGTGATCGTCCAGAACCCCGGGTTCCCGGTCACTGACGGCGGCGGCACCCGGTTGTCGGCCAGCGTGATTCGCTCGGCCTCGCTCGGCCAGCCGGTCATTCACCAGGCGTCGGTCGGGCTCGAGCGCCCACTTACGTCGTGGGCCGAGCTACGCGCTGACTACATGTTCACGCGCGGTCACGACACGCTGCGGTCCATCAACGTCAACGCGCCCGTGGCCGGCGTGCGGCCCGATCCGACCGTGGGCAACATCAGCGAAATTCAGTCGAGCGGTAAGCGCGCATCGGATCGCGCCACCGTCGCGCTGAACATGCGCTATGCCCCGCGCCGCATCTTCGGCATGATGCAGTATCAGTTGGGCAGCTCGCGAAACTACGCCGATGGCGCGACCGCGCTGCCGTCCGACAGCCTCAACCCGAGTCTCGACTGGGGTCCCTCGGCGCAGGACGTGCGCCACCGCATCTTCTTCAACTTCAACTCGCCGGTCGGTCGCGGAGTCCGGCTGAGCCTGGGCATGCAGGGCTCGTCGGCCTTGCCCTACAACATCACGAGCGGCTTCGACACCAACGGCGACACGGTGTTCAACGACCGTCCGACTGACGTCGAGCGCAACAGCGCCCGCGGCGCGTCGCAGTGGACCGCGAATGTGCGGCTCAACAAGTCGATCGGCCTGGGCGGCGCGCGCGCCGGCGGCCCGGGCTTCCCTGGTGGTCCCGGCGGTATGCCGATGCCGCCCCCGGCCGGCGGTGTCGCCGCGCCGCGCGGCCCCGGCGGCGGTGGTGGTGATGGCCCCCAGCTCATGGTGATGGAAGGCGGCAACCAGAAGTATCGCCTCGACTTCTACATGAACATCCAGAACGCGTTCAACCATGTGAACGACAACGCCTTCATCGGCAACCAGCAGTCGTCGTTCTTCGGCACCGCCACCTCGGCGGGCCCGGCGCGGCGCATCGAACTCGGCGCGTCCTTCGGCTTCTAACGGGATCCGGGGTCCGGGATTCGGGATCCGCAAGTCCTGGATTTCCGGACCCCGGATCCCGATATCCTGTGCAAGTGAGTCCCGCCGTCATCGTCATTGGCGCCGGCGTGGTCGGCTGTACGGTCGCCCATCAACTGGCCCGTTCTGGCGCCAAGGTCCAGGTACTCGAGACGCGGCAGCCCGGCCAGGGCGCGACCCGCGCCTCGGCCGGTATTCTCGCGCCCTACATTGAGGGCCACGAGTTGGGGGCACTGCGTAGTCTCGGTCGCCGCAGCCTCGACCTTTTCGACCCCTTCATCTCCCAACTGCGCGCCGACAGCGGCCACGACCTGATCTATCGCCGCACCGGCACCTTCGAGCTGGCGCTCGAAGAGACAGATGTCGATCGCCTGCGGCGGTTGTCGTCCGCGTTGTCGGCGAGCGGCGTCGAGTCACGCTGGGTGCCACCGGCAGACTTCGCGAAGTACGAACCGCTGGCGTCGCCGGCCGCGCTCGGTGCGCTGTTGATTCCCACGCACGGCTTCGTCGGCGTGATGGCGGTCACGCTGGCGGCGGCGGCCGCGGCCCAGAAGTGCGGCGCGCACTTCAGGACCGAGCTCGGTGCCATTCGCGTCTTCGCCTCGCCGATGGGTCGGGTCGGCGTGGAGGCGGGCGGTACCTCGTGGCAGGCTGATCACGTGGTGCTCGCGGCCGGCAGTTGGTCGTCGCAGATCCGCGTCGAGGGCGCCGACGTCGTGCCGGTGAAGCCAATCCGCGGACAACTGGTCCAGCTCCAGGCCGAGCCGGGCGCCGTGCAGCGGGTGATCTGGGGGCCGGCGGGATATCTCGTGCCGTGGCCCGATGGCGCCGTGCTGGTGGGATCGACCGTCGAAGATGTCGGCTTCGACGAGAGCCACACCGAAGAAGCCGTTCGCGGCCTGCAGGCCGCCGCGGTGGCGTTGGTGCCGAGTCTGGCCAACGCGGCCGTGACCAGCGTCCGGACCGGCCTTCGTCCGCGCGGACCGGACGACCTGCCGATCCTGGGCCGCTCGGCCGTCGTGCCCGGCCTGATCTATGCGACGGCTCACTATCGAAACGGCGTGCTGCTGACGCCCCTGACTGTGCGGCTCGTCGACGACCTGGTCTTCGACAAGGGCAGCGACCCGGCGCTTCGCGACCTGGACCCCGCTCGCCACGGCCGACTCTGAACTATCATCGTGGCAACATGGCCGTCTTGACACCCGCCGACCTGACCGAGAAGTTGAAGGGCCTCGAGGCCTGGACCGTTGCCGGCACCGCGATCCGCAAGGAGTTCGTGTTCCAGGATTTTCCGGAAGCCGTGCTGTTCGTGAGCGCGCTGGTGCCCGGCGCCGAAGACTCGGACCACCATCCCGATATCGAGATTCACTACAAGAAAGTTGTCTTGTCGTACTCGACTCACTCCGAAGGCGGCGTGACCGAGAAAGACATTGACGGCGCCGCGATGGCCGATGCGGTCGCGGCCACCTTGCCCCATCTCGAAGAGTTCGGCGACGGCTAGGGCCACCGACTAGAACAGCCGCAGATTAGATTTCGCTCAAACAACGATGAAGCTCAAGAAGCTGTATTCATCGCGCGAGGTGGCCCAGCTCACAGGGCTCACCGCCCGGCAGCTTCAGTGGTGGGAACAGCGCAAGCTGTTCATCGCGACGGTGCCGTCGCACAAGACCGACGCGGGCGGCCATACCGAACGGCGCTACACGCCGATCGAACTGCTCGAGCTGATGGTGCTGGCCGACCTGCGGCGCAAGGGCTTCACCGTCCAGAGGATCCGCAAGCTGCTGCAGGTCTTGAAATCACGCTTCAAGACCCGTCTCTACGATGCTATCGAAGGCGGCGGGCCGGTCACCTTGTTCATCGATGGCGAGAACATCTATGCCCGCAACGACGCCGGCGACCTGTTCAATCTGCTGGATGACGCGGCGCAGCCGCTGCTGATGCTCGGCGAGGACATCAAGCTGCGCCAGCTCATCGCCCGAGAACGACCGGCACGTCGACGCGCGAAGGGTACTGCGGTGTCCGATAAACGCGGTGCGTCGCAGCCTTGAAGTCGCTGTCCTTCGCTTCGAAGATATTCGACACGAACGTTTGAGGGTTCCGGTCGATGATTGGGAACCACGTGCTCTGCACCTGCACCATGATGCGATGCCCCTTCTTGAACGTGTAGTTCTGCGTGTGCAGGCTCCAAGTGTATTCGAGCACGGCGTTGGGTGTGATGGGCGCCGGCTTCTCGAAGCTGGTGCGATAGCGGCCGCGGAACACTTCGTTCGAGACCATTAACTGGAATCCGGCCAGGTTCCAGTTCGTCGGGTGGTCTTCCGGATAGACGTCGATGAGTTTCACAATCCAGTCGGCATCGCTGCCGGTGGTCGAGGCAAAGATGTGCGCCTTCACCTCGCCGGCGATCGTCACATCCTGATTAAGCACGCTGGTCTCCCAACTGAGCACGTCGGCGCGATCGTCCACGAAGCGCTGATCCTCGACGAGCCACGTGGACCACCTCGAGCCGCCGGGAAAATAGGTGGGTTGAATCGGGCGCTGACGGTACGGCACCGGGTGCGCCGGGTCTGAGACAAACTCGTCGAATCGGGGATCAGGGATCGGGGGTCGGGGCTCGGGGCCGGCCTCAGGCGGGCCGAGTGTCAGCGTCTCGTTGGCCCCGAAAATCAGCGAGCGGACCTCGGCGCGAGCAGTCGGCGGCCACTGATCCCAGCGCCGCCACTCGTTGGCGCCCGACTCGAAGGTCAGCGCCTGCGGGAAGTCTCTCGCGCCCTTGTCCTTCAGGAAGTACGCGAAGAACGGGGCCTGCACCTGGTCGCGGAAGTACTCGGCGGTGTTACCGCCAAAGGGGATGGCGCCCAGTGAATCGCCGGTGCCGCCCGACCAGCCGCCGTGGCGCCACGGGCCGACCACGAGGTAGTTGATGCCTTGCGTGTCGAAGCGCTCCAGGGCGTCGTAGATGCGGATCGGCCCGTAGAAATCTTCCTGGTCCCACCAGCCCGCGACGTTCAGCGTCGGCACCTTGACGCTGTTCAAGTGCGGGATCATCGTCTGGCGCTTCCAGAACTCGTCGTAATCCGGATGCGCGACGTAGTCGTTCCACGTCGGGATCTTGCCGTGCAGGTACTTGGCGTTGACGTTGGCCAGCGGGCCGAGGCTGAGGTACCAATCGAAAGTGTCGTAGCGATCGAACTTGAAGTCCTGCACGTCCTTTCCGCTCTCCATCATCGTCGCGTATTCGAAGCCGTAGCTTAGGCGGAACGCGCCGTTGTGGTGGAAGTCGTCGCCCATCCACATGTCAGCCGGCGACGCCTGGGGAGAGATAGCCTTGAGCGCGGGATGCGGCTCGATCGCGGCCATGATGGTGGTCCAGCCGTCGTATGACACGCCCAGCATGCCGACGCGGCCGTTGTTGCTGCGCACGTTTTTGATCAGCCACTCGATGCTGTCGTAGGTATCGGTGCCCTCGTCGATAGCTTTGTTCGGATCGTCGGAGCCTAGCCCGCCGAAGCCCTTGGGCGAAGGCGGCCGGGCCGGGCGCTGCATCACGAAGTCGCCTTCAGATCCGAACTTCCCGCGGATGTCCTGGAACACGAAGATGTAGCCCTCATCTGCCAGCGCCTTGTAGTACGCGTTGAAGTTACCGTCCGATCCCTCGATGCCGTACGGCGTGCGCTTGAAGATGATGGGCAGGAGGCCCGCCTGATCTCGCGGTGTGAAGATCTTCGTATGAAGGCGCTTGCCGTCGCGCGCCGGGATCATCACGTCGCTGACCTCGAAGCGGTCTGCCGGCGTCGCCGGCTGCTGCTGCAGCCGGGCGGGCGACGTCGAGATAACGAGGAGGCTAACGACGAGGAAGAGGGCTGACGGCGCGGCGCGCTTCATACGCAGAGAGTAACAAACCCGGCCCTGGCTTGGGACTTGGGGCTTGGGGCTTGGCTAAATCTTCTGCCGCAGCATCGGGAAGACCTTCTCCAGGTCTCCGGCCGGACGCGGAATTACGTGTACGCCGACGAGCTCACCGACTCGCCGCGCGGCTGCGGCCCCGGCATCGGTCGCGGCCTTCACGGAGCCGACGTCGCCCCGGACGATGGCGGTCACGAGGCCGGCGTCGACCTTCTGCCAGCCGACGAACACGACATTGGCGGTCTTGACCATGGCGTCGGCCGCCTCGATCATCCCCACCAGCCCGCGGGTCTCCACCATGCCGATTGATTCGCTGCCGTCTGGTTTGCTCGCCACAGCCAGCATTCTACACGCTAACGGAACGTGCCGAAGGTGCGTATAGTTGTCCTCGCCGTCGCACTACAGTAGAGTCCCGGCTTCACCGCAGCAAGGGAGACCGTCGTGTCTCTCGGCCAGGGCCTGAAAACATGAAGATTCGCATCCTCGCCATCGTCTCGTTATGCGCCTTGGTGCCGTCCGCCGCGCTGTCGCAGGCGCTGACCAGCCTGGCGTCGGTGCGTGTCGGCTACACCACGCGCAAGAACACCGTCAAACCGCAGGGAGAGCTCAAGGCTCAAATCGACGCGCTCGAGGCGCAGATTGCCGAGGCCGCCCGGTTCGGCCGCACCGGCGACCTCCGTCGTCTCTACGCAAAGGGCATCGCGCTGCTCGCCGGCCGACCCTGGACCGACGCCGCCGACTACTCGAGTTCGCTCGTCCTGCGAACCACGCGGGTGGTGATCGACTCGTCGAAACCGCACACCGTCCGGCTTGAACAGATTCATGCGCCGTCGCTGTCGTTGCCCAATGCGGTGACCGCGCACATGACACTTCGGAAGCGGCCTGCGCCGCCGACGCCAGGGCAGCCGCCCGTGGAGCCGCCAGTCGTCAAGGATCTCGGAACCTTCGACGACGTCGCGCGAGACCTGCGGGAGTCGCCGTATTTCTTCGATCTCGACCTGCAGGACGTCGCCGACGGACCGTACCAGCTGACGGTGGATGTGTCGAACCAGAACGAACGGATCGGCGGCGCTTCATTGGCGGTCTCGTTGCGCAAGGGGCTCGACGATCTCACGGTACGACTCGAGACCGCCGCGAAGGCCGCGCCGGATGCGCTGCGAGCAGAGATTCTCTTCCCGCTCGATCGCATGAAGAACGTGAATCGCGGCAGACTGGAGCTGCGCACCTTTGATCCCGACAAGGACCTCGCCGCGGCCGAAGTCGTGGCTGCGAGCGTGAAGGCCGGCAAGGACCCGTTTGCCGGACGCACCGGCGACATCAAGCGTCACTACTTGCTGGAGGCAGCGAAGGAGATCATGCCGTACCGGACCTACATACCGAGTACCTACACCGAGGCGAAGGCGTTGCCGCTGATCGTCGCCCTGCATGGGCTGGGCGGCACCGAGGATGGGTTCTTCGACAACTACAACCAGACCTTGCCCGCGCTCGCTGAACGGCACGGCTACATCCTGGCCACCGCACTTGGCTATCGCGTGGATGGGTCGTACGGCTGGGGACTGGGCCCGCCGCCGGCGGATCCAAACGTGCGGCGCACCCAGGACTTCAGTGAACAGGACGTCATGCAGGTGCTGCAGCGCGTCCGGCAGCAATATAAAGTCGACGACCGAAGGATCTACCTGATGGGCCACTCAATGGGGGCGATCGGGACCTGGAAGATCGCGCCGAAGTTCCCGGAGATCTGGGCCGCGCTGGGACTGTTCGCCGGCACCGGCGTACCCGCGACGCTCGACAAGGTGAAACACATTCCACAGTTCGTCGTTCACGGCGATGCGGACGCCTCCGTGTCGGTGGCCGGATCGCGTGCGATGGTGGCGCAGCTCAAGGCTCTCGGCGTCGCGCACCAGTACACCGAGGTACCGGGCGGTAGCCACGGGGGCGTCGTGGCGCCCAATCTCGCGGCGATGGTCGAGTTCTTCAACGCCCACAGCAAGAGCACCAGTCCTCAGTCGCGGCAGTGAACGTGTCGCATCAGGCACGGTAAAGCTAGTGCGGATATCCCTTCAGCCGTGGCGTCCTGGGCTTCCAGTCAGGCAAGGCGGCGTACTTGTCACCGATCGGCATCGCCACCTTCGGCAGACTCTGGGGGTCGAGGACCAGGTCCTCCGCGATGACATCGTTGATGAACAGCAGATACGCCGTCAGCGAGTAGACCTCATCAGCGGTGAGTGTGCCCTCGCGATTGAGGGGCATGGCGCGATTGATGTAGTCCCAGACCGTGGTCGCGAACGGCGCGCGAACCGGCAGGATCCGTCCCCGTGCCCAGACGTCAGGATTGGCGCCATTCCTGCTCTTCAACAGCGGCGCCTTGCCGTCGAGGCCCGTCGCCCCGTGGCACGACGCACAGCCTTTCGTGCGATAGAGCTGCGCGCCCTCCCTGACGGTGCCGCGCCCGGGCGGGAGTTCCTCTCCGGTGGGACCGATCGAGATATCCCAGGCGCGGATTTCCTCCGCGGTCGGCGTGCGTCCCACGCCGTAGCTCTGCGCCAGCAGCGGGGCGCCCATCAGCAACGCCAACGCGAGAACCTTAAGCGAAGCCATTGGTGACACTGCCATCGCCGGCGATCTTCCACGGCTGAATGCTGTTGTCGAGGCCAGGCACGCTGAAGGTCTGATCGTAGGGCTTGTTCCAATACTTGGCAATCTGTGCTCGTGACGGTTGCACCTGACCCAGTTCGTCCGTGCACCGTGACTGGAGCTCGCCTTCTTGTCCGTCCCAATTCCACTGGTAACCGAAACGGGCATGGGCCATGCGCTGGGGCGTCCCCTTGAACTCGGCTTTGTTCCAGCGTTTGCCACCGTCGGTGGACACTTCCACCAGCTTGATGGCGCCACCGCCCGACCAGGCGAGGCCGCTGATCTCGTAGGAGCCGCGGCCGGGCAGCTGCTGTCCGGCGGACGGGAAGGTGATGACCGACTTGGGCCCGATCTGGTAGTCCAACGCCGCCACCTTCGCATCCTGATCGAGATGACCGAAGTCGTTGTAGTTCATGTAGTAGCGGTCCACCACCTTGATGCGCCGCAGCCACTTGGTGTGAAAAATGCCTTCGAAGCCGGGGACCATCAGCCGGAGCGGAAACCCGTTCTGCGGCCGCACGGCTTCGCCGTTCATGCCGTAGGCCACAAAGCAGTCTTCCATGGCCTTGGCAATCGGCATGCTCGACGCGCCCTTCACTTCCTCCGAGCCTTCGGCGACGAACCAGCTGGCCGTGCCTTTCAGGCCGCACTCCTTGAGCAGCGTCGACAGCAGCACCCCGGTCCATTCGGCGCAACTGGTCATGCCGTGCGTCTCTTGCACGTTTTTTGCCCGGCGCGACGATCGGTTGCCGGCGCACTCGATGAAATGCAGGCGCGTCACCGACGGCAGCCGCTTCAAGTCCTCCATGGTCAACGTCAGCGGACGGTCGACCAGGCCGTGAATCATGAGACGGTGCTCACGCGGATCGACGTCCGGGAGGAACGAGCCACGAGTCGTTCCCATGTAGTGGAGCGAGGACGGCGTGATCACCCCGACCGAGTCCTGAAGCGGGGCCGCCACGTGAAACGTCAGCCCCCAGTTGTCAGGCGATGGCCGGCCGCCGTGAGCGATGCGCACCGAGGTGACGTGAGACGATCGCTCACCGTAGGCGATCTGATCCTTGCCTTCCTTGATCATGGGCGGCGAGTGGTGTGCCTGGTCGCTCGCGGGTGTCTGACCGCTCAACGACGCGGCTCCTCCCAAGGTGAAACCACCAGCCAGCGCGGCGCCGCTTTTGAGGAATTCTCTCCGAGCAGGTCGTTTCGAACTCATGGGTCCCTCCTTCACGCAATTGAACCGGCCCACCTTCGCCAAGGCTTGGGTGAGGCAAGCAGGGAGAAGCGCTTCCCTGCGGTCGGGAGTATACGCCCGTCTCGGGGTTTCCAACCGAGCAGTTACCGCGGTGGAACAAGCTATCAGCTGTCGTTCAGTCGCGCTTCGTAGGCGTCGACGTCCGCCCGCACGCTCCGGATGTCGTCGGGGGTGGTGCGGCAACAGCCGCCGATCCATCTCGCGCCCGCCTCCAGCCAGCGCGGGACATAGCCGGTGAAGTGATCGGCCGTGCCGACCCAGCACTGGGCGACGGCGTCCCAGGTTTCGCCGGAATTCGGGTAGACCACGATCGGCTTGGTGGTGCCGGTTCCGAGTTCGTGAATGAGCGACTCGACCAACCCGGGCGCGACGCAGTTGACGCCGATCGCCACGACCTGCGGCACCTTGTCCAGCCAGCGGGCGCATGCAGCAATCGAGTCGCCGGCCGAGGTGTGGCGTCCGTCGCGGCAGGAGAAGGTGACCCACGCCCTGGCGTCAGGGCGCTCGCCGAGCAGTCGGACGAGCGCCGCCGCTTCAATGCGCGACGGGATCGTCTCGCACGCCAGGAGATCGGCACCGGCGTCGGCGAGTACGGTGAAGCGTTCGCGGTGAAAGTCGACCAGCGCATCCTCATCGAGCCCGTAGTCGCCGCAATACTCGGAGCCGTCATGGAGCATGGCGCCATAGGGTCCGACCGACGCGGCGACGAGGAGCTCCCGCGTTGTACCCGGCTGGTCGCGCAGCACGCGGCTCCTGGCCGATTGGGCGATTTCCACAGAGCGCTGCAGAAGGGCATTCGTCGACTGGGCGCTCAGGCCGCGTTTGGCGAAGCCTTCGTAGCTGGCCTGATAGCTCGCCGTAATGGCAATGTCGGCCCCCGCCAGGAAGTACTCCGTGTGAACTCGCTCGATGGCATCGGGCGCCTCGAGCAGCACGCGCGCCGACCAGAGTCCATCGCCGAGGTCCAGTCCCTGGCGTGTCAACTCGGTGGCGACCCCGCCGTCGATCACGCGCAACGTTGAAGCAGCCATTCAGACCTGATGCCGCCGGGACACCCGGGTCGATTCACCCTAGCGCGCCGGCGCCGCTTTCTGCTTCTCCACCATCGCCGCCACGTCGGCGAGCAGACGCTTCGCATCGTAGATGATGCCGTCCTTGATGGTGTATTTCACGCCGCCGACGCGCTCGGCACGGCCCGTCTGGTCGTTCAATCGCACCGCCCCGGTGCCGTAGAGCACCTTCAGGTTCTGCAGCGGGTTCTGGTCAACGATCACCATGTCGGCCAGCAGGCCGGCGCGGACGATCCCGAACTGCAGCGGCTGCCCCTTCGGCTCATGCAGCGCCTCCGCGGCGTGCATCGTCGCGGCGCGGATGACTTCGAGCGGATTGAACCCCGCCTCCTGCAGCAACTCCAGCTCGTGGATGTAGCCGAAGCCCCAGGTGTTGTAGGTGTACGCCGCGTCGTCGCTCGCGGTGACCCGGCCGCCCATCTTCTTGTAGTCGTTCATGAGCCGGAACCACACCTGATAGAAATTGCGCCACGCAATTTCGTCCGTCAGTGTCCAGTCGTAGTAGTACGCGCCGTGGTTCACCCGGCTCGGAGCATAGAACTCCATCAGCGACGGGAGCGTGTACTTCGCGTGCCAGTCGGCGTTTCGCATCCGCATCACGTCGCGGGTGGCGGCATAGGCCGTCAGCGTCGGGTCGAAGATGGTGCCGAGCTTCAGGTGTTCCTGCAGGTACGCCGTCCACTCGGGGCTGCCGGGCGGGTGGATCTGGTCCCAGAGGCGCGCCACCTGGCCGAAGCGGAACTGCTCGTCGTTGTAGTTCATCTGGGCGGGCCAGGGCTGAATCTCGTGGTCGCGCAGCAGCGGCTCGAAGTGGCCGTAGAAGTGGGTGACCGTGCCGAGGCCGAGCCGGGCGGCGGTGAGCGCGTTCATCTGCGCGACGCCGCGCTGCTCGAGGTGCGCCGTGGATCCCAGGCCATGCTTCTTCGCTTCGTCAAGCAGCGCCGCCATGATCTCGGGCGGATGCGCCACCAGCTTCATGCCGTCGACGCCGTTAGCGGCGCACCAGCGAACCCAGGCGCGCGCCTTCTCGGGCGTGTCGACCAGGCCCTCGGTCCAGCCGGCGCCGGGTCGTTGGTAGTTGAAGAGCCGGGGCGCGACGATCGCGTTGGCCGCGCTGCGCTCTTTCTCGCGCAGGGCGAACGGCTGCGGCGCCAGTTCCACACCGCGGCCGGCCGTGATGCCATGCGCCATCCACAGTTTGTAGGTGTACTCCGCTTCGGGCGCGTTGTTCGCGTCGCCCAGGTGCATGTGCAGGTTGATGAAGCCCGGCATCAGGTACATGCCGGCGGCCTCGAGCACCTCGCCAGCAGGCGGCGGGCCGGCCGGCGCCGGCACGCCTGGCGTGCCGGCGCTCGTGATTCGCGCGATGCGGTTGTTCTCCACGACGACGTTCATGGGCCCGAAAGGTGGCGCGCCTGTGCCGTCGATGACCATCACGTTGCGGATCGTCAGCGTCGGAAACGGCCCGCGTCCTTCCGTTGGCCGGCGGTTCGGCGCGGCGACCAGGCCGCCCTGTCTGGCGTCGAGCACCAGGCCGGCGGAAATCACCAGGCAAACGAAGACTAACGGCGTCAGTTTCTTCATCATTGTGTTCACCATGTCGACGCAACTATGGCCGATCTAGCGAGACGGTTGGGAGGCATTTCATGAACGGGCGGCTACGTGATTCGTCCGCGGGCGGCGATGGGGAGGGGTTCAACCGAGTCGCCATCCACCAGCCAGGCCTGGTCGACCAGGTTCGATACGACGCACGAGTGGTTGGGGATGATGCGCACACAATCGCCGGGCTCGAGGGGCGTCGTGCCGGTCGTGGCAGTGACCGTGGCGTGCTCCTCCGACAGACGCTCGATCAGCAGCGTCTGGTCGGGATGGCCGTCGCGCAGGATGATGCCGTAACCCGGTGCCGGCGTGAAGCCGCGGGCGCCGTCGTTGGTCAGCGTCTTGCTGCCCGAGTCGAGGATGATGCGGTTGGCGGCCGGCTTGCTGACGACCCTCGCCAGCACCGTGAGGGCGCAGTCGTCCAGTGTCGCAGCGCCGAGTGCCACTTGCGTGCGATCGAAGTAGGCGTAGTTGCCGGGGCGATACTCGGTGAAGCCCTCGTGGTGCAGCGAGAACCGGGCCGGCGGCGTCGCCCCCAGGCTGATCTCGTCAACGGCGAGGCCCTTCGCCCGGCACCAGGCGGCGAGATCGCTCATCGTGCGAACTTCCGCCTCCGCCATCAGCCGCAGCTCGTCCTCCGAATGCGCGTGGTAGGTCTGTCCGGCGTGTGACAGCAGGCCGCGAAAATCAAGCCCCGGCAGCCCCGCGATCTCGCGGATGGTCGCGACCGTGTCGCGGGCATCCGGGTCGAGGCCACAACGATGGAACCCGACGTCGATCTTGACCAGGAGCTCGACGCGCTTCCCGGCGCGCACCATCACGTCTGACCACTGTTTCGCCACCACCGGGTGATCGATACTGAACGACAGCCGCGTGCGATCGAGCAGGGCGATCACGCGATCAGCGTTGGCGGGATTGATCGGGTACGGCAGGCGGATGTCGTCGAAGCCAGAGGCGGCGAACACCTCGGCCTCACCGAGCTTGGCGCAGCAAATGCCGATCGCGCCACGCTCGATCTGCCAGCGCGCCACCATCGGACTCTTGTGCGTCTTGGTATGCGGCCGCAGCCGCACGCCGCGGGCATCGGCCGCCGCTTGCATGCGGTCGATGTTGCGCAGCGCGCGAGGGCGATCGATCAGAACGGCTGGAGTCGCGAGCCCGTAGACGTTCACGGCCGGCGGGCCCGACCCGGTCGTGCCATTACTGCTTCGATTTCTTCATGGCGGCCTCGCGCTCCTGCGCGCGGGCGCCGCTCAGCACGCCCTCGAGACCGTAGTTGGCTTCGTGGCACGCGTACTCGTAAACCTGCTCGTCCGGCGCCATCGCCCGGAACTCGAGCGCGCCACTGAACGGCCCCGTGAAGGTCGTCGAGTCCTCGACGATGAACCGGTACGACAAGGTGCCGGCGTCTTTGCGGGTGATGCGTTCGGTAACCTTCAGGTTCTCCCACGAGCCACGGAAGCCGTGATTGGGGTGGAAGTTGGTGGTCTCGATCACCAGCGTGTCGCCGTCCCAGCGGCCGATCGAGTCGCCGAACCACTGGCGGAAGCTCGCAGGCGGATGCGTGCCGCCCATGCGGACCACGCGCGCGTCGTGCACCATCTCGGTGAGGATCATCACGTTGTCCTTGGTCTGCACGATGGTGTAGTTGTTGTTGTAGAAATAGTTGGGCAGCATTGGCGGCCCGAGGTTGTTGCCGAACGAGGTAACGCAGCGCTCGGCCCGCGGTCGCAGCTCGGGATGGTCGTACTCGCCGCCCTGTAGGCTGCGGATCGCCGCTGCCGCCGCAAAACGGTCTTGCGCGGCTTTGGTGTAACTAGGCAGGAGCCCATTGGGCGGGTCGATCACGATCGAACTGCGCGGCTGGCCGTCGACCCGCAGCACGCGATCGCCGGGATCGACCCAGAACGTGTTGTAGCCGCCGACCAGGCCCCCCCCACCCTGCCACAGCCGCTCAAGGTAGGGGAGTTGGTCAGGGGGGATCGGACGCGGTTCGCCACCGACGGGCGGCGCCCCGCGATCGGCACTGGTCGGCGCCTCGCGGGCGTCAAGCGCGTCCTGCGTCTTGGTCTCCTCGTCCAGCGCCTGTGCTTCCGACAGCACCAGGGGCCGGTTGGTGCCCTGCCGCTCGAATGGCGTGATGGTGGCGTTGGTCCAGTTCCCCTGCAGGCTGAGCCGGCCATCGCTCGTGCGCAGCATGGTGGCCGGCTTGGCCGCGGGTGCCTGCGCCCCTGCGGCCACGAACCCGAGCAGCGCGGCGGTCAACGTGAGGCCGACGATTCTCATTTGATGGGCTCCTTCCGCAGATGCCCGTACATCAACTCGGTCACGAACTCGATGCACTTGAACTGCCCAAGCCGCGCGCCCCGTTCCACCCGCCGGTACAACGGCATGCTCATCGTCCAGGGCTTCGAGAACGTCCCCGGGTCCGTGATGGTGGCCTGATAGTTGATGTGATCGGCGTCGGTCATGGTGTAGCGCTCGGTGACCTTCAGCTGCTCGGTGTGGTGGTTGCCGGAGCGATCGAACCACGACTGATCGTTGAAGCCGGTCACTTCCACCACGAACGTGTCACCTTCCCACTTGCCGTACGACTGGCCCATCCAACTGTCGATGGCGGCCGGGCCCGGATCCTTCAGGTAGACATTGCGCACCGCGCCGGCGTATTCATACGAGATGAAGAACGTGCCGTCGCCCTGGAAGATCTGGAACGGAAACGGCATGTAGGTCGCGCGCGGCACGCCGGGGAGATAGCACTTGATCTCGGGATCGCGCGATAGCCAGTTAGCCTGGTTCTCTTCCTTCTTTTTCAGCGCCTCTGGCAAGTACGGCAGGTTGTTGCCGTCCACAACACCTAGGCCGCTCGGAATGGAGCCCACCGCGCCAAAGGCCACCACTTCCCTGGCCGGCACCGGCACGACCGGGCCCGGCCGCATCGCCAGGGCGGGCTTGGCGCTGTGGGCCTGGATGTCCCAGTTGGCGGTGTTGATGGTTTGCCACAGGCCGTTCATGTCCGGCTTGCCGTTCAGCCGGGGAATGCCAGGCGTACGGGCTTGGCCGGTCACCGAAGGATTCGAGGCGATCGTGACCGCTGCTGCCACGACCCCGGCGATCACCGCCATTTTGAAGACCGATACCCAACGCATATCTGCTACCCCCTGAAGGGCGGATTATATCTGTGCCGGCAGTGGCCGACTTCGCTAAGAGTATGCCCCGAAAATTCAACAGCTGATCTTCCTTGCGGGCGATCAGGACTCAAGCTGCAGGGCGTTCATGAGCGCCCGCTGGAGTTCGCGCTGCTTCCCACCTGGCAGTGAGGCCACAAACCCGGTCAATTTGCTCTTGAACATCAGCATGAGAAAATCACATCTCACGGCGCTCTGCCTCGGCAGTCCTTCTTCGGGACCGACCGCCACCTCGGTCCGAAGGCCCAGGATTTCGCTGTAGACCGGCGCGCACACGACTGTCGCGACATCGTCGTTGCCGGCGATAAAGTCGCGCGAGACGACGACGTAGAAGCCCGGCTTGTGACCGCGCTCGGACACCTTCTCGCGGGTTCGATAAATCTCGCCCCACTTCATGGCTTGGCCTGCGCCCTGACCGCCGCGGTTGCCTGCCGGGCCAGTTGCGCGCGATGACGTCGAACCACGACTGCTTCCCGATGGTCGTCGTCGGCCCGCTCGAGGCGCGACACATAGTCCTTGACGGCGTCCCGGATCAACTGCGATCGGTTCCTGGCCTTCTCGGTGCCTCGACCGCTGATCCGCGCGATTCGATCGAGCGTTTCGTCATCGATAGTGATAGCAATAGTTTTCATATTGTCATCGTATTATATGCTCTATTAGCCTGACTGATGGCCCTCGCCCCCTGACGAGCGGATTGTGTGCCGTTGCCGGGCAATCTTCAGGCTCTCAGAATCCCGCGGAACGCCGCGGCCTTGATGCCGTAGCCAGGGAACACCTGCGCGGCGGTGGCGGTAGTGGCGCCGAGGTGCTTCACCACGACCTCACTGAAGACATCGCGGAAGTCGGTCGTCACGGCCAGATCGCGCCCCTCGAATCGTTGGTCGGGTCTCAGCCCGGGCCACTGGCCGTAGACCTCGCGGCCCTTGACGCTGCCGCCGATTACGAGCATCGCGTTGCCGTGGCCGTGGTCAGTACCGCGGCTGCCGTTCTCGGCCACCGCGCGGCCGAACTCAGACATGGTCAGGATCACGGTGTCGGCCATCCGTTCGCCCAGGTCCTGCGCGAGCGCGGCGATGCCGCGGGAGAAGTCGTCCAGCCGATTAGCCATCTGCCCGGTCGCCGCGCCCTGGTTGACGTGGTGGTCCCACTGCGTGCTCTCGGCAAACGCAATCTCAAGGCCGACGTCCGACTTGGCGAGCCGCGCGATCTCCTGCAGCGCCTGCCCGAACGGCGAGCGTGGATAGGCCGCGCCGTTGGCCGGCCGGTAAGGCCCCGACGTCTTCTTCGCGAGCGTGCGCATGGCGTCGAAGGCCTCGCCGCCAGTGCCGTTCAGCGACTTATCCTGGGTGGCCTGGTAGATCTCTTCGAACGAGGCCCGCGCGCCCATGTCAGCCACCGCGAAGTCGGCGGCCTTGCCCATGGCCAGTGCCGGCGCGGCGCCTTGCAGCGTCCGCGGCATCTGCGAGGTGAGGGCGACCGCCCGCAGGGGATTGCGTCCTGCGGCGACCGTGGCATCGTGCGCGGCCGCGGACCTGTCCGCCAGAGCCTCCGCGGAGGCGGCCAGGTAGCGGTTGAGCCATCCGTCCTTCGTGCTCTTGACTCCTGGCGTCGCTGACTCCATGTAGTCCTGGGCGTCGAAGTGCGACCGCGTGGTGTCATGCGATCCCGACGCCTGAACGATGGCCAGCTCGCCACGATCCCACAGTGGTTTGAACGACGACATCCGCGGATGTAATCCGAAGAAACCGTCGAGATCGATCGCGCCGTCGGCGGTGCCCGGCTTCGCGATGGCAATCGAGGGTCGTGACCGGTAGTAGTCGGCTTCGCCGTACGGCACGACCATGTTCAGACCGTCTACGGCGCCGCGCTGGAACACGGTGATCAGCAGCTTCCTGCGAGAGCTGGCCGCCAAGGCCGTGCGCGCCAAGAACGACGGCGCGAACCCCATGGTGATCATCGCCATGGCGCCGCTCTTGAGGAAGACTCGTCTCGACGTCATGGCTGCCTCACTGTCTCTGAAACGCGGGTGACCCGATCTCTTTGTCGAGATCGGCTGGGGGATTGGCAATGCGCACGCCGCGGATCTCGTTCTTGCTGAGCGCGACGGCGAAGTTCATGCGGCTGACCAGCGCGCCCGCCGAAACCCAGGTGGCCGCGGTGTCGTCGTAACCCGTGGGCGGCTGGCAGAAATAGAGTGGCATGCCCATGTCGCGCAGCTGGCGCGCCAGCGGCAGCGCCGAGCGGATCTCGGCGCCGGTCGAGCGCAGCGCGCTGGCCACGAAATCCAGCGGCGTCTTCACCTTGACGCGATACGCATCGGCGGCAAAGAACTCCGGTGACGTGACGATGGTCCGTACCACTTCGCGGAGATCGCCCTTGGTGGCCGTGAAGCGCGCCGCGGCGCGGTCCACCAGCGACGGGGGCGGGGTGTCGCTGACGAATCGCGTCACCAGCTTGGTTGCGATGTGCCGTGCCGTCGCTGGCTGCGCAGCCAGGATGTCGAGCACCCGCTCGATGTCGTTTTCGCCACCACCGGCCTTGAGCGTCTGGCCGAGCACCGTCTTCTCCTTGTCGTCGTGGAGGCGTTTCACGTACTGGGTGCCCGACCCTTCGCGCGGCCGGATGGTCCAACCGGTCAGCGCTCGCGCGACGTTCACGATGTCGGTTTGGGTATAGCCACCGTCAACGCCCAGCGTGTGCAGTTCCATCAACTCTCGTGCGTAGTTCTCGTTGATCCCTCGTTGTGTCCTGGTGCCTTCCGCGCTGACGTTTTGCCAATTGTCCAGATAGAAAAGCATCGCCGGGCTCTTCGCGGTGGCCTCGAGCATGTCGCGGAAATTGCCCAACACATACGGCCGGATGGCTTCGCGCTCGTACTCGGTCAGGTAGTTGCGCGTCGCGCCCTTGCCGGCGAAGACGTTGAAGTGGTTGAACCAGAAATCAACCAGCACTTCCTGCAGTTGCCGTTCGCTGTAGAGGGCGCGCAGCAGCTTGGCCTCCTCGATGTCGGCGATCACCTGCCGATCCTTTTCCGCCTCCGATCGCCTGGGTTCGAGCGAGCGACGGCCAGACCTCGCCGTAGCGGCCTCCGGCTGCGAAGGCGGGCGCATGTCCTGATCCATGGGCTCGCTGTCTGGATTGGTTCGTTGGCGCTCGCGCCGCGCCACCATCGCCGGGCCGGAGTACTCGCGCTGGATGGTCTGCGAATCAAGCGTCAGCGTCTCCAGCCGCGCCAGCCTCGCGGTGAGGGCCGCATCATCGATCCGCGATGGGTTGAGCTGCTGGTCGATCCAGTTCTGCAGGCCCATGGCCTTCACCCGCGCCACCTCGCCGGCCCGCGGACCAAAGGTCAGCCGGTTCAGCGCGTGCGTGATGGCCTCGTCTGTCGAAGGAACAGCCGCCGGCGCGCCCGCCAGCGGGTGAATGGCTACGATGGCGACCAACGACAACGCGGCAAGTGAGCGGGTCCACATGAGTTAACCTCTTACTGACTGATTCGACCTGCCCCGTCGGGCAATCGTTTAATCCATGCCATTTCATGTCGTCCCTGCTGTTGGTGAGGTCCTCGAGCGCGTGCTCGACGACACCTGCTCTCTTTGGAGCGACGGCCTGTCGCGCGAAAACTACGGCACCTCGTGGCGCGCCCAGCTCAAGACACCGTGGGGCGCTGCCCATCTCGACCGGGTCGCACTCGTTGATGGTCCACACATCGTGTCGAGCGCGAAGCGCTACGACCTCTCGCTTCGCCTCGACGGCCGCATTCGTCGCGTGCTGGGGATTGGGGCGGTCTTCACCGCCGAGGCCTATCGCGGCCGGGGCGCTGCCCGCGAACTGCTCGCGCGACTGCTCGAGACCGCGGTCACCGAGGGGCAGGAGTTCGCGATGCTCTTTTCGGAAATCCCGCCGGCCTTCTACGAGCGGCTGGAGTTCGTGCCCGTGCCGCTGACCGAATGGGTGATCGAAGTGGACCAGAAGCGCGGCGGTGCGCCGGGCATGCTCGTGCGCGCCGGCGATGAGCGGGACCTGCCCAGCATCATCGAGATGTCGGCGCTGCGTGCCACCGGCGCCCGGCTCGCGCTCGACCGCAGCGAAGACTTCGTGCGCTTCAACATCACCCGCAAGCGCTTGCTGTCGGGCCTGTTGCCGTCAGGCGCCAGGACGACGGAGTTCCTGGTGGCGGAGGAGGGGTACCAAGCGGTGGCCTACCTCGTGGCGACCGAACAGGACGGGCGGTGGATGATCGAAGAGGCCGGCGATCGCGATCCGGCCGGCGCGCGTCTCGGTGCCATTCTGCAGGCCATGCTGGCGCGGCACCCCAGCGAGAAATTGCCGGAGATCCGCTGCTGGTGGCCGCAGTCGCTGGTGCCGCCGCAGCTCACGGTCGCGGCGGCCACGCCGACGCAGGAAGTGCTGATGATCCGCCCGCTGCGCGATCGCCTGTTGCCACTCCCGCCGCTCACGGCGGCCGAAGTCGTGTACTGGCACAGCGACTACTTCTGACCTACTTGCGGCCGCCGAGGTCGAAGTCCCCAGAGCGATCACCCGCCTTGGTTTCGCCGTCGGCCAGCGTGAGTTTGGCGGCGGCGTCCTTAACGGTCGCGAGGAACTTGGGATCGCCGGCGTGGTCGGGCCGCGCCGCCTTGATGAACCGCGACTGGAAGGTCCACAGCTTGTCGTTGGCGGGGAAGACCACCACCGTGGCGTCGAGCAGCGGCTTGCCGCGCGCATCCCCTGGGGCGCGCCGACGCGGAACAGTCGCGCGTCGGTCAGGCCGCGCAACTCGAACGTCCAATCGGTGCCGACACGGCTGTTCCCGCCACCGGCACCCGGGATGTCAATGTTCACCGCGCGGGCCGCGACCTGCAATTGCTGCGCAAGGAAATCAAACGGCTCGCCGGTGTCGGTGATCACCGTGCCCGTCACCACCGCGCCCGCCGCTGCCCCAGCCGAGGTCAGCACCTGTCCGGTGAGCCGAACCAGCTTGGTGGCGATCAGGCCGAACGAGACCGTGGTGTTATCTTGCGACACCGCGAGCGTGACGCGCGCCGCTTCCGTGATGTTCGACGTGCCCGGGCGGTAATCCGAACAGGCGATAGTGGCCCTGGTCGTCAGTGGTGTCGCGCGAGTTGGAGCCGAGTGCCGCGGTGAGGCGGCGGCCACCCGCCGCCCAGCTCGATCGGCGTTCCCGACTCGGAGGGACGGCGCTGGCCGTATTGCAGCGAGACGAACCCGCCCTTGCTGGCGGTCACGGTGTAGCGACCGGCGGGCAGTTCCTTGATCTCGAAGCCGCCCTGCGCGTCGGTCGCCGCCACGCGGCTCTCTCGGGCATCAGGAGAGGCAATGCATACCTGCGCGCGGCGAATCGGCGCGCCGGTGTCAGCCGACATGATCTGCCCGCGGATGACGGCGGTGCCACGTGGTGCATCGACTCGGGACGGCGTAGCCCGCGTCTAGAAACTGTCCGCCCGCACCACCCTGGGCCAGAAGACTCGCTCGGGCCTCACGCCAACTCGCGCGCCACCACCGCTGCGGCGTTGGCCCCCGATCCTCCCGTAAGGCCCGTGCCCGGATGCGCGCCCGAACTACACAGAAACAGGCCTCGGATCGGCGTGCGATGGTCGCCAAATCCCAGCAGCGGACGCATGGTGAAGAACTGGTCCAGCGACAACTCGCCGTGGAAAATCTGCCCGCCAGTCAGTCCCCACCCGCGCTCCAGGTCGAGTGGCGTGAGCACCTGCCGCCCTACGACCGACGACGAGAAGCCAGGCGAGTACTGGTCAAGGGTGGCAGTGACGATGTCGCCGAGGGGTTCGCGTTCGGCATCCCAGGACGTGTCTCTGAGCTGATACGGAGCAAACTGCGCGTACGCCGACAGCACGTGCGCGCCGTCGGATGCAAGCGACGGGTTGTCGAGCGACGGAATAGTGAACTCGATCCACGGGTGTGACGAGTAGCGGCCGTACTTCGCGTGGTCGAACGCGCGCTCGAGGTAATCCAGGTCCGGCGCCAGACGGATACGCCCAGCCAGCATCTCGCGCGTCGCGCCGGTAAATGACGGCAACGCCGAGAGCGCGAAATTGACCTTGGCGAGTGTGCCGCGCGACCGGTAGTGCGAGATCCGCCACGAGAACTCGGGCGGCAGGTGATCGGCTTCGCAGAGCGTGAGAAATGTTCGCTTCGGATCGACGCCTGACACGACGGCCCGTGCGGCGATCTGCTCGCCGCTGGCCAACGTGACGCCGCAAGCGCAGTCGTCCGTGACGTCAATGCGAGCGACAGCAGACCCAGTTCTGATCTCGACACCATGCCGTTCGGCGGCGCCCCGCAGCGCGCGGGCAAAGGCCACCGGCCCGCCGGCCACCACCTGCCCGCCAGGCCAGGCGAGCGAGCGATTGGCGGCCGCGAGCAACATCTGCAGTCCGCTGCCGGCTGACCAGGGACCCAGCATCGCGCCGAATATTCCATCGGCTGCCAGGGTCGCGCGTAGCAGCTCGGTCTCGACCGATTCGCTCACAAGATCCGCGACGGCCATCGGTCCCCAGCGCAGCAGGCGCCACTGGTCGGCCTTCGGCAGCCCGCGGAAAGCCGACAGCGTGTGCATCAACGAGAACAGGTCGCGCGCGTGTGGGGTGTCGATCGATGGCGGCGCGGATTGAAACAGGAAACCGATCAATCCGCCGAGTCGGCCGAGCGACTGATGGAACGCCGGCCACGCTTGCGCGTCCTTGGTGGACCACGCCGCGAGGCCTTCGGCCGTCTTGCGCGGATCGTTCCACAGGGTCAGCGCGCGTCCGTCTGGCGACAGACTGCTGACCTCGATCGCCGTGTCGAGAAACGTCAGGCCGTGGAGATAGAGCTGCAGGTGTTCGACGACATCACGGCGTACTGGGCCGGTGGCGTGGGCCAGCGTTGGCGCGCGGAAGCCCGGGGCAATCTCGCTTTCGGCCGCGCAGCCACCCACCTCGTCTCGCTGCTCGACCAGCAGCGTGCGAATGCCGGCCTTACCGAGCAGGGCCGCGCATGTGAGCCCGTTCACGCCGCCGCCGATGACGATCGCGTCGTAGCGCGACTGCCCCGATAAAGTCGGCGTCATCTGCGGCCGTCTTTCAGGATGCGCGTCGCCGCATTTCTGCCCGGCGCACCCATGATGCCGCCGCCCGGATGGGTCGCCGACCCGCACATGTAGAGGCGCTCGACCGGCGTCGCGTACTGCGCGTAGCCGGGCACCGGCCTCAAGAAGAACAGCTGCTCGAGTGTCAGCTCGCCCTGGAAGATGTTGCCTTCGGTCAGGCCGAACTCGCGCTCGATGTCGAGCGGCGTCAGGACCTGGCGATGCAGGATGATGTCCTTGATGTTCGGGGCATACTCCGCGATGGTGTCGATCACCGCATCGCCAAACGCCTCGCGACGGGCGTCGTCCCAGACGCCGTCTTTCAGGTGATACGGTGCGTACTGCACGAAGCACGACATCACGTGCTTGCCGGCCGGCGCCACCGACGGATCGGTCAACGACGGAATCACCATGTCCATGTACGGCCGGCTCGAAAACTTCCCGTACTTCGCATCGTCATAGGCCCGCTCCATGTAGTCGATGCTGGGAGAAATCGAGATGGCGCCACGCAGGTGCGGACCTGCGCCGGGCAGGCAGGTGAAATTCGGCAGCGCGTCGAGAGCCAAGTTCACCTTGCCTGACGAACCGCGGTACTTGTAGCGCTTGACGGCGTCAACGAAATCCGACGGCAAGTCGCGCTCGTTCATGAACTTCAGGAACGTCAGGTTGGGGTCGACGCTCGAGACCACCACACTCGCGTGAATCTCATCGCCGTTGGCCAACGCCACACCAGTGGCGCGGCCGTTCTTGCTGAGAATCTGCGCGACCGGCGCATTGGTGCGGATCTCGGCGCCGAACTCGACGGCCGCCGCGGCAATGGCGTTCGACACCGCGCCCGTGCCACCGCGCGACAGGCCCCACGAGCGGAAAGCGCCATCGATTTCTCCCATGTAGTGATGCAACAGCACATAAGCCGTGCCGGGCGATCGCACGCCCAGGAATGTCCCGATGATCCCTGACGCCGACATCGTCGCCTTCAGCACATCGGTCTCGAACCACTGATCCAGGAAGTCGACCGCGCTCATGGTCAACAACTGCACCTGGTTCACCTTGTCGTGGAACCGCATGTCGCGGAAGCGCTTGCCCATGCCGAGCAGCTCGAGCAGGCCACGCGGGTCGAGGGAGGTGGGGTCGGGCGGCAACATGCCCATGATCGGCTTGGCGAACCGGCCCATTTCGACCATGGCCTTGCCGTACTCGTCGTAGGCCTCGGCATCAAGGCGCGAGTGCCGGGCAATGTCGCGACGAGTTTGGTCGTGGTCGTTCACCCGCCACAGGTAATCGCCGTTCGGCATCGGCGTCATGGTGCCGTCGAGTGGCAACAGCTCCATGCCATGGCGGGGGAGATCGAGCTCGCGGATGATTTCTGGCCGTAACAGCGAGACCACGTACGAGCAGACCGAGAACTGGAAGCCCGGAAACACCTCTTCGGTGACCGCGGCGCCGCCAACGACATGCCGCCGCTCCAGCACCAAGACCTTGCGGCCAGCTCGCGCGAGGTAGGCGGCACAGGTCAGGCCGTTGTGTCCGCCGCCGATCACGATCGCATCGTATTTCATGAAGCCGCCGGGTTCATTTTCTCCGAATCAACGCCGGAGCCGCACACAAAATGAACCCGGCGTCTTATACTCCTCCCGTGCCCGTTGGTTCCGCCTTCCACGCCCGTACCCGCGAACTGTGCGAAAGCCTCAACTATCGCGACTGGGCGGGGTACTATGCGGTCAGCGCCTACGAGACGCACTACGAGCACGAGTACAACGCGCTGCGTAACGCCTGCGGGTTGATCGACATCTCGCCGCTCTTCAAGTACCAGGTCTCGGGTCGTGACGCGACGCGGCTGGTGAATCGCATCATCACCCGCGATGCAACCAAGATGGCTGTCGGCCAGGTCTTCTACACGCCGTGGTGCGATGACGAAGGCAAGGTGATTGATGACGGGACGGTGACGCGGGTCGCGGACCAGTCATACCGCTGGACCGCCGCCGACCCCAGCCTGCGATGGCTCACGCAAAACGCCTCGGGCCTCGACGTGCAAGTGGCCGATGTCTCGGAACACGTCGCGGCGCTGGCGCTGCAGGGACCGACCTCGGCCGCGCTGCTGCGACAAGTGACGACCGCCAACCTTGACTCGCTCCGCTATTTCAGAGCGACCACAGGGACCATTGGCGGCGTGCCGGTTGACATCTCGCGCACCGGCTACACCGGCGATCTCGGCTACGAGATCTGGATGCCGTGGGACGCGTCCCTGCAGGTTTGGGACGCCATCGTCTCCGCCGGTCCCGCGTTCGATTTGCATCCCGTCGGCATGCAGGCACTGGACATCGCGCGCATAGAGGCTGGGCTGTTGCTGATCGACGTGGACTTCAACGGCAGCCGCAAGGCGCTGATCGAGTCGCAGAAGTACACCCCGTTCGAGCTTGGCATGGCGCGGCTGGTGGACTTGAAGAAGGGCCCATTCATCGGCCGCAAGGCTCTCGCGAGCGAGGTGCTGCGTGGACATCCCCGTCAGATTGTCGGACTTGAGATCGAGTGGACCGAAGTGGAGAAGCTGTACGAAGCGGTGGGCCTGCCGCCAACCGCGCCGGCGGGCACCTCGCGCGTGGCCGTGCCCGTCTACAAGGGCCGCGCGCAGGTTGGTCGAGCCACGTCAACGACGTGGTCGCCGGTGATGAAGAAGCTGATCGCCCTGGCGACGATTGAGGCGCCCCATTTCACCCAGGGTACCCGTCTCGAAATGGAGATTACGGTGGACGCCGTTCGCCATCGCGCCCGCGCCACCGTCGTCCCGATGCCGTTTTTCAACCCGCCTCGGAAAACTCAACCTGCTTGAGTTTTACGATATACATGAAAGTGAAGCAGGTTGACTTTATCGACCCAGCCTGGCTTTGCGGGCGGCGATGAACGACTGCACGCCCAGGTAGACATAGACGAGCAGCAGGGCGGCCATGACCAGTTGCGACATCACGGCCGGCCGCGTGGCGTTGCCGTCGATCACGGCCGGAATGGCGCGGACCAGCGACGCCAGCGCGCCGATCAAGCCGACTGCCACCGCCGCATGCATCGCGTGCTTGCGCATGGCTTCGCTCCTGGCCACCAGCGCGCAAATGACAAAGATCGCGCCGAAGATCGCCGGAATGAGCGCGGTCAGGCTGGAGCGTGCGGTCATCACATAGCTGGCAATGCCCAGCACGATCAAAATCAGTCCAAAGAGCCGGGTAGTTGAGGGCATTACTTCTCCGCCTTGACAGGGTTTTCGAGTGTGCCGATGCTTTCGATCGTGCACGTGGACGTGTCGCCGTCCTTGAAGTAGATCGGTGTGCCGCGCGCCGTACCGACACCGGCCGGGCTACCCGACGAGATCATGTCGCCCGGCCGCAGCGTGAACAGGTGCGATGCGTATTCGACCAGTTCGTACACGTTATGCGTCATGCGATCGGTGTTCGAGTCCTGCATCACCTTGCCGCTCAGCGAGAACTTGATCGCGAGCTTCTGGCTTGTCGGCGCTGGCCGCGGTGGTCGCGACGCCGGTCATCTCGATGCCGTGTTCGCTGTAATTCACCGCGGCATTGAGCAACACCGAGGGATCCGGAATCGGCGGCAGCGTCTTGACTGCTGACACCTTCATTGAAAACTCCGGCGCCTTGGCCGTGGATGCAGCGGCCAGCGCGGCCAGTCGTGTGCCGGTACCGGCGTCCCAGCCGGCAATGAGCTGCTTCAGCGTCGCGGGGACGCCAACACTGGCGCGTGACAGGTCAACCACGACCGTATCGTTGTGGATGACCATGCCCACGAACGACCGGGTCCCTTGCTGGAACATGCCCAGCTTGTAGGGCGTCGGACCCTGCGCGTTCGCCCCGGCCAGACCGATGGCCACGGCCAGCCCGAGGGCGATCACACCAGCGTGCACTGTCTTCATCGAGTTCTCCATGCGGGGTCATGATACCCCGCCGACCCAGGCTGATAAGCTGCAGCGATGAAGATTGCGCTGATCCAGCAGCACGCCACCAGGAACAAGACCGCCAACGTCGCCCGCGGCCTCGCCGCGCTCGAGACCGCGGCCCGCCACGGTGCCCAGTTGGCGTGCTTTGCCGAGCTGGCCTTTGAGTGGTTCTATCCGCAGCGCCCGGCCGAGCTGGGGTTCCGCGAGTTGGCCGAGCCGCTTGATGGTCCGACCGTGAAGACCTTTCAACAAAAGGCCCGCGAGCTCGGCATGGTCGTGGTGATCAACCTCTACGAACGCGACGGCCACAATACCTACGACAGCTCTCCGGTCATCGACGCTGACGGCACGCTGCTCGGCGTGACCCGCATGGTCCACATCACCGAGTACCCGTGCTTCCACGAGCAGGGCTACTACACCCCCGGCGACAAGGGCGCGCCGGTGTTCAAGACCAGGGTCGGCAACCTTGGCGTGGCGATTTGCTACGACCGTCACTTTCCCGAATACATGCGCGCGCTGGCGGTGAACGGCGCGGACCTCGTCATCGTGCCGCAGGCCGGCGCGGTCGATGAGTGGCCCGAGGGACTGTACGAAGCCGAGATGCGCATCAGCGCGTTCCACAACGGCTACTTCACGGCGCTCTGCAATCGGGTGGGAAAAGAAGACTGTTTGGATTTTGCCGGCGAATCGTTCGTGTGCGGACCGAACGGTGAGGTGCTCGCGCGCGGCGCGAAGAGCGCCGACGAGATCGTCTATGCCGAGGTCGACCTTGCGACGACGGCCAGCTCGAATGCCCGCCGCCTGTTCCTGAAGCACCGGCGGCCCGAACTCTACGCCGGCTGGATCGAGTAGACAGCAGGCAAGGAGATGAGGCTCCGGTGGCCTGCTGCAACCCGAACTGGTCAAACTCCGACAATTGCAGACGGGGCGTCGGGAATCATGATACAACCGGCGTTCGGTCCTTCAGGCTTGCCGGTGCCAATCATCAACGCTGACGACATTCGCCGGCGCTCGCTGACGCGGAGCGTGATCGCGGCGCTGGTGGTCGTGCAGGACGCCACCGGTGGAATAGTTGTGATCCCGGCGATGCCGGGCACCAGTCTCGACGTGGGACAGATGGTCGAGGTCGTCGGAAGAGCCGACACGCGCGCGGCTCGGATCAAGGAAAGAATCACCGGCACACCGGAGGCTGATGGCTAACCGACCTGAGTCGCCGACGCTGCGACGCACTTTGGGGCGGTGGGACCTGACCGCGATTGGCGTGAACCAGGTGATCGGTGGCGCCATCTTTCTGTTGCCGGCGGACGTGGCGCGCCTGGTCGGACCGTGGGGACCGCTCGCGTTCATGGGCGTGGGCTTGCTGTCGCTGTCGATCGCCCTGTGCTTCGCCGAGGTCGGCAGCCGGTTCGAGAAGACCGGTGGCCCGTACCTGCCGGCCCGCGCGGCGTTCGGCCGGTTCATCGGGTTTGAAGTGGGCTGGATGATGTGGTTCACGCGCGTCACCAGCCAGGCCTCGGTCGCCAACGGTCTGTCCCTGGCGCTGGCGTTCTACTGGCCGGCGCTGGCCATGGGCGTACCGCGGATGTCGCTGATCGCGGCGCTGACACTCGCGCTGACATGGATCAACGTGCGTGGCATCAAGCAGTCGTCGTGGGTCGTCAACGCGCTCACCATCAGCAAGCTCGCGCCCCTGGTCATCGTCATCATCGTCGGAGTGTGGTTCGTGGACCCGGTCCGGTTCGCGGCCATGCCGTCGGTCACCCAGCAGCAACTGTCGAGCGCGCTGATCCTGTTGATCTTCGCCTACGGTGGCTACGAGGTGACGGGAGTGTTGGCAGGAGAAGCGGCGAACCCACGGCGCGACGTGCCGTTCGCGTTTGTCGCCACGCTGATCACCGTCTCGATCGTGGTGTCGCTGACGTCGTTGGTGGTCACGGGTGTCTTGCCGGAACTGGCGGCGAGCCGTACGCCGCTGGCCGACAGCGCGGCAATCTTCCTGGGCGCGTCCGGTGCGCTGATGGTCGCGGTCGGATCGGCGCTCTCAATGACCGGCAACAACATGGGCCAGATCCTGAACGGGTCGCGCACCATTTTCGCGCTGGCCGAGAACGGCGACCTGCCGAAGTGGTTTGCGAAAGTGCATCCCACCTACCAGACGCCGTCCAACGCCATCCTGTTCACGGCAGTGATCGCCGTGATGCTGGCGCTGACTGGATCGTTTGTGGCACTGGCCGCGGTGAGCGCCATCGCCCGGTTGGTGATGTATCTCGCCGTCTGCGCATCAACGCTGGTGTTGCGACAGCATGACCGCGAGATCGCCGCGCAAGCAGGCGCACACTTCAGTGACCTCGATGGGGCGGTCGCACCGGCCAGGTTCACCGTGCCCCTGGGGCCCGTCATCCCGGTGGTCGCCGCGATCGTGTCACTCGGCATTCTCGCCGGCGCCAACCAGGCGCAGTTGACCGCGGGCGCCGCCGCCCTCGCCGCCGGCGCCGTGCTGTTCTTGATCGCGACGCGCTTGAAGATGTAGGTGCTACTCCACCGTGTAACCCATCGCGATGGCGTTCTCCCGTATGCGCCGGTCCCTGGTCACGATCGTTACCAACTGAGGCGTCTCGCCAGACTCCTCGACCGTCGCCAGGTGAATGGCGTCGAGTGTTCGGATAGGTTCGACCGGAAAGGGCCGTGCTGCGCGGACCAACACCGGGACCGAAATGGCGACTACTTCGCACCGCCGCTCGAACTGCCGAAGCCGGCGCAGTGCGGCTCGCTCGTATTCGGCGCTGAGCCTTCCTTCAATGCGGGCCCGCAGAATCGCCCTTGAGGCTTCGCACAAAGTTAGCGCCGACGCGAAGCGTTGTCCGTCCCCCCTGACGGCTAGCCTGACGCTCTCATCTTCGTCCAGCAGCGCCGAGACGAGGGCACTGCTTTCGATGTAGCGAAGGATTGCGCCGCCGGCAAACGAGACAGGTTCCGCACCATCCCCGCCGCGTGGACGACGTGTCAGAACTTATCCTCGCGGGTCCAGTCAATCAGTTCTTGAACCGTGCCCGAACTCAGCTTGATTTGCAGACCATCATCTGGCAACGGGTCTCCCTCTTCGAGGGCAGGTCGAATCAGCCCGTCGGCGACGAGCTGCTCGTATCGACTCAGCTTCTTCTTCCCCCGGCCAACCGTCGCGCCCGTCCCCGGCGGCACCAGCTCGGCGACCACACGTCCATGCGCAGTCACCGAGATGCGCTTGCCGCCCTCGACCTGGCGGACGTAGTGGCTGAGGTTGTTCTTCAGCTCACGAATGCCAATCGGCTCCATAGTGTGATTGTAGACACATGTAGCCACAATTACAACTGGCCCATATAATGGCGACGTGTTCGATGAACTGAGGACGTTGCTGGGCGACCGCGTGTCGGTGTCGGACGCTGTCCGCGAACACCACAGCCACGGCGAATCGTGGCACGCGCCCGGGTTGCCCGAGGCGGTGGTGTTTCCGACGTCCACCGACGAGGTGAGCGCCATCGTCAAGATCTGCGCCCGGCACGGCAAGCCGATTGTGCCGTTCGGCATGGGCAGTTCGCTCGAAGGCCACGTCAACGCGATCCACGGCGGGGTATCAATCGACCTGACGCGGATGACGCGCGTGCTGCGGATCAGTCCAGAGGACCTCGACATCACCGTCGAGGCCGGACTCACGCGGCTGAGGCTTGATGCGCACCTGAAGAACACCGGATTGATGTTTCCCATCGACCCGGGCGCCGATGCCACCATCGGTGGCATGGCCGCCACCCGGGCATCGGGGACCACGGCGGTTCGCTACGGCACCATGCGCGACAACGTGCTGGGGATGACGGTGGTGCTCGCCGATGGCCAGGTCATCACGACTGGTGGCCGGGCACGAAAATCATCGTCTGGCTACGACCTGACGCGCCTGTTCGTCGGCTCCGAGGGCACACTGGGGGTGATCACCGACTTGACGCTGCGCCTTTACGGACGGCCCGAAGCTGTTCGTGCCGCGGTTTGCCCGTTCGAGTCGATGGCGGGTGCGGCGGCCACCGTCATCCAGACCATCCAGCTCGGCATTCCGGTCGCGCGCATCGAGATCGTCGACGAAGCCCAACTTCGCGTCGTCAACGCCTATTCCAAGACGAACTATCCGATCGCGCCGACGCTGTTCTTCGAGTTCCATGGCATCAGTGACGTGATGGTGGACGAGCAGATCAAGGCGGTTGAAGAGATTGCCCGCGAGCAGGGCGCCACGGGGTTTCAGTGGGCGTCAACCCTCGAAGATCGCAACACCCTGTGGACGGCCCGGCACAACGCCTATTACGCGACGGTGGCGTCGAGGCCGGGCGCCCGGGCGTGGACCACGGATATCTGCGTGCCCATTTCGCACCTGGCTGAGTGCATCCTCCAGACCCAGGCCGACCTGAAGGCCGCGGGTGTGGTGGCGCCGTTGGTCGGTCACGCCGGCGACGGCAACTTCCACTTGATTTTCATGCTCGACGCCAACGACCCGAAAGAGTTCGAGCAGATCTCTCGGCTGAACGAGCGGCTGGTCGAGCGCGCGCTCAAGTTTGGCGGCACCTGCAGCGGCGAACACGGCGTCGGCATCGGCAAGCTGAAGTACTCGGCGAAGGAGCACGGCGCCTCGCTCGACGTGATGCGGTCGATCAAGCGCGCCCTCGACCCGGATAACCTGATGAACCCGGGTAAACTAATCCCCGAACCCTGATCCCCGATCCCTGACATGTCCAAGCGAAAGCCCGAGCCTTCCCTGTTCGACCTGCCCGACAACGACGACTCCGGCGTTCCTCCGCCACTGGCGAAGGGCGGGTTCTCGCCCATCGGCAGCGACGGGACGTCGAGCGTGTCGCTGCATGAAGCGGCGCAGTCGCGTTACCTGAATTACGCGCTGTCGGTGATCACCTCGCGCGCGTTGCCTGACGTCCGTGACGGGCTGAAGCCGGTGCAGCGCCGCATCTTGTTCACGATGTGGCAGCAGAACCTGACCGCCGACGCCAAGCACCGCAAGTGCGCCAAGGTGGTCGGCGACGTGATGGGTAACTTTCACCCGCACGGCGACAGCGCGATCTACGAAACGCTGGTCCGCATGGCGCAGTCGTTCTCCCTGCGCTATCCGCTGGTCGACGGCTCGGGCAACTTCGGCTCGCTCGACGGCGACGGTGCCGCCGCCATGCGCTACACCGAATGCCGCCTGGCCCGGCTCTCGGACGAAGTGCTGCAGGAGATCGAGCAGGAGACGGTTCCGTTCCGTCCCAGCTATGACGGCACCAAGGTCGAGCCGGTGGTGTTGCCCTCGCGGGTGCCCAACCTGCTGATCAACGGCAGCACCGGCATCGCCGTGGGCATGGCCACCAACATCCCGCCGCACAACCTCAACGAGGTCATCACCGCGCTCGTCAAGCTGCTCGATAATCCCGATCTCACCACCCTGCAGCTGTGCCGGTGGGTCAAGGGCCCGGATTTTCCGACCGGCGGTCACATTCTTAACTCTCCCGACGAGCTCAAGGAGATCTACCGCACCGGCTCGGGTTCCATTCGTCTGCGCGCCACCTGGGAAGCGGGCCCCATCGCGCGGGCCGAAAAGAAGCTCTACATCACCAGCATCCCGTATGCCGTGAACAAGTCGCAGTTGGTCGAGCAGATCGGCGATGTGGTGCTCGGCCGCAAGATGCCGTACCTGGTCGACGTCCGCGACGTCTCGACCGACGATGTGCGGATTGAGCTCGACGTCAAGGCCGGCGCCGACGACAACCTGGTGATGGCGTACCTGTTCAAGCACACCTCGTTGCAGACGACCTTCGCCGTCAACATGACCTGCCTGGTGCCGACGGAAAACGCCGAAGCCGGACGGCCGGAGCGGCTCGACCTCAAGCAGATGCTGTGGCACTTCCTCCACTTCCGCCTGGAAGTGGTGACCAACCGCCTCGAGCACGAGTTTGCGCAGCTCAACCGGCGCATCCACCTTCTCGAGGGCTTCGAACAAGTCTTCGACGCCCTCGACGAGATTATCAAGATCATCCGCAAGTCTGACGGCAAGGCCGATTCCGCGGAGAAGATCATGGCGCGGTTCTCGCTCGATGCCGAGCAGACCGATGCCATTCTCGAACTGAAGCTGTATCGACTGGCACGGCTCGAGATCCAGGTCATTCAGACCGAGCTGGCCGACAAGCGCAAGCGGGCGCGGCAGATCGCCGGCCTGCTGAAGGACGACGCGGGCCGCTGGAAGCTGGTGCGCTCGGAGCTGGAAGAGATTCAGGCCAAATACGGCAACCCGAAGATCGACCCGCGCCGGTCGCTGATCGCGGAGGCCGAAGAGGTCGAGTACTCCGCTGAGTCGTTCATCGTCGACGAAGACAACGTCGTGATTGTCTCGCGCGATGGCTGGGTGAAGCGACAGAAGGAAGTGAAGGATCTGACCACCACGCGCCTGCGCGAGGGCGACGGTGTGCTGGCGGCGGTGATCGGCAGCACCCGCGCGACGATGGTGTTCTTTACGAATTTTGGCGTCGCCTACACCAGCCGCATTGTCGATGTGCCGGCGTCCACCGGCTACGGTGAGCCGGTGCAGAAGCTGTTCAAGTTCAAGGACGGCGAGAAGGTGATTGCTGCGTTCAGCCTCGATCCTCGCATCGCGAAGAAGATCGAGGCCAAGAAGGAAGGCGACGTGCCGCCCGTGCACGCGGTGGCGATCACCAGCGACGGCTATGCCATGCGCTTCTCGCTGCAGGGTTTGGTTGAGGTCAGTACCCGCTCCGGCCGCCGCTACGCCCGTACCGCCGACGGTGCCGAAGTGGTGACCGTTGCCCTAACGACGGGTGAGGAAACCGTGATTGCGGCTACCAGTGCCGCCCGCGCCATGCTGTGCCCGGTCGAGGAGGTGAACTTCCTGTCGGGTCCCGGCCGCGGCGTCATCCTGATCAAGATCGACTTCCCCGAAGACAAGGTGATCGGCGCGCTGGTCTCGACCGGCGATCGCGACCTGCTGACGGTGGAAACCTCGCGTGGCGCCGAGCAGACGATCAGCACGACCAAGTACGAAATCGTCGGCCGCGGCGGCAAGGGCCGCGAGCTGATGCAGCGAGGTCAGTTCACGCGGGTGGTGCCGAACGAAGTGCCACTGCCGACGTTGGAAACGAGCTGACGCGCGATAGCGACTTACAGCGCACTGCTACCTGCCATCACCCTGGGCTCTCACAACAAGGTGTCGATGGCCGATCTGAAGGCGCTACTGGCAGGTCTCGGCATGAAAAATCCGCAGAGCCTGCTGCAGAGCGGCAACCTGGTCTTCGCAAGCCCCGCTCGCGCAACTGCGCCGCTCGAGAAGAAGCTCGGCACGACGGGTACTGCCCGCAACTGGAACACCGTAATCAAGCTCGCTGCGCCCGCGGCCAAGAACTAGCCACCGAGAACACAGAGGACTCTATGTCCTCTGCGTCCTCGGTGGCCAACGTCTTAGAACGACATCTGCATGCCGAAGCGGACGTAGCGCGCGTCCATGATCGCAGTGGGCATCATCCACGCATTGGTCGCCGGGTTAGCGCCATACGTTTCATTGATCCTAGTCACGCTGCCCGCATTCAGGATGTTGAAAAAATCGGCGAAGCCCTGGACCCGGGTGCGGCTGCCGAAGCGGAAGGTCCGGCCGAGGCGGAGGTCGAGCACCTGCCTGGTGTCGAGGAACACGGTGTTTGGTTGGATCAGGTTCACGCCGATCGTGGTGCCACCGGCGGTTGAACCGATGATGGGCCGGCCGGCGAGGGGCGCGGTCACCGTGTAGTTGGCGGCAACGCTTGGCCCCGGCTGGGCCAGGAATGAGCCGCTCAACTGGAATTCATACGGCAGTTGATAGGCCGCCGACATTTTGAACGTGGTGCGGAAGGGCGGCGTGGCGTCGCAAAAGCGCGCCGAGTTCGGATTGTCGCGCTCGTCGCAGGTCGTCGTGGCCCGACGATCGGCGGTGATGCCGCCGAACAGCAACAGCTTGGTGAACCGCGCGTTGGCGCTCACCTCGAACCCGTTGTAGACGGAGGTGTTGATGTCCGAGAACGTTCTGAGGTTGTCGGTGGGGACGCCGAGCTTGGCCGGGTTGAGCGTGTGCATGGTGATCGCCGCGCCGGAGGCCGGCAGCCTGGGGTCGGTCGGGGTGGTAATCGAGAACGGCGACCAGTCGCTGACCGCCAGGTTGGTGTTGTCGGTGACATCCAGGTTGTAGAACTGGCGCCGGTAGATGCCGGCCGTCATCGACACCCGATCCATCAACTGGTGCTGCACCGAGGCGTTGTATTCCCAGTTGTGGCCCCGCAGCAGCTCCGGATCCGGCCGGCTGGTGATGCCGCCAAAGTTCGAGGTGCCGCCGAACACCTCGCCGAACTGGATGTTGCCGGCTGAGTCGAAGAGCGACTTGTTGCTGTCGAGGTCGAACCAAGCGCGGGTCTGGGTCGAGAAGGTCATGCCGTTGAAGATGGCAGCGTAACCGGCCGCGGCTGACGCGATGTACTTGCTGGCATTCACCTTGATCGCGGTCTTGCCGTTGCCGAACAGGTCGTACGCCGCTGCGGCGCGCACCGACCAGTCGTTCCAGTTGGGGACGTCCTTAATCTCGGCGAAACTGCGCGCCTGGATCCAGGTGCTGGCCGCCGCCGACTGGGCCGGGACCATCGCATTGAAGTGGTCGTAGCGGCCACCGATGTTGAGGGTGAGCTGGTTCATCGTCCAGGTGTCCTGCACGAAGAAGCCCAGGTCGCTCTTGACCTTCTGCTGAGCCGTGACGGCGCCGTTGGTCACGGCGACAGCAATCGGGCAGGGTAAGGCGACGCACGGCACGGGGTTGGTGGCGCTGGCGGGAGCGCCGAAGAGGCCGTTGTTGAACACCAGCGTGTTGATCTGGCCGTTCGACGAGAACGTCCGCGAGTTGGTGCCCCAGCTCATGGTGACGCCGGTCTTGATGGCGTGCGAGCCGGTGATGTAGCTGGCCGAGGCCGCCGAACTGTAGCTCTTGGTAAAGCTGGTGTACGGCGGAATGGTGTTGCCGCAGGCCACGGTCAGCCGGCCGGTGGTTTGTTCCAGGCGGGGCAAGTCGCGAGGCTGCACACTGTCGGTACAATTCTGTTCGTAATCTTGGGTGTAGTAGGAGATGCCGGCCTCGAGCAACAGCTTGCTGCTGGTGGTCTGCGTCCACTTGAGCTGCGGCACCCAGCCCAAGCCGAACGCATCGGTCGAGGCTTCGGGTGAGGTGGTCGGCAAGGTGTTGAAGCCGTTGTAGAACTCGCCGTTGTACTGGCGGTCGAGATAGAAGCGCACCTTGTCTTTCTGGGATGCCTGCCACGTCAATCTCGTCACTGCACTGTAATTACCCATGGCCTGCCGATAAGCCTTGCTGCCGTCGGCGAAGGCGGAGCTGGCGACGTAGGTCTTGTTGTCCTCGTATTTATAGGTGAAGTAGAACCACAGCTTGTCGCGCTTGATCGGGCCGCCGAACGACGGGTTGATCTGGTAGGTGTAGGCAATGCTCGGCTGTGGCACACCAGCGGCCTTCACCACGTCGGAGCGATTGTCAGCCTGCAGCCCGCCGTTCATGCCGTAGGCGAAGAACGTGCCTGAGAATCGATTGCCGCCATCCTTCGGAGTGCTGTTTATGCGCAAGCCGCCGTTCTGCATTTCCGCCGACTCGGCGCCGGTTGTAAACGTTACTTCTTCCACGCTCGCGTCGTTCATGTAGAACCCGCTGTACTGGCCGCTGCCGCACAGGTTATTAACGCGCAGGCCGTCGATGGCGATCACCATGTCGGCGGTGTTCGAGCCGTGCACGCTCATGCTGTATTGGCCAAGGACGAACGGGGTCACCGTCGTGCCCGGCAGCAGCAGCGCGCGGGCCGGCGTGTTGCGCATGGGAGTGGGAATCGAATCGAGAATGTCCCGGTTGACCACGAACTGCGTCGTGTTGTTGGTCACGTCCACCGTCGGCGTAGCGCCCGTGACCGTAACGGTCTCTTCAATCGCCCCGACTTCGAGCGCCGCGTTGATCTGGGCCGCGAAGGCGCCTTCGAGCACGACGTTGGCCCGCCGCACGGTCTTGAACCCGGGCAGCGTGAACGCCACCGCGTAGGTGCCCGGCCGCAGGTCGACGATGCGGTATTGCCCGGCGGCGTCGGTGACCACCGTGCGGGTCTTCTCGATCAGCGCGGGGCTGGAGGCTTCAACGCTGACGCCGGGCAAGACGGCGCCAGAGCCGTCTCTCACCGCGCCGGTGATCGAGGCCTGCGCACTGGCCTCCCGGGAAGTCATCAACACCGCCGCGCAAACAATGGCCGCGCATAATGTGACTCGACGCATGGTTCGTCTCCTCAATCCAATAGAAACAGCTCCAGAATCACCTGATATAGAAAATTGATGCCGAGCATCAGCGGCGGAGGATACGGGGGTCTGGCGCTACTGTCAAGACATTTGGAGACAGGCAACCGGGGGACGATCGTGCCGTGCCGTGACAGCAGGAGGGTATGCCGACCTGGCCGCGCCGCGTAGGCGGGCCAGGTCGGTGATTCTACTTGCGCTTCGCGATCTTCAGCTCGGCCAACCTGGCCACCATGTCGGCCCCGGACGAAGCGGGCTTGACCCCGGTATCGATGTGGAGAATCTTGCCGTCCGGATCGATGTAGAACGTCCAGCGCTTCGCCATGCCGGTCATGCCGAGAACGCCGTACTTAGTGCCGATCTCTTTGGCGACGTCGCTCAGGATTGGGAAATCGGCTTCGTGCTCCTTGGCGAACTTCGTATTGACCTCGATCGGGTCCGTGCTGATCATGTAGTACGCGACGTTGTATTCCCGAATCAGACCGCCGCTCTCACGGAGCGACTTGCATTCGGCCGTTCAACCACCGGTAAAGGCCTTCGGAAACCACGCCAGCACTACCGCTTGCTTGCCTTTCGACTCGGCAAGCGTGTGAGTCTTACCATCCGAACCGGGCGCCGAGAACGCCGGGGCCATGTCACCAACCTTCAGTTCCGCTGGTGTCTGGGCTGCCGCCGCGCTGGTCACCAGGCTCAGGGCGGCACCGAGGCCGACCGTGAGCCATGACTTCATACGCATAAACTGATCCTCCACAGCCTGAATGGTATCCCACATGCAGGACTAGAATCGATACGGTGAGGGTTTGGGTGCGGCGAGTGGTGGTTCTTCCGGCAGCGGTGGCTGCCGGCACCGCATTGGTGGCCCTGGTGCTGATCCACACGCCGTGGGCGCGCCACCGGGCACTGGCGTGGGCGACCGATTTTGTGACCCGCTTTGACCTGACACTCCGCGCGACCGATCTCGGCTACAACGCGTTCACCCGCCGCATCACCCTCACCGACGTCCGGCTCGCGGCCAAGGGGCACGACGACCGGCCGTTCCTGGTCGCCAGCCGTCTCGACGTCCAGCTGCCATGGATGGCGCTGCGCGGCCCTTTCGCCATCGATCACCTCGCGATTGAAGGCGGCGTGGTGGACATCCATCGCGACGCGAACGGCGTGGTGAACCTGCCGTCGGGATCGTCGCAGCCGACGTCGCTCACGCCTCGGCGTCTCGACATCCGCAGCCTCACCCTACGCGGACTCGACCTGCAGTACGTTGATGCGGCGCGTGACTGGGGCGTCACCATTCCGCGGATCGAGTCGGCGCTCGTCGATTCCGCGCTCGGCGCACAAGGTGCCTTTGCGGTCCGCGGCCCGCTCGCCGTCCGCCTGCGCGAGCGCACCATGACGATCGCGCCGTTCGAGACCGTGATGACGTTCGACGGTTCCGACGTGACGCTCGCCGAGGCGCGCCTGATGTCGTCGGAACTGAACGTGGTCCTGACCGGACAGATTCATCGCGTGCTCGATTCGCCGAACCTGGAGCTCGCACTCAAAGGCACGGTCGACCTCGCGCACGCCACGAGGTGGGTGCCTCCTCCTCCCGTGCCGGTGAGCGGCGTGGTCGCCATCGACGGCACAATCAAGGGGCCCGGGAGCAACTTCGTGACCGCGCTTCAGGCGACCAGCCGCACGCTGGCCGTTGGCCGCGAGCGTGACCTCACGCTGGCTGGTCCGGTGCTCGCGACATTCGAGTCGTTCTCCGGCACGCAGTTGCTCATCACGCCGCGATCGGGCGGCGAGATCCGCGCCGACGTCAATGTGCCGTGGGGCAACTCGTCGCTCAGCACAGCCGCGGCGTCATGGCAGGCGCTCGACGCGCAGACCGCGCTCGACATGATGAACGTCAGCCCGCAGGCGATTGCCGCCGGCTTCGACGGCAGCGGCACGTTCGAGTTCAGCGAGCCGCGGCGTTACGTGATCACCAACCGCTCGACGGGTCGCACCACGCCGAGGCACGTGCCGATGACCGGCGCCGTGCGGGCAACGGTCGTCGGCGACCACTACCAGTTCGATCACGGCCATCGCTTTCCCGCGTTTACGTTCGCCGGCCGCCTGTCGGGCCGTATCAACCACGACTCGGCGCTCCTGTCGACGATGACCGGGCCGGCGCGGGCGCGCGTGAGCGATGTCGCCGAGGCCTCGCGCGGCCTGGCGTTGCTTGGCTTTCCCGTGCCTGAGATCGCCGCCGAGGTTCACGGCGCCCTCGACTTGCCGATGACCCTGGCGGGTTCCTACCAGTTTCCGCAAGTGGACACGCGCGTCTCCGGCGATGCGGTGGATGTGCCGCTGCTCGGCCGCGTGCGCGCCTCGGCCCACGTCGTTGCCGACACCCGCCGCGCCGACATCACCGACCTCGCCGTGCATCGCGGGACCGCGACGATGAAGGGCGAGGCCGTGGCCGACCTCACGGCTGAGAAATGGACCGGCCACTTCACCGTTGAGGCGCCGCACGCCGAGGAACTGCAAAGTGACATGCCCGAGGCGTGGCGTGTCATCGGCCCGCTGCAGGTCGCCGCCACGGTCGGCGGTACGTTCGATGTCTACACGCTCGACACCACCATCACCGGTTCGGCGCTGACGTGGGCAGGGCAGTCGCTCGACCGCGCCAACGCCAAGGCCATGGTGACCGCCAACGCCATTGATGTCACGTCGCTCGAGTTGCACCAGGGCCCCGGGTTTCTCGATGGCCGGGTTCGCTACGCTTGGGAGACCGGCGCCTACACCGCCAGCCTGAAAGGTGATCGGCTGTCGTGGCAGGGCACCGTGCTCGCCCCGAACGACACGCAGGCCTTGTTCTCGATGCAGTTCGAGGGCGCGGGCACCACGGCGCAACCACGCGGCCACGCGCGCGTGGACTTTGCGCTGAGCGGCGGTGAAGCCGGGACGCTGATCGGCTCAGGCGAACTGACGGCGGAGTTGATGGGCGACCAGGCACGCGTGGTCGCGCGGTTGCCCTCGATCGGCGCGCTGGTCAACGCCGACGTCGCCACGGCATCGCCGTACGACTACCGGGCGACCGCGGTGCTTGATCGGCTTGAGCTGGCGCGGCTGTCACCATTGATCGACGCGGTTGAAGCCGAGATCCGGGGATTTGCCAACGGCACCATCACCGCCTCGGGCCGGCTCGCCGACACGCGCGACCGCGTCGCCATCGTCAATCTCACCGAACTCGATGCCGGCATTGGCGGCGTGCCGGTCACCTTGCATGCGCCGGCCCACCTCGCGTTGCGCGGGGACGAAGTGACGCTGACAGACCTGAACCTCCGCATCGGCTCTGGACGCCTGACGGCATCGGGTGAATGGAACCCGCGACTCGATGGCGTGTTCCAGGGGCATTACGCCGGCGACTTCCGGGATGCCCTGCGCCTGGGCCGCGCGCTTGGCGTGCCGGTGACGATCGATGGCACCGGCGCGCTGTCGGTGGGCCTCCGCTCAAACGGCACCCGTACCGGGACGCTCGCCACGCTGTCGCTCAAGGCCGGCACGTTCAACTGGGGCGGCGGACCACAGGCGGTCACGAACCTGCACGTGGATGGCGTCTTGCAAGGCGAGTCGCTGACCGTTTCGCGCCTGTCCGGCGATGTCGCCAGCGGGGGGGTGGTGGGCCGCTTTGCCGCGACCGCCCGCGCCCAGGTGCCAGTCCTCGAACTGGCGGCAATCACCGGCGAGTTGACCGTCGATGCGGCGGAGTTTACGTTCTCGGGCATCCCCGTTGAACAGCAGCGGCCGTCGCAGGTTGAGTTTGCGCGCGGCTCATTAGCGGTCGCCGAGATCTCGTGGTTGGTGGCCCACCACCCGCTGGTGATTGGCGGCTCGATCGGCTTTGCGCAGGAGGACCCGCCGCTCGACCTGTCGGTGCAGGGCCTGATCGACCTGCGCGTGCTGTCGGCGTTCACCACTACGCTCGCCTTCGACGGCGGCGCCAACCTCAACACTCTGATCACCGGCACCGTGTCGCGCCCGTTGTTCGACGGCGAGATCATGCTGAAGGACGCGGAGATCGCGGTCGCGGAACCGCGGTTGGTGCTGTCGGACTTGAATGGCCCGATCGTGCTCGACGGCCAGCGCGTAGTACTCGACGGCATCCGCGGGCTGGCCAATGGCGGCACGCTCGCCCTCGACGGCTCGTTGCAGGTCGCCGGGGTCGATGCCATTGAAGGCACGGTCAACATCCAGGCACAAGGCGTCGCGATCGAGTTGATCGACGGCCTGCGCAGTGAACTCGATGCGCTGGTCACCTTCCGGCCCGACCCGAAGGGCCCGACCGTGACCGGCGATATTCGCGTGGTGCAGAGCTCCTACACGGAGACCATCACGATCGCGTCGCTGGCCCGGCGCGCCACCCTGCCGGTGTCGCCGACCCAGCAACGGCCCTACCTCGAGCGCATCCGCTTGAACCTCGCCGTGACCACGAGCGACGACGTGACCGTGGACAACAATTACGGCCGCCTCGCTGCGGGAGCCAACGTCCGCCTGACCGGCACCGCTGCCGCGCCGGGCATGGACGGACGCATCACGCTGCGCGAAGGTGGCGAGATGTTCCTGGCCGGCCGCACCTTCCGGATCACCCGCGGCGACATCTCGTTCACCGATCTCCGCCGCATCAGCCCCGAGTTCAACATCGTCGCCGATGCACCGCTCAGCGGCAGCCGCGGCAACGCGATCATGACGCTGTCAGGCACGCTCGAGCGGCCCACCATCGACCTGACCTCGGACGACGGTTCGAAGACGCCGGAAGAGTTGGCGTCTGAACTGGTAGGTGAGGCCAACGGCAATACCGCGCTGACGCTGCTGTCGGCCGACTTGCTCGGCGTGACCGGCCGCGCGATTGGCCTGGATTCGTTCCGCGTTGAGCGCGGTGACTTCGCGGATCCCGACTTTCGCGACGACCCCTCGGCGATTGGCAGCAACGGCAGCGACCCGACCACCCGCCTCACGCTGTCGAAACGCCTGAGCCGCCAGGTCGAATTCACGATCTCGCAGAACCTGCGCGAGAGCGGCAACACCACCTTCATCATCAGCTACTTCCTGACGCCGGTCATCGAAGTGCGGGCGGTGTCGCGCGACGACGACACCGTCAGCATCGGCATTCGGCACCAGGTGACTTTTGGCGGCGGCGTCAGCAAGTTGCCCGCCGAACTGCGGGTCAAACCGAGAGTCTCGGCGATCACGTTCGCCGGCGTTGAACCCGCCATCGAGCAGGAAGTCCGCGGCCAACTCAAGCTCGATCCCGGCGACAACTTTGACTTCCTGGTGTTGCAGCGCGATGTGGACCGGGTGCGCGATCGTTTCAAGGCTCAGGGATATTTTCAGGCGCGGGCCAGGACCCGCCGGGTCGAGTTGCCCGACGGCACCGTGACACTCGAGTACACGGTGGATCGCGGCCCCCGCACCGTGCTCGACGTCGCCGGCATCACCTTGCCGGCCAGCCTGACAGCCGAACTCGAAGAGGCGTGGCACCGCAACGTGTTCGACCAGTTCCTGATCGACGATTTGACCCACCGGGTGCGGCTCTACCTGGTCTCGACCAACGAGCTGGGGAGCGTGGTCGTCGGCACGGTCGACCGCACCGTTGAAGGCACCAAAAAATTGCGGATCGACGTCACTTCAGGTGTGCCGGTCAGCGGCCGCGAGATTCGCATCACCGGCAACCAGGCGTTGGCCGGTAGCGCGCTGCTGGCAGAGGTCACCGCGCAGGGTCTGGCCGTGGACGCCTGGCTCGACCGCACTGCCGCGGAGCGCGCCCTGGTCACGGCCTACAACGAAGCGGGTTACCTCAAGGCCGTGGTGACCGGCGGGCCGTTGACCATCGAGGGTGACGTCGGCGTCTTGCCGATCACCATTGTCGAGGGCCCGCGAGCGCAGGTCACCGCCGTCACGTTCGCGGGCGTGCCTGAGAGCCGCCAGGCGTTGATCCAGAACGTCGCCGCGCTGCCGTCGCCTGCGCCGTACGTGGCTGACAACGTCGATCGGGCGCGGACTCGGGTGGAGCAGCAGTACCGTCGCGACGGCTACAACGCCGCTGACGTCGAAGTGCTGTCAGAGGTGGCTGCGGACGACACCGTCCATCTCACCTTCGCGATTTCCGAAGGGGCCCGGCAGGTGCTGCAGGACGTCGAGGTTACGGGCCTCGAGCGGACGCGCAACTCGGTGTTGACCGGTGCGCTGCGTTTCGAGCTGGGCACGCCGGTGAACCTCGACGAGTGGGCCCTTGCGCGCAAACGGCTCTACGACACCAACGTGTTTCGCCTGGTCGACATCCAGCCGGTGCCGGTAGCCGAGGTCGTCGACGGCGTGCAGCCGGTGAAGGCGCGCGTGGCGGTGCAGGAGTTCCCGCCCTGGGCGTTTCGCTACGGCTTGCAACTGGCAGGCGACCGCCAGCTCGAACTCGATGAGTTCACGAGCACGCAGAATGCCGGCGTGGTGGCTGAGCTCAAGAACCCCAATCTGTTTGGGCGTGCGCTCACCTTCAGTGCCTTCGGCATGTATCAGTTCGATCGCCAGGACGCGACGGTGTTGCTGGCGACTTCACGGCTGTTCGGCTGGCGGGCGCGCTCAAGCATCTACGGGTTCTACTCGCGCGACTTGTTTCGCGACGATGCCGGGCAGGAGGTGTTGGCGATCAACGACGTGCAGGGCTTCAGCGCCGACCAACGATGGCGCGCTCGCGGGGTGCAGATTGTCTATGGCTATCGCTTCGAGCGGTCGCGGACCTTCGACCCAGCGCCCGGCTACGATCCATTGCCGCTCGACTTTGTCAGCAACCTGGCGACGCTGAGCACCGCGGCGCTGTGGGACCGCCGCAACGATCCGCTGTCGACGGTCAAGGGCACATTCTCGTCCGCGTCGATCGATCACGCGGCGTCATGGTTGGGCTCTGACGTGCGTAATCGCAAGCTGCTCTTGCAGCAGTACGCGTTCGTGCCGCTGGGGCGCGTCGTCTTGGCATCTCGCGCGCAGTGGGGCAAGAAGTTCGGACCCGACCCGCTGTTTCTGGATGGCCGCTTCCAGGCCGGTGGCGCCACGACCGTGCGCGGCTATCGTGAAGACAGCCTGGGGCCGCGCGATGTCGAGGGCTTGCCGCTCGGCGGCGAGGCGCTGTTGGTGCTGAACCAGGAAGTGCGCTTTCCGATCTACCGCTGGGTGAACGGGGTGAGTTTCATCGACGCCGGCAACATCCTCGGTCTCAACGAATCGTTCAATTGGAAAGACGTCAAGGTCGGCTACGGCGCGGGCCTGCGGTTCGCCACGCCCGTCGGCACGCTGCGCGTGGACTTCGGCATTCCCGCTTCGGCCGTCCCGAGCGCTACCACCCGCGACGCCAGCAGCCTGCGTGACGGCCGTTGGTACTTCGGGATTGGACAGATCTTTTAGGCTTGGGGCTTGAGGCTTGATCAAGTCCCAAGTCCCAAGCCCCAAGCCTATTTGAGGCTACGCATGATCGCCTGCACCGCCTGGCGCTCGGGCGCCTCTGGGGCCAGGCGCAGGAAGGCTTCGAAGTGTTCGCCGGCCTTGGGCAACTGGCGCTGCCGCTGCGCGGCGAGCGCCGCGTAGTAGTGCGCGTAGGCGAGGTCAGGCTTCAGCGCGAGGGCCTGGTTGAAGGCTGCGGTCGCGCCGCCCCAGTCGCTGCCTTTGCTCGTGGCCAGGCCAAGCTGGTAGAACGCAGACGGATTGTTGCCGTCGGCCGCGGTGGCCTTGCGCGCCAATTCGGTCGCGCGCCCGGCGTCGTTGGCGGCGAGCGCCTCGCCCGATTCGCCGACGAGACTCCAGGCCGGACCGTTCCCCTTCAGTCGCGCGAACTCTGCCGCTACCTCGTCCATCCGGTTGAGTTTGAGCAGGGCTTGCGCCGCCAGGTAGGTCGAGGCGGGATCGCCCTCGCGCGATGCCGCCACGACCTGCTCGTAATCACCCGACTGGAACAGGCGTTGGACTTCCGGTTTCTGCTCCGCCGCGGACACATTTACGCCCAAGCCGGGAAGAATCCACGCGGCCAGGGCCGTGAGGACGGCGAAAAGCGACCTGTTTCGTGTGCACATTGCTGTCATTTGGATACTCCAGCCTTTTGATACTGCAACCGTCATGCCGGCAGGTATACTCTATGGCAACACCTCCCGGTGACCCCTCGGAGGCATGCAGACTTGGTGGCTTGCAACTCAGCCACTCTTGGCCACGCCCCAAGCCGCCACGCCCCAGGATTTCTCTAACTCGAAAGTAACGAAAGTACATGTCAGATCAAAGACTGAAGATTGCCGTTTTCATCGACTTCGACAACGTCGAAATCGGCGTGAAGACGACCCTCGGCCTGCCGTTCGATATCGGCGCCGTGCTCGAAGCCATCAAGGAACGCGGTGAAATCATCACCAAGGTCGCGTACGGCGACTGGAAGCGATCCGGCGACTACGGTCGCGCCATGGCGCAACACGCGGTTCGCCTCGTGCAGCGGGTGCCGACGCCCGGCGGCGACAAGAACGGTGCCGACATCAACCTCGCTCTCGACGCGCTCGAGATGGCGTTCACCCACTCCCACATCAACGCCTTCGTCATCGTCGGCGGCGACAGCGACTTCATCACGCTGGTGGAAAAGCTCAAGCAGTACGACCGCAAGGTGTTTGTGGTCGGCGGCCGTGCCTTCACCAGCCAGGTGATGCAGAAGAACTGCACCGAGTTCATCGCCTACGAGAACGTCGTGCCGGATCGCCGTCCGAGCCAGCCGCGCCCCGAGCGGGGCAGCAGCGATCGGCCGCGCCCCCAGGGCCACAGCAGCGGCACGCAGCCGATCGAACAGTCCGTCGCGCTCGTGAAGCGCGCGCTGAAGGTGTTGGCCGACCGCGAGGTCTCGCCGCAGCTCGGCTTGCTGAAGAGCACGCTGTTGCAGCTCGACTCGTCGTTTTCGGAACGCGACTACGGCGTCGGCAGCTTTCGCGACTTTGCCGACAAGCTGGCGCAACAGGGCATCGTCACGCTGAAGCACCAGGGCCGCAGCACCCTGGTTGAGTTGAACGATGGCCACACTGACGCGGCCGAACCGGCAGCGCTCCCGCCGCCAACGCCGACGCTCGTGCCCGATGCATCGAGCGACGCGATCTCGGCGTCGCGTGAAGCCGGCCGTCGCGCCGCGCGCGAACTGCTGGAACAGTCCAACTCGGGTTCCGGCGCCGCCGAGCTCGACGAGGAGCAGGAAACGCGTCCCGCCCCGACCGAACCCGCCTCACTCGGTGATGGCGTGGCCCTGGTGCGGCGCCTGCTGGCCGAAGCGGCGACGCCGCCACGCTGGCCGATGTATCCGCGCCAGTTCAAGCAGTTTCTCAAAGCGGCCCAGCCCGACTTCGACGAGCGCCGCTACGGCTCGATCGCCGACCTGATGCGCGCGTGCCAGAAGGACGGCATCCTCCGTCTGGAGCGCGATCGCCAGGGTGGCTTGCGCGTGTTCGCCAACGGCGCGACCGCGCGCGCCACGGTGCCGCACGGCTGGGGCCTCGTCGTGAACAACACCCAGTCGCCGGTTGACGAACTCGAACCGTCGATGCTGGTCGAGCCATTGCCGCCCGCCATTGCCGAGCCGGTGGCGTCACCGCTTGAGGTGGATGGCAACGTCGAGGCGGCCCCGAAACCGGCGTCGAAGGCCAGGAAGACCGCGCGCGCCAAGAAGACCGCCGCACCTGCGGTCAAGGCCGACAAGAAGAAGCCGGCCCCGCGCAAGAAGAAAGGCTAGTGTCTACTTCCTACACCGCCAAGGACATCACCGTTCTCGAGGGGCTCGAGCCGGTTCGTAAGCGCCCCGGCATGTACATCGGCGGCGTCGGCAGCACGGGCCTGCATCACCTGGTCTGGGAGACGCTCGACAATTCGATCGACGAGGCCATGAATGGCCACGCCGCGAACATCCGCGTCACGCTGCACCAGGACGGCTCGTCGATCACGGTCGAAGACGATGGCCGCGGCATTCCGGTCGATGCGCATCCCAAGACGAAGAAAAGTGCGCTGGAAGTGATCTTCACGGTGCTCCACGCGGGCGGCAAGTTCGAAGCCGGCAACTACAAGACCGCCGGCGGTCTCCACGGCGTGGGTGCCAGCGTGGTGAACGCGTTGTCGCGTGAGCTGGTGGCGACCGTCCGGCGCGATGGTCACCAGTACGAGATGACCTTCAAGCAGGGCAAGCCGCAAGGCAGCCTGAAGAAAGTGGGTCCGGCGCGCGGCACCGGCACGACGGTGTTCTTCAGGCCCGACCCGCAGATTTTTCCGAAGGTCGAGTTCGAAGCGTCGCTGATTCGTGAGCGCCTCGAAGTGGCCAGCTACCTGCACCGCGGCGTGAAAGTCGCTTTCGAAGACGAGACCAGCGGGCAGAAGGAAGTCTTTCAGCACGAAGAAGGGCTGGTCGATTACCTGAAGAAGATCGTCGCCGAGCGCAACGCGAAGCCGGTGCACGAAGCGCCATTCACGCTCGAGAAAGACGGCAGCACCAAGCTCGAGCTGGTGCTGCAGTGGACCGAGGCCACCGACGAGAGTCTTCGCAGCTACGTCAACGGCATTCCCACCGCCTCGGGCGGGACGCACGAGAACGGCTTCCGCGCCGGGCTCGGCAAGGCGGTCCGCAACTACATCGAGACCCACAACCTGTCGCCGAAGGGCGTGACGCTCAGCGCTGAAGACATCCGCGAAGGTCTCACCGGCATCCTGTCCGTCTTCATCCAGGAACCGCAGTTCCAGGGGCAGACCAAGGATCGCCTGAACAATCCAGAAGTGATGTCGGCTGTTGACGGGCTGGTGCGGCCGGGCCTCGAACACTGGTTGAACAACAACCAGTCGATCGCCGAAGCGATTGTCGCGCGCATCATCCTGTCGGCGCGGGCCCGCGAGGCCAGCCGGGCCGCGGCCTCGGAAGTGGTGCGCAAGGGTCCGACCGCAGGACGCGTCAACCTGCCGGGCAAGCTGGCCGACTGCACCAATCCCGGCTCGATGACCAGCGAGTTGTTTGTGGTCGAAGGTGACTCGGCAGGTGGGTCGGCGAAGCAGGGCCGCGATCGCGCGCGCCAGGCCATTCTGCCACTGCGCGGCAAGGTGCTGAACACCGAAGGGGTGTCAACCGCCAAGGTGCTCGAGAACAAGGAGCTGGCCGATCTGGTCACGGCGCTCGGCTGCGGGGTCGGCAAGAACTTCGACCTTAATCGCATGCGGTACGGCAAGGTGATCATCCTCGCCGACGCCGACTCTGACGGCCATCACATCGCGACGCTGCTGCTGACGTTTATCTTCCGTCACCTGCCGCAATTGATGGCGGCCGGTCGTGTCTACCTGGCGCAACCGCCGCTCTACCGCATCGACGTCGGCAAGGAGACATTCTGGGCGCTCGACGAGCTGCAGAAGGCGCAGATCCTGAAGACCAAAACCGGCCGCGCCAATCCCGAGATCACCCGCTTCAAGGGCCTGGGCGAGATGATGCCCAAGGTGCTGTGGGAGACTACGCTCAACCCCCGCACGCGGCGGTTGTTGAAGGTGGAAGTTGCCGATCAGCTGATGACCGATCGCGTGATCAACGAACTGATGGGCAAGGACGCCTCGGCGCGCTTCCGCTTCATCATGGACCGGGCCGAAGACGCCGTTGAGCTCGACGTTTAAAGGTAGAATTCAGGTCGTTTGTCGGACCCGTCCCTGAAGAAGAAGTCGCCGTTCGATCGGTCGCTCGTCGAAGGCCCCATTGGTCCCGCCGTTTGGAAGCTGGCGTGGCCCACCATGCTTCAGAACGTGATCGCCGGCCTCCAGGGCGTGGTCGATCACATTCTGGTCGGTCACCTGATCGGCTACACGGGCAACGCCGCTATCGGCGTCAGCTGGCAAATCTTCCTCGTCGTCATTGTCTTCATCGCCTCGCTGTTCACCGGCCAGGCTGTGCTGGTCGCCCGCTTCGTTGGCGCCGGCGACGTCGAGAAGGTGAACAAGACGGTGCAACAGGCGCTGCTGACCGCCATCGCGATGTACGCGGTCATGGGGCCAGTCGGGTATGTCCTGTCGCCCTACCTGCTCGAGATGGTCAATGCCTCGGGCGAGGTCAAGGCGCTGGCGTTGCCGTTCCTGCGCATCAACTTCGCGCTCAGCTTCGGCATGTTGTCGTTCTTCATGCTGACCTCGGCGCTGCGCGCCGCCGGCGACACGCGCACGCCGCTGCGTCTCGGCGTGACCATGACGATCCTGAACGTCATCCTCAACCTGATCTTCATTCCCGGCTTGGGGCCGATCCCGGCACTGGGCACGGCGGGCTCAGCGCTCGGCACCGCCATCGCCTCGAGCTCCGTGAGCGCGTATGCGCTGTACCAGTTGTTCAAGGGCCGGCTGGTATTCAAGGTCTCGAGCGAGATGGATTGGCGCCCCGACTGGACGATTATTCGCGCGCTGTTCCGCTTCGGACTGCCAACCGGGGTCCAGGGGATCGCGATGAACGTGGCCGGCGTCCTGATGCTGCGCTACATCGGCTCGCTGCCGCAGAGCGCGGCCGCGCAGGCGGCCTTCACCATTGGCTACACGGAACTATTTTCGATGATTACCTGGACCTCGGTCGGTCTCATGGGCGCGGCCGCCACCATCGCCGGACAGAACCTGGGTGCCGGCCATCCCGAGCGCGCCATGCGGGGGGTCCACGCCGCCTCTCGCATCGGCCTGGGCGTGGCGGCATTCGTCGGCCTGCTGTTCGTCACGATTCCGCAAACGCTGCTCGGCGCCTTCGGCGCCACCGAACCGGCGGTCGCGATGCTCGGTCAGCAACTGCTGCAGTACCTCGCCGTGTCAGGCTTCTTCATCACGCTGGCGTTGACCTACACCGGCGGCCTGCAGGGGACCGGCGACACCCGCAGCCCGCTCTTCATCACCCTGGCGTCGCAGGTGGCCGTGCCGATCGGGATGTGCACCATCATCCAGGCGACCCGCCCGCTCGTCGCCAGCGACATCTGGCTCGCCATTGTGCTCGGCCACTTCGCCCGCTGCGTGCTGACGGTGATGCGCTTCCGCCAGGGCAAGTGGCGACACATCGTCGTCGCGCACTAGGCGCGACGTCGTCGCCCATTAACAGGAGATCAGGAGCTTAGGAGTTCAAAAGGAACCTGTGAATTCTCAAGCGAGTGGAATTGTCAGCGTGAACGGCTCGAAGATGACATTCACCTTGTGCGCGGCCACCTGCAGCGTGGGCCGTCGCGCCTCTGGCAGGGCGGCGAGCAATAGGTGGTTAATGGACCCGTCATCGACGGCCACGCGCTCACCCCACAAGTCATCGAGCCCGCACGGATAGCGAGGCCGGCGTCGAACTCGGCCATGCGCTCGTCGCGCGGATCCAGCCGAACTTCCACGGCAGGGTGTAACGCCCTTCGATAGAATAGGGCTTCGCCCCATTCCAAAGGAAGCGCGCACATGTCTGACGCCATCACCGGCCGCCGTCGAGTTCCCCGCCCCGAGAACGACCCGAACCTGAGCTATGCGCCCGGCACACCGGCCCGCGCCGAGCTCAAGGCCCGCCTGGCCACGATGGCCGGCGAAACGGTCGATATTCCGATCGTGATCGGTGGCAAGGAGATTCGCAACACCGCCACCGCGCCGGCCGTCATGCCCCACCAGCACGGCCACGTGCTAGCTCAGTTCCACCAGGCGACCCCCGACCAGGTCCGCCAGGCGGTGGCTGCCGCGATGGCGGCGCGCAAGGAATGGTCAGGCTGGTCGTTCGAAGACCGCGCCGCCGTGTTTCTGCGCGCGGCCGAACTGTTGACCACTACCTGGCGCTCGACGATTGTCGCCGCCACCATGCTGGGCCAGTCGAAGACCGCCTACCAGGCGGAGATCGACGCCGCTTCGGAGTTGGTCGACTTCTGGCGCTTCAACGTCGCGTTCGCCCAGGAGCTGATCGCGGAACAGCCCGACAGCACTCACGCGGTCTGGAACCAGATGGAGTACCGGCCGCTTGAAGGCTTCGTCTACGCCATTTCGCCGTTTAACTTCACCGCCATTGGTGGCAACCTCGCGGGTGCTCCGGCGCTGATGGGCAACACCGTCGTGTGGAAGCCAGCGGGTACTGCCATGCTGAGCGCGTACTACGTGATGAAGTTGCTCGAGGCGGCGGGCCTGCCGCCGGGCGTGATCAACTTCGTGCCGGGTAACCCGGTCGAGATCTCCGAGGTGCTGCTCGATCACCCTGACCTGGCAGGTATTCACTTCACCGGCAGCACCGCCGTGTTCAACGGCATGTGGCAGCGGGTCGGCCAGAACCTCGGTAAGTATCGTGGCTATCCTCGCCTGGTCGGCGAAACCGGTGGCAAGGACTTCATCGTTGTGCACCCGTCGGCCGATCCACAGGAAGTCGCCGTCGCCGCCGTGCGTGGCGCGTTCGAGTACCAGGGCCAGAAGTGCTCGGCTGCCAGCCGGATGTATGTGCCCAAGTCCCGCTGGAACGACATCCGCGATCGCATGGTGGCGATGATGAAGGACATCAAGATGGGCGATGTCCGGGACTTCCGTAACTTCATGGGCGCGGTCATCGACCAGAAATCCTTCACCAAGATCAGCGGCTACATCGATGATGCGAAGAAGAACGCCACGGTGATCCAGGGCGGCGGCTGCAAGGGCGACGAAGGCTACTTCATCGAGCCGACGCTGGTCGAATCGGCTGACCCGTCTTACCGCCTGTTGTGCGAGGAGATCTTCGGGCCCGTGCTGTCGGTTTATGTCTACGACGATGCGAAGTGGAGCGAGATGCTGCAGATTGTCGATCGCACCTCGCCCTACGCGTTGACCGGTGCGGTGTTCGCGTACGATCGCGCCGCCGTGATCGAAGCTTCGTCGGCGCTCAGGAACGCGGCCGGCAACTTCTACATCAACGACAAGCCGACCGGCGCCGTGGTGGGCCAGCAGCCGTTCGGTGGCGCACGCGCGTCGGGTACCAACGACAAGGCCGGTTCGAAGATGAACCTGGCCCGCTGGGTGAGCATGCGGACCATCAAGGAAACGTTCGCGCCGACGACGGACTACAAGTATCCGTTCATGCAGGAAGAGTAAGGCGTCCTAAAACCGAAACAGCTTCGTTACTTTGACCACCAGGCTCCGGTTGTCCAACTCTGGGAAACCGGGGCCGGTGGTGGTTCTGCCGTCGCTGTAGACGACGAACAGTTCGCTGCCCGGTAGGTATTCCCATCGAAACCTCGCGTTGGTAGTGACGGCGTTACTGGCCGACTGGTACTGCACCAGCGCTGACGCGAACATCCGCGGCGTCAGCGTATAGGTGAGACGCGAGCTGATGATGTTGGCGTCGCCGTCGCCGTACGGTGTCTTGAACAGGTTGAGCGACACCGTGGGCTCGGCGTAGAAGCGCGGACCAAACTCGAGGCGGCCTCGCCAGGTCAGTTCCTTCAGTGTGCCGCCATAGAAGCCACCGTAGTTCAGCGTCAGCGTGCCTGACACCCGTCGTTGCGGCGAACTCGTGTAGAGCAGCTTCGCCTGCTGGAAGTTGTATTCGCCGGCCGGCACGATGACCCCCGGTGTGACCTGGAAGGGCGCCTCGAGATGCTCGTACGCGCCCGAGTACTCGGTAGCCCACTGGTCGCCGTCCGACAACTCCATGCGGTAGGCGGCCGTGGCCTCACGCGACTCGGGCCGGCCGCGGCGATCCTCGAAGTAGTCGTAGCTACCCTCGTAATAGAACTTGCGGACCGTCTTCCACCGCGCCGGCCGCGGGCTGTAGCGGCCTTGCCCGTAGGTGCGGCGGAACGCCGAGCGCCGCAGGAAGCCGGTCTCCGGGTTGAACTGGTCGCCGAGGAACATGTGCTCGACCTGGAAGCCGGTCAGGTCGGCATTCCACGTCATGTTGCCGCGATAGCTGCTGCGCTCGTTGACCGACGCACCCGCTGCGCCCGACGTCCCTGCCCAATACGCATTGATCGCCAGCTGTTCGAGGGGGTTGATCGTGCTGTCGACCCCGAACGAGTAACCATCGTCGCCACCGGCTGCGCCGGGACCGCGCCGCGTGGCGATCATGCCGATACGGCTGCGCTTGAGGATGTCGCGATTGACGCGAAACACCGAGAAGTCGGTCGCAGGCGCGCCGGCCGTGTCGACCTCCTCCATTCGCATGTGCAGCGCGCCGACCTGAAAACCGTTGCCGCGCCCGAGCAGCCGCGCGCCGCCGAGAATGGGAACGACCTGGTTGTTCTGCAGCCCAATGCGCCGGCTGAAGAACACGATCGGCGTGACGTTGCTGGCGCCACCACCACCACCACCGGCGCTGATGGCCGCCGGGCCCTGGCCGCCGCCACCCTGGTTGGCACCGGCGCCGGCGAAGTTGAAGACGTCCTGGCCCTCAAGAAAGAAGTCGCGCTTCTCGGGGAACAACACGCTGAACCGCGTGAGGTTGACTTGCGCCTCGTCGTCTTCGACCTGGGCAAAGTCGGTGTTGTAAGTGAAATCGGTGACGACCGACTGCGTGATGCCCCACTTGGCGTCGACGCCGAACTGGGCGGCGCCGTCGTTCGACAGGGGCGGGGTCGAGCGGTGGTTGGTCGTATTCGAGCCGAGCGCGTAGGGCTTGACGTCGAAGCTGCGCAGCTTGACCGGCGACTCGAGGCCGACCAGTTCGCCGACCGACGACACCTTGGACAGGCCCCGGCGTCCCCACGAGACCGGCACTTGCGACAGGAAGGTCAGTTCGTTGCGCCAGCGCACCATGCGGCGAAAGTTCACGCCCCATTCCTTGCTGCCCTCCTTGAAGCGCATCGAGCGGAAAGGGATGACGAACTCCACCGTCCAGCCGCCATCGAAATCAGCCGTCCGCACGTCCCACAGGCCATTCCAGTTGTTACTGGGCTGTTCGTTGGTGACCTGCCAGTCGAACATGCCACCCTGCGCGTTCGAGGAGAAGCCAAAGCCATTACGCCGGTCATCAAACGTGTCGAACAAGACCGCGATGTGGTCGTTGTTGTACATGTTGCTGGCGTCGCGCCGCATGTCGCTGGTCACCCGGCGATCGGGATGGGTCTCCCACAGACGGGCGCCGACGTAGATGTTCTTGTCATCGAAGAACACCCAGACTTCCGTCTTGTCGCTGGCCGGGCTGCCCTCGACGGGCTCCTGCTGGATGAAACCGGCGGCACCTGGCACCAACTCGTAGGCGAGATCGTCGAGGCGGCCATCGAAGGTCGGGGGCGAGGTCACGCGCGTGGTCCGCAGGACGGCATGACCCTGTGCGTCGCGCGTTACGACCTCGGCCGGACTTGGCGGATTCTGCGCGGCGGCCGGCGCGACGAGCAGAGTGAAAAACAGGACGAGCCCGAGGCGCCGCATGAAACACCCCAGTATAGTTGGGGGAAGCCGCACCGCCGCCTTCCGATCCATGGCTTCGATCACAATTCTGTATGCGACTGAGCTTTTTTGAGACAAACCGGTACGCCTCTGGCGCTACTGAGCCGCCACAATTGCCTCTTCGTCAAACACTTACGGCCAACCTGGGCGGTTGGATCCGCTCTTGCTATCTTCAGGGTGTGCGAACCGAACGCGGCTTTACCCTCGTCGAGATGCTGATAGTGGTTGGCATGATCGGCATCGTCACTGCGATCTCGGTGCCTGTGTTCATCGAGTCGAACGCGCGCAGTCGGCTGTGGACGGGTTCGGAGCAGATTGGCGCGACGATCCGCCAGGCCCGACTGAGGGCCATTAGCTCCAATACCAATCATCGGGTGGTGTTTGATTGCCCGACTGCGGGCGTGATCCGGAGCCTGATCATGACGGGAGATCCTGCTGTCGATGACGCCGCCGACCGCTGCACGCAAACACTTGACGGCGATTCCGGCACGATCAATCTGCCATTCGACGTGGCGTTTGACTCCGATAGTGCAGCGTTTCTCGAGGTGAGCGGCCGTGGCATCTTTACGGCCAGCGGCGCGGCTATCCCATTGACGATCGACGTGACTCAGGGCACGGCGTCTCGCCGCCTCACCGTGAGCGCTACCGGGCAGATCACTTTCGGCAATGTTGAATAACAGCGCCGCAGGGACGAACGACGAGCGCGGCTTCACGCTGATTGAAGCGGTCGTGGCCATGGCGGTCTGTACGATCGGGCTCGTGGCGATGGCCGAGCTCATGGCGGTCACGCTGCGGCTGCAACAGCTCGGACGCAATTCGACGGGTGCGGTGCGCCTCGCCCAGGACCGGATCGACGAGTTGACGACCATGAACTTCGCGACCAGTCCCTCGATGGCGTGCGGCGGATCGATCACTGCCGACGTGGCGAATTACAACCAGACGCCGATGCAGGACAACGGGACACCGGCCAACACCTCCGACGACACCGTTACCAAGGGCTACAAGGTCCGGTGGCTCGTGGCAGCGGGTCCGGACGGCGATCTCAACCTGCGCACGGTCACCGTTCGCGTCCTTCCCGACGTCACCGATCGGCGGACGTCGTCCCCTTACGACCTTGTGACTATTATTCGCGGAGTATCGGCGCCGTGTCCTTGAACCTGGGTAGCGACCGCGGATTCACCCTCGCGGAGTTGATGATCTCGACGCTGGTCACCACGATGGTGCTTGGCGGCGCGGTCATGATGACCTCGCAGGTGCAGCAGAGCTTTCGCCGGCAGATTGAGGATTCGGCGGGTGAACAGGAAGGACGCTACGCGCTCGAATGGGTCAGCCGCATGATTCGCGCCGCCGGCAACAATCCCTACGCCTTGCCCCAGAACCCGGGCGACACCTCTGCCTGTCCGGCGGCTGGCACGGCCTACGCCTGGTTGATCATGGACCCGAACGCCGACGGCATTGACAACGACGTGCGGTTGCAAACTGATTCCAATCCACCGGATGGACTGCTGGGTGGCCCGGCGGGCACCTGTAGTCAGGCGAATGAAGACGTCACCGTGTCGTTTGACGCCGGCACCAACAGCATCACGTTCCTGGACAACAACCTTGGCGGTAGTGCCTCGATCCGCACGGACGCGGTGATTGAGAGTCTGCTCTTTGTCTTTAAGGACGTCAGCCACGTCCCCACCGTGACGGCGGCCAACGTCGTCTACGTCGAGACTCAAGTCACCGTGCGAACACGTACCGTCAACGCCTCGACCGGGCTGCCGGAAACGCGCTTGCTCACGCAGGAAGTGCGTGTGCGAGGACGCAATTACTAAGGCCATACAACATGACTACCCATCCGATGGATCCCGTTCGCTCCGAGCAAGGTGTCGCGCTGATCATCGTGCTGCTGCTGTTGGCGGTGATGGCCGGCCTCACCACCGGATTGACGCTGAACGGCCAGACCGAGATCGCCATGGCCACCAACGAGGCGTACTATGCCGGCGCGCGCGGTGCCGCCGAGGCGGGCATGAACCGCGCGATCGAACAGATCCTCGCCGACACCGCCACCGACCTGTCGGTCACGGGTGTGGTGCCGGTGATCGGCAATGGACCGTTCACCCTCAGCGCGGACTACTCGTACCGTTTCGAGCTCCTTGACGACGACAATCCCAGCTTGTATCCAGCGGCCCTCACGGCCGACCAGCTGACCCAGATGAGCGAGGACGGCGACCCGGACCTCGATCAGAACACCCGGATGATCCTGCGTTGTATCGGCACCGGGCCGAGGGGGACGACCGTCGTTCTCGGGCGGGTGCTGCAGTCCACCGAAATTCCCGACCTGCCGTCGACCAACACGATTCTCTCGAACCCGGCCATGCTCGTGAACGGCGACCTCGACATGAGCGGCAACATCAGGGTCCTCGGCACCAAGGGCAATGTGCACTCGAACGGCGACGTCACGGGCGGGGGTTCGGAGGAGGTGTCCGGCGACATCACCGCCACCGGCTCAGTCGATGACGATTTGGATCCCGATGGCTTGAAGGCGGGCGGCATGCCGCCGATGTCGGTCCCGGAAATCAAGGCGTCTGACTACTTCAATCTGGCGGACTGGATCCTCACCTCCTCCGGTACCATTACCCACGCCAATGGCTCGGGCTGCGGCGCGAAGTCAGATCCCTGCCCGACCGGCTGGAGCTTCAGTGGCGGCACGTGGAGCGCGTCAGGGGCCATGCCCTCATCTTCGACCTATTACGTGCAAGGGAGCGCCAACATTCACGGCACCGGCAAGTCGAGCGGCTTCACCCAAATCTCGGTGATTGCGGAAGGCTCGATCAAGGTGACGGGCAATGGAAAGTTCAAGCCCGAGAACGGCGCGGGCATCCAGTTCGTGACCAACGGCGACTTCGAGCTGGGCGGTACGGTTGACGCGGATGACTCGGTCGACATGGACGGCCAGATCATGGTCCGCGAGCAGATGAAGATCTACGGCAATTCAGAGTTCCAGGGCCGCATCATGGTCGAGGACCGCGACAGTACGACCAATGCCTACCATGCCACGACCAATCCCAATGGCCGCCGTGGTTCATCAACGCTCACCACGAACAACTTGTCGGGCAACATGACGGTCACCTACAACGGTGGGCTTGGTATCCTCACTACCGAAATCACCATTCCCGGAGGAGCTTCGACCTTCACCAACAACATCTCGGGGTGGATCGAGCAGTGATGCCGCTGGTTCGGAACGTCGGCCCTTCGAAGGGCGGTGAGAAACATTGGAGCGAACCGCCGCCAACCAACACATTCCCCGCATCTGGCTCGAGCCGGTTCCCGCCATCTCGACCCGAAATCCGGAGTAAGCGTTTCAGCCGCGACGGCGAGCAAAAGCGTCCACGAAGTCGGTAGTAAACAGCGCCGGCATGCCGCCGGTGTGCAGGAACACCACCGTCTCCGACGAACTCAATTCGCCGCTGCGCACATGCTGGATCAGGGCCGCCATGCCCTTCGAGGTATAGCAGGGATCCAGCAAGAGCGCCTCGGTCCGCGCGACCAGCGCAATGGCTTCAAGGCCGGCCTCGGTTGGGATGCCATACCCCTCGCCGATGAATGACTGGTCCGTCACCAGGTCGGGCAAGTCCAGTCGTTCGGCAAGTCCGAGCCGCGTCGCCGCTTCGTTGGCGATGCGCCGGGCGCGCTCAATCTTCTCCGGCTCGCCGGCACTGACGGCGACACCGTAGACCAGGTACGGCGCCTCGCACAGAACGGCGCCGAGTGTCAGTCCAGCCTGCGTGCCGCGCGAGCCGCTGGCGTAGTACAGGCGCGTCGGGGCGATCGTCATCGTCGCCAGCTGTTCGACCAGTTCAGCGGTGCCGCCGACATAGCCGAACACGCCAACCGCACTCGACCCGCCGATGGGAATCACGTACGGAGTCCGTCCGCTCGCTTCCTCCTCGGCGACGACCGCGGCGACCACTGCTTCGTCCTGGCCGACCGCCAGCATCGGATCAATCGATGGCACCAGGCGCACCGTGGCGCCGTAGAGGCGGTCGAGCAGCAGGTTGCCGGCCAATGTGGGTTCGGTCGTGGTGGACGTCAACACCAACACACAACGCATGCCGGCGACGCACGCCGCCGCCGCGGTCATGCGCGCATGATTCGACTGCACCGCGCCGGTCGTAATCAGCGTCGTCGCGCCGCGGGCCTGCGCGTCGGCGACCAGGTACTCGAGCTTGCGCGCCTTGTTGCCCCCCAGGCCGAGTGCCGTGAGGTCGTCCCGCTTGATCAGGAGCCGCGGGCAGCGCGCCGGTCCACCGAGCGCCTCGCGAAGGCGAACGGCGTCATGAAGGGGAGTAGGCAGTTGCGCCAGCGACAGGCGCGGCTGCGCCGCCAGGGCGGTCCGGACTCGGGTGACGGCGGTCGAGGTCATGGCCAGGTCCGCGATTCTACGCCCATCTACGCTAAAGCGACGGTGGACAAGCAGAGTGCCGTGGCAAGTTGTTGCATGTCGTCGGGCAGTGGCGCCGTGATCTCGAGCGCGGCGTTGGTGGTCGGCTGCCGCAGCGATAGCCGCCAGGCGTGCAGGGCCTGGCGCGGAAACGCCAGGGCCACTTCGTCGAGCGGCGTGAGGGAGCCGCCCGTCCTCTTCAGGCCATACACCGCATCGCCGACAATCGGCCAGTTCCGCGCGGATAGGTGCACCCGAATCTGGTGCGTGCGTCCGGTGATGAGACGGCAACGAACCAGGGAGAAGGGGCGAGGGGGACCAGGAGACGAAACCGCCAGCCGTTCGTACTTCGTCACCGACGGCTGGCCACCGCGGTCGGTCACCGTAATGCGGCGCCGATCCCACGGGTCGCGATCGAGGGCCAGGTCAATCGTGCCGCGCATCGGTGACGGCCGGCCCCAGACGATCGCCGCGTAGTCTTTGTCGATGCGCCGGGATTCCATCGCGCGCTGCAGGGCTGCGTGCACGGCCGGTCGCTTGGCCACGATCACCACGCCAGAGGTGTACTTGTCGAGACGTCCAAGCAAGCTGGGCCGCGAACCCGCGGGCCACGTCTTGGCCCGTTCGAGCACGCCATTGATCAGTGTCCCGGCCGCATTCTTGTACGACGGGTGCACGACCAGTCCAGCCGGCTTGTCGACTGCCAACAAGTCATCGTCCTCGTAGAGCACCTGGAGATCCATGGCCTCGCCAGACGGCCTGGTTCTGGCCGGCAGTTCCTCGATGCGGACCTGCAGGTCGTCACCCGCCTGCACGCGCCACGCGGCCCGCGACGGCGGTGCGCCATTGACCAGGACGTCGCCGGCCTCAATCCATTTTTGAATGCGGTTTCGCGAGACCGAACGTTCATCGCGCAGGTGGCGCAGCAGCACACGGTCAACGCGCACGCCGTGGTCGCCACGGTCGGTCTTGATGGTGCGCCAAGTGTAGGACACGGAGCAGCCAGTGTACTGGGAGCGGGTTCAGCCCGCCCAACTCACCAGCGAAGGACCCGCTTGCCTCGCCAGATCGGGCTTTCCTTGACGCGATGTCGTCTTCGGCGCGCGCCCCACGAGGGCGTAGCCCGAGCCCTACCGGCCGGGAATGAACAGGTCAATCGCCTGGGCCAGGCCGGCCTCGTCATTCGTGCCCGTCAGGTGAAAGCCCGGTGCCTTCAGTTCCGGCTCGGCGTTGCCCATCACGACGCCGGTGCCGGCCCACTGCAGCATGTCGCGATCGTTGTGGTTGTCGCCGACCGCCATGACCTCGGCTTGGGCCACGCCAAAGTGGCTGGCCAGCGCCGCCAGCCCGGTGCCTTTCGTGATGCCAGTACTGCAGACATCCACCATCGAAAAGTCGCGTTGCGGATACTCGGTCAGGGTCACCTCGAGGTGAGGCGCGATCGGATGGGCCGCCAGGTGCGACGAAATCGCTCGCATGGCCTCCACGCCGCCGTTGAACGTGACCTGCACCGGATCCTCGGTGACCGCTTCTTCCAATCGCTCGACTGCCTGGATGATGGCGGCGTTGCGCCGCTTGAAGCCGGCGCGGTTGGGATGCGACCAGTCCATGCGGTCGTAGACGAGCTGTCCGGCCAGCGGCCGATCGAAGACGCACGCCGTGTCGGTCCGCCACTCGATGGTCGCCGCGAGGACCTGGCGCGCCACGGCCTGCGGCAGCAGCCGACGCAGCAGCGTTGCCCCCGAGCGTGAGCGGGCAATCGCGCCGTTGTAGGCGAGCAGCGTGAGGTCGTCGGGAAGATCGCCCAGCGCCTGCAGCGCGAAATGGAAACTTCGGCCGGTGGCAATGACAATGCGGACACCGCACCCGGCCGCGCGATGAATAGCATCAAGATTCGCCTGCGGGACGCCGCCCTTCGAGTCGAGCAACGTCCCGTCGATGTCGATGGCGAGGAGCCGGATCAAGCGGTTGGGTTTTCCGTCATTCTTTGTCTCTGCCGTGCACTGCCTGCCGCGCCGTCTCGTCCGCCGTAGCGCAAAAGTGCGAAGGCGGCAGCCCGAAGGGCGAAGGCGGGTTAAAATAGAAAGGTTATGAACCCGTGGGACCAGTTTACCGGGGCCAACGCGGGGTATGTCTACGAGTTGTTCGAGCGCTATCAGCGTGACCCCTCGTCGGTGGACGAGTCGACCCGCCGGGCGTTTGCTACCTGGACGCCCGCCTTCGCTCAAGATGACTCCGCTCAGCTGCGGCGGGCGCCCGCCGACCTGACAGCGGGCATCGCCGCCTTCACCCTGGCCGGTAAGATCCGCCGATTCGGGCACCTCGCGGCGCGTCTCGATCCGCTCGGCTTTCACGATCCGATTGGCGACCCGTCGCTCAATCCGCTGTCGCACGGCTTGACCGCCGACGCGCTGAAGAAACTGCCGGCCTCGATTGTCTCGGGACCGGCGGCGGCCGGCGCCGCCAACGCCTTCGAGGCCCTCGCGCGCTTGCGCGAGGTCTACTGCTCGACCACCGGCCACGATTACAGCCACGTGTTCGTCCCCGACGAACGCCAGTGGTTGCGGCAGGCCGTGGAGTCGGGACAGTTCCGGCCGCCGGTCGATCCGATCAACGGCGTCGAGCTGCTCGACCGCATCACCCAAGTCGAGACCTTCGAGCGCTTCCTGCACCGGACCTTCCCCGGCAAGACGCGGTTCTCGATCGAAGGCCTCGACCTGATGGTGCCGATCATCGACGAGATCATCCACGACGCCGCCGAGGGCGGCGTACAACACGTGATGATCGCGATGGCGCACCGCGGGCGGCTGAACGTGCTCGCGCACATCCTGCAGAAGTCCTACACCCAGATCTTGGCCGAGTTCAAGGACCCGCTCCTGAAGGACCGGCTGCGAGTTGACCTCGGATGGATGGGCGACGTGAAGTACCACGCCGGCGCGCGGATCGAGGCGCAACCCGAAGGATTGCCAAAGCAGGTGGTGATCTCGATGCCGCCCAACCCGAGCCACCTCGAAGCGGTAGACCCGGTACTGAACGGCATGGCGCGCGCGGCCGCCACCTCGGTGGACCAACCAGGACCGGCCATCGTCGACAAGGGCAAGGTGCTCGCCATCCTGATCCACGGCGACGCGGCCTTCCCCGGCCAGGGCGTCGTCGCCGAGACCCTGAACCTGTCGCGGCTCGAAGGCTACGACGTCGGCGGCATCATCCACATCATTGCCAACAACCAGGTCGGGTTCACCACCGACCCGGAAGAGTCGTTCAGCACCAGCTACGCCAGCGGCCTGGCGCGCGGCTTCAAGATCCCGATTACGCACGTCAACGCCGACGATCCGGTCGCGTGCATCGAGGCGGCGCGGCTCGCGATCTCCTACCGCCAGCGTTTCAAGCTCGACTACCTGATCGACCTGGTCGGCTACCGACGCTATGGCCACAACGAAGGCGACGAGCCGGCGTTCACGCAGCCGGCGGTCTACCAGATTGTCAGCGCGCACCCCACCGTCCGCGAGCAGTACGCGCGCGCGCTGGTCGGGGCCGGCACCATCACGCAGGAACGTGCCGACGAGATGGTGCGCGAGCGCATGACCGCGCTCGAACAGGCCTATGCCGCAGTCAAGCCCGAGCAGGATTACATTCCGCCGGTGCCCGAGGTGCCGCCGAGCGGTGCTGCCACCAAGGCAAAGACCGCCCTGCCCCTCGCTCGTCTCGCTGCGCTGAACGCCGACCTGCTGCAGGTACCCGAGGGATTTATCGTGCACCGCAAGCTTGAGCGCGGGCGCGAGCGGCGCAAGGCAATCTTTGCCGATGCGGCGGAGCGCAGCATCGACTGGGCGGCCGCCGAAGAGTTGGCACTGGCCTCAATCCTGGCCGATGGCATTGCGATCCGGTTCACCGGTGAAGACGTCGAGCGCGGCACCTTCAGCCATCGTCACGCGGTCTACCACGACTCGGTGACCGGCGCCGAGCATGTGCCGCTGCAGCAGCTGAAGCTGGCCACCGCGGCGTTCGAAATCCGCAACAGCCCGCTGTCCGAGTACGCCTGCGTCGGCTTCGAACTCGGCTACAGCCTGCAGGAACCTGGCCGGCTGGTGATGTGGGAAGCGCAGTACGGCGACTTCATCAACGGCGCGCAGATCATCCTCGATGAGTATTTGACGTCGAGCCGCGCCAAGTGGGGCATGTCGCCGTCGTTGGTGCTGCTGCTGCCGCATGGCTACGAGGGGCAGGGCCCTGATCATTCGAGTGCCCGGCTCGAACGCTTTCTGAACGCCGCCGCCGACACTAACATCCGCGTCGTCAATTGCACGACGGCCGCACAGTACTTTCATGTGCTGCGGCGCCAGGCGCTGCTGTTGAACACCGATCCGCTGCCGCTCGTCGTGATGACGCCCAAGAGCCTGCTGCGCCACGCGTTTACGGCCTCGACGCCGGCCGAATTGGCCGACGGTAAGTTCCAGCGGGTGATCGACGATGGCATGACGACGGCGCAGGCGGGCAAGGTCCGCCGCCTGGTGTTGTGCAGCGGCAAGGTCGCGGTCGACCTGATGACCAGCGAGCAGCGCAAGGACAGCCCCAACATCGCCATTGCCCGGGTCGAGCAGCTTTATCCGTTCCCGGACACCGCGATTCGCGAGGTCATGGCGCGCTACCCGAAGCTGCGCGAGGTCTGCTGGGTGCAGGAAGAGCCGGAGAACATGGGCGCGTGGGAATTCGTGCGCCCGCTGCTCGAAGAGCTCGTCGACCAGCGCTACCCGCTACGCTACATCGGCCGCGCCCGCAATTCGAGCCCGTCTGAGGGCTCGTCGAGTTGGCACGCCGTCAACCAGCGCGCCATTGTCGAACAGGTCTTCGAAGCGAAGGCCGAGACAAAAGAACTCGATCGCGTGCTCTCGAAACAGGTCTAGGAAAAATGGCAACGAACATTGTGGTTCCGGAACTCGGCGAGTCGGTAGTCGAAGCGCGCGTCGCGAAGTGGCTGAAGAAGGCCGGCGACAGCGTCGTCGCCGGTGACGCCCTGGTCGAACTCGAGACCGAGAAGATCGACCTCGAAGTGAGCGCAGATCGCGCCGGGGTACTTGGCGAGATCAAGCATCAAGAGGGTGCCGACGTTAAGGTTGGCGAGGTGTTGGCGATTCTTGAGGATGCACTCGCCGGAACCGTGCCTGAGGTGCCTAAGGTGCCTAAGGTGCAGGAGCCGCAGGCGGCTGAGAAGAAAGCCACGCCTACCGCCAAGAACGTGGCTCGCGCGCACGATGTGAGCATCGAGTCGGTTCCGGCGGCGGGCGCACGTGTCACCAAGCAAGACGTGCTGAAGGCTGCTGCACCCGCACCCGTAGCAGCACCTGAGGTATCCAAGGCACCCTCGCCAAAGGCGCCGGCCGGCGACCGCAGCGAGACGCGAGAGCGCATGAGCAAGCGCCGAGCCACCATCGCTCGCCGTTTGGTCGAAGCCCAGCACACCGCCGCCATGCTCACCACCTTCAACGAGGTCGACATGAGCGCGCTGATGGCGCTGCGAGAGCGCCGCAAGGACGCCTTCCTCAAGAAGCACGGCGTCGGCGTTGGCATTGCCTCGTTCTTCGTCCAGGCGGCGATCGGCGCGCTCAAGGCCTTTCCGCAGATCAACGCCGAGATCCAGGGCGACGAGATCGTCTACAAGCACTACTACGACATCGGCATGGCGGTCGGCGCCGAGGGCGGCCTCGTGGTTCCGGTGTTGCGCGACGCCGATCGCATGGGCTTTGCCGGCATCGAACTGGGCATCCGCGACGTCGCCGCGCGCGCCAAGAACGGCACGCTTACGCTCGAAGACCTCAAGGGCGGTACGTTCACCATCACCAACGGTGGTGTGTTCGGCTCGCTGATGAGCACGCCGATCCTGAACCCGCCGCAGGTCGGCATCCTCGGCCTCCACAAGATCGCCGACCGTGTCGTGCCCGTGAACGGCCAGATCGTGATCCGGCCGATGATGTACCTCGCCCTCAGCTACGACCACCGGCTGGTCGACGGCCGCGAGGCGGTGCAGTTCCTTGTCAAGATCAAGGAATACATCGAAGACCCGGCCTGGATGCTGCTGGATGCGTAGAATGGCAGGCTGATGGCGCGGATAGCATCGGCCCGAACACTCAAGCAGTTGATTGCGGAGCGGGAAGGCACGCGTGGCCTGCTGATTGCGTTTGAAGGCCCGGACGGCTCAGGCAAGACTACCCAGCGCAGACTCCTCAAGACCTGGCTCGAAAGCGAAGGACACGACGTGGTGTCCACGCGCTGGGCCTCGTCGCCCCTCGTCCAGCCGCTGCTCAATGCCCGCAAGAAGATCCGCACGCTGTCGACCCAGGAATACTCCCTTCTTCATGCCGTCGACTTTCGACATCGCATCGAGACGTCGATTCTGCCCGCCCTGTGGGCCGGCCAGACGGTGCTGGCGGACCGTTACCTCTTCACCGCGCTCGCGCGCGATGCCGCCCGCGGACTTGACCTCGACTGGCTGCTGCATGCCTACACGCCGTTGCTGTGGCCAGACCTGGTGATCTACTTCGCGATGACCCCCGAGGACTCGCAGCGACGAATAGCCTCGACTCGGTCGCCCCATTTCTACGAGGCGGGCCAGGACGTGACCGGTTTGGACGACCCGCTGGCCAGCTACGGCCAGTTCATCGATCGCGTCGTCACCGAGTACGAAAACCTGGCCGTGATTTTCAAGTTTGTCACCGTCGACGCTGGCGATGCCGTGTATCGGCAGCACACCCGAGTACGGGAGTTGGTTGAATCCGTGGCGAAACGGCCGTGGACCGACTTCAGCAAGGACGCTGTGGAAGAATGGCTCCGAAACTCCCAAGCCACGCGCGCCTGATCGCCCTCGATGGGTCACGGGGCGCCGACATCGCGAAGTCGGCGGAACGATTGGCGGCCGAGCTGCGGGAACTGGGCGTCACCTGCGTGATCAGCCGCTGGGATGCCTCTGGCCTATTCGGCGAACTCGCGCAGACCGATCAGCCGGGCACCGCATCAGCCCGCACATTGTCATTGCTCTACGCAGCCGACCTCGCCTTCCGCCTGCGTTGGGAAATCGCTCCCGCGCTTGAGAGTGGCGCGGTCGTGATTGCGGCGCCGTACCTCGAAACTGCGATCGCGTTCGGTGCTGGCCGCGGCCTGCCCGAACAGTGGCTGCGCGAGTTGCTGCGGTTTGCGCCGGTGCCAGATGTGCAGGCCCTGGCTCGCGAACGCAAGCTGGATCGGGGCTGGAAGCCGCGGCTCGACCGTAGTTATCCGGAATACTGTGCAGCGCTGCTTGCGCCGGCGGCGTCACGGCGCCTGCCGAAGCAGTCGCGCGCCAACGTGATCGACGCCCTCAGAAGCGCGCGCGGCCGGCGGGTCTATCGGCTCGAGGGAAAAGGATTCGACCAGGCCGTCGCGGCGGTTACGAACAGCCAGCCGGACGTGTCGTCGCGACGGTCTTCGCGACCTCGCACCGCACGTAACTGATCCGTGCCGGCGCGAACGCCAGCATGGTGTCACGGTCGGCCGTGTGCTCGGCATTGGTGTACGGCTTGACCGTGTCGTCCTGCATCGCCGCCGAGATCATCGTGAACTGGCGCTGCATCTCCGCCTGCATCCAGCCATCCGCTGAGGTCGCAGCCGCGAGCAAGCCCTCGAAATACTTGCTGCTGTAGGCCGGGAGCTGCAGCGTGTTGCGCGTCAGGAGGTTGTCGTTGAGGCGGGTCGTGATCTGGAAATCTGGTGACACGAACGCGTTGTCTTCGTCCCACGCGATGAAGACGTGGCTGGTGCTGGCCTCCAGCCGGTAGAAGTAGAAGTTGTTCATGCCGGCGTAGCCATTGAACCCGTCATTCTGCGCAATGAAGTTCTGCGCCGCGATGTAGCGAACGAAGGCGCTCAGGTCCAGCTGCGGGCCGACCGTCGCCTCGAAGCTCGCCGAGGCGGTGTTGTTGACGAGCCGCACCAGTTCCTCGATCGGCCCCCAGATCGTCGTGTCGCTCTTGCTCTGGTTGGTCTTGATGTCGAAGCGTGCCTTGTACAGGGCGAGGTCGGATCCCTCGTAACCAAAGGTCCACGGGCTGCCGACCACGTAGTTGTACTCAAACAGGTAGCCGTCGTTCTGCACATCGTCACCAATGCTGCCAAAGACACGCCCCATCATGGTCTTGTCAACGGACTCGACCAACGCGTAGAGGCCAGAGTAGGTGCCGTTGATGTAGAGCTTGGTGTGCGTCTCGCGCGGCGCGGGAATACCCAGCCGCGTCAGGAACCGCATGGCGACGGTCTCGCGAATGCCTGACTTGTCCTGCGTCAGGTTGTCGAGCACGAACGACTTGAGGCCGAGAAAGGTCTGGTCGGTGGCGTAGCGGTCGAAGTCGACCCGCAGGCCCGGCTTGGTGCTGCTGCGTGAGCCCAGCCCGCGCGAGCGGATGCCGACGTTGCGAACGGTCTGGCCGTTCCACGTCACATCAGCGGGGTAATAGGTGTTCTCCTGGAAAGCCGCCTTGAGCTTCGCCCAATCCAACGAGTTCATCCACAGGTCGACGCGCTGCAGAATCTCGGGATTGAAAAAGTCGTCGGACGTCTGTGCCGCGGCGCCGCCCGCTGCGCACACCACGATCACCACGGCCAACAGGCAGCGTCCGACCGCCAACTTCATTCCGCCATTCCGGTGGGGACTAGAAGACAACTTGCAACCTCACCAGACCTGCCCAGTAGGACGCGACACCCGTGTTGGGCGCACGCGAGACATCAGCAAACGTCTCGTAAATAGCATTGGTCACCACCCGCACCCAGCGAATGGGCATCCAGCTCACGCCGAAGGTCCAGGTGCGATCGGAGTTCGGCAGCTGGTGATCAGCGCGCGGGTTGGTGAACGCGGTGCCTTCCGAGCGCGCGCTGCTCAGCGTGAGCTCGTCGTAGCGCACACCCAACTCGACGGCGCCAACGCCGCCGTGAAATAACGGCTGGCGCGGATTGATGTTGTCGTCCTTGTCCTCGCCCGTGATGAACCAGGTACCGCTCACGTACCAGCCGGTCGAGAGGAAGTCGGACAGGTCCTCGTTGCGGTTGCTCTGACCGAGGCGCTGTTCGCGCGCCTGCATCCACTCGGCTTTCAGGCCGGTCGCTCCTGGCGTCCAGTCGAACTGTGCGCCGAGGCGCTGGCGCCGGCCCTTGACGTAAACCCGCTTGAAGAAATCCGAGCCAAACACGGATTCGCCCTTCAAGCTGTTGAGTCCTTCGGGAACGTCGGCGTTGGTGTAGGCCAGCCCGAAGTTGGCACTCTTCAGCTTAGCGGGCACCGGCAGCAGCCTGAAGAGATCGCCGGTGATGCGACCGGCGTACGAGGGACCAACCCCTGCGAGATCCTCACCCTCGACGGCGAAGCGCTCTTCCTCCAATTCGGCATTAGCGCCATCGTCATCGAAGACACCGACTTCATAGCCGAGGCGTCCCAGTTCGCCATAGACCATCGCGCCCCGATCGCGCCCCGGAGCGATGGCCGTCGAGATCAGGCTGCGGTAGGCGAAATCGGTTTCCGTCGGACCGGTGTTCTGCTCGAGACCGAACGGCATCTTGAACCGGCCGGCCTTGATGCGGAACGCATCGTAGGTCTTCCAAGCCAGGTAAACGTCCTTCCAGTCACCGAACTGCGCTTCGCGCTCGATCTCGCGCTCGATCTCGTAGCTGAAATGCTTGGTCACGTCACCCTGGAGGCCGATCCGGGCGGTGCGGAAGTCAAACGTGTCCTCGTCGACCTCAGGATCGAACTGGCGCCAATCGAGCTGCAGCCGGCCGCGGATCCCGATGGTGATGTCCTCACCAAAGACGATGGTCGGCCGGTCGTCGTTCCACGTCAACCCGCGGTCCTGGGCTGCCGCACCAGCCGCGCAGACAGCCACGAACAGTGCGGTCAACAGAATCTTCCTCATGCGATGCGGTCTCCGGGAAGATGAGCGGCGGCCGCGCCGGCGCGCACGCTCAATGCTTGGTACGCCAGGTTGAGTTGCTTGACCAGTGCCGGCCGGTGAACCACTACTGAGACCTCGCGACGGAAGTCGAGGCTTAATGTCGACAGCGCCGTGCTGCCCAGAATTGCGCACTGCTCATCAATGATCATCATCTTGCCGTGTGGCTCGATCGGGCCCATCGAGTGGCGGCCGATCACCGAGACCGCGATGCCTTCGCTGCGGCGTGCGCGCAGCAGTCCGACCAGGTCGGGATCCGAGAGCTTGTGGTCGAGAATGCGGATGCTGTGCTTGGCGCCGGCGATCAGCGCGCGGATCTCGGCGCGCGAGCGCTCGGGACCGATGATCAACCGGCGGCTGATCGGCCGGCGCGACGGCAACGGTGCCCCGGTGGAGTCGGCGCGAAAGAGCGCCAGCAATCCCGACACGACCGACGCATCCTCGGTGATCAACACGGCGTCCCAGGTCCGCGAAAAGCACTTTCGCGTGGGATTGAGCGTGGCGACAATCGCCGTCGCCTCGTCAGCGACCAGGTACTTGGCGTGGTACTTCACTACCGGGTCGCCGTAGCGAGTGACGACAGCGCCCATTTCTTCGAGCGCGTCCCACAGTTTCTTGAGGCGCTTCTTGCCGCCCTTGGCTCGCTTGGTGAGGATGGCTTCAACTTCGCACCCGCGCTCGAGGGCGCTGGCCAGCGCGTCGAGCACTGAGAAGTCGTCGCAGCGAAACAGTGACAGCACGAGGCGGCGCCTGGCGCTGCCAATGACGCGCAGCAACGCGGCCTTGCGTTCGGCGGGCTCGAGAATCAGCGTTTCTTTGCCGGTCACCGCGGCCTTGCGAACCGGCGGGCTGGCGCGCCGCTTACGCGCGCTTGGGAGGTGACCAGGAGACATTCTTGACGCCCTTCTTGCCATCGCCCAGCAATTGGCCGCTCAGATCTTCAAGCGAGTCGGTCGGCTTGAGCGTGGTGAGGTACTTCGCGGTCGCCTCGTCACCCTGCGACACCTCGCGGGGTTCGAATGAGATGGCATTGACCGCGAACACGCGATGCACGTAGGCGGTCGGAAAATTACGATCCTCCGAGATGATCTCCACCATCATCGTGCGCGGCCGCTCCGAGCTGAAGAGATTGAGGATCGGGATCATCGCGCATAGGAACAACGTGCCTAGGCCCGCCACCGCCAGTGCACCCAGGCCGGCCGCCATGCCCAGTCCCATCAGGATGAACAAGATGGTGATGTCGCGCGCGTCCTCGACCGGGGTGCGGAAGCGAATTATGCTGGCGGCGCCGGCAATGCCGAAGGCCCGCGCCACCGAGTTGCCGATGATGATCATCATCAGCGCACCGGCTATGCACAGCAGCACTTGCGCCTGGTCGAGCGCCGGGTTGGCGGTCCGCTCATGGCGATACTGACGGTGGACGACGGTCACCAGCATGCCGATGACGGCCGAGGCAACCAGCTTGGCCAGCTCGAACAGCGGGTGGGACATGCCGTTGCTAACCGGGGTTGGCGAGCCGCCGCCGGGAAACGAATTACCGGTCAGCAGCGTGTTCTCGAGGCCCAGGTCCGGCCACGTCACGCCCACACCCACCAACGCGAGTCCAACCACCGCCACCGCCACGCCCGACCACACGCGGTCCCATGGGATTGCCTGTGTCTTGGCTTCGACCAGCGAGTCAACGATTTCGAGCACGTTGGTGAGCAGCGACAACTCGAGCAAGTCGCGCACCCGAGGATTCGGCGAGACCAGCGTGAACCGCCGGTTCAGGCGTTGCGCCGACGTGTGGCCGCGCACCAGGGCGCGGATGCCGGCGCTATCGGCGTTCGGCACACCGCGCAGATCGATCACGACGTGTTCGTAGCCCGCCTTGAACACCTCCTGAATGCGGCGCTCCAGCTCCTCGGCGGGGCCACCTGCGATCAGGGGCTCCTGCGGCGAGAGCAGCAGGCGATTCGACTTGGCGCGGGAATCAGGACTGGTCATAGGCCCTTGCCCAGGGTGGCGGAACGGTAACACGTATGGAACGATGCTGAAAGGCCTTTGGCCATTACCATACAGAGATGACTCGCCTGTTCTCGACCGCTCTCTTGACCCTTGCGACCACCCTCTCGTTGTCGGCCCAGCGTCCGGCGTCCGCCACCGTAGCGGCGCCCGCTGACGTGGCCAAGCCGCCCGCCGATGCGGCCACGACGGCGTCGGGGCTGGCTTCCAAAGTCCTGACGCCAGCAAAGGGCACCTCCAAGCCGGGTCCGACCGACCTGGTGACCGTGCACTATACCGGCTGGACGACCGACGGCAAGATGTTCGACAGTTCGCTGTCGCAGCCCAAGCCGGTCACCTTTCCGCTCAACCGCCTGATCAAGGGCTGGGGCGAAGGCCTGCAGTTGATGGTGGCGGGCGAGAAGCGCCGCTTCTGGATTCCCCAGCATCTCGCCTACAACGGCCAGCCGGCCCGGCCCGCCGGCATGCTCGTGTTCGACGTCGAACTGGTGGAGTTCGCGGTCGCGCCGGGCGCGCCGCCACCGGACGTGGCCGGACCGCCCGCCGACGCGAAGAAGACCGCGTCGGGCCTTGCCTACAAGTCCCTGAGCCCGGGCAAGGGTGGACCGACGCCCGTCAAGAGCAGCTTCGTGACCGTGAACTATACAGGGTGGACCACCGACGGGAAGATGTTCGACACCTCACGGGACAAGTCGCCCGCCACCTTCGGGCTGGGGGAAGTCATCGAGGGCTGGACCGAAGGGGTGCAGCTGATGACCGTCGGCGAAAGCATGCGCTTCTGGATTCCTGAACGCCTGGCCTACAAGGGCCGAGAGCCGAAGGGCATGCTGGTGTTCGACGTCGAACTCATGGCCATTAAGTAGACCGATTCCAGGAGTGCCTGGGGTCACCCAGGCACTCTGCACGCTCTTTCCCGCTTTTTCCTGCTCCAGAACTCAAGTCACAGAACAGTTACACACGCACGTAAAACAATTATTCTAAACAACTTACGGCTATGGTTCATTGGTATCCAGATGATCCGATGGCTCGTTTGTAGACAAACGGTGTTTCTGTCCGCTCACGTCTTGTACCGGCGAGAAACTAGTGCGCGACCGCCGCCAAGTGTTCGCGCAGCAGGTCCCGCCCGAAGTCGCCGTTGAAATCCCGCCATACCGAGTGCACGTGGTTCCCGTCGTTCTGGGTATTGTCGAACTCGATCAGGAACGTCGGCCCCTGGATCCGGTAGTAATGTTTCTGGCCCTTCTCGGTGGACCCGGCCCACGCAAAGCGGACCTTGTCCATGCCTGCCCTGGTGGCGACGGCCAGGCGTTCGGCCGCGACATCGGCCTCCATCGTTGATGCGTAGACCTCGATCACGCGCTTCAGCAGCAGTTGCTGTGGCGGCTGCAGAGTGGAGTGAAGAATCCCTTCCTCCGGCAGCGGCGTGATGTCGTTTTTGTTCATGGTCAGGATGTCAGTGGGAGCGGCTGGATTGATGACTGCCGTCTGCAACTGGTCGGGCGAGAGCGCCTGGACGAGGGCGCGCCCGGCGTCCTCCTCCGCGCCGAGGACGCGGGTGCCTTTCTGTGCGCCGTCACGCACCTCGGCCGGATTGCTGCCGAGAAACATCGGCGAACTCGCAACCAGGTTGGCTCTTGAGCCAATCAGGTTGGCTCTTGAGCCAACCTGGCCGCCGACCGAGCCGTCGTTGATGGTGAAGCGAATCGAGATGTGATGGCCCTCGACCCGCCAGCCCCACGCGCCCTTCGGGCCGGGTGTGCCGAACACCGAGAAGAGATACTCGTCCTTGTTGCGGGCGAACTTGCCGCCCACTTCGATGACCTTCAGCACGTCCTCGAGCTGGATGATCGACGTCACCTTGGTGTAGCCGCCTGCGCTCAGGCCGGTGCGCAGCAGGTCGTGCGCCATTCGCCGCTGCGCCTCACTCATGTCCCTGATCATCAGCCCCTTGCGCGGGAACATCTCATTGGGGATGAAGTGCCAGCGCAGGCGATCGTCGCTGGTGAACGCAAACGCGGCCTTGGCGCGTTGCTCGGGTGCGAGGCTGTCCAGGAATTGCCCGGCGGCTTTCGCCATGGTGTCGGCCGAGCGCTGGGAGGCGAACAGGGCACTTCCCATGAAGGTCGAAACGAGAACGGCGGCAACGGTCAGTCTGAGAGTATTCAGTCGGCTCATGGCGCGGAGTCTACCAAATCACCCAACCGCCAAGTCACCAGATCACCAAATCATCTATTTGAAGCTTACTCCCATGCCGAAGTGCCAGTCGTAGTGACCGGTGTCGTGACCGCGGGCGAGGTCGAGCGACAGGCTGATGATGGTGAGCTGCAGGTAGACGCCGCCACCGTAGCCGAGGTCGAGGTGCTGGTCCGCGAGCCTGCTGCCGAACGGATATGAGGTGCCGGCGTCCGCGAACACCTTCACGCCGAAGCGGCTGACCGACAGCGGCGAGGTGACCGGCAGCCGAAGTTCCGCCGACAACGCCGCGAGGTTGTCATCGGCGCGGTAGCCGACGTCGTAGCCGCGCACGGTGGCCGCGCCGCCGAGCAACGCCTTCTCGTATTCCGGCAGGGGCGCCGTCGAGGTCAGCGACAGGCCGCGCACCGCGAGCACACTCTGGCCGAACAGGCCCAGGTAGGCGCGGGCATCGGCGGTGCGCCGATTGGCCCGGCCGGCGTCGAACGACAACCGCTCGATGCGGCCCGTCACCTGCACCGCATTGCGAGGGAATGCGGGATCGACGCGCGTATCGAGAGTGACCTCGGCGTCGGCACGCGACAATCGGTCGCGGACCTCGCCGAACTCCACGGCTTCAATGCCGGCGCCGGCGCCGATGCGAAGCCACCGTTGAATCGCCGAATCCACGTGTCCCTGGACAAACGTGCGCGTGTCGCCGATTTCGTGATGCGGGTTCTCGCTTCGGCGAATGCCACCTTCGCCCGAAATGCGATCGACCGGCCCTCGGGTAAAGGCGCGTTCGAGCTGCGCGCGCGCCTGCCGTTCGCCGCCCCAGCTGAAGGGAAAGGTGATGCGGCTGCGCGGCCCCAGCTGGTCCACGAAACTCATGCGCATGCCGTAGGTCAGCCCGTAGCCATCGTCGCTGTCCAGGATCGGCAGGAACATCCCGCTGCTGCGCAACTTCTTGATCGGTCCCGGCGTGAGATTGTCAAGCGAGACGCCCGGCGCTTCGTCGACCACCACCATCAGCAGGATGTCGTCGGGATTCTTGATCGAGCGGAACCGCTTGCGGACCTCAACGCTTTCGAAGCGGCCACTCTTCTCAAGCCGGGTCGTGACCTCGGCGACCAGGGCGTCGGTGGCCGGCTGGCCGACGACCTCACCCACGGTCGCCAGGACCTCGGCGTCGGGCGTGGTGTGGTTGCCATGTACGCGCACTTCGCCAACGACGCCCGGCGAGCTCTGCGCAAACGCCACCGTGGTCCCGAGGAAGAGCACGGCGGCCAGCCGCCAGCCCCAAGCCTCAAGCCTCATTTGATTTTGTACGTGACGTCGGCTTGCTTGTAGTTGAGGTAGTCGACCGTGTAGGTGGCATCGATCGCGCCGACCGCCATCATCATGCCGAAGTGCATCTCAATGCTGCGCGGCAGCCATACTTCCGGAAACGCCTGGCTCATGCGCATGGTCGCCTTCAGGTCGCTGACCCGCAGCAGCGTGCGCCCGGGGAAGAAGTCCATGTCGATGTCGTCGAAGGTGTACTGCAGGATCTGATCAGTCTTCGGGTCAACCCACAAGGTGACCAGCGACACCTTGTTCATCTTCTGTTCGATCTCGTCTTCCTTGTCGCGGACCTTGCGGTTGGGGCGCGACTTGCCCTCGTTGAACAACCCCGTCCCCGGGTAGTACTCAATCTTGAGTGCGTCGCGGTCGTCCACCTTCTCGCGGCCGGCCAGCGCGTAGTGGCCTTTCTCGAACCGGAACTTCAGGAAGTACGAGGACGACACAAACTGCGGATCGCTGCCCTGCTTCAACAGGTCATCGACGTTCGACGGCAGGTCCGCTGGCGTCGTCTGGCCGTCCGTAACTTTTACTTCGGTGGGGTCAATCACCACAACGCGGCGCTCGGCGCGCCGCTGGCGCCGCTCTTCGCGATTCGCCTCACGCCGCCGCCACTCGTCTTCCGCCTTTCGGCGGTCGGCCTCGGACAGCGCCACGCCGTTGGCTTTGACCGGGCTGCGCACGAAGATGCCCTGGCGGATGAACCACGAGTATTCGCGCCGGATGCCCCAGAGCGGCAGGCCGCCGGGACCGGTCAGGTCAAAGGCCTCCTTCTCTTCCAGGACGTATTGCTGAAGTTTTTTCCAGTTGTCGTCGCGGCGGGCCAGCACGCGCTCCATGAACGCGTCAAGGTCCGACTGGGCCACGACCCGGCCGGGGACGACCGCAGCGAGTAACGCCAGGCCCATCAGGGCGACGAGGGCTTTAATACGCATGGGCGGAGGGCAGGCCCTTACTGAATCGAGGTGGTGTCGGGCGGGTCGCGGCGGTAGACCACCTTGCCGTCGACGATGGTGACCACGACGTAAGCCTCGGTGATGCGGGTCGTGGGACCTTCGAAGATGTCGTCCGACATCACGACGAGGTCGGCCAGCATGTCACGCGCCAGTACACCCTTGCGTTGTTCGTCGTATGACGCCCATGAGGCATCGCTGGTGTAGGCATCAATCGCCTTGCGCAGGGACAACCGCTCGGCGGGCAGCCAGCCGCCCTCGGGCAGGCCCTCCACCGTGGTGCGATTCACGGCCACCTGCAGACCCATCAGGGGATCGAGCGTCATCACCGGCCAGTCGCTGCCGAAGGCCAGGCGGCCGCTCGCCTTGACAATGCTGGCCCACAGCCAGCCGTGGGCGGCGCGCTCGGCGCCGATGTTCGTGCTCCACACGTCGCCCGGCGTTGGGCTGGGGGTAGCGTGCACGGGTGCCATCGAGGCGATCACGCCGAGCTTGCCGAAACGTGGGATGTCGGCCGGGTCGATGGTCTCGAGGTGTTCGACGCGATGACGCCGCCCGCGTTCCGGCGCCGGGTTCGCGTTGACCGCCGCTTCATAGGCGTCAAGCGTCATGCGCACGGCGGCATCGCCGATGGCGTGGGTCATGACCTGCCACCCCTCGCGATCGAGCAGCGTCACGGTCTTGTTCAACTGTTCCTGGGTGTAGCGCGGGTCGCCCGAGGTGTTGGGCTGGTTGTGGTACGGCGCGAGCATGGCCGCGGTGTGCGATTCGATCACGCCATCCGCGATCAACTTCACGGCGCCTGTCTTCAGCAGCGGGTCATCGCCAAAGCGTTCCCGCACGGCTGCCAGCGTGTTCAACTCGGCCTCGCCGATCACGCCGCTGGCGGAAAGCGCCTGGTAAACCCGCAGCGTCAACTCGCCGCGCTTGCGCAGTGCGTCGTAAAGTTCGAGGTCTTCTGCCGTGCCACCGGCGTTCTGCACGCTGGTGATGCCGACGCGATGCGCCTCGACCAGTCCCGCGCGAATGGCCGCGATCCTGTCTTCGGTCGTGGGTTGTGGCGCCGCGGTCATCAACGCCATCGCGGCTTCCTTGAGCGCGCCGGTCGGTTCCCCCGTCCGCCGATCCTTGACGATGACGCCGTTCTTCGGGCTCCTGGTGTGACGCGTAATGCCCGCCAGTTTGAGCGCCTTGCTGTTGGCCCAACCGGTGTGGCCGTCGTAGGCCACCAGGTAGGCGGGCCGATCGGGCACCAGCGTGTCGAGCAACTGGCGGGTCGGCAGCGATCCGGCAAACGGCTGGTAGTACCAGCCGCGGCCCGTGATCCAGACCCGCTCGGGATGCGCCTCGGACCAAATCCGCACCGTATCCTTGATCTGGTCGAGGGTCGTCGCGTCAAGCAGGTTGATCTGATCGAGCGACAGCCCGCCGCTGATGAAGTGGGCGTGGGCATCGTTGAACCCGGGCATGACCGCGCCGCCCCTGGCGTCAATGATCGTGGTCTGGGCGCGGCGCAGGCGCTGGATGTCGCGGTTCGAACCGACGCGAACCACCTTGTTGCCACGAATGGCCACCGCCTCGGCCATTGCCTCGCTGCCGCCGCCCGCGTAGACCTTGCCGTTGATCACGATCAGGTCAACCGCATCATCGTCCGCACGCTGGGCGCCGACGATCAGTCCGGCGATCAGCGTGACGCCGACGATGCAGGCCACGAGATAGGCCGTGATGCGGGCCGCCATCAGCAAATTCTAGCACTGTGCTAAAACGTCTGCGGAGGTTCAATGAAGGTCGCGATTCTTGGGTCCGGTGCGGTCGGGGGGTATTTCGGCGCCAAGCTGGCGCGCACGGGGCAGGACGTCACGTTCATTGCCCGCGGTGCGCATCTCGAAGCCATTCGCAGCCAAGGGCTGACGGTTAAGAGCGCCACGCTGGGCGATTTCCACGTCCGCGCGGCCGCCGAAAGCGACACCGCGAAGGTCGGCCCGGTTGACCTGGCCATGGTGTCGGTCAAGGCGTATGACAACGCCACGGCGCTGCCCATGCTGACGCCGATGATTGGCCCGGATACGGTGGTGCTGACCCTGCAAAACGGCGTCGACAGTGTCAACGAAGTGGCCGCCGTCGTCGGCGAACGACAGGTCCTGGGCGGCACGACGTATGTCGCGACCGCCCTTGAAGGCCCCGGACTGATCGTCCAGACCGGCGTGCATCGTTCGATCATCTTCGGCGAGGTGTTCGGCGACTGTGGCCGCATCACGCCGCGCGTGCAGGCGATTGCTGACATCTTTGCCGCTGCCGACATCCAGGTCACGCCGGTGGCCGACGCGCGCGTGCCCATTTGGGACAAGTTCGTCTACCTCGTGGCGTTCTCGGGCTTCACCGGCGCGGCGCGGTTGTCGATTGGCCACATCTGGAAGTTCCCGCAGGTGCAGGAGATGTTCTACGCCACGTCGCGCGAGATTGCCGCGATCGCGCAAGCCGAAGGCGTGACGATTTCCGCCAATCGGTTCGAGACGCTCAAGGAATACATGGATCACATTCCGTTCTCGACGCGTTCGTCGCTGCTGATCGACCTCGAGCAGGGCAAGCGCATCGAAGTGGAAGCGCTGCAAGGTGCGGCCGTGCGCCGCGCGCAGCAGCTGGGTGTGCCGGTGCCGATCACCGCGACGCTCTACGCCGTGCTCAAGGCGTGGGAGTCCGGGCCCGTGAAGAGCTAGCGCCTGCCCCGGCCCGGTGACATTTCGGCCTTTCGCACGGGATCTCGCGCTGGACGATTCGACGACGACGCAGATTCTGCGACACGCGGTCGCGTAGCGCACCGCAGTTTCTGCGTTATCGAGACGTATGAAGGGCGTTGAAGAAGAGACGGAACGTGGCGTGGGCCTGCGCGCGATGCTGGGTTCGGAAGCCGAACAGAATCGCGCGACCCTGGCCGGCCTTGACCTCGACCAGTGCCCCCTTGCCGGCCACCACGCGTTCGCCCTCGAGCCAGCCGCTCAGCAGCACGCCGCTCTTCGCATAGCGGCCGATCACGCGCGCGGTTGGGGCGTTCGGCACCGTGTCCGGTTGCACCTCGAAGGCCCCATTGAACGCGCAGAACCCGGCGGTCTCGAGCGGCAGGCCGTAGGTCAGCGGATCGGCCTCGAGCTCGAGTTTGACGACCGAGCCGGGGCAGAAGTACTCGCTGGCGGGCAGGCCTCGCGTGACGTCCTTCACGGGCGCGCCCAGCATGTTGATGGCCAGTTCGCTGGATGAGTCGAGTGTCACGAGCGTCCCACCGCCGGTCACGAACTGCCTGAGCATGGCGACGCCTGCGGTGCCGAGGCCGCCGACATATTCTGGCGGCATGGTCCCGGCCGGGTGTCCGGCGATCAGGCGATCGGCGCCCTGGTCGGGAATCACGATCGCATCGAAGCGCGCCCGCAGGCCGCCGCGACGGATGTCAGCGTCGGTGATGTTCTCGAATGGAAACTCATACTGCTCGAGCAGCCAGCGGGTCCAGCCTTCGTCGATGTTTTCGGCCCACGGCTTGTAGAGCGCGACCCGGGCACCGCCGATGGGCCGGGCGTCCTCGGGCGGCCGCGCGGCCGACGCGGTGATTCGCAGTCCGAGATCGCGGGCCACGCCCTCGATCGCGTCGCGCACGCCCTTGGCCTCGGTCACCACCAGCGCGCCCGGCTGATAGGTGTATCCCTCGATCGCCATCGCGTTGGTCAGCCACGATACTTGCGCGCCGGCCTTGAGCAGCCGGTTGATGGCGATGCTGGCGCCGTTGCCGCGTCCGTCAACGACATAGAACGCTGTCTTGCGCACCTCACCCCAGACGCGGGCCGGGGCAATCGAGGCCTGGTCCAGGCGCGTCGTCGGGGGCGGCTCGAAGTACTGATCGATGCGATCGACCGTGACGTTCATTTGCAGCGGCAGCGTCCAGCCGGCGACATCGTAGGGCCGGTCGACCGGTGTTCCGGGGGCACCGCGACGCACCGGATAATGCTGAATCTCCAGCAGCGTCTTGGCGTAGGCGCGAAACGGCTGCGCCATCAGGATGATGTCGGTGCCTTGCGGGTAGACCGTTTCGGCGACGCGGAACGGCTCGACCGCGCGCCGCACTTCGACCGCGCCTTCAATCAGGAGTTGTTCGAGCTTGCGCGCGGCATGCGGATCGAACTGCCCGGGCGGTACGAGGTACGCGAACGGTCCGCCCTTGAGCCCCAGCTCCACCTGCCGCTTGCCCATGCGATAGAAGTTGCGCACCAGCTCTTCGCGGTAGCGCGCGGCCGCGCCCAGCATGCCGCGTACCGCCGACAGTTCGTAGTTCACGATGTCGCGCAGGTGCCACTCGCCGCCCGGCCACGGGTTGGGGAACCTCGTGGTTGGTGTGTGATCGGAAAATCCCAGGCCGCCCGTGAGCTGATCCTTCGCCACCGTGATCGGGCTGGCCACGCGCGCGCTGGCGGCTTCGGTGAGAATCGTGACCGTGTTGTGGCCGAGTGGCGCCGAGTCTTCATAGCCGGGCCAGTAGTAGTCGTAGAGCGCATTCTGCACCACGCCCTGGCGGCCATCTTCTTCAAGCGCCAGGGCCATAGCGTGCCCCAGCAAGCCGGCGGTGCGCCAGATCAACGGGTCGTAGTTGGGATCGATCGGGTCGGCGTTGGGCGGCACGAAGAACCGCGCCCCGCGCGGCCCCATCTGGTGCATGGCCAGAAACACCTGGGGATGCCAGCGGCGATAGAAGAAGGCTGCGAGCGAGCGGTTCTCGGCCATGTTCATCATGAAGGCGTCGCGGTTGAGGTCGTGGCCGACGTAGCGGTGGTACAGCCACGGCATGTTCGAGCCGTCGAACTCGGTGCCCTTCCACTTGCGATACCAGTCAACCGTGAGGACATGGCCGTCGGGATTGAGCGAGGGGAGGAGAATGAGCACCACGTCGCGCAACGCGCGCAGGACTTCCGGATCCTGCGACGTCGCCAGCGTATGCAGCAGTTCGGGCGCGGCCTGGGTCGCGCCGATCTCAGTGGCGTGAATGCTCATGCCGATGGCGACGAGCACCGGCTGGCGCGCCGCCAGCGCCAGGGCCGCCGGCTCCTCGAGAGTTCGCGGATCGGCGAGCCGCAGGGCGTTGGCGCGAATCTCCTCGAGCCGCGCGATGTTCTCGGGCGCCGACACGATCGCGGCGATCAGCCGCCGGCCGTCGGTTGAGGGACCGGCATCGACCAGCTCGACCCGATTCGACGCCGAGGCGACCGCCTCGAAGTAACGCTGGAGACCGGGCCAATCGGCCAGTTCGCCGTCGGCGCCCATCGTGAAGCCAAAGGCGGCTTCAGGCGACTGGATCGACGGAGCCTGCGCGCCGAGCGCGACCGATACGAGCAGTGACGCGAGAACGGTGAGTGAGCGCGCACGCATAATGCGCGATCTTATCCCGGCGCCAAAAAGAAGGGGTGCCGCGGGGTTGTCGATGGCGTCCGGAGTCGCGGCCCGGCATCAGCTCTAGGCCCTCAAGCCCTAAGCCCCAAGCCTCAAGCCGTCGTGTACTCCGCCGTTACCTTGGTGGTGATGCCGCCGCGGGCCGTGAAGTCGCCAATCACGGTCATTCGAACCGGGGCGCACGCCGCCACGAGGTCGTCCAGAATCTGGTTGGTGGCCGCCTCGTAGAAAATTCCCTTGTTCCGGAACTCCAACAGATAGTATTTGAGAGACTTCAGTTCGAGGCAGCGGGCCGCCGGCACGTAGCGGATCCGGATGACGCCGAAGTCGGGGAGACCCGTCTTGGGGCACATCGACGTAAACTCTGGGCAGTCGATCGCGATCTCGAATGCGCGCTCGGGCCGCGGGTTGGGAAACGTCTCGATGGTCGATGTCGTAGACATGATGATCAGTCTACGGCAAAAAGATGAAGCTGGTGGCCAAGCGCCATCATGAGCTGCGTGGCGGACTAGCGGCGATTGACAGCCCCCATGGTCGGGGTTAGCATACAGCCCGCTAAACACTGACCCTGGGGGACACGATGGACGAAGCCCGAAGAATGGGCAAGTCGGAGCTCTTTTCGCACTTTGCAGAACGGTTCGACGTCAAGCGCACGCAGTCGCGCGAATTCTTCGACGAACTGGCAATCCTGTGCGAGAAGGAATTGAAGCGAACCGGAGAGTTCGTGATCCCCGGCATGGTGAAGCTGGTGGTGCAGCACCGTAAGGCGCGTACCGGGCGTAACCCGGCCACTGGCCAGCCGATCGAGATCGCGCCCAAGACCGTCGTCAAGGCGCGGATCGTGAAGCAGTTGAAGGACGCGATTCTGCCGAAGAAGCCGACCTAGGCGACCCACGCGGACTGGCGGGGGATCTACTTCTTGAGCTTCCTCGCCAGCTCCCGAACCTCCAGTCGTTCCATCTTGAATTTCAACGTGCTCAGCGGCACGCCCAGGTAGCGCGACGTCTGGGTGACGTTCCAGGCGTTACGCTCGAGCGCCCGCACCAGGAAGTTGCGTTCGAACGTGCCGAGCGCGCGATCCAGCAGGCTGGTGTCCGACTTGGTGCGGTCGAGTTCGACGACATGGAACTCGACGGGCAAGTCCTCGTCCGTGATCCACTCGGCATCTGAGACCGCGACCAGTCGCTCGACCAGGTTCTCGAGCTCGCGGATGTTGCCCGGCCACCAGTAGTGCGACAGCATGCGGAGCGTCGACTCCGCGATGCCTCGCACCGGCTTGTGGAAGCGCGTGCTGTAGCGGCGGATGAAGAAGTCGACCAGCACCGGCAGGTCGTCGATGCGCTCGCGCAACGGCGGCAGCCGCACCGGGATGACGTTGATGCGATAGAACAGGTCTTCGCGGAAGGCGCCGTCCTTGACGGCCCGCTCGAGGTCAACGTGCGTGGCGGCGATCAGCCGAAAAGCGGTTCGCACCGGGCGCGTGCCGCCGACGCGTTCCACTTCACCCTCCTGGATGGCGCGCAGCAGCTTGGCCTGCAAGTCGGACTTCAGGTCGCCGATCTCGTCGAGGAACAGCGTGCCGCCGTTGGCCAACTCGAACTTGCCAATGCGTTGCTGGATGGCGCCGGTGAACGAGCCCTTCTCGTGGCCGAACAACGTGCTCTCCACCAGCTCGCGCGGAATGGCCGCGAGGTTGACGGCGACAAACGGCGCGTCGGCGTTCACCGACTCGCGATGCAGCAGCCGCGCCACCATCTCTTTGCCGGTGCCACTTTCGCCAAGAATCAAGACCGTCGCCGAGAGCTTCGCGACCTTGTGAACCGTCTCGAGCACATCCTTGAGCGCGGTGCTGGGGCCGGTGATGAAGTCGCGCGCGGTGGCGCCGTCGGCGGCGTCCTGCAGCGTGAGTACGTGGCGGTTCAGGTCCTGGCGCTCGCCGGCGTGCCGCACCAGCTCGCGAAACACGTCGGGGTCGGCGTCCTTGGTCAGGAAGTGGTGGGCGCCGAGCTTGATGGCACTGACCGCGGCGTCGACGTCGGGGCCGTCCGAGGTCATGATCACCTCGACCAGCGGAAAGTTCTCGCGCACCACCTGGAGCAGATCGAGCCCGCCCAGTGCCGGCAGTTGCCGGTCGGTGACCAGCACGTCAACCTCTTCGCGATTCATCAACGCCAGTCCGGCTTCGGCCGATGAGGCGCGAATCACGCGGAAGTCGCGGCGCAGTGTCTGCGACAGGCGTTCGCGGGCCTCGTCATGAGCGTCGATCACAAGCACGGTTTTTCGGCGCGCCGACACTGAGTGGAGTATAACGAGGTCTGACCCCGAGCCGGGTTCACCGGTGGGTCTGAGTCCTATGACAAGTGCAATGATCGTCGCGTTGATGGCGTTGGTCGTAGCGGTCGTGGCCTATGCGCTCGCGCGACGAACCGCGCGACAGCTGGCGCAGATCACCGAGATGTACTGGCAGCTCAAGTTCGACCACGGCGAACTGAAGGCCAAGGTCGATCCGGCGGCGCCGGCGGCGCCAAACCACCAGGAAACTTTCGTCCCCTTGTCGCAATTAAAGCGTCCTTGACCTCCCGTTCAATTTCGAGCGACATTGAGGGGTTCCCTCCTCCGCCAAAATGGCTACGGTGGGCAAGGGTGTTATGGCGAACGAATACGACGTGGTCGTGGTGGGTGCGGGGACCGGCGGTTACGTGGCGGCGATCCGCGCGGCGCAGTTGGGCCTCAAGGTGGCGGTCGTTGAGAAGCAGCAGACGCTCGGCGGCACCTGCCTGATCTGGGGTTGCATCCCCACCAAGGCGCTGCTCGAACACGCGCATGCCCTGAAGGTGGCGCAGAGCGCCAGGGAATGGGGCCTCACCGGCATTGACGGCGCCGGCGTCGGCATCGACATGGTTGCCGTGCACGCCCGCAAGGACAAGATGGTGTCGGGCCTCACCGGCGGCATCGAGATGCTGTTCAAGAAGAACAAGATCGAGTGGCTCAAGGGCACCGCGCGCCTCGCCGGCTTGCAAGGCGGCCAGCAAGGTGTCGAGGTCACGCTGCACGATGGCACCAGGCAGTCCCTCACCGCGACCCATGAGATCATCGTCGCCACCGGATCGGCGCCGCGTAGCGTGCCGGGCATTGCCGTCGACCGCAAGACCATCATCTTCAGCGACGAAGCCATTCACCTGCCGTACGTGCCGAAGTCGATTGCCATCATGGGCAGCGGTGCCGTCGGCGTCGAGTTCGCGTCGATTTTCAAGAGCTACGGCAGCGAAGTGACCGTGATCGAATTGCTGCCGCGGCTGGTGCCGGGTGAAGACGAGGCCGTCTCAGCAGAACTCGAGCGCACGTTCAAGAAACGCGGCATCAAAGTGATGACCGGCACCAAGGTGACGTCGGCCAGGTCGGGCGCCAGGGGCGTCGACCTCGACGTGCTGGGCGCTGACGCCAAGTCACAGCAGCTGAGCTACGACCTGCTGCTGGTCGCCACGGGCCGTGGTCCGGTGACCGAAGGCTTGGGCGCCGAGGCCGTCGGCCTGACGATGGACCGCGGCTACGTGGTCGTCGATTCGCTGTTCAAGACCAACGTGCCAGGCATCTCGGCCATTGGCGACGTGATCACGATGGGCGGCCCGCACTACCAGCTCGCGCATGTCTCGTCGATGGAAGGCATTCTGCTCGCGGAGCGGATTGCCGGCCACGCCGTGCAGCCGATCAACTACGACCACGTACCGCGCTGCACCTACACCGAGCCGGAGATTGGCAGCGTCGGGCTGACCGAGGCGCAGGCCAAGGAACAGGGCCACGAGGTCCGCATCGGCACGTTCCCGTTCCGCGCCCTGGCGCGCGCCCGCATGGCGGGTGACACCGACGGCTTCGTGAAGATTGTCGCCGACAAGAAATACGACGAGATCCTGGGCGTGCACATCATCGGTCCGCGCGCGACCGAGCTCATCGCCGAAGCGGTGATGGCCCTGCGCATGGAAGTGACCGTTGAAGAGTTGATCAAGACCATTCACGCGCACCCGACCATGTCGGAAGCGGTGGGTGAAGCCGCGCACGCCGCGCACGGCGCCGCGATTCATCTTTAAGAGGCTTGAGACACATTTATGTCCACACCAGTTGTCATGCCGCAGATGGGCGAGTCGATTGCCGAAGGCACCATCGTTCGCTGGATCAAGAAGGTCGGCGAGGCCGTCGATCGCGACGAACCGCTGTTCGAGATTTCCACCGACAAGGTGGACGCCGAGATTCCATCGCCCGCCGCCGGCGTGTTGATGGACATTGCAGTGAAGGAAGGCGAGACGGTTCCGGTCAATAGCGTGGTGGCCACCATTGGCGCCGCGGGAGAAAAGCTAGAAGCCGCGCCCGCCGCAGTTGCCGCACCCGCCGCACCTGATGCACCTGACGCACCTGATGCACTCGAGACCAGCGACGATCGCCAGAAGTCGTCACCACTGGTCCGTCGCATTGCGAAGGAACACAACCTCGACATTGGCCGCATCCAGGGTTCAGGTATTGGCGGCCGCGTCACCAAGCAGGACATTCTGAGCTTGATCGGGAGTGGCAGCGCCCCGTCCTTCGACTCGCCGGCCACTCGCGTTGCGAGTGACCGGCTCGCTCAGGACAGGCCCGAACCAATAATTCGGGACCTGGCTGATCAAGTCGTTCCAATGTCGGTCATGCGCAAGAAGATCGCCGAGCACATGGTGGTCAGCAAGCGCACCTCGGCGCACGTCTACTCGGTCTTCGAGGTGAACTACTCGCGCGTCGATCAGATTCGCAAGGCGAAGAAGGACGACTACGAGCGCGCGGGCGCCAGGCTGACCTTCACCTCGTTCATTGCCAAGGTGGTGGTTGATTGCCTGCGCCAGCACCGGGTGATCAACGCGTCGCTCGACGGCGACAACATCATCTACCGCCACGACATCAACCTCGGCATCGCCGTGGCCCTCGACCATGGCCTGATTGTGCCGGTGGTCAAGGGCGCTGGTGAGAAGAACACGCTGGGCCTGTCAAAGGCCATCCAGGACATTGCCGATCGCGCGCGCGCTAAGAAGCTGAACCCTGAAGAAGTGCACGGTGGCACTTTCACCATCACCAACCCGGGAAACTTCGGCGCGCAGTTCGGCCTGCCCATCATCAACCAGCCGCAGGTGGCCATTCTCGGCGTCGGCACGATCGAGAAGCGTCCGGTCGTCGTCGACGATGCGATTGGCATTCGGCTGATGGGGTTCCTGACGCTTGGCTACGACCACCGCCTCGTCGATGGCGCGGTGGCCGATCAGTTCATGTCCGACGTCAAGAAGGGCATCGAGAACTTCGACCCGGCGCAGGCCTGAGGTGATTGACGTTCGCAGGCTCGGGCTCGTCTCGTATGCCGAGGGGCTCGAGCTGCAACGCGCGCTGGTCGACGACCGCAAGGCCGGCCGCATTCCCAACACGCTGCTTCTGCTGCAACATCCCCACGTCCTCACCATCGGCGTCAAGAAAGACGGCCGGCAACATATTCTGGCGCCGGCCGAGGTGCTGGCTGAGCGCGGCGTCGAGGTGTTCGAAACCGGGCGCGGTGGCGACGTCACCTACCATGGCCCCGGCCAGCTGGTCGGCTATCCCATTCTCAACCTCGACCCGGATCGCCGTGATGTGCACAAGTACGTCCGCGACTTGGAAGAGGTGATGATGCGCGTCTGTGCCGAGTATGGCGTGGCCGCGGAGCGGGTGAAGGGGATGAGCGGCGCCTGGGTTGGCGACGCGAAGATTGGCGCGATCGGCGTACGTATCTCCCGATGGGTCACGAGCCACGGCTTGGCGTTCAACGTCACCACCGACCTCGACTTCTTCAACCTGATCGTACCCTGCGGGATTGCCGACAAGGCTGTCACCTCATTGGCCTTGCAGCTGGGCCGGCCGATCCCTATGGCCGAGGTCGAAGACGCGTTTATCCGCCATTTTACTGGCGTTTTCGAACACTCGCCCGGCTGAACCCGGCTCGGGAATAAGTTTGGCAGGGGCGGGGTTCTACTGCCCAAGATGAAAGATCGAGTTGAATTTGAACTAGTGCAACGGCTGCGCCTTCAAGACGAGAGCGCGTTGGGCGACTTGTCCTCCCTTTACGGCGCGCGGATGTTTCAGCTCGCCTTCCGTTACGTCAAGAACCGCGAGGACGCCGAAGAAGTGGTGCAGGACGTCCTGCTGAAGGTCTTCCGCAAGATCGACGCGTTTCGTGGCGATTCGGCGCTGTCGTCATGGATCTACCGCATCACGTTCAACACCGCCATGTCGCGGCTGCGGCACACCCGCGCGGCGCGAATGGCGGAAGTGCCTGAGTTGCCAATGACCGGTGGTGGTGCAGACGACTCGGCACCACGTGCTCACGAGCGGGCCGATTGGTCGAACCTGGCCGACGAGCTACTGCTGCGCCGCCAGATGCGCGACCGTCTCTTCCAGGCCGTGGACGGCCTGCCTGCGATCTATCGCGAGCCGGTGATCCTGCGCGACATCAAGGGCCTGACCACCGAGGAGGCGAGCCTGCGGCTGCGGGTGAAGGATCAAACCCTGAAGTCGCGGCTGCACCGTGGGCGCCTGCTGCTGCGTGATCGCCTGGCAGACTTTGCCGGCGGCCTCTCGATGCACCGACCGGCCGAAGCGTTCTAACGGAGCGATGTCTCGTAGCGGACGCGGTCGCGTGACGACAGCGCCGGCGCGATGAACGTTGCGATGCCCGAGGGCTGCAACCTGACCGGCATGATCGCCGAGAGCCCGGGCGTGCCTTCGTCCCGGGTGACGGCAACGATGGCCATGTGCAGGCGTCGACCGCGCGTCAACGCTGTGCGTATCATCCGCGTGGCAGCCGACGCCAACGCGTATGGGCCGGGCGGCCATAGGCGCGCGACGCGCGCGTCGAGCCTCGCTAACTGCGCGGTCGACAACACCTTGGGAATCGATCGTCCGCCGATCGCCGCCTCGTCCCATGGCACGATCACCTGCAGTGGTGGACGACCGAGCACCGACAGCGAAATATCCGATGGCGCCGCATTCGCTTCAAGAGCGGTGATCGCCGTCACGGCCGACCGCAGCGCCTCGGCCGCTGTGCCGAACAGCCGCGTGCGGGCGATGCCGGCTTCATTGACGCCGCGCTCGATTAGCCCACCCTGCGCCGATCCCGCGCACAAGAAGGGTGCGACCTGGTTCAGGCCGGTCACCCGCTTCAACAACGCCAGGCCGGCTTCGTCCTGCCAGTCACCACCGGGCTGACCGGCGCGGTCGGCGACGACGACCAGGGTGGCCCCAACCACGGCCGCGACATCGCTCGTGCCCGACAGGGTCGTGTGAGACCCATCCACCGGTCCTGCTTGCGCGACATCGAGCGCCTTGCCGGCCGCGACGGTGCCGAGGTCGTCGACCAGGACGAGGCGCGACACCAGGTCGGTGGCGGCCAGTTGGCGCGCCAGCGCCCCGCCGATTTCGCCGGCCCCGAGAATTACGATCGTCGACACGCGGACTATTCTATAGGCATGGCACGGGTCACCCTGATTACCGGCGGCACACGAGGCATCGGCTACGCCCTGGCAGACGCGCTGCTGCGGGCCGGGGAGCAGGTGGTCATCACGGGCACCTCCGTCGATGGCGTGATGCGCGCTGAACACGCCCTGGCGACCGCGTGCGGCGATCCGGGCCGGGTCGAGGGCGTGGTCTGTGACGTGCGTGACTCGGCGTCGGTGGAGCTGGCCGTGCAGACGGCGGCCGCCCGCTTCGGCGGCCTCGACGTCCTGGTCAACAACGCCGGTGTCGGTGTCGGCGTGCCGATTTCGGAGATGCCGCACGACGAGTGGAACCGCATCATCGGCACCAACCTCACCGGCGTCTTCAACTGCTGCAAGGCGGTGATTCCGTTCCTGAAGCAGCGCGGCGCGGGCTGGATCGTCAACGTCAGCAGCCTTGCCAGCAAGAACCCGTTCATTGGCGGCGCCGCCTACTGCGCGTCGAAGGCCGGCCTCAACGCGTTCAGCGAGGCGCTGATGCAGGAGCTGCGCCGCGACCACATCCGCGTGACCTACATTCTGCCGGGCTCGGTCGCGACTGAATTTAGCGGACGGGAAAGCAGCCTTGGTGCGGACTGGAAGCTGCTGCCGGAAGACGTCGCGCAGGCGATTGTCGAGGTGCTGAACCACCCGCCGCGCAGCCTGCCGAGCCGCGTCGAAATCAGACCCTCACGGCCACAGAAGAGCTGAGTGATCGCCAACCGCTACGAACCACTCGAACTGGTGCCGGCGGGCGCCGCCGTGAAGGCCCGCGACCTGCAAACGGCGCAGACCGTAATGCTGCGTGGTTAGCTGATGGTGAACAGCCACTTCGGCAGGTCGACGTTGCCGCCGGTGACCATCGCGACGACGCGCTGACCCGGAGCCGAGGCCTTGCCGACCATGATCGCCGCGGTCGCGGCGCCGCCGGCGCCTTCGACAATCAATCGCTCCTCGTTAGCCAGGCCCTTCATGGCGCGAGCCAGGTCGTCCTCGCTGACCGTCACCACGTAGTTCACCACCTGCTTCACCAGTGGAAACGTGATGGTGCCGGGTTCGAGGTTGCCGGTCAGGCCATCGGCGAGCGACGGCCGGGGCGTAATCGTGGTGATGCGCCCAGCCTCGAGACTGAGCGTGAAAGGTGACGAGGCTTCAACCTCGACGCCGACAATCGTGACGTGAGGCGCGGTGGCCTTGACCGCCAGGCCCACGCCGCTGGCGAGACCGCCCCCTCCCAGTGGAACCACCATCACATCGAACACCGGCATCGTCTCGACGATCTCGAGGCCAATCGTGCCGGCGCCGGCAATGACATCGGGGTGGTTGTAGGGCGAGATATAGACGCCGCCATCGGCCGCGGCATATTCCTTCGCCTGCTTTTCGGCGCTGTCGTAGTCGTCGCATTCGCCATGCAGCACGGCGCCGTGGCGGCGAATGGCGTTCTTCTTGGCCTCGGGTGCACTGGCAGGCGTGAACACCGTGCAGGCCAGGCCAAGCCGCTCGGCGGCCAGGGCCAGTGCGCGGCCGTGGTTGCCCGCCGATGCCGTCACCAGTTGTGGTGAGGTGTCTGCGCCGCCGGTCTCCATCAGCCGCAGTGCCGCGTTCAGGGCCCCGCGAATCTTGAACGAGCTGGTGAGGTTGAGCGACTCCAGCTTCAGGAACACGTCGCCATCGGCAATCGATGACAGCCAGTGTGATGGCAGGAGGGGCGTAGCTTGCAGATGCGGCGCGAGGCGCCGCTTCGCTTCGTAGATATCAAGTGCGGTCGGCAGCATCATGAACCCTGCAGCAACTGTGGCAACTGCATGACGAAGGCCGAGCGCGCCAGCACCTGGTCGACGCCGGCCCGCCGCGCCTCGGTAATGAGGTCGGCCTGGACGTGTGACACGAAGCCTACTGTTGGCACGGCGGCGAGGGCCGCGTCGGCCTTGAGCGCGGCGACCGCCTCGAGCGGCCGCACCTTGACGCTGTTGAGGTCCAGGATGACCAGTCGTGGCGCCTTGGTGCGAACGGCTTCGACAATGGCCTCGGGTGACCGCGCGAACGCGATCTCGACGCCCAAGGCCTTGGCGGCACTTGAAATGCGCGAGGCAAACATCAGGTCGTCCACCGCCACAATCACCACCCTAGTATCCTAGTGCAATGATCCTGGCGACGGCGGCGGAAGGGCCATTTCAGAAGAACGGCTACGTGCTGGGGTGCGAGCGCACCCACGCCGCCGTCTACATCGATCCGGGTGATGAAGTTGAGCAATTGCTCGGGTTCATCGCCGAACGCAGATTGCAAGTCAGCCACATCCTGCTGACGCACGCGCATGTCGATCACGTCTCTGGGGTCGCCGAGGCGAGGCGGCGTCTTCAGGCGCCGATCTACCTGCACCTGGCGGACCAGGCGTTGTACGACAACGCGGCTTGGCACGGGGCGGTGTTCGGCATCCAGATCGAGCAACCGCCGCCGGTCGATCGCTACTACGACCAGCTGGGGGCCATCACCTTCGGCGATTACCAGGTTGCGGTTCATCACACACCGGGCCACGCGCCCGGAGGCGTCTGCCTGGCGGTGACGAAGATGGGCGATGCGGGGGCACCGGCGTTATTTGCCGGCGACAACCTGTTTGCCGGCTCGATTGGCCGCACCGACCTGCCGGGCGGTGACTACGACGTGCTGATGAAGGCGATTACCGACGTGCTGTTCGCCTTTCCGGATGAGTCGATCGTCTACTCCGGGCACGGACCAGAGACGACGATTGGCCGCGAGCGGCGGTCGAACCCATTCGTGTTGGAGCACTTGGCAAACAAGCGGCCTGGGGCTTGAGCCTCAAGCCTCATTGACCACGAACTCGATCCGGCCCACCGTCACCTTGTCGCCGTCGCTCAGCACGGCCTTGGGCACCTTCTCGCCGTTCACGAATGTGCCGTTAGTACTGCCGAGATCCTCGAGCAGCAATTCGTTGGTGTCACTGAGGGTCAGGCGGCAATGCACCCGCGAGACCAGCGCAGCATCGACCACGAAGTCCACACCCGGCGCCCGGCCGATGGTCTTCAAGCTGCCGGGCAGCAGGCGGAACACCAGATCAGCGTCAGCGGGATCAGTTGATTGAAGGGTCCACATTGTTGATGGCAACAGTTTAAACGACACCGGCTCAAGTTGTGATACAAGCAACGCCGATGGCCACACTGGACTCGGCCCGACGCGAAATAAGGTGAGCCACCATCGAGCGGCACGGACGCTCGTCTACAGCCATCGCTGGCTCGGCATCGCGCTGAGCATCCTGTTTGTCGCCTGGTTCGCCTCCGGCATTGTCATGATGTACGCGCGCATGCCGGAGCTGACCGCGGCCGACCGCCTGGCCCGGCTCGCGCCGATCGAGTTCGCGGCCGTCCGGATCGAACCCGGCGCGGTCGCCGACGAAGCGTCCCGCTTCACCATCACCACCTTTGACGGCCGTCCGGTCTATCGGGTGACCTCGCCGGGCACGTCGCAGACCATCTTCGCCGACACCGGTGAGCAACTCGCGCCGCTGACCGGCGACCGCGCCGTCGAAGTTGCGCGCCGCTTCGCCGGTAGCACTGCGGTTCACCACGAGGCCCGCCTCGAAGACCCCGATCAGTGGACCTTCGGCGTGCGCGGCCAGATGCCCATGCATCGCGTGGCCGTAGACGATGCCGAGGGTACGCGGCTCTACGTCGCTGAACTTAGCGGCGAAGTCGTCATGAGGACAACGACAAGTGGCCGGACGTGGGGCTATCTCGGCGCGGTCTTCCATTGGCTCTACTTCACGCCGTTGCGGCGTGATGCGGCGTTATGGAACAGCACAATCGTGTGGACGTCGCTGGCCGGCACGGTGATGGCGCTTGCCGGTTTCGTGTGGGGGCTCTGGCGATTCTCGCCGCGCCGGCCGTACCGGCTCAAGCGGCAGCTGTCGCGCACCCCCTATGCCGGCCTCGTAAAATGGCACCACTACGCGGGACTGATCTTTGGCCTCACCACCATCACGTGGGTCTTCAGCGGCCTGCTCTCGATGGATCCGTGGGATTGGCATCCGAGCACCGCGCCGACGCGCGCCCAGCGCGAGGCCGTGTCGCAGGGCCCGCTGCATCCGGCTGAGGTATCGATGACTCATCTTCAGAAGGGGCTCGCGGCATTTGGCCATGCCACGCCCAGGGAGATCGACATCATCCGCTTTCGCGGACACCACTACCTGAGGGCCAACGCCGGCCTGGTGGCGCTTGATGTCACGGCGCAGGGCCCTGACGAGATGTTTCATGCCGATGCCATTCTGGCGGCGGCCGGCGAGGCCATGCCCGGCGTGCCAATCGAGGGTGTCTACTGGATGACGGAGTACGACGCGTACTACTACAGCCGCAACGGCCAACTGAACCTGCCGGTGTTGCGCGTGCGCTTCGCCGACCCGCAGCAGACCTGGCTCTATCTCGATCCCAGGCGCGGCGTGATCGCGCGGAAGGAAGAACGATGGACCCGCGTCAATCGCTGGCTGTATCACGGGCTGCACAGCCTTGACTTCCCGTTCCTGTACTATCGCCGTCCGCTGTGGGACCTCGTCTTGATTGTGCTCAGCCTCGGCGGCCTCGTCCTGAGCGTGACCACCATGTGGGCCGCGTATCGACGACTGCGGCGAGGGGTTCGTAAATTGATCTAGCCTACCGGTTTACCGTAGCCGGGCCGGTAATGCTTGTGGCACGACGTGCACGACTCCATCAGCTGGTCGCTGAGCGCGACGATGCCGTCGACGTTCCTGGTCTTGACGGCTTTCACCGCTGCGGCGCCGGCCTCGAGCATCAGCTTGGAGTCGGCCAGCCACTGTTTCTGATCGCGAGCCCGTCCAGGCAGCATCAGCAGGTTGGCCGACTCGGCGACCATCAGCGCCTGGCCTTCAAGTATCGTCCATTCGGCGTCGGTGGTTGGGGTCCGCGACTCGATGTAGAACAGCGCATCTGACGCGGGGTAGATGATTTTCACCATCAGGTCGCTCATGCTGCCGACGTTGCGGATCGGCGGCCGCTCGGGCGCGAGCTGTTTGGCCGGTGCCGGGGCCTGCGCCAGTGCTGTCACGCCGGCCAACAGGACGAGGGCGAAGGTTTTCATGAGGCCGAAGTTTAACACCGCCCAAAATGAATTGGCATCCGCGTTGAAACGGAGGCTCACGTGATTCGACGGTCAATCTTCGCCCTGGTCCTGTTCGGCAGCCTGGCGGCAATCGCTCCCCTTGGCGCGCAAGCGCCAGCGGCCCAGCCCGCCGCGCCCGCCGCGGTGACATAGACCTCACGACGACGGTGGTGGCAGCCGATGGCACGATGACCCGCGAAGCGTGGTCCGCCGATCCGGCTCGTGTACCAACCCGGTCACGCTTGGCGCCGGCAGCGCGCCGCTGCACGCCTACCTGGCAGCGTCAGGCCGCACCATCACCGGTCCCTCGGCCGTCAAGCCGTGGGTGACCGACAAGACCGTCGACACGCCGTGGGTCAGCGTCCCGGGCCTGCTCACTGCGAAATGCGCCTCCAACGAGCACGCCACCTACCTCGAGGTGACCGTCAACGCCGATCCGGCCGACCCGCGCGTCGACGACATCGTCGGCGACCTCGGGATGCGCGCCAAGCCGCTGGCCGACTGGGGCTTGCATCTGGTGGATGTCAATCTGGTGATGGGCAACCTGCTCGACCTGGTCAGCCAGCAGACCAAGACGTACCTCGCGCGCCGTTAACGCGGAGGCTTCGGTGCGAACACGGCCAGGCTGGTCGCGACTTCGCGGCCGGTGGGATTGTCGGACGAAGTGTTGACGAGGGCAGCCTCGCCGGTCATGGGATCGGCGAGGACCATCGACGTTGAACCACCGCCATCAAGGTTAAGCGCGTCCCACACGCCGTACTGATCGCTCAACACGCGGCCGACTTCATCCAGTCGCATGCCCTCGCTGCCGCCACGAACATCGGCGGTGAACAGCGTGAGGGTGCGCTGATCGCGCGACAGGCCGATGGCCGTGCGCGCCGTGGCCACCTCGCTCCAGGCCACGGCGTTCGAGTAATCGTTCGGACCGCCCGGTTCGAGTAGCGCCACCGGATGCGCCGCGTCGCGATACTGCGGAACCGTCACGACCCCGTCCGTGACGATCTGTGCCGAGCCCGCCACCACATTCCACAGCGTCACCGGCTCGAGTACCCGGCGCCCATCGGGCTGCGCTGGATCCCAATGCACGAGCGACGCGCGATTCTCGCGATCGATATTGAGGGCCGGGGCGTTGGCGACGAGCGCATAGCGTTGTGCCGGCGACTCGAACGCCGAGTAGACCCGGCCTTCAGACGCGGCCAGGCCGATGACCCATGCCGTGCGTTCGGTCGATGGAAAAGGCAGGAAGAAGTGGCCGTTGATGGCCACCTGCGCGCGCTCCAGGGTGGCAAACGCCAGCGTTGACTGCCGCATCGCTTCCCGGTCCCCGGCGGGTGGTGAGACCTTGAACCGGAGGCCCGGCGTGGCCAGGTCGATTTGCGCGATGTGCAGGTGGATGCGCCGTGGGGCGTCGAGCCAGCGGTCGATGTAGGTGACGCCCGCGTACGGCTGCGAGACCCGGACCTGCGCGGCCGGCTGTGCCCACAGGACGACCAGCCCAGCAAGCACGACCAGGCCCAGCGTCCTTGTGCTAGATTGCCGCCATGACGACGCGAAACAAGGTGGCGGTTGGCTTGACACTGGTGTCCCTCGCTCTCCTGATCCCCGGGTTGTTGCAGCCGGCGCTCACGATTGTGGCGTCCATTCCCATCTTCAACAAGCCAACCGAGATTTTCCGCCAGACCCAAAACGTGCTGCAGGCGGTGAAAAGCCTTTACGAAACCGGCAACTACTTTGTCGCCGGCCTGATCCTGCTGTTCAGCATCATCGTGCCCTTCATCAAGGCGGCGCTACTCGGGGTGATCCTGGCCATCAAGGCGGCGGGTCCCCGGTATCGGCTCTACTTGTTCGTGCGCTCGATCAGCAAGTGGGCCATGGCCGACGTCTTTGCAGTCGGTGTCTTCATCGCGTTCATGGCCTCAAAAGCCATCGACAATCTCGATGCCGTGATCGGCACCGGCTTCTACTACTTCGTCGGCTACTGCCTGGTCTCGAACGTGGCGTTCCAGTTTCTGGAGGTGCCGGCACCAGATGCCGCACCGACAACGGTGACCGCCCCTGTCAAGAGCTAGCCGCAGTGTCCTCTGTAACTATTTCGGTTCGTAGTACTTCTTGTACATGCCTCGACGAAACAGGAACCCGCCGAGTGGCCCGCCCCAGTCGAGCACGTAGTGCATGAAGCCCAGGTCCATCAGCTCGATCAGGTTGCCGTCGCAGTCTTTCGCGAAGAAGAAGGTGTGGCCGCGCGGTGACTTCTCGGGCTTCGACAGGCACGCGACGCCCTTGCTGATTAAGTAGTCGTACCACTTCTGCGTATTGCGCACGTTGAGGCTGAAGTGGGTGAGGCCGACGCGGTTCCACGGACCTGGCACCAGCGGCTGCTGCGGCTGAAACTCGAAAATCTCGAGGACGGCACCACCCGGCACGCGGATCCAGCCGATCTTGCAGCTGGGGGCTTGTGCGTCGACGCCGAAGAAGCTGCGCACGCGATCCGACGGCGTGTCGGAGACGCCGACCAGCGGGCAGCCGAAGACATCCCAGTAAAAGCGGACGAAGGTGTTGAAGTCTCTGACCGTGATGCCGACGTGGCTGAACGAGCGCGCTTTCATGAGCGCTATTGTCGCTCAGATATGATGCGCGGATGATCCATCGCACAGCCATTCGTCTCGCCGCGCTCGCATTCATTCTGGCTGCCGCCACGGGCTGCGGGTCAGCGCCTGGGACGCCGACCGCTGCGCCAGCCGCGAGCATCGACAGCGATCTACTGGACGTGACGGTCGCGCAGTTGCACCGCTTCTACGCCGACAAGAAATACACCGTGACGCAGGTGGTGCGGTGGCACCTCGATCGCATCGATCGCTACAACGGCGTCTACGGGGCGATTGAGACGGTGTTTCGCGCCGCGGCCCTCGCCGAGGCGCGGCGCCAGGACGCCGATGCCGCAACGGCCAACCATGGACCGTTATGGGGCGTGCCGATCGTGATTAAGGCCAACACCTCGATCAAGGGGCAAGTCACCTCTGCCGGATGGGAAGGCTTCACCCACCTGGGCCACGAACTGATCGCCCCGCAGGACGCCACCATCGTCACCAAATTCAAAGTCGCCGGCGCCATCATCGTCGGGCACACCAACATGCCCGACCTCGCCAACAGCGACACCAATCGCAGCAGTTCGTTCGGCCGGACGGGCAATGCCTACGACGTGCGCTTCTCGCCTGGTGGGTCGTCGGGCGGCACGGTGACGGCCGTGGCTGCGAACATGGCGGTGCTCGGCAACGGCACTGACACGGGGAACTCCATCCGCATGCCCGCGGCGACCAGCGCGCTGGTCGGCGTGTTCCCGACACGCGGGTTGGTCAGCATTGCCGGCATCGCGCCGCTCGACTGGCTGCTCGACAACACAGGCCCGATCGCCCGGAATGCCGCCGACGCGGCGATCGCGCTGGCGGTGATGACGGGAGTGGATCCGCTCGACGCGGCCACCACGCAAACGCCTGCCTCGAAGCAGCCAGGTCCGTACGAGCCCTACCTCAAGGCCGATGTACTGAAGGGCAAGCGCTTCGGTGTGCCGGCGTTCATCCTGGCCGGCGAAGGCGTGCCGTTCCATGGCATTCCCGCCAAGGTGCCCGGGGCGGCGGCCGAGAAGTATCGCGTCGGGGCCACGCTGTTGCTCAGGCCCGAGACGCTCCAGATGTTTCTGAAGGCGGTCGAGGCGCTGCGCGCGGCCGGCGCCGAGGTGGTCGTGGACGCCGGCCTCCTGCCGGCGGCATTTGCGAAGACGGCGAGCCGCGTCGCGACTTACGCCTACATGCAGGACGGCACGAATCGCTTTCTTGCGGCCTTTGGCCCAGCGGGGTATCACTCGGCCACAGACTACTTGAAGGCCACCGGCAAGCCGCTCTTCACTTCGTCCATCGGCAGCGAGGCATCATTCAACAACATCGGCGGTGTGCGCATCGACCAACGATTGCTTGACGCCGATCCCGATGCCGAGCGCAATTACCACGCGCCGAAGCGGGCGACGTTGGCGGCATATCTCGAAACGATGGATCGCCTGAAGCTGGATGGCTATGTCTATCCCGCCATCCAGATGCCGCCACCGGACGAGACCATGGCGCAAGACGGTGCCCTGAGCGGCGGACCGCATTCGAATACCAGCTGGGTCAACATGATCGGCGTGCCGGCCGTCGTGGTGCCCGCCGGATTCTACGAGAGCGGCCTGCCGTTCGGCCTGGAGTTCTCGTCGCGGCCGTGGACGGACGGCGATCTGCTGGCCGTCGCGTACGCATGGGAGCAGGCAACGAAGCGACGCAAGCCCCCGACGCTGGTGGAGCAGGGCCTGCTCCCCACCACCCCCGTCCGCCCGGCCCGATAGAAATGTGAATCGGCGTCAAATCTGCGGCCGTTAACGCCTCGGCCCGTAAATCGGCAACAGCTGTCCGGCTTCGAAGGCGCCGAGGTCTGGCGCCTTGCCGGCGAAGCCGTCGTTGATGTTCGGCACACATCTCGGTGTCGATGCCGTCGTGAAAGTCAGCCACGTAGTTGTGAGTAACGACGTAGCCGGGCTCGTAGAGGCGGATGGCGGTGTAGGACTTCATGATCGGCGGATACTCCTCCCCCTCGACCCCGTTGAACTACTCCCAGAACGCGCCGGTCCATCCCGTGAGGTGCTTCGCGATGTCGGTGTTCCTGAACGTGACGTCCTCGAAGTAGTTGTAGTCGGCAACCTTGACGTTGACCAGGTTGAAGTTGCCGCGGCCGTCGAGAATCACCTCGCCATCGCCCGCGCCCTTGACCACGATTGGCTTCTCTGGCGTCCCATCCGCTGTGAAGTGTAGGTGCCTGCGAACGTCGTCGTCGCATTGACGGTGGTCTAATTAGCGTAGAGCTCGTAGCGATACGCGTAGGTGCCGGCGTGCACCAGGATGGTGTCGCCCGGCTACGCGCGTGTTGACTTGATGTGGTCGGCCACTCTGAGCGCCTGTGCCACGATGGTCAGGCCCGGGTTGACCGCCGCCGATGACGGGAAGAACGACGCGTCAACCACCAACAGGTTCTCGATGTCGTGGGTGCGGCAATAGGTGTCGAGCACCGACTTGCGCGGATCAGTGCCAAACACCAGCGTGCCGCACTGGTGCGTGGTGTTCTTGGACTTGTGGGAGTGGGTGACGACCATCCAGAAGCCGAGCTTGCGGAGCATGCACCTGGTCTCGCGGACCAGTCGTTTGTGCGCGCGCAAGTTGTTCGGCTGGTAGTGCAGGCGGATGCCGCCGTTGGCCTCGACCGTGACACGATTCTCGACCCGCGGCAGGTCTTCGGTCATCGCCAACCAGTCCACGCCGCGAGCCGACCACGCTTCGAAGGCCCGCACCGGGAACATCGGTGCCACCGTTTGCGCCATCACGCCGTGCGTGCGGCCCTGGGACTGGATTTGTCCCAGCGGGAACGGACTGTGCGGGCCCTTGAAGTAGAAGTCGTTGATGGCGACCGTCTTCTGGAACACCGTGTCGTTGACGCGGAAGGGATGAAAGCCCTGCATCATGGTCGCCAGGTGCGCCATGTAGCGCTTGCCGACCAGGCCCGACGAGTTGGCGAGGCCGCCGGGATGCTGGTCGTTGGCCGACCGCAGCAGCAGCGCCGCTGAATTCACGGCACCGCACGACACAATCACGAGCGGTGCCGAGACGCGCGTCATTTGTCCGGCCCGCTCGACTTCAACCGATTCAATCCGCTTGCCGCTCGCGTCGGTGAACAGGCGGTGGGCCCTGGCGTTGGTCCACAGCGTCACGTTCGCTTGCTTGGTCGCCGGGCCGATGCCACACACCTCGGCGTCGCTCTTCGCGTGAATCTTGCACGGGAACGAATTGCAGGTGTTGCACAGGATGCAGCTGGGCTGCAGGCCGAGCGGCAACGCCGACGGATGCAAGCCCTGCTGTGTCAGCCGCGTGACGATCTCGCTCACCACGCGCGCGTGTGGCACGGGTGGATACGGATACGGTCCCCGCGGCCCCTCGGTCGGATCGACACCCGCCTCACCGTGGACGCCGTACAACTGTTCCGCGCGATCGTAGTACGGCGCCAGCGTCGCGTAGTCGATCGGCCACGCCGGCGAGACGCCGTCCTCGTGCTGGACGACTCCGAAGTCTTCTGGACGCAGGCGATACATCACCGTGCCCCAGAACTTGGTATTACCACCGACGCAGTAATGGGTGTACGGCCGGAATGGGATGCCGCCCTCGTCGCGCCACGTCTCGGTGGTGCGGTAGCGCAACTGCTTCCACACCGCCTCGGCGCTCCAGTTCTGGTCCTCTTGCGGAATGAAGTCGCCGCGCTCGATGACGAGAATCTTCGCGCCGGTGTCAGCCAGGGCGCGCGCCATGGTGCCGCCGCCCGCGCCACTCCCGACGATGATGATGTCGAAGGAGGTGTTCACTGCCGGGGTCCGGGGTCCGGGGTCTGGGATCCGTAGATTTGATCCATCAAGCGTTGGTCTTCCATGGCGCGCTCGAGGCTCATCTCGGGAACGGTACCGTTGACAATCGACTGGCGGAAGTCGCGATACATCGCCTGGTAGCCGCGCATGTCGCGGAAGCCGGGGAAGATGAGGCGCGGCAAGCCCTGGCCGCGGGCCAGCAGCACAACGCCGTTCGATTCAAAAGTGATCACACCTTTACGGCCGAACAGCTTCGACAGCCGCAGGCCTTTCAGCAGCGACGGAATCTCGCGCGAGTAATACAGCGAACCGACGGCACCGTTGTCATAGCGAAACGCCACCATCATGCTCTTGGTGCGGCGGTCAGGGCCCTCAGGCGATGCGGTCGGCTGAAACCCGGTGATGCTGGTGATCTTCGGCCCGAGACACCCGGCGAGGTGCAGCCAGTGGATGCCTTCTTCAAAGAACGCATCACCACCGGCCATCGATTCGTCGTTGCGCCAGTCGTCCGCGGTTTTCAGGCGCTTGACGATGCTGCTGAAGTGGCCGAAGACCATGTCGCCGATCACGCCCTCGGCGAGGAGCTGACGGAGCTTGATCGCCAGCGGCTTGTAGTGATCGTTCTCGCCAATCAACACCACCCGGCCGGCGCGGTCGCGGGCCGCCCTCACCACTTCGTAGTCGCCCATCGTCGGAAACGCCGGCTTCTCGACCAGCACATGCTTGCCGGCGGCGAGCGCCTGCAGCGTGAGGTTCAGGTGAAAGGCGGGCGGCACCGCGATGACCACCGCGTCGATGTTGGGGTCGGCGATGGCGGCGGCGTAGTCGCCGTAGCTACCGGTGCCGCGATACTTGCCGCAAAACTCGCTGGCCTTGACCTGGTCGCGGCTGGCGTAGCCACAGACGATTTCGTTCCTGAAGCGCCGCAGGTTGCGGCTGTGCACGCGGGTGATAAAGCCGCAGCCCAGGAAGGCGATGCGGAGGGGTGCTGACATCGGCGTCATCCATCATATCCGGTGGAGTTAGAATCGAACCCGTGGCCCCCCAAACTGTCTGGTCGGTCTTCGAACGCACCGTCGCGCGCTTCGGCAAGCGCGTCGCCATCGAGGTGCAACGACCCGATCGCGTCGATCGGTTCACCTACCAACAACTCTACGAGCTGGCAGTGGCGCACGGCGCGTGGCTGGCGACGAATGGGGTGAAGCCGGGCGATCGCTGCGCTATCCTCGCGCACAACGACGCGCACTGGTGCGCGGTCTACCTGGGGATTGTTCGCGCCGGCGCAATCGCCGTCCCACTGGACACCAACTACTCGGCGAAACAGGTCGCCACCATCATCAATGACTCCGGGTCGCGACTGCTGTTTGTCAGCGAACGGCTGCGCCCAATCGCCGCCGAGGCGCTCGACAGCGGCCTGGTTGACGGGCTGATCGACATCGTCGACGTGCACGCCACCCCCGGCACCGGCGCCCTCGCACTCGCGGCACCTGACGCACCTGATGCACCCGCCGTGATCCTGTATACGTCGGGTACGACGTCGGATCCGAAAGGCGTGGTGCTGACGCACGCCAACCTGCTCGCCGAGCGCGACGCGGCTTTCAGTGTGGTGACGGTCACCGATCAGGACGCGCTGCTTGGCGTGTTGCCGCTGTTCCACTCACTGGCGCAGGTCGCCAACCTGCTGCTGCCGTTCGCCGCCGGCGCCCGCGTCGTCTACCTGGAGACGGTCAACTCGACCGATCTGGTCCGCGCGCTCAAGGAGCGGCAGATCACGATCTTCTGCTGCGTGCCGCAGTTCTTCTATCTGATCCACCAGCGGGTGTTCCAGCAGGTGCAGAAGTCGAGCCTGATCACGCGGCTGATGTTCAAGACCCTGCTGGGCCTCAACTTCCGCCTGCGGCGCATGGGTCTGAACATCGGTCCGCTGATGTTCGGCAAGGTGCACGACGTGATGGGCCGCAAGATGCGGCTGCTCGTGACCGGCGGCTCCAAGTTCGATCCGGCGATCGGCCGCGATCTGTACTCGCTGGGCTTCACCATTCTGCAGGCGTATGGCCTGACCGAGACGAGCGCGTGTGCCAGCATCAACACGCCTGACGAGGCGCACATCGATACGGTGGGCAAGCCCTTGCCCGGCGTGGCGATCAGGATCCTGCCGCCAGAGCCGGGTGCGCAGGATGGCGAGATCGCGGTTCGCGGCCCGATCGTGATGGCGGGCTACTACAACCGCCCCGATGTCACCGCGCAGGTGATGCAGGACGGCTGGTTCCTGACCGGCGACCTCGGCCGCATGGACGCCGAAGGCCGGCTGCAGATCACCGGCCGCAAGAAAGAGATGATCGTGCTCGCGTCGGGCAAGAACATCTATCCCGAAGAAATCGAGGCGCACTACCGGCAGACACCGTACGTGAAAGAGATTTGCGTGATGGGATTGGCCGAGCCCGGCCGCCCCAGCACCGAGCGGTTGTTCGCGGTCGTCGTGCCCAACATGGATCTGATGCGCGAGCGGAAGATCGTCAACGCCGGCGACATCCTGCGGTTCGAGATCGAGGGGCTGGCGGTCGGCTTGCCGGCCCATAAGCGTGTGCTCGGCTACGACATCTGGTTCGAGCCGCTGCCGCGGACGACCACCCAGAAGATCAAGCGTCACGAAGTGGCACGCCGCGTCGGCGAGAAACAGGCGGCGGCGAGCAACCTCGCGGCGCCACTGTCGCCGTCGCACCTGTCGTGGCTGGACGAGGCACACGTGTCGATCGCGGCGGGCGTCATCCAGGCGCGCCTGCGCCAGGGCATCCGCGTGCGGCCCGATGCGAATCTCGAGCTGGACCTCGGCCTCGACTCGATGGAGCGCGTGGAGCTGCTGACCGAGCTGGAGCAGCGGTTCAGCGTCAAGGTGCCGAGGGCGGCGGCCTTCGAGATCTTCACCGTGCAGCAACTGGTGGAGGCCGTGCGGCCTGGCAGTGGCGACGACAAACCTTCAGGTTTGTCGGTCGCCGACGAGAGCTGGGCGGTCCTGTTGCGCGATCTGCCAACGGTGGCGGATCCTGTGTTGGGCGGCCTGCTGGAACGGCGGCCGTTCGCGACACCCCTCTTGTTCGTCCTGTCGAAGCTCGTGCGCCTGGCGCTGGGGCGAGTCCGGGTGACCGGTCTCGACAAGCTGCCTAAGGACGGCGCATTCATCATCAGCCCGAACCATCAGAGCTACCTGGATCCGCTGTTCGTCAGTAGCCTGCTACCGTACCGCGTCTGGCGCGAGCTGTTTTATGTGGGCGCGGTCGAGTACTTCGAAACGCCCTTCACGCGGTGGGTAGCGCGCACGGTCAACCTGGTGCCCGTGGACGCCGACTCGAACCTGGTGCCCGCCATGCAGGCCGGCGCGTTCGGTCTCACACACGGCAGAGTGCTCGTCCTGTTCCCGGAAGGGGAGCGCTCCATGGACGGCACGGTGAAGAAATTCAAGAAAGGCGCGCCGATCCTGGCGCAGCACCTGCATGTGCCGATTGTGCCGGTGGCCATCAAGGGCATCCACGAGCTGTGGCCGCGCAACCGCCCGTTCAACTGGCAGCTGATGCTGCCGTGGAGCGGCCATCGCATCACCATCGAGTTTGGTGAGCAGATGACGTTTGCCGAAGGCGAGAACTACGCTGACTCGACGACGCGGCTGCGCGAGCGGGTGAGCGAGCTGTGGACTCGAACCACTTAGACCCCGATGTCACGGTCGCGGACGCCGATCAGGTAAAGAATTCCGTCGAGGCCCATCGCGGAAATCGACTGGTTCGCACTCGAGCGAACCAGGGGCTTAGCGCGGAACGCGATGCCCAGACCCGCCAGTCTCAGCATCGGCAAGTCGTTGGCACCGTCGCCAACGGCAATGCACTGTTCCAGGCTCAGTCCTTCGCGGGCGGCAATCACCTGCAGCAGCTCGGCCTTGCGGGCACCATCAACGATCGGCGGCAACACCTCGCCGGTCACCACGCCGTCGCGAACATCCAGTGTGTTGGCGTGCAGGTGGTCGATGCCCAGCCGCTGCTGCAGCACGCTGCCGAAGAACGTGAAGCCGCCCGACAAGATGGCGGTCTTGTAGCCGAGTCGCCGCAGCGTACCGACCAGGCGCTCGGCGCCGTCGGTCAACGCCATGCGCTCGGTCACCTGCTGCAGTGCCGAATCCGGCAGTCCTTTCAACAGGCCGACGCGGCGGCGGAACGAGTCCTGGAAGTCCAACTCGCCGCGCATAGCGGCTTCGGTGATCTCGCGGACCTGTTCGCCGACCCCGGCTAACGCCGCCAGCTCGTCGATCACTTCACCCTGGATCAGCGTCGAGTCCATGTCGAACGCCACCAGCCGGCGATTGCGCCTGAAAATCGAGTCGTGCTGGAACGCCACGTCGACATCGCCGGCCTGCGTCAGCGTCGCCAGGCCGGTGCGTACCGTGTCTTCGTCCACCACGGTGCCGGCCGTCAGCGCGGTCGCCGTGAACTCGACGCAGAAACGGGGACAAACCTGAAGGTTAGTCCCCACGTCGTTATCGACCGTTAGTGGCACGCGCGACGACAAGCGGTCGATGCGATCGATGTTGAGGCCGGCCGCCGCCAGAATCCCCGACACTTGCGCGATGTGCGAGGCGCCGATCGAGGGGCCCAGTAACGTGATGATGAACCGCCGCCGGGCCTGCGCTTTCACCCACGAGGCGTACTCCTCTGACGTCGAGGCTGAAAACTTCACCTCGACGCCGAGACGATGCGACTCGAGCAGCAGATCGGTCAGCAGCGCCGACGATCGCAACTCCTCGCGCAACTCGATCAGAATGCCGAACGCCAGGCCGTCGTGGATGACCGCCTGGCCAATGTCGAGCACACGGACGTCGTAGGCCGCGAGAATCGTGGTGAGGGCATGAGTCAAGCCGGGCCGGTCGTGACCGGTCACGCGGATCAACAGCGCGCTGGAACCGGTCAATCCTTGAGCGCCTTGGTCATGAACGCCGCGATGGCTGCGCCGATCTGTGGCGCGACCTTCGCATCGGACCCGAGCTGGGCATATTCGGTCACCTCACCGGTCTTGGCCGGCACCAGCAGGTGATTTACCCCGGGGACCTTGACGACCTCGGCGGGGGCCTCGGTCTTTCTCGCCTTCGCCAACGCAAACAGCTGGTCAGCATGGTACGGCTTGACCTGGGTGTCCAGTTCGCCCTGCACGATCAGCACCGGTTGTCGCGTGTCGCGCATGGCGCGCGCTGGATCGAAGGTGAGGAAGCTGTAGAACCACGGCGTGTCGGCGATCTTGCGCGCGGCCTCGGGCAGGTCCTGCCAGCCGCGGCCGGTCATCACCGCGGCGTTGATCTTCTCCTGCAGCGCCACCTTCTCCGCGCGCTGCGCGTTGTCGATCTTCATCTGATCGAGCAGGTGCTTCTGCTGCTCGAGTACGATGGTCGAGCCGTTGGCCGATGGTCCGGCGAGCAACGCGATCGCGCTGACCCTCCCACGCTCGCGCCCGGCGGTCAGCATGGCCACCAGCGCGCCTTCGCTGTGACCGACCAGGCCGATGCGCTCCTTGTTCACGTCCTTGCGCTTCTCGAGCCACAGCACCACCGAGCGCGCATCCTCGGCATAGTCGGCAATCGTCACCGACTCGGTGCGGCCGCCACTCTGGCCGACGCCGCGCTTGTCGTAGCGCACCACGATGAAGCCGGCGGCGACGAGGTCGCGGGCGAGTTGGCCAAACACTGGGATGCCGGCCACGGTTTCATCACGGTCGGTCGGACCCGAACCGCCAATCAGGATCAGGGCGGGCAGCGGCTCCTTCGCATTCGCCGGCTTGGTGATGGTGCCGGCCAGGTTGAAGCCAATGGCGGGGATGGTCACCGCTTCGTCGCCCGGCAATGAGAACGCCGCGGTGCGCGAGGCGGCTGAGGCAATGTCCTCGCGCGCCATCTCCAGCGTCTGCGAGGGGATGCTCAGTCGCAGCAAAACGCCGTTGGGCCCGGCCCACAGGTTGACGGGCAGTTCGCCTGCCGGCGGTGGATTCACGAGCAGCAGGGAGTAACGCGTCGCCGCAATGGTTCCACGGGGGGTGTCGATGCGTTCGTTGGCGACGGCGACGAGCTTGATGGTGACCTCGGCTTGTGGCGCGACGTACGCCTTGACCTCCGCGCCAGGCTTGAGCCCCTGCAGTCGAACCGTCAGCGCGGCGTACGAACCCAGAAACGAATTGGGCAGGACGACCGCATCGGCCGACACCAGATCAGCCTTCAACTGCGGCGCGCCCTGGACCGAGATCACATTGTTCGCCTTGGTGCCGTCGAAGGCCGTCTTCAGCGTGACGTCCTGCCCGCGAACGACGCCGTCAACCAGCAGAGACTTGGGCCGCCACTGCAGGTCGTACACGACCTCGGCAACGCGCGAGGTGATGTCGATGGGCGGGCCCAGCCGGCTTGAGCCGCGGACCGACCAGCCATCCGGCTCGCGCACCACCGTCACGTCTTCACGGCCGATGGGCTGGGAGCGGAAGAACACGAGGTACGAGGTGCCCGGGTCCTGGTTGGGTGGTGGCGGCAATGCCACCTGGGCGGCTACGTCAGTAGCCGTGAGCAGAACCGCGAGCACAACGCCGGTAAGATGGAAGAGGAGCACACAACAGCTTAAAACATGTTTTCCCTCGACGGCTACCGGGCCCTCCGGACGGATGGCGGCGTGGTCAGGCGGACCGACCGCGCGGTGTTGTCGATTACGGGGGCCGATCGCGCCGCCTGGCTGCAGGGCCTGGTGACCAACGATGTCGCGTCCCTGGCCCCCGGTGAGACCCGCTACGCGGCCTATCTCACCCCCCAGGGGCGCATGATCACCGACCTGCATGTGACCGCACGCGCCGACCGGCTGCTGCTCGACGTGCCGTCGCCCTTGGCCGCGTCGCTGCGCGATCGGCTCGACGGCTTGGTCTTCGCCGAAGACGCGCAGGTGATCGATAACAGCGCCGCGCTCGACGTGTGGAGCTCCATCGGCCCCAACGACGGCGACATCACCGACGTCATCGTCGAGGCCGGACAGCCGCACGGCGTCAGCTATCCGGAGATCAACCTCGACACGTTCGAAGTCGTGCGCATCGAACGCGGCATCCCGCGGTTCCTCGCCGACATGGATACCGAGACGATTCCCCTCGAAGCCGGCATCGAAGATCGCGCCATCTCGTTCACCAAGGGCTGCTACGTCGGGCAGGAAGTGATCGTCCGGGTCACGCACCGCGGTGGTGGGCGAGTGGCCAAGAAACTGGTGCGCTGGCAGGCGGTGGGTCAGCCGGCGGGCGGGGACCAACCCTCAGGTTGGTCCGTCATGGGTGCGCGCATCTTCGCCGCCGATCGCGACATCGGCCGTGTCACCAGTGCCGCGTTCTCGCCCGACAGGGGCGCGGTCGTCGGCCTGGGCTACGTCCATCGCGACTTCGTGGACCCGGGTAGCGAAGTTACAGTCGTGTGGAATGATGCCCGGTCGAAGGTGACCATCCGATGATTTCAAGGCCTCGGCTCGTCCTGCTGGGTTCAGCGCTCCTGGCAGCAGTGGTAGTGGCTGTTGCTTTCGCCCACGCCCCCCTCCTTCGCCAAGGCTCCGGAGGGCAAGCAAGCCCTCGTTGCGACAAGGGCAACCTTCACACTCACACGGTCAACAGCGACGAAGGCTACCTGCGCGCAAAGGTGCAGGCATCAAACAGCCAGGTCGCGTGGATTCAGCCGGTGCCGGTCGGTGCGTCCGGACCCAGGTGAATGGCAAGGTGGCGTCGGGCTTTAGCCCGACCATTGTCGTGGCTGCGGTCATCGAACGTGCCGACGCCTTCCTCGTGACGCTGCGGGCCGCGGGAACTCACCTCGCGGATCACTGGGAATTTCCCGGCGGCAAGGTCCACGATAGTGAAACGCACGTCGAAGCGCTGCGCCGCGAGCTCTTCGAAGAGCTCGCCATCGTCGCCACCGTCGGCGAGATGGTGCACACCGTGACGCACGCGTATCCGGAGAAGACCGTCGAATTGCACTTCTATCGCTGTGACTTCGAGGGTGTGCCGAAGCCGATGGTGGGGCAGGGGATGCGCTGGATCCGGCGCGACGAGTTGGCCGGCCTGCCGTTTCCGGAAGCCGACCGCGCGCTTATCGCGATCCTATGTAGCGTCCGGCTTTAGCCGGACCGTGCGGCAGAATCCCTTCATCGGGCAAGTCGGGCACTTCGGCTTGCGGGCGCGGCAATGCGTCGCGCCGAAATCCATCAGCGCCTGGTTGAAGTCGAACACATGCTTGTGCGGGAGCACGGCTTCGCTGTGGGCCCAGAGGCGCTTCTTCATGGCGTGACTCTTCGGATCGCCCTTGCCGATGAAGATGCGAAACAGCACGCGCGCGACGTTGGTGTCGAGAATGGCGGCGCGCTGGCGGAAGGCAAAGCTGCGAACGGCGCCAGCGGTGTACTCGCCAATGCCCTTGAACGACAACAGCGTCTCGCGATCGGACGGCAACTGGCCGTCGTACTTCGCGACCGCCTGCTGAGCGATTGACTGCAGCCGCTTCGGCCGGATGTTGTAACCAAGCGGATACCACGTCTTGGTCACTTCGGCCGGCGTGGCTTCCGCGAGCACCGCGAAGCTTGGATATTTGCCCAGCCACTCGTGGTACTTTGGCAGCACGCGATCGACCTGCGTCTGCTGGAGCATGATCTCCGAGACGAGGATGTGATACGGGTCGCTGGTGTTGCGCCACGGCAGGTCGCGGCCGTGCTTGCGGTACCACGCGAGCAGGTTGCGCCGGAAGCGTTGCCGCAGGTTGGGCGTGGGTAGTGGTGGCGTGCGTGGTTTCGGCGGCAAGTGTGATGCTAGTAGTGCCAGAAGGCCGGGACTTCAGTCCCGGCAGACGCCTATAATCCTACCGTGTCCATCTACACAAAAACCGGCGACGCTGGCGACACTAGCCTCTTCGACGGCACCCGCGTCTCGAAGACCCATCCTCGCGTGGTTGCCTATGGCGACGTCGACGAAGTGCAGGCCTGCCTCGGCATGGTCCGCGCCGCCGGCCTGCCGCAGGACCTCGACGACATGTGCGTGTCGCTGCAGCGCGACCTGTTCGCGCTGGGCGCGCGGCTGGCGGATCCGTCGCACCAGATCGCGAAGCGGGTCGAGAAGATCGTGATCGATGACGCCAGCATCGCCCGCCTCGAGGGCTGGATCGACAAGCTGGATCAGGAGATCGCGCCGCTGCGCCACTTCATCCTGTCGGATGGCTGCCCGGCCGGCGCCGCGCTGCACTACGCCCGTACGGTCTGCCGTCGCGCCGAGCGGTCGGTATTGCTGCTCGGCACCGAGGCAGTGGAGCCGGTCGTGATTGTCTATTTGAATCGCCTGTCGGACCTGCTGTTTACTATTGCGCGAGCCGCGAATCATCGCGCTGGTGTCCCCGAAACCCAGTGGTGACAGGCTCCCGCGAGTTGCAGCAGGCCTATGCGGCTTGCCAGGCGCTCGCCGAATCACACTACGAGAACTTTCCGGTCGCGTCACGGTTGATGCCGGCGCGACTGCGTCGGCATGTCGCGGCGATCTACGCGTTTGCGCGAACCGCGGATGACTTTGCCGACGAACCCGGCCGCGCACCAGACGAGCGCCTGCGCTTACTGGACGAGTGGCAAGGCAAGCTGCACCAAGCGCCGGTCGACGCCACGTTCTTGGCGCTTCACGACACCATGGAACAATTTCAGTTACCGGTCGGGCTGTTCGAGGACCTGTTGAGTGCGTTCAAGCAGGATGTCGTGAAGACCCGGTATGCCTCCTGGGAGGCCGTCCTTGACTACTGCCGGCGATCCGCGAATCCCGTGGGACGCCTGGTACTTCGCCTCAGTGGCTACCGCGACGCTGAGCTCGATCGCGCGTCCGACGCAGTCTGCACGGCGCTGCAGCTCACCAACTTCTGGCAGGACCTGGCCATCGACTGGCCACGGGGCCGGTTGTACGTGCCGGAAGAAGTGTGGCGGACTGCCGGCGCCGACCCCGCCACACTCGATCGTGGGCGGATGACACCGGAGTGGACGGTCGCGATGCGCGCCTGCGGCCAGCGCACCCGCCGGTTGTTCGATGACGGCCGATCGGTCTGCGACGGCGTCAGCGGACGCCTTCGCTACGAACTGCGCGCGACCTGGCTCGGCGGCTCCCGCATTCTCGATCGCCTCGAGCAAGTGGACTACGACGTCTTCACGTCGCGTCCGGCACTCGGCACCAGCGACGCAATAGTGATAGTTTCTAAAACGCTGCTGTGGCCCGCGACACCTCGTTCTCCTATTCGTTCCTAGTCCTGCCGGCTGCGCAGCGCGACGCCATTGGCTTGGTGTGGGACTTCTGCCGAGCGGTCGATGACGCGGTGGATGAGGCGTCGGATCAGCAGACTGCCGCGATCGAGATCGTGAAGTGGCGCGACGAGGTTGGCCGGGTATTCGGCGCGGCTGAGCCGGTTACTCCGCAGGGACGGCTACTGAAGCCGGTGGCCGCAGCCTTCTCGTTATCGCGGCAGCCGTTCGACGACCTGGTTGATGGTGTCGAAATGGATTTGCACCGCACGCGCTACCAGACGTTCGACGAGCTGGCCGGGTACTGCCGGCGCGTGGCCTCGACCGTGGGACTTATGTGTGTCGAGATCTTCGGTGCGCGCGATCCGCGTTCCCGGGACTACGCGTTCAACCTGGGCCTGGCCCTGCAGCTCACCAACATCATTCGCGACGTCGCCGTTGACCTCAAGAACGGCCGCGTCTACCTGCCGCAGGAGGACCTCGCGAAGTTCGGCGTGACCGAGGCCGACTTGCGCGCCGGCACGGTGACGCCGGAGATTCGCCGCCTGCTGGCGTATCAGGTTCAGCGCGCCCGCCGCTTCTATGCCGCGGCCGCGTTGTCGAAGCCGGCTGCAGCCGCGCGCCAGTTGGTCGCGGCCGAGATCATGAGTGGCATCTATTTCGAGACCCTCCGCCGCATCGAGCGCCGCCAGTTTGATGTCTTCACCGAGGTGATCCGCGCACCGAAAGCGGTTCGCGCCAGGATCGCCTTGTCAATTTGGGCGCGCAGTCAGTGCTCGGCGCTCGCTTCCAGATTGTTCCGACGCACGTGACCCCGGACGTCATCGTCATCGGCGGCGGCGTGGCCGGATTCAGCGCAGCCACGGCGCTGGCAGAGGCCGGCGCGCAGGTGCTGCTGCTTGAAGCACGACCTGGACTTGGCGGCCGCGCCACCGCCTTCACCGATCCCGGAACCGGCGAGCGTGTCGACAACGGCCAGCACATCCTGATGGGCTGTTACTACGACACACTGAAGCTGCTCGCGCGGATCGGCGCAAGCGATCGAGTGCGATGGCAGGCCGGGCTGGCACTGACCATGGTCGACGAGCGCGGACATGAGTCGGTGTTGAAGCTGCCGCCCATGGCGTCGCCGCTGCACCTGCTGGGCGGCGTGCTGGCATGGGATGCCCTCAGTTGGTTCGAGCGCATGTCAATTCTGCGCGTCGGTGCCGCCTTGACGCCAAGAGGGCCGGGCACCGGCGTGGCAGTGGTGCCAGGAGGGCAGAACTTTAGTTCTGCCAGCCGGGAGTCTGTCAGGGAATGGCTCGTCCGCCACGGCCAGGCGCCACGCCTGTGCGAGCTGTTCTGGGAGCCGCTGGCGCTGGCGGCGCTGAACCAGTCGATCGATCAAGCCGCCGCATCGTATTTCGTCACCATTCTGGCGCAGATGTTCGGTCCCGATTCGACCGCGGCTGCGCTCGTGATGCCGGCGGTCCCGCTCGACGAGCTTTATGCCGAGCCGGCGCGCGCCTGGCTCGAAGCGCGCGGACACGAAGTTCGGGTCAACGCGCCGGTCAAGGTTGAAGTCGTCGCCGACCGCGTCACCGGCGTGCGCGTGCGCGGCGAGCACCTCGCGGCACCGTGGGTAATTTCCACCGTGCCGTGGCATGGCCTTGGCGCGCTCTTCGAGTCACCGCCCCAGTCGCTGGCCATGACCATCGCCAATGCGACCGCCCTCGGCAGCCTGCCGATCGTGACTGTGAACCTCTGGTTCGACCGGCCGGTGATGCACGAATCGCTGATTGGCTTGCCCGGAAGGGCGTTCCAGTGGGTCTTCGATCGCCGCGCGATTATCGGCGGCGCCAGCTCCCACCTCTCGATGATTTCCAGCGGCGCCGAAGCGATTGTCGCGATGAGCAACGACGAACTGATCGCGCTGGCGCTGGCCGATGTGCGGGCGGCGTTGCCAGCGGCGCGAATCGCTTCCGTGCGCAAGGGGCTGGCGGTGCGAGAGAAGCGGTCGACGTTCTCCTTGGCGCCAGATGCGCCGGCCCGCCCGCAGGCGGAGACCGGAATCGCCGGCTTTCTGCTAGCGGGCGACTGGATCGACACCGGCTTGCCGGCCACCATTGAGTCGGCAGCGGTGTCGGGCCACCGTGCGGCGGCGCTTGTCGTTCAGGGCCTCCCCGCACCTTCCCGAACTTCCCCGCACCATCAATGACTTCAATCCTCGCGCACTACTCCGAGGTCGCCCTCAAGGGGAAGAACCGCCCGTGGTTCATCGGCCGGCTGGTGCGCCATCTGCACATGGCGTTGGCCGGACTGAGCGTGAAGGAAATCCGCACGCCGATGAGCCGCATCGAGATCGTGCTTGGTCGCGAGGCGACGGCCGACGAGATTCGTGACCGCATGTCGCGGGTGTTCGGCATTGCCAACTACTCGGTGGCGACCCGCGTCCCGCTCGACTTCGACGGCATGGCCGAGGCGATGGTCTCGCGCCTGCCGCCGCGCGAGAGCGTCTCGAGTTTCCGCGTCTACGTGCGCCGCGCCGATCAGCATTTCGCCGTACCCTCGCCCGACCTGGCCCGCGACCTGGGTTCGAAGGTTTGGCACGCCCGCGGCTGGAAGGTCGATCTCGATCACGCTGACCTTGTGATCAGCGTCGAGATTGTCCCCGGCAATGCGTTCCTTTACATGGACAAGGAGCACGGCCCCGGTGGCTTGCCCACCGGCACGGCCGGTCGCGTGGTGGCGCTGCTGTCAGGCGGCATCGATTCGCCGGTGGCGGCGTGGCGCCTGATGAGGCGTGGTTGCCACGTCACGCTGGTGCACTTTCACAGCGCCCCGTTCCTGTCGCACACCTCGCAAGCGAAGGCGCGGCGGCTCGCGGAGGTGCTGACGCGCTACCAGTTGCGCTCGCGGTTCCACCTGGTGCCCTTCGGTGAGCTCCAGCGACAGCTCACGCTGAGCGTGCCGGGCGACCTGCGGGTCGTGATCTATCGCCGCTTCATGCTGCGCATCGCCGAGCGGATTGCCCGGGACGCCCGCGCCAAAGCGTTGGTGACCGGCGACGTGATTGGCCAGGTGGCATCGCAGACGCTCGACAACATCGCCGCGGCCGACAGCGCCGTTCGCATGCCGATCTTCCGGCCCCTGGTGGGGATGGACAAGGAAGAGATCATGGTGCAGGCTCAGCGCCTCGGCACCTTTGGCATCTCGATCGTGCCCGACCAGGACACCTGCACGCTGTTCACGCCCCGGCATCCCGAGACGCACGCCCGCCGCCATCAGATCGACGAAGTGGAAGCCACACTGCCGGTGGCCGACATGGTCAAGGCCGCGGCGGCGCAAGCGGTCGTGGAGGAACTGACCTACCCAGTGATAAAGTGACACCGCATGCCTACCGTCGAAGCGATTCTCGGAGCCGACGCCAGCACCCTGCTGAAGCACCAGTGCAAGATCCCCAAGGAGACCCTGCACCTGCCCGGTCCCGACTTCGTGGAGCGCATCCACCTGTCGTCGAACCGCCCGGTCTCAGTCCTGGGGCGCCTGCAGTCGCTGTTCGATCACGGCCGGCTTGGCGGCACCGGTTATGTCTCGATCTTGCCGGTTGACCAGGGCATTGAGCACTCCGCCGGGGCGTCGTTTGCGCCCAACCCCCAGTATTTCGATCCCGAGAACATCGTCAAACTCGCCATCGCCGGTGGCTGCAACGGCGTGGCCTCGACGCTCGGCGTGCTCGGCATGGTGGCGCGCAAGTACGCGCACAAGATTCCGTTCATCCTCAAGCTGAATCACAACGAGTTCCTGTCGTATCCGAACGCCTACGATCAGCTCAGGTTCGCGAGCGTGAAACAGGGGTTCGACATGGGCGCGGCCGGGGTCGGCGCCACCATCTACTTTGGTTCGGAAGAGTCGAAGCGCCAGATCCAGGAAGTGACCGAGATGTTCCAGCACGCCCACGAGCTGGGGATGTTCACGGTGCTGTGGTGCTATCTCCGCAACCCGGCGTTCAAGACCAAAGCGGCGGACTACCACCTGGCCGCAGATCTCACCGGCCAGGCCAACCATCTCGGCGTGACCATCGAAGCCGACATCATCAAGCAGAAGCTGCCCGAGTGTAACGGCGGCTACCACGCGGTCAATTTCGGCAAGACCCACAAGCAGGTCTACAGCGACCTCAGCAGCGATCACCCGATCGATCTCACGCGCTACCAGCTTGCCAATTGCTACATGGGCCGCGCCGGCCTGATCAACTCCGGCGGCGCGTCGGCAGGCGAGAGCGACCTCAAGGAAGCCGTCAAGACGTCGGTGATCAACAAGCGCGCCGGAGGCATGGGCCTGATCTCGGGCCGCAAAGCGTTCCAGCGCCCCATGACCGAGGGCGTTGGCCTGCTTAACGCGATCCAGGACGTCTATCTCAGCAAGGACATCACCATCGCGTGATGGTCTTTCTAAGGCAACCCATTCGGGTTGCCTTGCTCGCTCTCGCCGCGCTGATCCTGGTCGCCGGCACCTTCCAATTGAACCGCGCCGGCTACTCGGTGGACGAAGAGTTCACCGTGTTCGCCGTCCGCGGCATCCAGGCCGAAGGTCTGCCGCTGCTCCCCTCGCAATTGCTCTACGACCGTGGCCTACTCTATTCGTACGCGAGCTGGATTGCCGGCACGATGTCCGGCTCCGAACTTCCTGCCTTTCGCGCACTCAGCCTGTTGAGCGCACTGGCCTCGGTTCTCCTGATGTTCACGATGGTTCGCCGCATTGCCACCGATCGCGCCGCGCTGCTTGCGGCGGCGTTGGTGACGATGTCGCTGCCGTTCTGGGCGACCGCGACCACGGGCCGGTTCTACGCGCCGTTTCTGGCCGCGTATCTGTTCGGCCTGTTCGTATTGACCAAAGTGCACGCCGAAGATGCCACGCGCCCGCTCCTGCTCGGACTGGTCGCGGCCGCAACAGTGGGGCGCTGGCTTCACGAGCTTGAGTTCACCATCGTCGGAATTCCCTTGCTGTGCGCTGCATTCGGACCGCGATCGGAACGCCGCAAATGGCTCGCCGCTACCGCCGCCATCGCCGCCGGCCTGCTCGTCGCGCAGGCCGCCCTGTTCGCCTTGCAGGCGTTGGAACCGGCGCGAGGCGAGACGATGGTGCGGAGATTCTTCCTCTGGCAAGTGCTGAATCTCTTCGAGGTGCCGGCGGCGAGACAGTACGGCATCCTGCTCGCGGCCATGGTGGTGGCCTGGCTGATCGCGCCGGCCCGCGCCGCGCTGGCGGCCGTGATCGCGCTGTCGGGTACGGCGATGGTGATCGCCTTCTCGCTGGCCCGCGCCAGCAACTTCGGCCCCTTGAACGCCGCGTCGATCGCGACCGTGCTATCGGATGGCGCCAGGTATCCGCTCGACATGTTCCGCCACGTTGCCTGGGCCAACCCAGTGGCCGCTACGCTGGTGCTGGCAGGCCTCGTGGCGCGGCTGACCGGCGCCGGCGGTGAATGGCGGCCGCACGAACGCGCCGCGCACCTGCTGTGGCTGTTCTGGGTGCTGTGGTTCGGCGCCATCGACGCTGGCATCACCAGCAACTACCTGCTGCTGCCGGTGACGCTGATGCTGGTCGCCACCGCCATCGACCTCGATGCCATCGTCAGCTACCTGCTGCTGCCGGTATCACCTGCCAGCCGTCGCTTCGCGTGTGCTGTGGCCGGGTTGATCGTCATCGGTCTCGGCATCGATCAATGGCGCGCTACCGGATCCGTCAGCGACCGGCTCGAAGCGGCGCGACCGACGATTCGCCTCGCCGGCATCGACGAGGTGCGAGCCGGCTTGCTGCCGACCGATCGCATCGCCTGCACTGACGAACTGGCCTGCCTGTTGCTGGTGGGCCGCATCGATCGCTGGCTGGCGCTGGACGACTTTGTCCGCGAGCGGTTTCTCGTCAAGCTGGGCGACGACAAGATGGTCGGCGTCTACACGGGGGCTCCTGCGGTATTTCGACCCGGCGACCTGTTCACGGCGAACGCCGACGGCACGCTGCCCGATCGCGTCATCGTCGTGGACGTCTTCAAGCAGTATCCAATGGGCAGCTCACGGTCGTGGCTCCCGAGAGCGATTGAACTCGACGGACTGCAGGTGACGCCGCTGCTGGAAACGCCACAAGGCCGCGTGCTGCAGATTTCGCCGCAGGAAAGTAACGCCGCACGTTAAGTCCTTGCGTGCGGACACCAACCCGGTAACATCTCCTGATGCGTTCAGTACACCTGCTCTGCGCGATCGCCATGATCCTCGGGTCAGCGATGGCCGCCGGCAGTCAGCCGGCGGACACCAGCCCACTGCCCGCAGCGTTGCGGGCCCATGTGCAGAATGACCGCTTCGAGATAGTCACGTCCATCAGGGGCCTGCCACTCGGCGTCCGCGACGAACTGCAGACACTGTTCGGTGGGCGACTCGACATCGCGGAACCGGGAGCGCGGTTCCAGGCGACCGAAGTCATGTCCACTGCCAACCTGCCCATTCGCCGCTTGGTCGCGGCGGGATGCTCGATGGACCACTGCCTCGTCTATTACCAGCGCCGTGGCAACGATCCCACCTGGCGAGTGGCGCTGTTTCACTGGACGCCGGCTGTGACGCGGTTCGAGTGGGGAGGCCTGGCGCCGGGAGGTTTGGCGACCATTGATGACGTCCGGAAAGCCGTCCTGGCGGGAGCGATCAAGGGCCCGGCCCAGTGCTGGTAGCCGTTCGCGGCCGCCAGATTCGGGTATTCTCTCGGCATGATTAGCCGCCGCGACTTCGTCAAGTCTGCTTCCCTGGCCGCCGCCGCGCCGCTGTCGCTCGGCCAGACGCCGGCCCCCCAGCGGGCGCCGGCCGTGATGCGCACCGTTCGGCCCGTCGTGATCTCCGACTACTCGGGCTGGGAGTTCAAGAACGGTGGTGCTGAGAACGCGGTGCAGCGGGCCTTCCGCCTGATTACCGACGGCCAGGATGTGCTTGACGCGCTGATCGCCGGGGTCAACATCCCGGAACTCGACCCGCTCGAGACCGGCATCGGCTACGGCGCCTTGCCCAATGCCAACGGTGTGGTCGAGCTCGACGCCTCGTGCATGCATGGACCGAAGAAGCGCGCCGGCGCCGTGGCCTGTCTCGAGGGTGTGCGCACGCCGTCACTGGTCGCCAAGGCGGTGATGGAGTACACCGACCACCATCTGCTGGTTGGCGGCGGCGCGCAGCAGTTCGCGCGCAACATGGGGTTCACGGTCGAGGACGATCTCAACACCGACACGTCGCGACGCCTGTGGCGCGAGTGGAAACGGCGCGTCGATCCCGAGCACTGGCTGGATCCCAACGGCAACGAACGCAAACCGAAGCCCAAGCACGAGAAGGATCCCGGCGAAGAAGCCGCGTGGCAGGCGCGCGCCATGGCTGCCGGCCGCTCGATGGTGCGCGATGGCCTGATTCCCGAAGGCAGCTTCTGGGGCACGATCAACTGCGACGGCCTTGGTCCGAACGGCGACCTCTGCGGCGTCACGACCACCAGCGGCCTGGCGTGGAAGATCCCCGGCCGCACCGGCGATTCGCCCATCCTCGGCGCCGGCCTCTACGTCGACAACGAAGTCGGCGCGGCGGGTTCGACCGGCCGTGGCGAAGCCAATCTTTATAACCTGTCGTCGTTCCTGATCGTCGAGTCGATGCGCCGCGGGATGTCGCCGAAGGACGCCGGCATGGAGGCGCTGAAGCGCATCAAAGCCAACACCATCGAGTCGCGGCTGCTGAACTCGAAGGGCAACCCCAACTTCAACATCCGGTTCTTCGCGCTGAACAAGCAGGGCGACTATGCCGGCGTCGCGATGTATCGTGCCGGCGAGACGAAGTTCGCGGTCTGCACCGAGAACGGCGCGCAAGTGCTGGAACTGGAACCGCTGCTGGCGGGCACGCCCGAAGACTAAGGTCAGGCGCGAGAGCTTCAATGCCATCAGTATAGAATTCTGGTATGTCGATCCTGAAAGTCGCCCGGATGGGCCATCCCGTCCTCCGCGCCAAGACCCGGACCGTCGACAAGCTCGAGCTGAAACAGCAGACCGTGCAGGACTTCATCGACAGCATGGTTGACACCATGTTCGAGTATGCCGGCGTGGGCCTGGCGGCGCCGCAGGTGCACGAGAGCCTGCGCGTGTTTGTTGCCATGCTTGACGCCGATGGCGATGGCGATGGCGATGCCGTGGTCTTCGTCAACCCCGAGATCACCGTGATTAGCGATCAGACTGTTGAAGGCTGGGAGGGCTGCCTCAGCATTCCCGACATTCGCGGCCGGGTTCCGCGCGCCCAGCACATCAAGGTCACGGCTCTCGACCGTCACGGCAAGCGCTTTGAGCTGGATCTGGAAGGCTTCCCGGCCCGCGTCGTCCAGCACGAAGCCGACCACCTTGATGGGGTCCTGTTCTTCGACCGCATGAAGGGCCTCGATTCCCTCACTTATCTCGAGGAGTACTCGCGCTATCACTCGCGTCGAGACAAAGACGACGAGGACGACGAGGACAACGACGAGGAGTGATGCTATTTCTTGACGCCGGTTCCACTCATTGAGAACTGGCCGCCGTTGATGTCGAACAGCACCTTGGCTTCGTCCTTGACGACAACCGACTGCTCGAAAACGCCCTGCGGGCCGTCGAGAGTGAGCGCCTACTTGACCAGAAAGGCGCCAGGAGCAGCCCGGCGGAACCTTGCGAATATTAGCACTGGCCCGGTCTAAGGAAACATCAGGTGAGCGCGTATAATTAGTTGCCCGTCCTCGCGCCACGCGCTTTGGCGGGACCAGCACCTATGCCCGCCGTTGCCCTCTCCACCGCACCGCCGAAGGTCACGCTTTTGTCGTCGCCGGCAGCGCCGTACGACGGCGCGATTGCCGCCGCCCGCACCTGCTACTCGCCCCGGGTGATCGAACGCCGAGAGATCACCGAAAAGCAGCGGGATGCGATTGGCCCGCTGACCTTCGAGGGTGGCCACCACACGGTGTTTCAGCACGCGCACTTCGAGTTTGGCCTCGAAAACATCTCGCGTCAGCTGGTGTGGAGCGTCCTGCACTCCTACCCGTTCTACAACTCGGAACAGTCCAGCCAGCGCTACGTCAAGCTGAACGAGCCGCGCGCGTTCGTGCCGCCGATCACCGGCGAGGCGCTCGACGTCTACGAACAGGCCGTGCTGAAGGCGTGGGACTCGTATGCCAGGCTGTCGGCGCTGCTCAAGGACGGTGCCTGGGCGATCCTGAAGGAGTTGCGATATGTCAGGGCCACCAATTCGCCGGCGCGCCTGAAGGCCGTCGAACGCGAATCCGAGAAGAAGGCGATCGAAACCGCGCGTTACGTGATTCCCATTGGCGCGTTCACCTCGATGGTACATACCGTGTCCGGTATCGTGCTGCACCGGCTGTATCGCATGCTGAACGCCGGTGACGTGCCGTACGAAGCGGCGATGGTCATTGGCGCGATGGTCGACCTCGTCAAAGAAGTCGACCCGATGTTCTTCGACAAGATCGGCCTCGACACCTTCGCGCGCGAGGCGATGCCCGAGCTGCAGTTTCCGAACACGCGCGCGTCCGGCGACGCGTTTGCGGCCGAGTTCGACCGCCGCTTGCAAGGCCGCGTGTCGCGGCTGCGCGACTGGTCGGCCGGCGCCGAGCGGGTGGTGGCCGACGCCGTACGCGCCACCTTCGGCATCACCACCGTCGAGATGGGCGACGAGGAAGCGATCGATCGGGTGATGAACCCGGCGCGCAATCCGTATCGCGTCGACATGCTCGACGTCGCGTATCACTCGCCGATGATGCGCACGCTGAACCACGCCAACTACGTCTTCGAGAAGAAGCTGAGTCACACCGCCGACTCGCAGGACCAGCGGCACCGCATGGTGCCGGCGTCGCGGCCCATGATGACACTGGCCGATACGACCCAGCCCGACTACATCACGCCGCGCCTGATTCGCCAGAACCCTGAGGCGCTGGTGGTGTACGAACAGGCGATGGCCGAGGCGTGGACGGCCAAGAACAAGCTGCTGGCCCTCGGTGTGCCGCTCGAATACGCGCTCTACGTGGTCCCCAACGCCAAGGCGCTGCGGCTGGTGGAATCAGGCTCGTTCATCGCCCTGCAGCACAAGTGGACGCTGCGGACCTGCTTCAACGCGCAGGAGGAGATCTACCTGGCGTCGATGGACGAGATCAGCCAGGTGAAGGAGATTCACCCGCAGCTCGGACGCTATCTTGGTCCGCCGTGCGTGCTGCGCAACAAGATCGTGTCGCCGCGCTGCACCGAGGGCACCCACTTCTGCGGCGTGCCGGTCTGGAACTCGTTCCCGAACGCCGAGCGCCGGCTCTGACGTGGCGCCGATCCTGCCGTGGATCGCGCATCTCTACACCGCGTCGGGGGCCGTCATCGCCCTGCTGGCCACCGGCGTCACCTTCGCGCACAACTTTCGCGCCGCGTTCATCTATCTAGTCGTGGCGACATTTGTTGATGCGACCGACGGCGTGCTGGCGCGCGCGCTCCGCGTCAAGGAGCGCCTGCCGCACTACGACGGCGCCCGCCTCGACGACATTGTCGATTACCTGACCTACGTGTTCGTGCCGGTACTGATCGTGTGGCAGGCCCAACTGGTGCCGGTCGCGTTTCCGGTGTGTGCGGCCATGTTGCTCGCCAGCGCCTACGGGTTTGGCCAGGCCGACGCCAAGGTGGACACCGGCGATCACTTCTTCACCGGCTTCCCCTCCTACTGGAACATCGTCGTCATCTACTTGTATGTGTGGCAGCTCGCTCCGGTCGTCAATGCCGTGATTCTGCTGGTGCTGTCGGTGCTGGTGTTCGTGCCGATCCGCTACGTGTATCCGTCGCGCACGAAGACGCTCAAGGTGCCCACCCTGGTGCTCGGCTCGACGTGGGCCGCGGTGTTCGTCGTCATGATTTGGCGCTTGCCGGCCACTGACGGCCCATGGCTGGCACTGTCGCTGGTGTTTCCCGTGTACTACTTGGCGTTGTCCCTGTGGCTGCACCTTCGCACCAACGCACCAACGCACCAACGCACCCTAGCACCCTAGCACCCACAAATGTCGCCGCTCGTTATCATCTTCATCACCGTCTTCATCGACTTGCTCGGCTTCGGGATCATCATCCCGCTGCTGCCGTTCTACGCCGAGTCGTTCGGCGCGTCGGCCCTCACCATCGGTCTGCTGGGTACCAGTTTCTCGCTGATGCAGTTCGTGTTCTCGCCGATCTGGGGGCGCTGGTCCGACAAGATCGGCCGCAAGCCGATCATCCTGCTGGGGCTGATGGGGTCGTGCCTGTCGTACCTGACGCTGGCGCTGGCCACCTCGCTACCGATGTTGTTTGTCGCGCGCATCATTGGCGGCATTGCCGGCGCCAACATCCCGACGGCGCAGGCCTACATCGCGGATGTCACCACGCCGGAGAATCGCGCCAAGGGCATGGGCATGGTGGGCGCCGCCTTCGGGCTGGGCTTCATTTTCGGCCCAGCCATTGGCGGCCTGCTCAGCCGCATCAGCCCCGCAGCGCCGATGTGGTTTGCCTCGGCGCTGTGCCTGAGTAATTTCATCGCCGCCTGGTTTCTGCTGCCCGAGTCGCGCATCGTCTCGGCCGACACCAAGACGCTGGGCCGCCTCGAAGCGTTCAGGCACGCGATGACCAAGCCGGCCCTGGTGTTGTTACTGGCGCTCTATTTCCTCGTCACGGCGGCCTTCTCCGGGTTTGAAGCGACCTTCGCACTGTTCAGCGAGGCACGCTACGGGTTCACCGCCGCCTCCATCGGCTTTCTGTTTGCGTTCATCGGGGTGGTGTTGGCGGTGGTGCAGGGCGTGTTGGTTCACCGGGTCGTCAAGCGACTAGGTGAGCCACGGCTGATTCCGATCGCCATTTTCTGCATTGCCGTGGGCGTTGGCCTGGTCCCGTTTGCGTGGAGTGTGCCGACGCTGCTGGTGGCGCTCGGCGTGCTGGCGGTCGGCATGGGCTTCAATAACCCGTCGCTGACGTCCATGGTCTCGCGGTTGTCTGATCCCAACGACCAGGGCGGCATGCTTGGCCTGGCCTCGTCGCTCGCCAGCCTTGGCCGGGTCGTCGGTCCCGCGTGGGGCGGATTTTTATACGACTCGTACGGCATGACCACGCCGTACCTCAGCGCGTCGGGCCTGATGCTGGTCGCGTTTGCCGTCTCGTTCTTCGGGCTGTCGCGCTTGCGCCATGAAACCCACGCCCCTGCACGCGGCTAATCCCGGGCCGTATACCGGCGACGGCAACTGGACGTACCTGATCCCAGGCGAGCGGCCGGTGCTGATCGACGCCGGCGTTGGGAACGCCGCCCACCTTGACGCGATTGGCGCGGCGGCACCGGCCGGACCGGCCGACGTGATCGTGACCCACGCGCATTCCGATCACGCCTCAGGCGCACCAGCCATTCGCGGGCGTTGGCCGGCGGCTGGCTTGACCAAGATGCCGTGGCCTGAGCGCGACGGCGACGTGCCGTGGCAGTCGCTGGCCGATGGCGACACCGTGATGACCGACTCGGGTTCGCTTGAAGTCCTCCACACGCCAGGACACTCGCCGGACCACATCGCCCTATGGCATGCCGAGTCGCGAACGGTGTTCGTGGGCGACCTCCTGCAGTTGGGCACCACCGTCTTCATCCCGGCTTCCTCCGGTGGCAGCCTTAGCGAATATCTGGCGTCGCTCGAGCGCCTGCGGCACCTCTCGCCAGTGCGCGCATGGCCGGCGCATGGACCGGTGATCGAAGACCCGATGGCGCTCATCCACTACTACCTGGATCATCGGCGACAGCGGGAAGAGCAGGTGCTGGCAGCGCTCGCGGATGGCCTGGCGACGGTTGAGGCGATCACCGATCGCATCTACACGAACCTGGCCCAGGCGCTGCTGCCGATGGCCCACGAAAGCGTGCTGGCGCATTTGGTCAAGCTCGAGGGCGAAAGCAAGGCGCGAGGCGCGGAAGCGCTTTGGGTACTCAGGCGATAGCAGAATTCGCCGACCGTGGACGCTGCGCGCGCGGCAATTTCTGCGATCTGGCGGCGGCGCTGATCCGCCCTCCCCTCTGAGATCGTGTCGGCATGCGCTTCGCAGGATCAGCCGGCATGTCAGACCCTGCGACCGCCACGAGCCCCCCGCGATTGCTCGATCAGGTGAGGGCGGCCATCCGGCTGCGCCATTACAGCCGCCGAACGGAAGAAGCCTATGTCGGCTGGATTCGGCGCTACATCATGTTCCACCGCAAGCGGCATCCGCGAGAGATGCGTTCGCCAGAGGTCGCGGCGTTTCTCAGTCACCTGGCCGAGCGCGGCGGCGTGGCGGCCTCGACGCAGAACCAGGCGCTTTGCGCGTTGCTCTTCCTGTATCGACAGGTGCTCGATCGGCCGCTTGCTCCACTGCCCGGCGTGGCGTGGGCGAAGAAGAGTTCTCACGTTCCCGTGGTGCTCTCCCAGGATGAGGTTGCGCGCGTCCTGGATCACTTGCGAGGCAGCACGTGGTTGGTCGTGGTGTTGCTGTACGGCGCGGGCTTGCGACTGAACGAGTGTCTCGACCTCCGGGTCAAGGACCTGGACTTCGATCGGCGACAGATCACAGTTCGTGACGGCAAAGGCGGCAAGGACCGGCCGGTGCCGTTCCCGGCGCTGGCGGTTGACGGCCTCCTGCGGCACCTGGCCGACATGAGGCGATTACACCAGCGTGACCTCGCGGCCGGTTATGGCCGGGTGGTGCTGCCCGATGCCCTGGCGAGTAAGTATCCGAACGCCCCGGCCGAGTGGCGGTGGCAGTTCGTGTTTCCGGCATCTCGCATCTGCCGCGATCCGAGGTGGGGGCCGCCGAGCCGGTATCGACTGCACGAGTCGGCCGTGCAGCGCGCGCTGACCGATGCGGCGCGGCTAGCGGGGATTGAGAAACGGGTGTCATGCCACGTGTTTCGTCACAGCTTTGCGACGCACCTGCTTGAGGCGGGGGCTGACATCCGGACGGTGCAGGAACTGCTGGGCCACAAGGATGTCAGTACGACCATGATCTATACCCACGTACTGAGTCGGGGCGCGATGGGGGTGCGGAGTCCTGCCGACGTCCTTCGACCCGGCCGTCGGAGCGATTACGGGCGGGGTGAGGAGTAACGCATCCTGGTGCGCGTGCGTCGCAGCCAAGGCCCGGTTGATCCAGGCGCTGAATTGGGTGGTATCATCCGCGCGGTCAAGGGCTTGCGGTATTCGCCTGCGGCCTGGCGGAGTTTCCATAGCCGCATGCTCGCAGCCATGGTTAGTCGGAACTATGCCGACCCGTCCGTCAGTCTAGATACGGTTAAGCGGCGAAACGCTCTCATCACGCCATGGTTAGCCCGTCGATCATTACCGAAGCCCTGTTCGTCGCCGTAGTACTGGCCGTCGCCGTAATTTTCATCTATGCAGTACTGAGGATGGTTCACGGCGGAGGGCATCCGGATCTAGGTCGATTCGGCGTCATGACGATTGTCCTCGTCTTCTGGTTGGTGGTACCGGCAGTTCTTGCGAGCCGAGGAGTCCTTGATCGGTACTCTCCGCCCCCGGCACCGGGATTCATTCTCGTCGGCCTGATAACGCTCGGCACCGTAGTTCTTGCCTTTTCGGCCTTTGGTTCCCGATTGGCTGCCGGGATCCCGTTGGCCGGCCTCGTCGGGTATCAGGTCTTTCGCTTGCCCCTTGAATGGGTGCTGCACAGGCTCTACTCCGAGGGCGTGATCCCCGTCCAGATGACCTATGCCGGACAAAATTTCGACGTCGTCACCGGTGTCCTCGCGGTAGCACTGGGATTCTGGCTCTGGGCGGGTCACCGCACAGTGTGGCTCGTTGCCGCGTGGAACATCATTGGCCTCGCTCTGCTTGGTAACATCGTCACGATCGCGATTCTCTCAACCCCGGTGCCCTTCCGTTACTTCATGAACGATCCGGCGAACCTGCTTCCGAGCACGTTCCCCTACGTATGGCTTCCGACGTTCTTGGTTCAGGCCGCCTTGTTCGGCCATCTGTTGGTATTCAGAGCGATCAGCCGAAGTGCAACTCCGCCTAACCGCACATTGCAACCGACGCCCACAAGCGGGCGCGGCTGAATGTGAACGTTAGGCGCACTCAGGGTGCCTCCGCAGCGCAACGCGGACACGCCTGCGCCGAGTATCACTGCAGTGCTGAAGACAAGCTGACCTAGCCGGAGCCAAACATGGATCGACGCGAGTTCCTCGCCAACACCGCAGCGCTGATTCCGGTGGTAACCGCTGCGCAAACTCCCTCACTGAGAGACCGGGTGCTGGGCGCGTGGCGTATTCGAGACGCCGAAACCGTGAACATGACAACGGGCACGACACGGCCTTGGCTCGGTCGGCCTCGGCCGTATTCGGGAATGATCGTTTATCTCCCTAATGGCCTCATGAGCGTCCAGATCGGTGCGGCTCGTACGGCTGCGCGAGCCAGTGCCGGCTTCGGTACCCTGACGGCGGAGGAGAAAACGACCTATGCCGACACTTGGTATGCCTACTACGGTCGCTTCGAGATTGACGAAGCCGAATCCAAGGTGCGGCACTTCATCGAAGGGTCGCTGTTCGCCTTTGAGACCGGTATGACGCTCGTGCGAACCGTACGTCTGGTAGATGGCGTCCTGACGTTGCGGACTGTTGACCTTCTGAAGGGTCCTGATGGCGAAACGTTCAATCAGTTGACTTGGACCCGAATCTAAGTCGGCGTTGCTGCAGCGGCAGGATCTCTCCAGCCTGCAATCGCTTGCATTTCACGAGGCGCCTAACACGGCTTGGAGCCGACGGCGTGCGGGGAGATACTGAGCGCGCCGCGGCTGAAGCCCGACGTTAGGCCGCCACCAAGGCGAATCTCTTCCCAATTTGCCGACATACGCCATTGGCGTATAATCGCCCATACGGTTTGTCGAGACGCCGATCGTTACTAGGGTCATCACGGCGTTTCTCGACGACGAGTCGTATCGGGGCCTGCAATCCGCGCTCATGCGCCGGCCGAGCAGGGGCCGACCATCGGTGGCACCCACGGTGCGCGAAAAGTGCGATGGGCATGGCCGGGCGCAGGGAAGCGTGGCGGAACGGCGATCCCCTGAACTCCGCGAAGTTATTTCCGTTAACTTCCGTATCGTCTACCAGCGGCGGTGGCCCAGTGTGGAAATTGCGACGGTGTGCTACGGCATTGTCCGCGAGCACGGCGGCGAAAGGCGTTGGCCGTGGATGACGAGGAATCGAACGCCGCCCTGGTGCGCCGCGTGCTGACCGGTGCCGGCAGCCGTTCTCCAGAGACCATCGGATAAGACATGGATAAGATTGTCGACTTCATCAACGTCAACCGCGACCGCTATATCGACGAGATGAAGCGGTACCTGGCCATCCCCAGCATCAGCGCACTCCCCGAACACAAGGGCGACGTGCGCGCCTGTGCCGAGTGGACAGCCGACGAAATGCGCCGCATCGGCCTGCACAACGTGCGGCTTGAAGAGACGCCGGGCCACCCGTGTGTCTATGGCGAGTGGCTGGGCGCCGCGGCCGCGCCGACCATCCTGTTCTATGGCCATTACGACGTGCAGCCGGTGGATCCGGTCAACCTGTGGACGTCACCGCCTTTCGAGGCCACCATCCGTGACGGCGAGATCTACGCCCGCGGCTCCGCCGATGACAAGGGCCAAGTGTTCATGCACTTCAAGGCGGTCGAGGCGCACCTGAAGCAGCACGGCAGCCTGCCGGTGAACATGAAGTTCCTGATTGAGGGCGAGGAAGAGGTCGGCAGCGCCAACCTCGACAACTTCATTCGCGCCCACAAAAATCTGTTGAAGGCCGACGTCGTGGTGATCTCCGACTCGCCGATGTTCGATCGCGGCATCCCATCGATTTGTTACGGGCTGCGCGGCTTGACCTACTTCCAGATCGACCTGCGCGGCAGCAAGTCAGACCTGCACTCAGGGTCGTTCGGTGGCGCCGTCGCCAACCCGGCGATGGTGCTGGCGCAGATGCTGTCGCAGATGAAGGACAAGGGCGGTCGCGTCAAGATCAACGGCTTTTACGACGATGTCGTGGAGCTGCGGCAGGAAGAACGCGACGAGTGGGCGCGGCTGCCTTTCAACGAGAAGAAGTACAAGCAGGAACTGGGCGCGCCGAAGCTGTTTGGCGAAACCGGCTACACCACGCTCGAGCGCACCTGGGCGCGTCCCACCTTCGAGGTGAACGGCTTGCTGTCAGGCTTCACCGGCGAAGGCGCCAAGACCGTGCTGCCGGCCGTGGCCATGGCCAAGGTCAGCATGCGGCTGGTGCCGAACCAGAATCCCCAGAAGATTGGCGACCTGTTCGAGGAATATGTGAAGAAAGTCGCACCCAAAACGGTGGAGCTGAAGATCACCCGGATGCACGGCGGCAAGCCGTGGATGACGGCCTTCGACAACCCGTTCGTGCAGGCCGCCGGCCGCGCCATCGAGCAAGGCTTCGGCCAGCGCCCGGTGTTCAATCGCGAAGGCGGCTCGATCCCGGTGGTCTCAACCTTCCAGGAAGAGTTGGGCGTGCCGTGCGTGTTGTTTGGGATCGGCTTGCCCGACGAAAACGCTCACGCCCCAGACGAGAAGCTCGACCTCGGGAACTTCCATAACGGCGTGATCGCCTCGGCCTATCTCTACCAAGAGATCGGCGCGCTGAAGCGCTAGTTGAGCTGCGCCACCCGGCGACGGAGCGTCTTGACGTGCTCCCACACCTGCTCGGTTTCCTTGCGGTCATCGTCTTCGTCCTGTTCGGCCAAGCGCGCCAGCTTGAGGTACTCCTCGAAGTCCCTCAGGGCGTGCGAGAAGTCGTTCATGTTATAGGCGAGCAGCCCGCGGTCTTTCAAGTCAGCCAAAGACGAGGGCTGCAGTGCGAGCAACACATCGGTGGTCGTCCGCGCCTGCGGGAACGAGTGCATCTTCACGTAGAGCCGCTTCAGGTTGTTGAGCATCCGCACCAGCACCTGGCGCCGGGTCGCCCGCGCCAGCAGGGAGGGCTCGTAGGTCGAGCCTTCGCCGACACGGCTGAGCAACTGCCGGCAGTCCGCCTCGTCGAGGATGGCGCCGCCATGGAACGGATCGATGATCAGGCCGTCGCCGGGATTGCCGCTGTGCAGGTCGTGCAACACGCGGACCAGGAAGTGACCGGGAAAGTTCACGCCCTCGGCGCTTAGGCCGGCGCGGCGGGCGACCTCGATGTAGACGAGCGCCATCGTGATCGGAATGCCTTTCTTCCGATCCATCACTTCATTCAGGCAGCTGTTGCGCGGGTCGTCGTACTGCTCGCGGTTGCCGCTGAATCCCAGCTCGCCAAACAGATAACGATTCACCGCGTCGATGCGGGCCGCGATCGACGCGTCGTGCCCGGGGTCCTTGGCCACGAAATGGAAGGCCGCGTCGCCCATGAGGTTCAGGCGATCCAGGTACGGCACGGCGTCCAGCTTCGGGTACTCGATGCGCGCGACCAGCAAGGCCGGCGCGGCCAGGTCGGCGCCGGGGCGGTCAGCCGCTTCGGTGATGAGCTGCGCGAGCGAAGGGTTGGGCTCAGTCGGCACAGAGGGCATCCAGGGCGGCAATGGTGAGTGCATGTAAGCCCGGCACCACCAGCTCGGCCTCACTGCGCAGCTCGGCCTCTGAGTAGGTGTTGGTGACGGCCACGCAGCGCAGGTCGGCGCCTCGCGCCGACATCAGACCCCACTTCGAGTCTTCGATGGCCACCGATCGCCACGGCACCAGGTCCAGACCCGAACGCTCGCGCAGCTGCGCAAAGGCGGTGAGATACGGTTCGGGATGGGGCTTGCTGCGCTCGGTCTGGTCGGCACCGACGACCACCGAGAACAGGGAGCGGAGTCCAGCCCGTTCGAGCACGTGGTCGATCTCGTGGGTCAGCGCGCCAGACGCCACCGCAAGCGGCACGGCAGCGGCGGCCGCGCGAATGAAGTCGGCGGCGCCAGGGAACAGCATCTCTCCGGCGGCAGCCAGCGACTCGTAGCGCTCGCCCTTGCGTTCGATCAACGTGCGCACGCGCCCATCGTCCATCGGCACGCCCTGGTCTTTCCCCAGCGCCTTGAACACACCCACATCGTCGTAACCGAGGTACTTCGCGTAGTAGTCCTCGTTCGAGATGGTGATGCCCTCGGGCGCGAGGACGTCCTGGTACGACTTGAGGTGCAACCGTTCGCTGTCGGCGATCACGCCGTCGAAGTCGAAGACAATCGCCTGCAGGGCACCGGCGTTCGTCATGGAACGCTCGACGACGACTTGGGGAGCCGCTCGCCCGCACGGATGGGCATTGTGAGGCGGTTCTCCTTGGGCGGATACGGGCAGTCGTACTCCGGGTTGTAGTAGCAGAACGGGTGATAGGCGACATTGAAGTCGACCACGTAGATGCCCGTCGGCGTGGGGTCGAGCTCCATGTAGCGACCGGCCGAGTAGGTTTCAGCGCCGTTGGTGAAATCCGAGAACGGCACGAACAGGCGGGTGATCTGCGGCTGGTCGAGCTCGTGGAAGGCGGTCAGGCTCATCTTCTGACCCTTGACCATGAACTTCAGCGTGCCGATCCGCTCGAGGTCACGGATCTTGCCGGTCGAGGTTGGCACCTGCAGGCGGGTGCGCTCGGCCGCCGGCTCCAGCGTGGCCGGCACCGCGTACAACTCGTCGATGGGGAAGTACGACAACGGCACCATGGCCGCCATCTTGTCGGCGGGAACCGGATCGCCTGGCGCGGACTTGAAGGCGGCGTCCTTGGCGGCGCGTTGCGCCGCGATCTGTGCCGGGTAGTCGTCCGGTTGGGAACACGCCGGGGTCACGGCCATGGCCATGACTGCCGCGATTGCTCGAAGTTCCCGCCTCACATGCCAACTATAACCCTGCTCTTCTGGCCTGAGGTATCCTGAAAGGCTATGTTACGAGCCGGAATCGTCGGTCTGCCCAACGTCGGCAAGTCCACCCTGTTCAACGCCGTCACGCGCACCCGCAAGGCCGAGGCTGCCAACTATCCCTTCTGCACCATCGACCCCAACGTTGGCATCGTCACCGTACCCGATGCGCGGCTGGCCGTCCTGCAGGGCATTGCCAAGACCAACGTCGTGATTCCGGCGGCCGTGGAGTTCGTGGATATTGCCGGCCTCGTCAAGGGCGCCAGCGACGGCGAAGGCCTCGGCAACAAGTTCCTCACCCACATCCGCGAAGTCGACGCCATTGTCCAGGTGGTGCGCTGCTTCGACGATGAGGATGTGCTGCATGTGTCGGGATCGGTGGATCCGGTGCGCGACATCGAGGTGATCAACACCGAGCTGATGCTCGCCGATCTCGAAACGGTCCGCAAGAAGCGCGAGCGCGTCGCCAAGGAAGTGAAGCGCGCCAACAAAGAGGCGGCCGCAGAAGACGCCGTGCTGGCCAAGATTGAAACTGCGCTTGATGCCGGCAAGCCGGCGCTCACGGTCGCGCTGACGCCGGAAGAGAAGGTGCTGTCGGCGCAGTTCTTCCTGCTGAGCGACAAGCCGACGATTTTCGCCTGCAACGTCAAGGAGGGCGACCTGGCGACGGCCGACGCCAATCCCTACGTGACCAAGGTGCGAGAGTACGTGAGCACGCACCTGTCGTGCGAAGCGGTGGTGATCAGCGCGCAGATCGAAAGCGACCTGGTCGACCTGGAGCCCGCGGAGGCGCAGGAGTTCCTGAAGGAGCTGGGCGTTTCGGAAAGTGGCATCGGTGCGCTCATTCGCTCGACCTACCACCTGCTGGGACTGCAGACCTACTTCACCGCCGGTGAGAAGGAAGTGCGTGCCTGGACCATTCACCACGGTGACACGGCGCCAAAGGCGGCCGGTGTGATCCACTCCGACTTCGAGCGCGGCTTCATCAAGGCCGAGACCGTCGCCTACGCCGACCTGGTCGCCTGCGGTTCAGTCGCCGCCGCTCGCGACAAAGGTCTCTATCGCATGGAAGGCAAGGAGTACATCGTCAAGGACGGCGACGTGCTGCTGTTCAAGTTCAACGTCTAGGACTTGAACAGGAGGCCACGAGGTTAGGAGTCCACGTCGCGCCACTGGCGGTCAGAGACCTCGCCGCCCTTCCGATACCAGCGGAGCTTCTGCAGCAAGATGTCTTCGGGCGGATGGACGTGCAATGTGCGACCGCCGACGTCGAGGACGCGACAGAGCGCCTGCACGCTGTACGTGGCTCGCTGAGCCTTGATGAACTCATACGTCGACCGGACTCGCCCTGCGCTCAGATTGGTGGACATCGGCATCGCCCTCTGCGACTACCTGAATGCTACTGTCCACTAAATTCTGGGAACTCCAGAGTGCCAGGCTCAGTCTTTGCGCTGGCGACATCGCGCGCAACCTGTCAATCACAACGCGCTCGGCCTCGGCAGAGGTGTCGAGACTGGCTGCCTGAGCATTCATACGGCGATTATAGCGAGCCGACGCCCTTTCGGGAGGTTTAGGCTTAGGCTAGCCAGATGGAACCGCGCGTCTCGTTCATCACCCTCGGCGTCAGCGATCTCGAGCGCGCCACACGCTTCTATCGCGACGTGCTCGGCTTGCCGCAGCGGCCGACGCCGACGACGGTGGCGTTCTTCGAGATGGGGAAGACCTGGCTGTCGTTGTATCCGAAGGAAGCGCTCGCCGCCGACGCGGGCGTGCCCGCTGAAGGGTCAGGGTTTCCCGGCTTCGCCCTCGCGCACAACGTGCGCTCGATCGCAGAGGTGGAGGCGCTGCTGGCGCAGGCCGCGGCAGGCGGCGGCAAATTGGTGAAGCCGGGCCACCACACCGATTGGGGCGGCTACGCCGGCTACTTCTCGGATCCTGACGGGTTCTTGTGGGAAGTCGTGTGGAACTCGAAGTTCCCGTGGGTCTAAAACACCGACGACACAAACACGAGCACTGCTGCCGCCGCTGACAGCTGCAGCCCGAGCGCGACGCGGTCGCGCAAGAACAAGACGCCCAGGGCGATCAACACGCCTGCCGCCAGCAGAAAGTTCCAGTACAGCTCCTGTACGCCTTCCTGCACTCCGCTCGTGCCCGCGCGCCGGCGCGTCTGCTCGATGACCGCATTGGCAATCTCGCGGTCGCTGTCGCGATCGATCTCGAAGTAGCGTCCGCCGCCGGCCGTGGCAATGCGCGTCAGCTCCGCGCGATTGAGGGTCGAGCGCACCAGCGGCTGGTTCGGCTGCCGCTTCGGATCCGGAATCAGCCCGCCGGCGGTGGTGCCGACGCCGACCACGTTCAGCGGCACGCCGCGCTCCTGTGCCAGCGCCAGGGACTTGGCCACCTCGCCGCTCCACGACTGACCGTCGGAGATCAGCAGGAAGGCCTTCGGGTTGCTGTTCACACCAAGCTTGTCGTCAAGACCAGCGGCGCGGCGAATCTCCTCGTCCTTCTCGATCAGCCGCAGTCCCCAATAGATGCCGCGCTCGATGTTGGTGTCCCAGGTGCCATCGTCTTCGAGCCGGAACGGCGAAGTGTCCTCGAGGTGATCGAGGAAGAAGAAATACGTGTTGGGGTCTTTGGTCAGGCGAATCTGCGGCGTGGCCATGTGGGCGAACAGCGCCATGGCGATGCGGTCGTTGTCCCAGCGCAGCGATTCGCCGAGCGTCCGCAGGAAGCGCATGGAGCGCTGCCAGCGGTTGCCCTTCACGTCCTGCACGTGCATCGACGCCGAGCCGTCCTGCAGGATGACCAGGTCCACACCGGCCGTGCGCACCAGCGACGTCACCGCCTGCGGCCGGGCAATGGCCAGCGTCCCGGCGATGGCCGCCAGCAGCAGGCACAGCCAGAACAGCAGCTCGCCGAAGAACGGCACGCGCTCTTCCACGGGCACCTGCCGGTGGCTCATGAACGCATGCACGTCGGCGCGCCGCCGCCACACCTGCCACACCCACAGGACGAGCAGCAGGGCCGGAACAGCCAACAGCGGGAGAAATCCAGGCGCGCCGAACTTCATCTATCCCTTGCGAACTTTGGTGGTTCCCTTGCCGGCCTTCTCGGCCTCGAGCCGTTCGTCGGGCCGCATCGGGACAATCATCTTGAACTTCTTCATGTCCGACTCTTCGGGCGGCGCGCCTTCGAAGCCGTGCAGAGTCAGGGTGGCGCCAGCATCGAACGGCGCGACCGGCGTCTTGCGCGCCGCCAGGACCGCGCGCAGGCGGACGGTGTACTCGTAGTTGAAGACCGCCTCGGCGTTGCCGGGCTGGTCGCGCACGATCTCCGCGTAGCTCTTGACCACCGAGTCAAGCTTGCCGACCATTGCCTGCCAGGTGCCGCCCCCTTTGCGCGCGGTGCGGTAGGCCGCGTTGGCCGCCAGCAGCCTGGCGTCGACGTCTGACGTCACCACCTGGTAATCGCCCTGCCAGTAGGCCGCCGTGGTCTCGAGCGCCTTGGCGTCAGCGGCCAGGCGACCGTTGCCTGGCAGCAAGTTGGCAAGGCGTCCGGGCCCCTGGGCCTGGTTCGCCGCCTCCTGGTAGCGCAGCGTCACCAGGTCGCGCTCGGCCGCCGCGAGGCGATGCTCAGCTTCCGACGTGCGCCACAAAATGGCGCCGGCCGCCAGAAGGACGACCACCACCAGTGCCTGCCCGAACCACGAAGTCGATCTCATGCTCAGCTCCTTCACGGCATCCCATCAAGGGATGCCCTACCAACCCACGCGGCACCCCATCAAGGGATGCCCGACATTCACGGAAATGTTTGGAACGCCGGAATCGTGAACCGCAAAATCAATGCGGCGCACCACAGCGCCACCGCGGTCAGCGCGAAGGGCGCATACCGTGGCCGCTCGGTGCTGTACTGCTTCACTTCGATGGTGCCGGCCGAGGCGCGATCGATCGCCTGGATCGACTGGATGATGGTGGCCTCGTCGCCGCCAGAGAAAAATTGCCCGCCGGTTTTCTTGACGGCGTTGATCCACAACTCGTCAGCCACGCTCCGCTTGTTCTGGATGTTGCCGCCGATCTTGATCAGGTAGACCGGAATCTTGGCCTTGGTGGCTTCGGCCAGCACGTCGTCGACCGTCTTGCCATTCTCCAGCACGTCGGCGTCGGCGCCGTCGGTGAAGACCACCATCAGGTTGCCCGAGGCGTCGAGGTAGTTGAAGGCGTTGAACAGCCCGACCGCCTGCTCGACCGCACGGGCCACCACGGTTCCTTGATCGGGAAACGCCATGAATTCGTTCCAGTCGCCGATCAGTGCCGTGCTGAGCAGGATGTTCTCGTAGTCGGTGGTGAACGGCGTGATGACATACGCATCGTCACCAAACTCGATCAACGCCATCAGGTCCTTGTACTTGCCGGCCATGCGGCGTTCGATGAAGTAGCGCGCGGCGCCGACGGTGGTAAAGAAGGCGGCGTTATTCGGCGCACCCTTGGCCAGCGTGGTCGAAGGCAACGCCGACAGCATGCTGGACGAGGCGTCGATCAGCAGGCTGATGCGGCGGCCGGGATAGCGGGTTTCCGATCGCGTCAGCGAGGTGCGCGGATCGGCCAGCGCCAGGATGAAGAACGGCAGGCCGGCCAGCGCAAGAATCAGCGCCCCATGGCGCGACAACGAGGCGCGCGACCAGCCAGGGGTCGTCACAATCGCCGGCAGCGCCATGCGGCGATGACCGGGGTTGCGGCTGCCGAACGAGCGAATGACGATGAAGACGGCGGCAAGGCCAATCAGCGCGAGCACCACCTGCCGCGCCGTGGTGCCCTCTGAAAACATCAACCGCTCGAGACGCAGTTCTCCCCATTCCGCCCACGTGGCCTGAACGAGCGCGCTGATGTCTCTAAAAACCTGCATTTACGCCCAGACTTTTTTGCGCATCTCGACGAGCGAACCGACGAACCGGCCCGTCAACTCCGACAAGTACGAGTGTGCCGACTGTTGCTGCTTGGTGACACGGATCGCGGTGTTGAGCGCATCGTCCAGATCGACCTTTTGCCCGTCGCGGCCATAGCGCGCGATCGTCATTATCTTCAGCGCATCAGCGAGCGTCGGGTCGGTGGCTGATTCGGCGCTGATCGAACCTGACACGTACATCGGCACGCGGCCCATGCCACGACTGATCAGCATCGCGCCATCGACCAGCGGGTCCTTGGTGATGCCGACGGGACGCTGGCCGATGGTGCGTCCCGAGGCGTAGCTGCCGGAGATGCGCGCGGCCGAGAGGGCACGGCCGACGAGTTCGGGGGTCCAGCCGCCCCGGCCGGCCCGCTGCACCTGGTCCAGCTCGCTGGCGACCTTGCGCAGGATGGCTCGCGGGCCGAGGTGAGCGAGGGTGGCGGACGTGGACTTGGTCTTGCTGCGCAACAGGCCGATCAAGATCACCACGACCACGACACCGGCCAGCGCGAACAGCACGCCGGCGGCAGTCTGGAACAGCGCCGCCCGCGAATCGCGGGCTTCAATCGTCACGAAGGCTTCGGCCGGAGCCTCGCGGATATCGGAAGTGTCGTCGGGCACCACCGAGATCAGTTTCACCGAAGCAGGAGGCAGGACATAGCTGGCTTCGCGGCCCTTCACCGACTCGCCGCCGGCCACCTTGCTCTCAATGCTGTAGGTCACCTCGAGCGGCGGCACCGCGACGTCGGCGCCAAACGCGTCTTCGGCAATCAGCCGCAGGCGGTAGTCGTACTGGAAGAAGCGCTTGCCGACAGTCATTAGGTCGCCGGCGTGCGTGCCGCCCAGCACCTCGAACGGCGGCAACTGGACCACCGTCGGGTCGAGCTTCGACAGGTCGGCGACCACCTTGGCCGCCTCGGTCTCCACCACGGCGCAGGTCAGCCGCAGATCGAACGACTCGCCGGTGCGCACGGCGGTCGTGGAGGTTCGCCACCAGCACTTGATGGGCTCGACCTCGACCAGGTCGGTGCCCGTCTGGGCGAAGGCTGACGAAGCCGAAACCAGGAGCAACAGGGCAACGCGAAGAATGATTTTGTTCATGTCGTTATTTCCGGCGCCGCAAGCGCCGCTCAGCTACCCACTCGATTAGTGCCACATCAAACTTTACCTGGTCGATGCCGAGGCGGACCACGTCGAGGTCCAGCGCCTTGGCCTGGCGCGAAATATCGTCCTGCCAGGTCCGGATGCGTTCGCTCTGGCGGCTCAACTCGCGCCGCGACATCATCCGGGTGTTGCCGGTTTCCACGTCATAGACTTCGACCCAACCGGCCGAGACGCGCGGCAGTTCAAAAGCGAACGCGGCGTCCACCATCATGATGAACACGTCGTGGACGTTGTCGACCTGCGACAGCTCCGTCAAGAACGCCGGCGCATCGTCGAACAGGAAGTCGGAGATCACCGGCATCATCGACGTCTTGCGTGAAAACCCGGTCAGCGTGGCGCTCAGGCTGCCCGAGTTGTTCAGGTCCTGCAGGCCGTGACCGTCCTGGTACGCCTCGAGGCAGTGAATCACCTGGCCCTTGCCAATGCGCGGGCGCACGGCGCCGAGCGTCTTGAAGCCCTCGTCGAAGGTCACCAGGCCGATCGAGTCCTGGAAGAACACGGCCGACATGCCGATGGTGGCGATCGAGCGCGCGATCAACGTCGCGATCTGCATGCCGCGCCGGTCGCCCTTGGCCGACGGGTCGGCGCCGCAACGCGTCGAGGCCGAGCGATCGGCGACCAGGATCACGCCCGAGGTCGTCGGCTGCTCGAACTCGCGGACAACCAGCGGGCTGAAGTTGTTGAGTGAGGACTGCGCCCAGTCGATGGCCTCGAAGCGATCGCCGGCCTGCCAGTCGCGCAGGCCCACGAAGTCGAACCCCGTGCCATGAAACATGCTGGAGTGTTCGCCGATTGTGAACTCGCGCATCCGCTTGAGGATGAGCAGCTCGACCTCGGTAATCTCCGACAGGTTGATGAGCGGCTCGACCTCTTGTTCCCGAGTCCTCATGGGATCGGCGTACGTTCAATCACGTCCTTGATCACCGCGTCGGTGGTCAGGCCATGGCTCGCGGCGTGCGGGCCCAGCCACAGGCGATGGCCGAGCACGTAGGTCGCGAGATCCTGGATGTCTTCCGGATAGACCTCGTCGCGGCGGCGGACGATCAGCGCCCACACCTTGGCGAGACGGCCCCACACGATGATGGCGCGCGGTGACGCGCCGAGGTCGACGCCCGATTCCACCAGCGCTGACGGCGAGTGCCTCAGCCAGTCGGTGTCGGCGTTGTACGGGCGCGTGTTGGCGACGAGGCGCTGGATGTAGTCGCCGAGCCGTTCGTGCAGATAGACGTGCTCGGTGATCGCGGCGCGCAGCTCGATGATGCGTTCCTTGCGCATCAGCGGGTTGAGGCGCACCTGCTTGAAGTCGAAGTGCACGAGCTTGCGTTCCTCTTCAGGCGGCAGGTAGCCAATGTTGACCATGATCGCGAAACGATCGGTCGCGGCTTCTGACAGCGGGAAGGTGCCCTGGCCGAGCTCGACCGGGTTCATGGTGGCGATGGCGAAGTTGAAGGCCGGCAATTCGTAGGTGGTCTTGCCGACCGTCACGGTGCGGTCCTGCAGGCCTTCGAGGAAGGCGCTCTGCGACTTCAGCGGGATGCGGTTGATTTCATCCAGCAGGATGACTTCGGCTTCAGCTAGCGGACCCATTTCGGTGGTCAGCACGCCGGTCGCCGGATTGATCATCTGGAAGCCGACGACTTCGGTTGGCTGCAAGTCGGCGCGGCCCTGGATGCGGGCGAACTTGGCGTTGCTGATTGCGGCCAGGATCACGCCAAAGAAGGTCTTGCCGACGCCCGGCACGCCTCGCAAGAGGAGGTTGCCAGAGTTGACCTGGCGCTGCTCCTTCTTGTCGTAGGTGGTCGGAATTTCCGACAGCAATACGACATTCGCCAGAATCTTCGGCTTCTCGTAGCCAACGAGGGCCTTGCCGCCTTCCGCCAGGATGGCCTCGTGGAAGGTAATCGCGTCTTGGAGGTCAGGATGCACAGTTCCGCCTTGAAGAATCCGCCTTGGAAAAGGCCAATCGTATCCGAAGCATGACGAACGGCGCTAGAATTCCCTGCGCGTGGGACAGCCGTAGGGACTAAACCATTCTGGGGAGGCATCGATGCTCGTCGAATTGCTACTAGCGGCGCTACTCGGTCAACAACCGGCGACCCCCCCTCCCTCCCCGGCGCCAGCCTTGGACTACGAGTTCTACAAGGCCCGCGTCCAGCCCCTGTTCCTGGAAAAACGGGTCGATCACGCCCGCTGCGTGACCTGCCACGCGGGCAGCACCACCCTGCGCCTCCAGCGCTTCTCGCCAGGTGCCGAGACCTGGACCGAGGAGCAATCCCGCCAGAATTTCGAAGCCTCCCGGGCCATGGTGGTGCCGGGCAGTCCCGGTGCCAGCAAGCTGTTGCGTCACCCGTTGGCCCGGGCCGCTGGCGGCGACGTCTTTCATGGCGGCGGGCAGCACTGGACGTCGAAGGACGACCCCGACTGGCAGGTGCTGTCGGCGTGGGTCAACGGCGCCAATTTAGCTTCATACACGAAGCCGGGGCGCGACACCCGCGTCGCGCGCATCGTCCAGACCAACGCCGCCGGCGACAACATCCACTTGATCGATCCCGTCACCAACAAGGTGGTTGGCGTCATCAACGACATCGAGGTGCCGCACGGCGTGACCTCATCGCCTGACGGCCTGCGGCTGTACTTCACCAACGAGTCGCGCCACACGCTCGACGTCGTTGACAGCCAGACACTGGCAGTGACGGCACGCATCCCCCTCAGCGGGCGGCCCAACAACGTGGCGATCGGCAAGGACGGCCGGCGCGTTTATGTCGGCATTGCGCAAGCGCCCGGCGCGGTGGACGTGATCGATACCGTGTCGCTCACCAATGCCAAGTCGATTGCCGTCAAGGGCGCCATTCACAACGTCTACGTGACACCAGACGGCAAGCACGTGGTGTCGGGCTCCATCCCCGGCCGCATGCTGACCGTGATCGATGCCGCAACTGAGACCATCGCCTGGGAACTGCCGACCTCGGCGGGCGTGCGACCCATCACCTTTGAACAAAAGCCCGACGGCTCGACATCGCGCATCTTCCTGCAGTTGTCGGATTACCACGGTATCGCCGTGGTCGACTTCGCGACGCGTAAAGAGGTGTCTCGCTTTGAGATGGTCGCGATTCCCGGTGAGGAGAAGCACACGCAGGGCCTGCAGGCGGCTCCCGCGCACGGCCTCGGCGTGACGCCGGACGGCAAGATCCTGTTCGCCACCAGCAAGGTCTACAGCCAGCTGTACGCGTATTCGCTGCCCGACTTGAAACCCCTCGGCACGGTCAACGTAGGTCAGCACCCGGAGTGGGTCACCTTCTCTCCCGACGGGAAGCAAATCTACGTCGCGTCGGCCGGAGACAACGCCGTAACTGTCGTAAATACAGCAACTTTAAAGGTTATTACTCGTATCCCAGTAGGCCAGGTTCCGAAGCGGAACGGCACGGCGCTGCTCCGGCAATAAGTGAACCTGCTTCACTTTGACACCACTTTTACAGGTTTCGTAAGTCGTCCGATCGCCTGTTACAATTGGTGACCTCGGGCCTACTTAAGGAGAGTGTGTGATGGCGGTTGGAAAGAATTTTGGCTGGGGCCTGACCGTTGGCGCTGTGCTCCTCAGCGCGGCGATTGCCGGCGTCGTGACGCCGCTCGCGGCCAAGGCCGAACAACAGGCCGCTCCGGCGGCTCCCGAGGTGACGTTCACCAGGGACATCGCCCCCATCCTGCAGCGCAGCTGCCAGAACTGTCACCGGCCCGGCCAGGTGGCGCCCATGTCGCTGCTGACCTATGAGGACGCGCGGCCCTGGGCACGTTCCATGAAGCAGCGCACCGGCCTCCGCGACAAGGCCGGCGTGATGCCGCCGTGGTACATCGAGAAGAACATCGGCATTCAGCATTACAAGAACGACCCGTCGCTCAGCGACGAGGAAGTTGCCAAGATCGCCAAGTGGGCCGACACCGGCGCACCGCGCGGCGACGTCAAGGACGCGCCGGTCGCTCGCACCTTCCCGGATGGCGCCTCGTGGCACGCCGGCGAACCGGATCTGATCGTCGAGAGCCAGGAAGTTGCCGTCAAGGCCAACACGCCCGACTGGTGGGGCGAGTTCGAGCCGACCAAGATCCCGATGACTGAAGATCGCTACGTGGCGTCCGTGGAGATTCGCGAGGTCAACAACTTCGCCAAGGATGCGGCGGGCCGCGACACCGTGGGCCAGCGCTACGTATGGCACCACCTGATCTGGGCGACGGCTGAATTCAATGGCGTCGGCGATGCGATTGACGCGTCGATTTCCGAGGGCGCGGTTGGCTGGCCCGTCCATGAAGTGGGCCGCAACGCCGACGTGTTTGAACCGAACGCCGGCCGCCTGCTGAAGGCCAACTCCAGCATCATCTACCAGTCGGCCCACCTGCACGCGGGCGGCGCCGACGTCAAGTCGAAGCTGTTGTTCGGCTTCCGCTTCCACCCGAAGGGCTACAAGCCGGCGCGTCGTAGCACGCTGCGCAACCTCGGCAACGGCCTTGACATCGACATCAAGCCAAACGAAGCCAATCAGCAACTCCACGCCTACATGGTGCTGCAGCAGCCCACCAAGATCGCCACCTTCGAACCGCACCTGCACGCGCCAGGCCAGCGCATGTGCCTCGAAGCGATCTGGGGCATCAACATCCAGACGTTGACCTGCGCCGGCTACGACCACAACTGGGTGCGCCAGTACGAATACGACGATGACCACGCGCCGATCCTGCCGCGCGGCACCATCCTGCACATCATCGGCTACATGGATAACACGCCGAACAACAAGAACATCCCTGACCCGCGCAACTGGCAGGGCTCAGGCAACCGGTCGATCGCCAATATGTTCATCGACCTTGGCCAGTCGGTGCCACTCACCGACGCCCAGTTCCAGGAGGAGATGGCGGAGCGCCGCCGCAAGCTCGGCGCGAATCGGCCAGATGTGATCATCGGCTGTCCGCTCTGCAACGTCATACCACCACCGCCGGCCAAGCCGACGGCACAGCAGTAAGGGGTCTGACCCCGACCTGGATTTGCGAAGGGGTCTGCCCCCTTCGCAATGTCCACTTCGGTCCGGCTAAAGCCGGACACTACATAACGAGGATCTCTGAAATGATTCGATCAGCTCGCGCGCGCCTGCTTCTTGGCGCCGTCACGATTGTCGTCGGCTACCAGACCGCCAACGGTCAGATGTTGTCGTACAACAGCGGACAGACCGTGTCGCCCGCCTTCGAGGGCTGGGAGAAGAACACCGATGGCTCGTTCAACATGCTGTTCGGCTACATGAACCGGAACTGGGAAGAAGAAGTGAATGTTCCCCTCGGTCCGGAGAACAGCTTCTCACCCGGCGAGCCCGACCAGGGCCAGCCCACGCGCTTCCAGCCGCGCCGCAATCGCTTCGTGTTCAAAGTACGTGTGCCGCAGGATTGGGGCAAGAAGGAACTGGTCTGGACGCTGGCGACCCGGGGCAAGACCGAGCGAGCCTACGGCACGCTGCGCGAAGACTCAGTGGTTGACAATCTCGTGCAGGCATCGGAACAGGGCGCCATCGGCGCCGGCATCAGCAGCCCCGAGATTCGCGCCAACGTCGCGCCGACGCTGACCATGGACGGTGGCGATCGCCGCGCGCAGGTGAACCAACCATTGACCCTGATTGCCATTGCGACCGACGACGGCGTGCCGGCTCCCCGTTTTGGCCCGGACTCGCGCGAGTCGCGCCTGATTGCCCAGGCCCGAGCGGCTGCGTTCGGCCGGATGTTCGGCTCCAAGCCCAGCAACACGACACCTCCCGCCACACCGCCGCCGGGGCCGCCGCGTGGCACCCAGACGTTCGATCCAGCCACGCAGCGTCCGCCGTCGGCCATTACCGTCGGCAGCCAGACCGGCTTGCGTCACTCCTGCCTCGTGTATCGCGGCGCGGGCCGCGTGACCTTTACGCCGACCCAGGCCAAGGTGTGGGAAGACACACGCGCCGGTGCGAACTCGCCGTGGGCACCGCGCTGGATGGCGCCGGGCATTCCGGCCGACGGCAAGTACACCGTGTCCGCGAACTTTCTGGACGCCGGCACCTACACGATTCGTTGCCTGGCCTCCGATGGCGCGTTGAACACGGCCAAGGACGTCGTCGTCACCGTGACGAAATAAGAATAGGGTTCTGACCCCTTCGTGCTTTATTGCGTGCGGCAGCTAGGGGCGAGAATGCCGTTTGTCAGCTCGCACTTCACGAACGTAATGCGAGATCTCGCAAACCCCAGCATCACGCCGAGCGAGCCTTCATAGGTCGCCTGCGAGAAGGGTTTCATCGGGTCTTCCTTCATCGCCTGGTCGATTCGCTGCACATGCCGGATGATCTCGGTATCGAGCCAGCCGTCGGCCTCGGCGAGTTCCACCGTGCGTGCCACTTCGGCCAAGTAGAGCGCCCGGTATTCGGGCACCGCCGTCAGCTTGTCGGCCAGGACATTACCCGCCCACGCCAGGTCGAGCGATAACTCTGGCCCATAGAACGTATTGTCGGCGTCCCACACAATGAAAGTGTGGCGGTTCTGATCCTCGAGGCGATAGAGATAGAGATTGTTGATCCCGTACCCGCCGACGAAGCCATCGGTCTCTGCCAGGAAGGCCTGCGCCGCCAGGTAACGGATAACTGCCGGGATGTCGAGCAGTCCACCAATGGTCTCTTTGATGCGATCCGCCGGCGTGTCATTGACCAGGCGAATCAGGGATTCGATCGGCCGGTACAGGTCCTCGTCGCTCTTGGTCTCGTGGGTCTTGGGCTCAAATCGTAGCTTGTACGGTTCAAGGCCGCTACCGAGGTTCGTGAACCGCCAATCATCCTGGTACTTGAACTCGTAGAGGTAACCGTCGTTCTGCACGTTGCCGTCGATCGAGCCGAACACGCGCGCCAGCAAATCCTTGTCCACTGCCTCGACGATCGCATAGAGGCCGGCATACTGGTTGTTGACATACAGGCGGGTATGAATCTCGCGTGACACCGGGATGCCCAGGCGCGCATAGAAACCGGTAGCCACAGTCTCGTGGATGCCCGACGGATCCTGCGTCAGGTTGTCGAGGACAAACGACTTGAGGCCCAGGAACTTCTGGCCGGTTGCATAGTGGTCAAAGTCAACCCGCAAGCCGGGCTTGTTGGCGCTGCGCGACCCGCGGCCGCGGGAGCGAATGCCGACGTTTCGCACCGTCTGGCCGCTCCAGACCACGTCGGCCGGGTAATAGGTATTCACCTGGAAATCGACCTGCAGCTTCGCCCAGTCCGCGGAGTTGACCCAGAGGTCGATCCGCTGCAACGCCTGGCTGCCAAACAGGTCATCCGCCGTCTGCGCCTGAACGGTCGAAACGCCCAGCCAAAGCGCTGCGATGGCGACCGTTACAAACGTTGCGATCGGGTTTCCCACGGTACACAATATAGACGAAGTGTTCGTGTGGAAGGGTTAATGGCCGGTCCCCCGAAGCTAAACCAGACGATGTGGTCCCGGACGATCGGGCTGACCCTTTTTGTGGGGTGCGCCATCGGACTCGCCGCCTGCGGCGGTTCCCCTAGCGCGCCCTCACCGACGACCACTGCTGTCGCCGGTACACCCACTACGCCCATTGAGGTTCCGGTCAATCAATCCCCGGTCACCCCGACCACGCCAACGGCACCGATCGTGCCGTCCGGCACCTGGGTCAACGTCATCAGCGATACCGGGTGGTGTGGCGCGCCAGCCATGCCATTGCTCTCAAGGCTATTGACGGCCCTCGGCGGAGAAATTTTTCTGGCCGGCGATCTCGCGTATCCCAATGGCACGTTGGCAGAGTTCCAGCGGTGCTTCGATCCCGACTTCGGGCGCTTTCGATCGCGCTTCTGGGCGGCACCTGGCAATCACGACTACGGGACCTCGGACGCCGATGGCTACTTCACGTACTTCGCGGATCGGGCCGGCCCGGCGCGTCGCGGTTACTACTCGGTGCGCTCATCCTCGTGGCACGTGCTGATGCTCAACTCGCAGCTCCCGACTGCACGTTACACGCCACAGCACGAATGGGCCCGTGCGGAGCTGGCCGCCAACCCCACCCGATGCACGATGGCGGTCATGCACTATCCCTTCGACAGCTCCGGACCCAACGGCCCGAATCCGCAGCTGCGCGACCTCTGGGAGTTGATGGTGGCGCAGGGCGTCGACGTCGTGGTCGCGGGGCACGATCACTTGTACGAACGCCACGCGCCTCAGGATGCCAGCGGCCGTTCCGATCCGGCCCGCGGCATTCGGCTGTTCATTGCCGGCACGGGCGGCGCGCCACTTTACAACCGCGCCCGCACCGCCGCCAATTCGGAAGTGTTGTTGTCGAGCCACGGACTGCTGCGGCTCAAGCTCGAGCCGGCGCTTTACGAATGGGAATTCCAGGATGTGAACGGCGCGGTTCTGGACCGCGGCTTGAACATCTGTCACTAGGCGCGGTCCGCCCGCAGCCACTCCATGACATTAACGCCTTAACAGATCGAACGCGCTCAGCTGACGGTCGTTACGCACGAAGTAACGGCCGCCAGCGAGCGCGGGGAACGCACGGACCACGCCCGGCAACAGCTGGGCGCGTGACGCGAAGCGAAATGCCTTGGGCGATGCTGGCGCCAGCGCCAGCTCGCCCGACTCGCGCATGATCACCAGGGCCTCGCCGGCAATCAGCAGCGAGCCGGCACCGAATCCCTCGACATCCCACATCACCTTGCCGGTGGCCAATTCAACGCAGCGCAGCCGCTGCCCAAACTCCTGCCGGCCCTCGAAGCCGTAGAGGTAGCCGTCCTTGAAAACGCTGGTGGAGTAGTGATTCGACATCGACTCGTCGCCTGACCAGAGCGGCGTCACGGCGTTGTTTGCCACCTGCAACAACACCGCGCCGGTGCCGTAGCTGGCCGACAGAAAGATCTGATTCTTCACGACGACCGGCGCGGCCGCGTTGACCGAGGCGGCCATGCGCGCGCGCCAGCGATACTGGTAACGAACGTTTCCGTTGCTAGGATCGAGGGCCACCAGGCCGGTGCGCGTGAAGAACACGGCCGTATGTTGTCCCGCGATCTCCGCGATGACCGGCGCCGAGTAGCTCGCTTCATCACTGGTTGATGTCCACACGGTCTTTCCGGTCGCGACGTCGAAGGCAACAACCCCTCCCGTTTTCCCGCCGACGTTGACCATCACGCGCTCGCCATCGACGAGTGGGGATGTGGCGACGCCGAAATAGCCCTTCGGCGCATCGAACACGCGCCGGGTATCAACCGCCCACAACTTCTTGCCAGTGGCGAAGTCGAGTCCATGCAGCCAGCCGTCGGCGCCATGTGTGAACACGCGGCCACCGCTAATCACCGGTACCGCGCGCGGCCCTTCATCAAAACCGAAGTCGTCGCGATAGCTGGTGGCGTAGTCGAAGGTCCACGCGGTCTTGCCGGTCGCCGCGTCCATCGCCTCAACCGTTTCGCGGTTGTTGACGCGATGAAACAGCACGAGCTTGCCCGCCATCACCGCGGGCCCCGCGAAGCCGGCGCCGATGTTGCGCTTCCACAGCAGTGGCGGACCCGTGCCCGGGAACGAGGCGACGATGGGCGGGCCGGTGTAGATGCCGTTGCGGCCCGGGCCGAGAATCTGCGGCCAGTCCTGGGCCACAACTGTGACCGACGCAACCGCCAGGACGGCCATCAGCCGAAGGGCAGTGGGAATCGTTGGCATGTGTTTCACCCTAACACGGCGTCGCCGCCCGTCGAGATAGCCCGGAGATGAGAAGGGGACGTTCTAGAATGCGGCCTATGGTCGAAGGCCCTGCAGCCACTGTCGTCAACACCCATCGACCCATCATGGTCGCAGAGGTCCTGCAGCACCTGCGCCCGGCCGTCGGCGAGGTCGCCGTTGATTGCACGCTCGGCGGCGGCGGTCACGCGCAGGCCATCCTGGCGCGGCTGCAACCCGGCGGCCGCCTGATCGGCATCGATGTCGATTTGATCGAGTTGCCGCGGACCGAGAAGCGGCTACGCGCGGCGGGCTTCGGCCCGGATGCGTTCGTCGCGCACCACGCGAACTTCTCGATGCTCGAGCAGATACTGGCGACCGAACACGTCGGGGCCGCGAACGTAATCCTCGCGGACCTCGGGGTCTCGTCGATGCAACACGACAGCCCCGAGCGTGGTTTCAGTTTCAGGGGCGTCGGTCCGCTCGACATGCGAATGGATCCGTCACAAGGCGAGACGGCGGCGCAGTTGATCGCCCGACTTGATGAGCAGGCACTGGCGGCGCTCCTGGCCGCCAACGCCGACGAGCCGCGCGCGGCATTGATCGCTGGCATTCTCAAGCGTGAACTTCCAGAGACGACGCATGCGCTCACGCGCCTGGTGAGAATTGGCTTGACCGCGCGACTGCCCGCTCTGCCAAAGGCGGACGTCAAGATGTCGGTTCGCCGCACGCTGCAGGCGCTGCGCATCAGCGTGAACGACGAGTTCGCGGCGCTCGAAGGGTTGCTGATGGCGCTGCCGCAATGCCTCGCCCCTGCCGGGCGAGTGGTGATTGTGACGTTTCACTCCGGCGAAGATCGCCGGGTGAAGAAGGCCTTGCTGGCCGGCCTTCGGTCGGGTGTCTATTCGGCGGTCGCCGATCAGGTGGTGCGCTCGACCAAGGCCGAAACGTTTGCCAACCGCCGCGCGTCATCCGCGAAATTGCGCTGGGCCGTTCGCGCCTGAGCGCTAGCAGCGATTACTTGGCAGCGGGCTTCGGCGGCGCGGGTTTCGGGAACGTGCCCTCGCGCATCGCCGCCTGGTACAACACCGTCGCCATCACCACCGACGCCTGCTTGAGCGCGGCCGGATCGATGCGCTCGGCGAAATCCATATTAGTGTGATGAGTGCGGACGTCGTAGTTCACGTACTCTTGCACCGCCTGGAATCCCGCGCTGCCGACCTCGAGGAACGACAGGTGATCGGTGGCGCCGATATGGCCGGGCGCCGGCATGATCGCGCCGATGCTCGCGACCGGCTTCAGCCACTCGGTCATGATCGCGCGCGCCGGGTCGTTGCCTTCCATGTAGAACCCGCTAATCGGCGGAAAGCCGTTGTCGAGGTTGAAGTAGACCGAGAACTTGTCCCGCGCCGCTTTGTTCTTGTCTCCCGCGAGGTGTTCTGCGACATAGGCTTTCGACCCCAGCAGGCCCTGTTCTTCGCCGGCCCACAGCGCGGCGCGAATGGTGCGGCGCGGCCGCACGCCCAGCACCTTCAGGATGCGCATGGCCTCCATCACGGTCGCCACACCGTCGGCGTTGTCGGTGCCACCGGTGCCCGTGTGCCACGAGTCCAGGTGCGCGCCGACCATGACGATCTCGTCCTTGAGGGCATTGTCAGTACCGGGAATCTCGGCGATCACGTTGTGGGTCTTCAAATCGTCGTCGTTGAAGCGGGCCTGGATATCGACGGCCAGCTTCACCGGCACCTTCTGCTGCAGTAACCTGGCAACCAGGTTGTAGTGTTCCGAGGCGAGCACGATCGATGGCACCGAGTTGGCGCCCATATCGCGCCCCGTCACGAACACCGTGCCGTGTTCGCCGATGTTCGGTTCAATCGTCACCGCCACGCTTTCGGTCTTGAGCATCGCCAGGCGTTCGGCGTTCAGTTGCGGCGGCCGCCCGGGCGCGGGCTGCGGCTGCTTGAGGTCGCCGCTGGCGGCCGGCCGGTCCGCCCGGATCGCATACTGCTGGATCGGGCTGGTCATCAGGATGGCGCCCTTCAACTTGCCGGCCTGGGCTTTCAGCGCCTCAGCCTCCAGGCCGGGCAGCCATGCCGGCGCCGCGATGACACGACCGGCGGTCGCCGGCGACCACCCCTTGGGATAGCCGATCATCGGCATGTAACGCGGCTCGATCATCTCGACCGTGACCTTATCGAGCGTCCAGCCGCGTCCGAACTGGAACGGCTCCGCGTGCACCTCGCTCAGGCCCCAGGCCTTGAGGGTGTCCTGGGTCCACGCGACGGAGCGCTTGTGCGCGGGCGAGTTGGTGAGCCGGGGGCCGATGACCGTCGTCAGGTAGTCGAACGTCTCCAACACCTTCGACCGATCCATGCCTTCCGCGCGGATCTTCTCGATCACGGTGAAGTCGATGCGATCCTGCGCGGCGCTGGTGGTCGTCAGGAAGAGGATGGTGGCGAGCACGCCCAACGAGATGGTTCGCATGGGCGGATTATAAGGCGCCAGGTTCATTTTCAGGACACCCAGCAAAAAATGTGCCCGGCGTCTTATAATTCGCCCATGAAGACCGACCGACGCTCGTTCCTGCGAATCTCCAGTGCCGCCGGCGCCAGTGCCATGGCCCTCGGCACCAACAGCATCGAACTGGTGGCCCAGGCCTCCCGCGCGTTGGGCAACCGGACACCCGATGACGTCGCGGCGGATGAAAGCTACTGGCGCGACATTCAGAGTGCCTTCACGCTGGACCGCTCGCTCATCAACCTGAACAACGGCAACAGTTGCCCAAGTCCGACGGTGGTGCACGACGCCTATAAGCGTTACCTGGACTATTCAAATCAGGCGCCGGTGTATCACCGTGGGCTGATCGAGCGGAACATTGAAGTGGTGCGCCGCCGGCTGGCCGCCGAGTTCGGCTGCGAGACCGAAGAGATGGCCATCACGCGCAACTCCAGCGAGTCGCTGCAGATTGCCCAGAACGGCCTCGACCTCGCGCCCGGCGACGAAGTGCTGACGACCGAGCAGGACTACGGCCGCATGCTCACCACCTGGGATCAGCGCGCGCGCCGCGATCAGCTGAAGATCACCAAGGTCAACTTCCCGGTGCCGACCACCGGCGAAAGTCTGTTCGCGATGCTCGAAGGCGCCATCACTCCGCGCACCAAGGTGCTGCACTTCTGCCACATCACCAACCTGACCGGGCAGATCTTCCCGGTCCAGAACATCGCCCGCATGGCTCGCGCCCGCGGCATCATCACCATCGTCGATGGCGCCCATGCGGTGGCGCATTTCCCGTTCAAGCTGCGCGACCTCGAGATGGATTACTACGGTACCAGCCTGCATAAGTGGCTGCTGGCGCCGACCGGTACCGGGTTCCTGTACGTTCGCCGCGACCGCATCGCCAAGACCTGGCCCATGCAAGCCGCGCCCGAACGCAACGAGAACGACATCCGCAAGTTCGAGGAGATCGGCACCTCGCCGGCGGCGACCAAGGCCGCCATCAACGAAGCGCTGGCGTTCCACCAGGCGATTGGCACCGAACGTGTGGCGGCGCGCCTGCGCTACCTGACGCGGCGCTGGGCGAACAAGCTCAAGGCCAACCCGCGCATCGTCTTTCACACCGACCTCGACCAGGTCTACGGTGTGTGCTGTGTCGGCATCAAGGACATCCCGGCCGTGAAGATCAACGCCTTCATGTGGGACCAGTACCGCATTGTCACGACGCCGATCACGCGGCCGGAGTACAACGGCATTCGCGTGACGCCGAACATCTACACGCCGCTTGAAGAGATCGACACGTTCGCCGCGGCGATGGAAGACCTGCTGAAGAACGGCGTGCCGGCGGCGTGACACCAGCCGAGCAGCAGGCGGTTGATGCGTTCAGGCGTCTGCGAGGGACCGATCCCTTCGGTCCCTTCGTCGCGTTGCTCAAGAGCCCGGAGCTGCTGACGCGAGTCAGCGCTCTCGGCGAATATCTTCGCTACCGCAGCGCCCTGCCGCCGCGGCTGAGCGAGTTCGTCATTCTCGTCACCGCGGCCCACTGGCACCAGCCATACGAATGGGACCTGCACGCGCCGATCGCGCTGTCGGCAGGTGTGGCACAGTCGACCGTGGACGCGCTGGCGGCCGGCCAGCAGCCCCCTGACCTGCCCGAGGACGAAGCCGCTCTCTATGACTTCTGCCGCGCCGTTCACGCCGGGGGCCGTCCGGCCGGCCCGCTTCACTCTCGCGCTCGCCAGGCGGTGGGCGAGCAAGGCGTGCTCGACGCCATTGGCATCTGCGGCTACTACGCGCTGTTGGCCATGGTCTTGAACGTGGCGCACGCAACCGGGGAGCGTTGATCATGCCAACCGCCATCCATCGACAGGTTGAAGCGGCACGAGCAGGGCAGTTGGCGAGGGTGGTCGCGCGCATGGCATCGGGCTGGGCCGTGCTGGGCGACCCACAGATCACACGCGGCTACTGCCTGTTGCTGCCGGATCCCGTAGTCTCAGACCTGAACGCGCTCATCGAAGATGCCCGTCGCGAGTTCCTCGACGACATGGCCCGACTCGGCGACGCCGTGCTCGCTGTGACAGGAGCCGAACGTATTAACTACGAAATTCTCGGTAACGTTGAGCCGGCGCTGCACGCGCACGTCATCCCGCGGTTTGCCGCCGAGGATCCCACGCTGCGCACGAAGCCAGTCTGGCTGCACGACTGGGCGACGGCGGTGGCGTTCGCGCCGGCTCGCCACGGCATTCTCGCCGACGCTATTCGTCTCCAGCTCGCCAGCGACAGGTGAAGCGCCCCTGGCCGGGTTCGACGCGTTCATCACGTTGAACATCTCGAAGATGGCCTCGACTCGGGCGCCGCCGCCCAGGGCGAAGCCTCGTGAGAGGCACAGGTTCATCTGGCTACGCCATGCGCCCGGCGCGTCACCTTCGCCGCAGTCGTGCCATGATGGAGCACCGATGACGCTCGACGTCCTGGAATCGGAGAGCATCGAGATTCTTCGCGAGGCAATGGCCGGCGCCGAACGGCCGGTCCTGCTGTACTCCATCGGCAAGGACTCGTCGGTGCTGTTGCAGCTGGCGCGCAAAGCCTTCCATCCCGCGCCGCCGCCGTTCCCGTTGCTGCACGTCGACACGACGTGGAAATTCCGCGACATGTACATCCATCGCGAGCGCATGGCGCGCGAATCGGGCATGCGCCTGCTGGTGCACACCAATCAGGCCGGCTTGGCCGCCGGCGTCAACCCCTTTACTCACGGTTCGGGCTACCACACCGACGTCATGAAGACCGAGGCCCTCAAGCAGGCGCTCGACGCCCACCGCTTCGACGTCATCTTCGGCGGCGCGCGCCGCGACGAGGAGGCCTCGCGCGCCAAGGAGCGCATTTGTTCGTTCCGATCGACCGGCCACCGCTGGGATCCGAAGGCGCAGCGTCCAGAACTCTGGTCGATCTACAACATGCGTCTGCACCCGGGCGAGACCATGCGCGTGTTTCCGCTCTCGAACTGGACCGAGATCGACATCTGGCGCTACATCGAGCGCGAACAGATTCCCGTGGTCCCGCTCTACTTCGCCGCCGAACGTCCCGTCGTGCCACGCAGCGGCACCCTGGTGATGGTCGACGACGAGCGGTTGCCGCTCGCGCCCGGTGAACAGCCGGAACGGCGATGGGTGCGGTTCCGCACGCTCGGGTGCTATCCGCTGAGCGGCGCCATCGAGAGCCGCGCCACCACCATTGCCGCGATCATCGCCGAGACGCTGGCGGCGGCGTCCTCGGAACGGCAGGGCCGCCTGATCGACAGCGACCAGCCCTCGTCCATGGAAAGAAAGAAGCGCGAGGGCTACTTCTGAGCCGCCCTCTCCTCCGGCTGATCACCTGCGGCAGCGTCGATGACGGCAAGTCGACGCTGATCGGGCGGCTGCTGCACGATTCCCGGGCGGTCTGCGATGACCAGTTGCGAACGCTCGAGGCCGACTCGCGCAAGTTCGGCACCCAGGGCGACCGCCTCGACTTCGCGTTGTTGGTCGACGGCCTGCAGGCTGAGCGCGAACAGGGCATCACCATCGACGTCGCCTACCGCTTCTTCGCCACCGCGGCCCGCCGCTTCATCGTGGCCGACACGCCGGGGCACGAGCAGTACACGCGGAACATGGCGACCGGCGCCTCGACTGCCGACCTCGCCGTGATCCTGGTCGATGCCCGCAAGGGCGTGCTGACACAGACGCGGCGTCATACGCGCATTGTCGCGCTGATGGGTATCAAGCACGTCCTGCTCGCCGTCAACAAGATGGACCTGGTGGACTGTTCGCGCGAGGTCTTCAGCGCGATCGTGGAGTCGTACCTGCCGTTTGCCGCCGCGCTCGGCGTGATCAGCATCCAGCCCATTCCGATCTCCGCACTCGAAGGCGATCATCTGGTGGCGCCCAGCGCGCGCATGCCGTGGTACGAGGGGCCGACGGTGATCTCGTATCTGGAAACCGTCGACGTCACCGGCGCACCGGTCTTGGGGCCGATGCGCATGCCGGTGCAGTGGATCAACCGTCCCGGTCCTGATTTTCGCGGCGTCGCCGGACGCCTGTGCGCCGGCGCCGTGCACTCGGGCGACCGCGTGCGGGTGCTGCCGTCAGGCCTCGAGACCCGTGTCAAGACCATCGTCGCCTGGGGCGGCGAACGGGCCGCGGCCGAGGCCGGCGACTCAGTCACGTTGACGCTGGACGACGAGGTGGACGTGAGCCGGGGCGACGTGATCGTGGCCGCGACCGCGCCGCCCGCCGTCGCCGACCAGTTCGAGGCGCGCCTGTTGTGGATGGGCGAACACAACCTGATCCCCGGCCGCTCGTACCTGCTGAAGATGCACTCGAAGGAAGTGCGCGCCTCGGTCACCACCATCAAGCATCGCATCGACATCGGCAGTGACGCGCAGCTGGCGGCGAAGACCCTCGCGCTGAATGAGATTGGCGTGATCAACCTGTCGACCGCCCAGCCGGTGGTGTTCGAGCCGTACGCGGTGAATCGCACGCTCGGCGCTTTCATCCTGATTGACCCGCTCACCTTCGAGACGGTCGGCGCCGGCATGATCGATTTCGCGTTGCGCCGCGCCTCGAACGTCCACTGGCAGGCGCTGGAGGTCTCGGCCCCGGCGCGCGCGGCATTGAAGCAGCAACAACCGTGCTGCGTATGGTTGACCGGGCTCTCGGGTTCGGGCAAGTCATCAATCGCCAACCGCCTCGAGCAGCGGCTCTATGCCGAGGGCCGGCACACCTATCTGCTCGACGGCGACAACCTCCGCCACGGCCTCAATCGCGACCTGGGCTTCACCGAGGCTGACCGCGCCGAGAACATCCGGCGCGTCGCCGAAGTCGCCCGGCTGATGGTCGATGCCGGACTGATCGTGATCGTCGCCTTCATTTCGCCGTTTTGCGCCGAACGGCGCGCGGCGCGCGATCTGTTCACCGCTAGCACGTTCGTGGAGGTCTTCGTGGACACGCCGCTTGAGGAGTGCGAGCGCCGCGATCCGAAGGGCCTGTATGCGAAGGCGCGCAGCGGTGCGTTGCCGAATTTCACCGGCATCGACAGCCCGTACGAACTGCCGGAATCGCCGGATGTCCACCTGGTCACGACCGGGCGCTCGCCCGAGGAGTGCGCCGAACAGGTGTTCGCGCGCCTGCCGTGACCATCGACGTCCTTCAGATCGCGGCCGGTGCCCTCACTGGATTCGTCGTCGGGATGACCGGCGTCGGCGGTGGGGCGCTCATGACGCCGATCTTGTTGCTCGGCTTCGGCACGGCGCCCCTGGTGGCGGTCGGCACCGACCTCTGGTTTGCCGCGATCACCAAGCTCGCCGTCTCGGGACTTCATGCGCGTCAGCGGCTGATCGACTGGCCGGTGGTGCGCCGGTTGTGGTTGGGCAGCCTCCCGGCCTCGGTGCTTACGCTCGTGTGGCTGGCCAACTGGCAGGCCACCGACGACGCCGTGGCGGTGGTGAAGGCCGCGATTGCCATCGCGGTGTCGCTGACCGCCGTCAGCCTGCTGGCTGCCCGGCCGTTGCGCGCGCTTGGCGCCCGGCTCTCCGCATCGGCGCCATCATCGGCTTCCGCTGAGTGGAGAGCGGTGGCGACCGTCGCCGCCGGTGCCCTCCTCGGCGTGATGGTGACGCTCACATCGGTGGGCGCCGGCGCGCTGGGCGTGGTCATGCTGGTGCACCTGTACCCGCGGCTGGTGCCGCCACGCCTGGTGGCCAGCGACATTGCCCATGCCATTTTGTTGGCGCTGTGTGCCGGCCTCGGGCATCTGGCCATCAGCGGTGTCGATCTCAACCTGCTGGGCAATCTGCTGACGGGATCGATCCCCGCCGCGCTCGTCGGCGCCGCCGTGTCGTCACGCATACCGCACGTCGTCTTGAGGACGGCCCTCGGCGCCGTGTTGCTGGCGATTGGGCTGACGATGCTTGGCGCGGTGATGTGAGGTCAGCGGCGGTGCCCACGGCACCGCCGCTGATACCATACGGCATGCGCAGGGTTCTTGCGGTGCTGGCCGTCGTGGCCGGTCTCGCCGCCGGCTCGATCGGATGGCAACAAGGCTGGTTCGGCGGCGCGTCGAGCCGCGGCCCGCGGTCGGTGCTCCTCATCAGCGTCGATACGCTGCGCGCCGACCGGCTGGGTAGCTACGGCTACAAGGCTGCCTCCACTCCAGTCCTTGATGCCCTGGCCGCCCGCGGCCTGCGGTTCGAGCAGGCGGCGACGGTAGCGCCGCTGACGCTGCCGGCCCACACCTCGCTCCTCTCCGGCACCTTCCCGACCTTTCACGGTGTGCGCGATAACGGCAGCTTCTACGTGAACGACACCATCACCACGCTCGCCGAGGTGCTGAAGACCCGCGGCTATCGCACCGGGGGATTTGTCGGCGCCTTCGTGCTCGATCACCGATGGGGCATCGCGCAGGGGTTCGACCATTACTTCGACGCGTTCGACTTGTCGAATTACGAAATGGCCGCCGGCCTCGACGCCGCTCAGCGGCCCGGCAGCGAGGTGGTCGATCACGCGCTGGCGTGGCTCGCCGAAGACGGCGACCGTCCGTTTCTGGCGTGGGTGCATTTGTACGATCCCCACAGCCCCTACACGCCGCCCGAGCCGTATCGGTCGCGCTTTCCCGCCACCATGCAGGGCGCCTACGACGCCGAGATTGCCGCCACCGATGCGCAGATTGGCCGGCTCCTCGATCGGCTGAAGGAGAGTGGGCGGCTCGACGACACGCTGGTGGTCGTCGTCTCCGACCACGGCGAGTCGCTCGGCGAGCACGGCGAGCAGCAGCACGGCTTCTTCGTCTACGACGCGGCGGTGCGCATTCCGTTGATCGTAGCCGGGCCGGGCGTGCCGGCCCGCGCCGTGCCTGACCAGGTTCGCATCGTCGACGTGATGCCGACCATCCTGGATCTGGTCGGCGCCGAGGTGCCGTCGGATGTGCAAGGCGTCAGCTTGTTGCCACTGGCGCGTGGCGAAGAGCTGGAACTGCTGGGGTTCAGCGAGACCTGGTACCCGCGTTATCACTACGGCTGGAGCGAGCTGAGTGCCGTGAGCAATGGTCAGTACAAGTTCATCGCCGCGCCCCGCCGTGAACTCTACGATACGCAGGCCGACCCGGGCGAGACGAACGACCTGTCGGCCGCCAATCCGCGCATGGCCGACGCGCTCGAGCGTGCTCTTCGCGACATGGCCACGCGCACGGCCACAGCGGCCAAGCCGCAAGCGCCCCGCGCGATCGACCCCGCGGTGGAGGAGCGCCTGCGCGCCCTCGGCTACGTGGCCTCCAGCGTCAGCCGGGCAGCGCTGGTCGAACGGCCGCGCGGCGATCCCAAGGACAAGATCCAGCTCTACAACCTGCTGAAACTGGCCGGCAGCGACTCAGTCGAGGGCCGGCTGGACGATGCCATCGCGAAGGTTCGTACCGTGCTGGCGGCCGACCCCGAGGTGATTGAGGCGCACACGATCCTGGGGAACATCCAGACCAAGGCCGGCCGTGTTCCCGAGGCGATTAAGGCGTATCAACAAGCGCTGGCGGTCGACCCAGAACACGAGGCCGCAGCGTGGAGCCTGGCGCTGGCCTACCGGCAGGCCGGGAAGCTGGACGAGGCCCGCGCCGGCTTCGAGCGCGTGTTTCAGCTCAACCCGCGTGGCGCAAAAGCGCTCTATCAACTGGCCACACTGTCGATGGGCGAGGGGGATTTTGCCGGCGCGGCCGCGACGCTGGAGAAAGGCCTCGACCTCGGCGACCGCGCCGTCTTCCTGGTGAAGATCGCCGAAGCGCGCCTCGAGTTGAAGCAGATCGACGCGGCGCAAGCCGCGCTGACCGAGGCGATTAAACTCAACGCCGATCAATCCATGGCGCACTACAACCTGGGCCTGGTGCACGAAGCGCGCGGCGAGTGGCAGGCGGCCGCCTCTGCCTATGAGGCCGAGATCAAGGTGAGTCCCAAGTTGTATCAACCGCACTTCAACCTGGCGAAGCTGCAGGCGCGCGGCGGACGTCCGGCCGACGCGCTCGCGCACTTTCGGGCGGCGGTCGATCTGAATCCTGAGTTCGGCACCGGATTCCTGTACCTCGCGAAGGCGCAGTTGGATGCCGGCAACCTGACCGACGCCGAGGCGGCGGCCACGAAAGGGCTCGCCTCGAAGCCCGATGCCGGCATGATCCCGCTCGGTCACTACGTGCTCGCCGACATTTACTCGCGGCAGGGACGCGAAGGTGACGCGGAGCGCCAGGTGGCGGCCGGCAAGCGGGCCGAGTCCAGGGCGGGGAGCCCGGCTCGCCAGTGACGCAGTGGCAGGGTCGCCTGATCGTCTTGGTGATGGTCGCCGCGAGCGCGGCGTGTGCGCCGGCGCCTCCGGTCGCACCGGCCGAGCGGACGGCCCGGCACGTGCTGGTAGTCACCATCGATACACTGCGCGCCGACCGCATCGGCGTCTACGGCAATGCGACGGTGGCCACGCCGAATTTCGACCGCCTGGCTCGCGAAGGGACGATGGCTCTTCACGCGTCGGCACATACGCCACTCACACGTCCATCGCACATCTCGCTCTTCACCGGCCTGTACCCGGCCGAACATGGCATTCGCGATAACGTGTCGCCGCCACTTGGCAAGACGGTGCCCGTGCTCGCCGAAATCCTGCAGCAGCGCGGGTTCCGCACCGGTGCTTTCGTGTCGTCGATCGTGTTGTCGAAGCAGTCGGGTCTCGGCCGCGGCTTTGCGCACTACTCCGATCAGTTTGAGGTCGGCGAAGACGACGCCCGGTTCCTGAACACCATCCAGAAGCGCGGCGATGCGACGGTGGCCGAGGCGGTGGCGTGGCTCGGCGAATCGGGGCCCGAGCGGCGCTTCGGATGGGTGCACCTCTACGATCCGCACGATCCCTACGAGCCTCCCGAGCCATATGCGTCGCGTTACGCCGGTCGACCGTACGACGGCGAAGTCGCCTGGTCGGACGAGCTGGTGGGCCGCCTCGACACCGCGCTCGGCGCCGCGGGCCTGCGTGACGACACCCTGCTGCTGGTCACCGCCGACCATGGCGAAGGGCTGGACGAGCACGACGAGGCGGTGCACGGATTCTTCGTCTACGAAACCACGCTCCGGGTTCCGTTTATCGCGCGTGGTCCCGGCATCACACCGGGCACCCGGCTCGGCGTCGTGGCTCGCACCATCGATGTACTGCCGACGATCCTCGAACTACTGGGGCTGAAGGATGCGACGCCGGCGGTGTCTGGCCGATCGCTGGCCGGCGCGCTTGGCGGCGCGCCTCTGGACGATGAACCGACGTTTGCCGAGTCGCTGACGCCGCTCATCCACTACGGGTGGAGCGACCTGCGCGCGATCCGCGACGGCCGGTGGAAGTACATCCTGGCGCCGCGGCCCGAGCTCTACGACCTCGATCGCGATCCGGGCGAGCGGCAGAATCTTATCGAGCAGGAACCGGCGCGGGCGCGCGCCTACCGGGCCGGAATAGAACAACGGCTTCGCAAAGAACAGGCCGCCGTGCGCGACCCGGGGAGCGTCGCCTCGGTGCCACCGGACTTGCTCGAGAAGCTGGGCGCGCTTGGCTACGTCAGCAGCGGCGGCCCCTCGACCGGCAAGGCGTCTGGAGCCGACCCCAAGGATAAAATTGACGAGTACCAGACCCTCAATACGCTGATGCGCGAGGGACTGATCAACCTGCGCGAAGCACGCTACGCCGCCAGCCTCGAGCGTTTCGGCGGACTGTTCGACCGCGGCATCGACAGCTTCGAAGCCCACTACTACGCCGCGCGCGCGCTGACGGGACTGAAGCGATGGCGCGAGGCCGCCGCCCACTACGAGAGCGCACTTCAAAAGCTGCCGTCGTACTCGGCCGCCTATCTGGGTTTGGCGGACGCCCACTTTGCCGACGGCAAGGCGCCCCTGGCGCTCGAGGCGATCCGGCGCGGCCAGAAGGCGGCGCCGGACGACCCCCGCCTGGTCGAACGCGAGGGCGACCTCGGACGCCAGTCGGGCGACCGCGCACTGGCGGCCCGCGCCTATGAGCGCGTCGCCCAGATGGCGCCCAAGGACGCCCTGGCGCGGGTCAAGCTCGGCGAGCTCTACCGCGATACCGGGCGCCCGGCTGACGCAGCGCGCCTGCTGCGTGAAGCCATTAACCTCGAACCATCAACCGCGTCGTACTGGAATTCCTTGGGCATGGTCCTCGCCGGAGGCGGCGACCTGCCCGGTGGCGAAGCGGCATTTCGTCAGGCGGCCACACGCGATAGCGCCAACGCGCAGTACGCGTACAACCTCGGCCTGGCCCTGGCCCGGCAGAACAAGCGTGACGAAGCCGTCGCGCAATTCACGCGCACGCTCGAACTCAATCCGCAGTTCGCGGCGGCACGGCAGAGGCGCGCAGAGTTGCGCTAAATGGCCGCCCGAGTCGTTGCGTTGGTCGTGATGATCGCGGCGGTGGCTTGGACCTACCTGCCCGCCGCGGGTTTCGCCTTTCTGAACTGGGATGACCAGTCTGTCATTCTGCAGAATCCGTCGCTCGATTTCCCAGGCGCGGCGACCTGGGCCTTCGCGACTACCTACATGGAGCACTACCAGCCGATCAGTTGGCTGGCATGGGCCGCACTCAAGGCTCGCTTCGGTCTCGACCCGGCGGCGTTTCATACGGCGAATGTCCTGGCGCACATCGTCTGCGCGCTGCTCGTGTGGGCAGTCAGCCGTCGCGTGTTCGCGCGCTCCGCCCCGGATCTGCCTGGGCCGCTGCCCGACGGGGCGGCCCTGGCGGCGGCCCTGCTGTATGCCTTACACCCACTCAGAGTCGAGCCGGTGGCCTGGATCAGTGCGATGCCCTACACGCTCGCCCTCGCCTTCATGCTGGCGTCGTTGCTCGCCTACGGCAATGTGGTGTCCGGCTTTAGCCGGACCGCTCATGCGTCGTGGCCATGGCTGGCCGCGTCATTGCTGCTCTACGCCGCGTCGCTCGGTGCGCGGCCCGTGGCCCTGGGTTTTCCGGTCGTGCTCCTGGTCGTCGATGCCGCTCTTTGCAAGCGAGGCCCACGCGCGAGTGTGGCCAAGGTGTGGCCGTTTGCGGTACTCGCAATTGTCGCGGCCGTGGTCGAGAGCACCGCCCGCATGCCGGGGCTGAACGACACGCCGTGGCTATTCCGGGTGCAGGCAGCGGCCACGGCGCCGTTCGTCTACCTCTGGCACACCATCGCGCCCATCGCATTGACGCCACTCGACCTGCTCCCGATCGACCCGGTGGCGCGCCCAGGCGTGCTGGTCGCAGCGGTGCTGGCGTTGGCGGTGATTACGATCGCGGCCTGGACCTGGCGTCATCAATGGCCAGGCCTGTCGGCCTCGTGGGCGGCGTATCTGGCGTTGCTGGCTCCGGCCGCGGGACTTGTGCCAAGCGGACTGCAGGCCACGGCCGACCGCTACACCTACCTGCCCGGAGTGGTGCTGGCGATCGCCGCAGCGGGAGTCGGCGCGCGCTGGGCCGCGGGAAGTCAGGGGCGCGCCCGGCTGGTCACCGTCGTTTTCCTGGTGCTGGTCGTGGCCTCGTCACTGGCCTCGCAGCGCGCGCTCGCGTCATGGTCAGACTCGGTCTCGCTATGGACGCGGGTCGTGTCGATCGAGCCGGAGCACGATGTCGGCTTGTACAACCTCGGGTCCGCGCTGGCCGCCGAAGGGCGAAACGAGGAGGCGGCCGCGCGGTATCGACAAGTGCTGGCGCTACGGCCCGACCACGCCGACGCCCGGGCGAATCTGGATCGCCTCGATGCCGCGCGTCTCGAACGCGAGGGTAACGACCTGGCAATCGCGGGCAACTTGAGCGCGGCAGCCGACCGTTACCGGCAGGCCGTGGCCATCGATCCTCAGCGGACGCATTCGCATGCCGGCCTGGGCATGGCGCTCGCCAGTCTCGGGCGCATCGGCGAGGCGCTGCCGGCTTTGCGGGAAGCGATCCGGCTGGGCACCGACGACCCGGCCGTGCCAAATGCGCTTGGTGTGTTGCTGCTGCAGGCGGGGCAGACACGCGAGGCTCGGTCGGTGATCGAAACCGCGTTGGCGACGCATCAGGACGACATCAGCCTTGCCCAGAACCTGGCGCGCCTGTTGGCGACGGGCCGTGACATCAACCCGAGGGACGCGGCGATCGCGCTGCGACTGGCCGGTGCCGCGGTCCAGGCCACCGGTGAGCGGGATCCGGTGGCGATGGAGACGCTGGCCGCGGCACTCGCGGCCAACGGCCGACTAGCGGAGGCCGTCACCGTCAACGCCACGGCGGCCGCACTGGCCACGGCGCAGGGCGATCGGGAGCTGGCCGTACAGATCACTGCCCGGGGCACCGCTTATCGGCGCCCCGGGCAGTGATCTGTCGGTCCGGACAAACCTAAAGGTTGGCCCCCACTGAAAGGCCTAGAACCGGAACTTGCCGCCGACCATCAGTCGCCGCGGCAGGATGAAGCGCGACGGCACCAGGTAGTTGGCATTGCCCAGCCGCCGGTCGAGCACGCTCTCGTTGGCGTCGCTGTTGGTCAGGTTCAGGAAGTCGCCGAACACGGCCAACTCCGAGTTGCCACCCAGCGTGAACGACTTCTCGACGCGAGCGTCGAGCGTCTGCCACAGCGCCGCCCGTAGTTCGCCGTCGGCCTGATTTGCGATGACCCTGGTGGTGCCGGAAATACCCGTGGCCGAACTCGAGGGACGGATCTCCTGGTAGATCGGCTTGCCGGTCTGGCTTTGGAAGTTGAACGACGTCATGATCCCCCACGGCATCTGGTAGAGGAACTGCGCCTTCAAGACCACCGGCCGGTCACCGATCAGGTTGCCGTCGCTGTTGATGAAGTCGTTCGGGTTCTGGCCGAAGATGCCCGCCGTGCTGACCTGCGAGGTGAGCGGTGAGGAGCGCGCCGAACTCGAGCCCTGGCGCCCGGTCGACTCCGAGAGCGTCAAGCCGAAGTTGCCCTGCCAGCGGTTCGACATCCGCTTCTTGATCTCGAACGCGATGCCGTTGTAGCGCGAGAACATGCGGTCGTCGTTCCTTAGTTGGAACTTCCGCGAACTGGCGCCGCTGGTCAGTCGGTAGATCTGGGACACGCTGGCGCCGGCCGGTGCCGTGTAGGGCACTTGAACATAGGTGCCGCCGATGTCGGGGAACGCCGTTTGGTTCTCGCTGCGTTTGTAGACGTAGTTCACCGAGAAGCCGAGGTTCTGCCCCATTTGCTGCTCCCAGGCAGCGATGTACTGATCGGTGTACGGATTGCTGAGGCTTGGATCCACCGAGAAGCTCGTGTTGTCCGAGAACAGCTCTTTGCCTAGCGGGACTCCGGCGGGGCTGAAGCGGCCCGAGAAAGTGTACCTGGGTGAAATCGACGACGAGATGTTGTCGAATTCGCCCGTTACGATGCCCCGGTAGTAGCGCCCGTAATGCGCCTTGAGCAGCGTCGAGCCGCTCTCGTTCACCTTGAAGGTGACGCCGAGCCGAGGCGAGACGACCTGCCAACGGAAGACCTCGTCGATCGCCTTGGACTGCGCCCCCGTCGGCTTACCGGTAGCATCAAGCAGATCCTGCGCGGCAATGTAGGACTTGCTGTTGTCGTAGCGGAGCCCCAGGTTGAGAGTGGCACGTCCGATCTGGTAGGTGTCGTCAGCGAAGACCCCCATCGACCGCATCCGTCCGCCCTGCGTGGACGGCAACTGCGTGTAGCCGTAGGCCGGCGTCGCGCCGTAGGTGTAGATGTAGTCATTGAGGCCGTTGGTGTACTCGCCGCCGCCGCCGCCGTACTGCACACCGAGCTTGAAGTCGTGGCTCCCGCCCATGAACGAATCGGCGTACTTCGTCACCTTGCCCGAGAACGTGGTCTTGGAGATCTTGCCGTCGTACCACGAGTAAATGCCGCCCGTGATCTGACCGGTATCGAGGTCGCTGAAGCGGCGCGCCACGCGCGGACCGCCGTTGAGCGGGTCGCCGTGATCCTCACCGAAGAAGCCTGAATAGCGCGCTTCGAGTACCGTGGTCGGGTTGAGGACCGAGGTCCACAGCACACCCGGCGAGGGGTTGTGCCCGGTTTCCACCGAGAGCGTACTCGGCGCGGTGTTGGCGCTGGCGCGCGCCGGAATGCGGTAGAAGTCGTCGTGCGTCTGCACCTGCAGGCGGTGGTCCTGGCTCACCTGGTAGTTGACCTTCCAGAAGTACCGCTTGGCCGACGACCGCGCCGGGTACGCCGGGTCGGTGCCGGGCTGCGAATCGGCGTCCTTCTGGTATTGGAACGACCCGAAGAACCAGAGCTTGTCCTTGGCCACGGGGCCGCCGAGCTGGAAGGTCATGTCCTTGAACTCGTCGCGGTTGTACGGCTGCTTGTTGTCCTGCTTGTCGGTGGTGTTGCGGCCGGTCAGGCTCTGATTCTGGAAGTAGTAGTTGGCGTCGCCGTGGAAGGTGTTGCTGCCCTGGCGCGTCACGACGTTGAAGACCGCGCCGCCCAGGTTGCCGTAGTCGGCGGGCGCGCCGAGCGAGAGCACCTGCACTTCTTCGATGGCGTCGGTGTTGGGCCACGGCCAGGCCGCGCCGGTCAGGGGGGCGGTGAAGTCGGTGCCATCAATCAGGTAGACGTTTTCGTTGGTGGCCGATCCGAATGACTGCGACCGCGAACTAGTCGAGGTCGAGGCGCTGACGCCCGGAGCCGCGTTGATCAGGTCGAAGAAGGTGAACCGGCGAACCGGGGCGTTCTCGACCCACTCGCGCGAGTAGTTGGTGGCCACCTGCGAGCTGGTCGAATCAACTATCGGTGCCTGGGCGACCACGGTTACGGTTTCTGCCAGCGTGCTGACCTTGAGCGACACGCTCAGTTCCGCCGTGCCGCCAAGCGACACCTGGATGCCAGTCTGCACGTTGGTCGTAAAACCGGAGAGTTCCGCCGTGACGTCATACAAGCCAGGCGGCAGGTTCGGGAATCGATACGCGCCCGTCTCGTTGCTCACCGTCGTCGGTGCGCCAGGCACGGCGCGCCCTCGTAGGGTGAGGGTGACGCCCGGCAACACGGCGCCGGACTGGTCGGTCACCATGCCGCGAATCACACCGGTGGTCGTCTGTGCCCATCCAGACACCGGACTGGCCAGTAGTACGACAACTGCCAGAACCCAGGCCATAGAACGCCGCATGTCAACCTCCCAATCGGTCACGAAATATCGAAGCATCGCCGTCGCAAATGCGACGGATGCGAATACAGGCGATTACGTCCGGGCGGATTATCGTGCCGTTGTCAGGCTGTGTCAACGAGCGATATTCGTCGCCTTGGCGTTCGTCTCAGAATTTCCGGGGCGGATTGACACCCTGACCGCAGGGGGCTAAGGTCCCAATGCTCATGGCTATTCGTGTCGTTGCGGTCCTGGCGTTGGCTCTCTTCGCCACTGCCGTCCCCCCACCCCAGGCGCCGCCGGAGGTCCGGATCGAGAAGAACGTGCCGGCCCCCATGCGTGACGGCGTCATTCTTCGTGCAGATGTCTACCGCCCGGCGATGCCCGGCCGGCTTCCCGTCCTGTTACAGCGGACGCCCTATTCCAAGAACGATCGCGACTCGGCCCGGCGATTCAGCGCCCTCGCCGCGCGCGGGTTCGTCGTAGTCGTGCAAGACACGCGTGGGCGCTACACCTCCGACGGCGTCGCCCGTCCCCACGATGAGGCGGACGATGGCTACGATTCGGTGCAGTGGGCGGCGTCCCTGCCCGAGGTTGACGGCCGGGTCGGCATGTTCGGGGGCAGCTACCTGGCCACGACTCAGCTACAAGCCGCCACCCGCCAGCCACCGGCGCTAGTGGCGTTGTTTCCCGCTTCGTCGTACAGCCGCCGCCACGACATGGTGTTCCAGGGTGGCGCGTTCTACCTCAGTGACGGGCTTGGGTGGAATCTCGGCCAGGCCATCGACGTCCGGCGCCGGGTGCTGACCCCCGGGGTGGATCGGAACGGCCCAGTCGGCCTGGACCCGAAACAGTCAGCGCTGCTTAGATCCTCCTGGCTGTGGCAGCTGCCGCTCTCGTCGTTCGACCAGCTCGATCTGGACCGCCATGCGCCCGGTTACCGGCAGATGCTCGCCCACCCCGACGCCGACGCGTTCTGGGATCCTGGCGACATCGAATCCCGTCACGACCGCTTTCTTGTTCCTGCCTTTCACCTCACCGGCTGGTACGACACGTTGCTCACGGGCACGTTGCGCAACTTCACGGGCCTGCGCGCGAACGCGGCCACCGACACGGCGCGCCAATACCAGCGCCTCGTCATCGGCCCGTGGACGCACGCGCAGCCGAGCACGGCGACGACGGCGATCGGGGATGTCAACTTCGGCCCCGACGCTGGTTTCGGTGCGGACGAGGCCATGCTCGGCTGGTTCGACCATTGGCTCCGCGGCGGTGATCGAGCCGCTGTCGACTCTGCGCCGGTGCGCCTGTTCGTGATGGGCGAGAACCGCTGGCGCGACGAACAGGAGTGGCCCCTCGCGCGGGCCCGAGCCACCACCTATTACCTGCGTAGCGGCGGCCATGCGGCCACGAGCGCGGGTGACGGCCGCCTGGATCTTGCCGCTCCAGGTCGAGAGTCATCCGACACTTACACTTACGACCCCAAGGACCCGGTTCCGACCGGCGCGAGTGGCGGCTACTCCCGTGCGCCCATCGATCGACGAACCGTGGAGCAGCGCCCGGACGTACTCGTCTACACGAGCGCCGTGCTGACCACCGACCTCGAAGTGACTGGTCCCCTCGTGCTCACGCTCTGGATCGCGTCGAGTGCGCGCGACACTGACTTCACTGGGACGTTGGTGGACGTGTTCCCTGACGGCACGGCCCGCGCGCTGGCCGACGGCATCCTCCGCGCGCGCTACCGGGCCGGCAAGACCGCGCCGGCGCTGCTCACCCCCGGCGCGCCCACCGAGATCACGATCGACCTGGGTGCGACCTCGAACCTGTTTCGCGCCGGACACCGGATTCGCCTCGAGGTTTCGAGCAGCAACTTCCCGCGCTTCGACCGCAATCCCAACACCGGCGGCGTCTTCGGACGCGACGCGACGGTGGTCAGCGCCACGCAGACGATTCTGCACGACCAGTCGCACCCGTCGCGACTGCTGCTGCCGGTCGTGCCGCGGCAGTCACCCGCGGCCACGGCGAAGCCGTCGGCCTCGCTCGGCGCATCGCCGGCGCGTGCCGCCGCCACGCGGGTGTTCGAACAGCGATTCTTGAGCGGCGTCTCGACCGATTCCATCAGCGCCATGCACCGGCAGGTCACCGAGCATCCGCACATCGCCGGATCGGCGCGCTCGATGGCGGTGGCCGACCGCGTGCGGCGCGCGCTCGACGCGGCGGGTTTGCAGACCGAAGTGCGCGAGTACTCCGTTCATCTCTCGACGCCCCGCTCGATCAAGGTCGACATCATGTCGCCGAACGCCGAAGCCCTGGTCGTGAGCGAACCCGTCGATCCGCGCGACCCCGACGGCGCGCATCCAGAGTTGGGGCCGGCGTTTGTCGCCTACTCCGCGTCGGGCACCGTCACTGCGCCGGTGGTCTACGTGAACTACGGCCTGCCGCCCGACTACGCGCGCCTCGCCGCGGCCGGCATCGACGTGCGCGGCCAGATCGTGATCGCCCGCTACGCGCGCAGCCATCGCGCCGTGAAGATTCATACCGCCGAGCAAGCCGGTGCGGCCGGCATCATCATCTATTCCGACCCGGCGGATGACGGCTATGCCCGCGGGCTGACGTGGCCCGACGGACCGTGGCGTGCCGACTTCCAGTCGCAGAGCGGCAACGGCAAGTACAGCTGGTTCTGGCACGGCGATCCGCTGACGCCTGGCGTCGGCGCCACCTCAGGCGCACCGGCGCTCGATCCCGCCACCGCTCCGACGCTGCCCAAGATTCCCGCCGTCGTGCTGTCGTGGAGGGAAGCGTCGAAGATCCTGTCGCGACTCGCGGGTCCCGCCGCGGCGTCGGGCTCGGGATTTCAGGGCGGGCTGCCGTTCACCTATCGATTGGGCCCGGGACCGGTGACCGTGAGGCTCGAGGTGCAGATGGAGGCGAGCCGGCGTCCGATTCGCAACGTGCTGGGCAAGATCACCGGGCGCGACCCGGATCGCTGGATCGTGCTCGGCACGCACCACGATGCGTGGAGTTTCGGCGGCATGGATCCGGGCACCGGCCTTGGGCCCACCTTCGAAGTGGCGCGCGGGCTCGCGGCCCTGGCGCGATCGGGCTGGACGCCTGAGCGGTCGATCGTGTTTGCCTTCTGGGATGCGGAAGAGTTCGGGCTGATCGGATCGACTGAGTACGCCGAGGCGATGCAAGCCGAGCTACGCGAGAAAGCCATTGTCTACATCAACACCGACCTGTCGATGCGCGGCCGCTTCGACGGCGGCGGCACCCCCTCGCTCCGTGACTTCCTCGTCCAGGTGACGCGCGAGGTGCCGCACTACGACGGCGGTGGTTCGGTCTACGACCGCTGGAAGGCGGACGAATGGCAGCGACAGCCAGCCGAGCGGCGTCGTCGCGGCTCAGACGGATACGAAGTGGAGCTGGCGGCGCTTGGCAGCGGCGCCGACTTCGTGGCGTTCCAGGATTTCCTGGGGCTGCCCACCCTGCAAATGGAGTTCGACTTCGAGGGCAGCTACGGTCCGTACCATTCCAACTACGACACGCGGCAGTACGTGGAGCGGCATACCGACCCCGGCTTCAAGGTCGGCCAAACGCTGGCGCGGGTGCTGGGCCTGACCGTGTTGCGGCTGGCATCGACGGAACTGCTGCCGTTGCGCTATTCGCACTACGCACGAAAGATGGAGGAGTTCATCGACACCGCCGGCGGGTGGGCGGTCGATGACGCGGGGCAACGCCGGGTCGCCACCGACCTGGCCAAGGCACGAGGCCTGGCCACGCGAGCCGTCGCCACGGCGTCCGCCATTGAAGCGCGGCTGGATCGGTGGGTCGCCGCGGGTGCGGTGGATCCGGTCCGCGCGCGTCGCATCAACGACGCGCTCGTCCGGCTGGAGCAACAGTTGCTGGACGACTCGGAGCCGCCCGAGACACGCTGGTACCGCCACGTGATCTACGGCTGGAACATCTACTCCCTGTACGAGGGCCAACCGCTGCCGGGCCTGGCCGAGGCGATTCGGATCGGCGACGCCGCGGCAGTCGCCCGCGAGACCAATCGCCTGGAACAGGCTCTCGCGCGATTCGTCACCGCCCTCGAGGAGATTGCCCGCCTTGCTGACACCATTGATGCCCCGTGAGACAACCCGGCCCGCTTCCTTCAGGCTTGGGGCCTGGGGCTTGAGGCTTGGCCTGCTGCTTCTTCTCAGCCTTCTCGCCACGTCGTACCCGTGGCGCTCGGTCGCGGTCGCGCAATCAGCCACGTCGTTCGTGATCGTGAACGCCAATGTCGTTGACGGCACGGGCGCGCCGGCGCGGCGCGCCGCGGTGCGCGTCGTCGATGGCCGCATCGCGGAGGTCGGCGACCTCCGGCCCACCGGCGGCGACCGCGTGGTGGATGCGCGCGGCCTGGTGCTCGCGCCGGGGTTTATCGATACTCACAATCACTCCACCGACGGCTTGCTTACCGAACCGCTGGCGGCCAGCCAGATCTCACAGGGCATTACCACCCTCGTCGTCGGCCAGGACGGCAGTTCGCCGTGGCCGATTGCCGACTACCTCGGCCGGCTGCGGCGCGAGCCGGCCTCGGTCAACGTGCTCACGGCGGTGGGCCACGCCACGGTGCGACAACGCGTCATGGGTGACGACTTCAAACGCGTCGCGCGCCCAGACGAGCTGGCGCGCATGGAGACGCTGGTCGAGCAGGGCATGCGCGAGGGGGCCATCGCCCTCTCCACCGGCCTCGAGTACGAGGTCGGCAGCTATGCCGCCACTGCCGAAGTGGTGACCCTCGCGCGGGTGGCGGGGCGGCTCGGCGGCTTTTACGTCTCGCACATTCGTGACGAGGCCGACCAGGCCTTCGACTCGATGCGGGAAGTGGTGACCATTGCCGAAGAGGCGAAGGTGCCCGTGCAGAACACGCACATCAAGCTCGGCACGGTGGGCGTGTGGGGGCAAGCCACCGAAGCCGTGCGTCTGTTCGATGCGGCGCGGGCTCGCGGCCTCGACGTCACCGCCGACGCGTATCCGTACAACGCCTGGTCGTCGACCATCACCGTGCTCATCCCCAGCAAGCGCTACGACGATCCGGTGGAGGTGGCCCGGGGCCTGGCCGACGTGGGCGGCGCGGCCAACGTGCTGATCACGCGGCACACCGCGCATCCTGACTACGAGTTCAAGACGCTCGACGCCGTGGCGAAAGCGCAAGGCATCACGCCGGTCGCGCTCTTCATTCAGATCGTCAAGGACGGCGGCGCCTCAGTCGTCTGCACGTCGATGATGGACGACGACATCCGGACGTTCTTTCGCTGGCCCTGGACCATGGTGTCGAGCGATGGCGGCATCGGCATGCGGCATCCGCGCGGCGCCGGCACTTTTCCGCGCGTGCTCGGACGCTTCGTGCGCGAGCGCCAGTGGCTCACACTGGAAGACGCCGTCAGGAAGATGACCTCGCTGCCCGCGGCGCGCTTGAAGCTGACCGACCGCGGCGTGGTGACGCCAGGCGCCTGGGCCGACCTCGTGTTGTTCGATCCGGTCACGGTGATCGACAACAGCACGTTCAGTGATCCCTTCAAGCAGTCCACGGGCATCCGGAACGTGTGGGTGAATGGCACGCTCGTGTGGGACGAGCCCCGAACGACGGGCGCCAGGCCCGGCCAGGTCATCTCGCTCGCCAGTCGCCAGCCGGTCGAGGTCAAGCCACGCGCGCGCAGTCTCGGCGTGCCGTTCGAGGGCACCGCCGGTTCACTCAACGCCATTACCGACGTGCCGGGGGTTGAAGTCGGATTCGCCACGATCGTGACCGGTGACGGCGCACTCGTGCGGGGCAAGGGCCCGGTTCGCACTGGCGTCACCGCCGTGCTGCCACGAGGTCGCTCCGGCGACAACGTGTTCGCCGGCTGGCACACGCTCAACGGCAACGGCGAGATGACCGGCACCACCTGGATCACCGAGGGCGGGTTTCTCGAGGGGCCAATCCTCATCACCAACACGCACAGCGTCGGCGTCGCGCGCGACACCGCAGTGGAGTGGATGGCTCGCTACTCGGACATCGTACCCTTGCCCGTCGCGGCCGAAACCTACGACGGCACGCTGAACGACAGCCTCGGCTTCCACGTCAAGCGCGAGCACGTGCTGGCGGCGCTCGATGGCGCCACGCCCGGCACCGTGCCGGAAGGCAACGTCGGTGGCGGCACCGGCATGGTCGCGTTCGGCTTCAAGGGTGGCACCGGCACCGCCTCGCGCGTGGTCACCGCCGGCGGCGTCGACTACACGGTGGGCGCGCTGGTGCAAGCCAATTTCGGCCGTCGCCCGCAGTTCCTCGTGGCCGGCGCGCCCGTCGGGCGGGAGATTCCGGATCTGATGCCCGAAACCGGGCGTCCGCGCGCGGTCCAGGGTGACGATCCCGAGTCGGGTTCGATCATCGCCGTGATCGCCACCAACGCGCCGCTGCTGCCGCACCAGTTGCGGAGGCTGGCGCAACGCGCGGGGCTCGGCGTGGCGCGCGTCGGCGGTAGCGGCGGCAATGGATCCGGCGACATTTTCGTGGCGTTCTCAACCGCCAATCCAGGCACCTACGAGAGGCCAGCCACCGCGGCGGTGACAATGCTGTCCAACGACGCCATCGACCCGCTGTTTCAGGGGGCGATTCAGGCCACCGAAGAGGCCATCATCAATGCCGTCGTCGCGGCGGAGACGATGGTGGGACGCGACGGCAATCGCGTGCATGCCCTGCCGCACGATCGACTACGCAGTGCGCTGCGAAAGTACAACCGGCTCGCGCCGTAGCCGCTCTCCGAACGTCTCGCGGCCGCCGTGCTGCTTGCTCGTCGGAATGCTAGGCGGCGGTTTTCAACCTACCGCCCATGATCGCCATTGGAATGAGGAGCGCCGTAAAGATGACGTGATACCAAACGGGAACATACGGCCAAGACGATTCGGACCATAGATTTCCCCTGTTTGTTTCCTGGAACATCGGTATTTCGCATTCGTCCGCCCATCGTTTGCGCTGAGCTGCGGCGCGACCTGGAGCCATCGCGCGACGGCTCCATTCGTTGTTAGCCTGCGTCACTCAGAGATCCCGCCCTTGCTCGCGTTGCCATGTTGAAAAGTCGCGTGCTCCGTGAAGAAATGCCCGGATGACGACGCGGTCCTCTCGAACTCTGTAAAGCAGTCGGTATTCGTAGACGAACAACTCCCGAAGCGTCGACTCGCCAATTTCTGGTACGACGCGACCACGTTCCGCGAGGGTCGACAAACTGTCCGCGACTTCGATCGCGCGCGTCATTACTCGAATCGCACCGTCGAGGGAACTTTCAGCAATGCCGCTGAGCGCTTCGTCGAGAGCGGCCTGGGCCGACTCGCCCCAAACTACCCGGCGCGTCCGAGCAGCCACTTGCGCCGAAGCTCCGTCGCCACCTGTTCATGTGGAATCACGCGACCCGCGTGCTCGTCAGCCTCGCCCTGCGCCACGGCCTGGACGACGTACAAGTGGTACTGCACCTCATCGAGGCTGCAATCGTCCGGTAGGCGATCGAGAAGCGCACGCACCGTGTCTTTGGCCGTCATTGGGAACCTCGCCCTAGGAAGTCAGGGAAAGAATACGCCCTAGTTGGTCGAAACTCAAACGGGCGATTCTTGAGAGCCGTGATTGTGCTGGTTCAGCAGGCTAACGTACTGCGCCTGAGCTGCGGCGGCAACAAGCCGCGACAACTGCCCGAATGCTAAACGCCGCCAGCTCCAGGCGCATGTTAGCCAGGCCCTACGCGATCGCGCCAGTATCCGGGACGGC
>NSIL01000049.1 GCA_002737365.1 Acidobacterium sp. | reverse complement strand
CGCAGCGTCGATCCGGTTTCGGTGGCTTCGACGATCGCGTCGGCCAGCACCGGCGGCTTCACTTCGGTGGCACCCCACGAGAACTCGACGTCGACGTTCATACCCTTGGTCGTGAAATAGTGCTTGGTGACCCGCACCAGTTCGGTGGCGATGCGCTTGCCGTTGAGATCGGCGACGGTCTTGAACGGCGAGTCTTCGGGGGCGGCTAGCACCCACTTGACCTTGCCGAAGCTCTGCTTGGCGTAGACCAGGTCGCAAACCCGCGCGAGCGGAGTCTGCTCGGGGTGGCCGATTTCGTGTTCGGCAATCCAGTCCTGGCCGGTGAGGCCGGCGTCGAGCACGCCGTCCGCCACATACCGCGCCATTTCTTGCGCGCGGATCAGCATGCACTCGATCTCGACATCGTCGATCGACGGAAAATAGGATCGCGCATCGACGCGCATCTGGTAGCCCGCGCGCTGGAACAGTTGGAGCGTGGCATCCTGCAGCGAGCCCTTCGGAATACCCAGTTTCAGTTTCATTTCGTCCCCGTCAGTTCCGTGTAAAAACACGACCGCTCGCCGGTGTGGCAAACGTTGCCGTCGCCTTCGCGCGCGACTTTGATCAGCACGGTGTCTTGATCGCAATCCACGAACATCTGCCGCACCGCCAGCCGGTTGCCCGACGTCTCGCCCTTCATCCACAGCTTGTTGCGCGTGCGGCTGAAGAAGGTGACGTAGCCGCTCTCTTGCGTCAGTTGCCAGGCCTCGTTGTTCATGAAGCCCACCATCAACACCTCGTTGCTGGTGTCATCCTGCACGACCGCCGGTATCAAGCCGTCGAGTTTCGTAAAGTCCATAACGTCCCTGAAAAACAAAAAGCCCACCATTGCCGGCGGGCTTTTCGCGTGAAACGAATCCTGGTGGATGTCGATTGGTCTCTTACGCGCAAACTCCTGCCGTGCCGTTCTGTGAACGGTGATGATGGCTGCGGTGCGCGTGATGCACGAACGACATGACCTGAAAAGGGTACCCTACTTTGCCTTCCGGGGCAACCGCTCCGTGGTATTGGCCGCAGACCAGGCGAAGACCGCCGCCACCGCACCCTGCTGAATCACGTCGTCTTTTTGGACACGATCGAAGGTGTCCATGTTCGAGTGGTGGGTGCGCGAGTTGTACTCGAGCCGCTCCTGGATGAACTGGAAGCCCGGGATGCCGGCATCCTCGAACGAGCCGTGATCGGTCTGGGCCACCGATCGCGGGCTGACATTTTTCCAGCCGATGTCCTTCAGCGGCTTACCCCACTCCTCGAACTGCTTCATCGCGCCGGTGTTGCCCTGGCTCCAGATGCCGACAATGCGGCCGGTGCCGTTGTCGAGATTGAAGTAAGCCTGGACGGTGTCGTGCCCGGCCTTGGCGGTCTTGGTCTTCGGATCGTAGTAGTGCCGCTGCACGTACTCCCGCGATCCCAGCAGCCCCTGTTCTTCGGCGGCCCACAGCGCTACGCGGATGGTCCGTCTCGGCTTCAACCCCAGCGCCTGAATCACGCGCACTGCCTCGATCATCGCGGACGACCCGGTGGTGTTGTCGGTGGCGCCGGTCGCGTAGGGATAGGTGTCGAAGTGGGCGCCCATGATCACCACTTCCTTGGCCAGATCAGTGCCCGGGATCTCCGCGATGATGTTGAACGCGTTGCCGGCCGCATCTGTCTCCTGGTGAAACTTGGTCTGGATGTTCACTGCCATGCGTACGGCCTGTCCGCGCGCGAGCAAGCGGACGATGCGGTTGTAGTGTTCGACGGCGATGGTGGCCGACGGCACCTGCGCGGGCGCCTTAGGGTCGCGGCTGCCACCGTTGCTTGGGAAGATCGTGCCGCCGTCGACGACCTGGGTTTGCCAGGACAAATTGCTGCCGCCGGCGGGGGAGTCATTGTCCGACCCGCGATCCAGGTAGACTGCGGCGCCTTCAGCGGAGAGGAACCGCTGCAGCGACGCCGGCGTCACCGGTGCGGTGGCACCGGCTGGTGGCGGAGGCGGCGGTGTCGCGGGCGCGGCAGGGGCGGGCAGCTTCATGGCCTCGGCCCAATCCGCATCGTTCATCTGGAGCACGATGCGGCCATCAAGCATGCGCATCGTCCGCACGCCCTGAAAAATGACGATCTTGCCCTGCAGCTGGCCCTTGTACTTCGCGAGGTCGCCTTCTGTTTTCGCTTCCAGGTGCACCACGTCGGCGGTCACCGCGCCGTTGGTTGACGGCGAGTTCCAGCGCGGCTGGCCGACGAGCGACGCCGTCTGCGGCGTGATCTGGTTGATCGAGAAGCGCTCAATCGTCCATCCCTGCCCGAACGGAAAGCGCTCGACGTGGATGTTCTGCAATCCCCATTCGGCGAACTTCTTCATCACCCAGTCGGCGCCTTGTTGATACGCCGGCGTGCCCGTGGCGCGCGGCCCGTAGACCTCCGACAGCCACCAGTGCGTCTCCATCGCCTGCGAGCGGGTCATCGCCTCACCCCTGATGCGCGAGATGGTGGCGGCGTCAATGCCAGCCGGCGCCTGCGCAGCGCCGCGGGCAAACGAAAGAGCAATAGCCAAGCCAACAACCGCAAACGTTCGCTTCATAAACAACTCCTGATCTCTTGATCTCCTGTAATTCTTTTTCCTATTGCTGCGCGGCCGTGGTCGTCACGCCCGGCGCACGTTTGTATTTGTCGAACCAATACCGCAGGTACAACTGCGTGCGCACGAAGTTCGATGGCGTGGTCGTGGTGCCGTGCCACTCGTTGTTCATTCGCAGCATCGCGGTCGGCACCTTCAGCAGCTTCAGCGCGCTGTAGAACTGCTCGGTCTGCGGCATCGGCGTGCGCAGGTCCTGGACGCCGGTCATCAGCATGGTCGGGGTCTTGACGTTGCCGACGTAGGTGAGCGGCGAGCGGCGGAGGTGCTCCGACGGGTCTTCCCACGGCAGCTTCGCGAAGTTGTAGTACCAGCTGGCGCCGTCGGTGGTGCCCACAAAGCTCACCCAGTCAATCACCGGACAGTTCGCCGATGCGGCCGCGAAGCGATCCGTCTTGCCGACAATCCACGCCGTCAGCACGCCGCCGCCGCTGCAGCCGGTCACGAACAGATTACGCTCATCCACGAAGCCCTTCTTCAGCACTTCGTCGACGCCGGCCATCAGGTCGTCGTAGTCTTTGCTCGGGTAGGCGTTGTTGATCTGGTTGCCAAACGAGGAACCGTAGCCCGTGCTGCCGCGCGGGTTGGTGTAGAGCACCACGTAGCCGTTGGCGGCCTGTTCCTGCCATCCGTAGTTGAAGCCGACGCCGTACATGCTGTGCGGTCCGCCGTGAATGTGCAACTGCAGCGGGTACTTCTTGGTGGCGTCAAAGTCGGGCGGGGTGATGTACCAGCCCTGGACCTTCATGCCGTCCGGCGCCGTGTACCACATCTCCTTGACGTCGCCGAGCTTCTTGCCGGCCAGGATGTCGTCGTTGACGTTGGTCAACTGCTTGATCTGCGTCGGCGTGGCGACATCAAACGACACGATGTCGGCCGGCGCGTGCGGCGAGGTGAGCACACCGACGGCCTTGCCCTTCACCACGCTCGCTGTCGTCAGCATGTAGGTGCCCTTGGTCAACGGCTGCACCACGTCGCTGCGGTCGCCGGCCATTGGCAGCACGTAAAGATTCTGCGAGCCCTGGTCCTGCGCCGTGAAGTAGATGCCGGTGCCGTCCGGCTTCCACAGGACGTTCTGCGGTGAGCGATCCCATTCGCCTGACACGAGATGAGGGTTGGTGCCGTCGATGTTCATCACGTAAAGCTTGCTGTCCTGCCAGGTGTTCCTGGTCGCGTCATAGCCGGTATAGGCGACGCGCTTGCCGTCTGGCGAGACCAGCGGGTTGCCGTCGGGGCCCTTGCGGGTGGTCAGCTGCTTGATGGCGCCGGTGTCGACGGTCACCGCATAGATGTCCGATTCACGCTGCTGGTACTCGGCGTCGGCGACGCGGTTGGCGCCAAACAGGATCTGCTTGCTGTCGGGCGTCCACTCAACGCCGTTGTGGTGCCACTGACCATCGGTCAACTGGCGCGGCGTGCCGCCGGTGGCCGGCACCACAAAGATGTGTCGGAACGCATCGTCATCGAAGCCGACACCGTCCGAGCGGTAGTCGAGTCGTTCGACGATGCGCGGGGCGTCGACCCACTTGGCGCCCTCGGGCGCCCGCGGCATCTTGATCGGCCAGGCGTTCTTGGCCTCGACGCTCATGACGAAGCCGAGCCGGGTGCCGTCGGGCGACCAGGCCACGGCGCTCGGTGCCTTCTCGACGTGGGTGACCTGCGAGATGGCACCTTCGGCGTCCATGTAGCGGACGAAGATCTGCGAGCCCTTGGGCTCGCCCTGGGCGGTGTAGGCAAGGCGGTCGCCGCTCGGCGACCAGCGCGCGTTGCTGCCGCGGACGAGAAAGCGGCTCTTGCCGCCGTCGGCGTTCATGATCCACAGGGACGACTCACGCTTGTCGTTGACCTTGTCGATCCAGCCGCGCGTGTAGATGATCTGCGCGCCGTCGGGCGACAACTGCGGATCGGAGACCGTCTCGAACTCCCAGTAGAGATCAAGGTTCAGCCGGTCGTTGGCCACAGTGTTGGCCGTCGTGGCGTTCTGGGCGGTGACCATGGCGGGCAACGACGCGAGGGCGAGCACGAAAATCAATCGACGCATTTCAGCCTCCAACCGGGAATTCTAGTCCCAACGACCGCGGTGACACGGTCTCCTTGCACACCCGAGTTACTTGAGCGGAATGAAGGCCAACCCGTTGTTGGCGTTCATCGGAATCACCAGCTGGTTGGCGCCCGAGTCGTAGCACATCGATGCCGGGTTGGGGATGTTCTGCGCGATCAACTCGGCCGGCTGGCCCGGACGAATGCGCGACACGCCGCCGTTCTGGACGCTGCTGACGTACTTCGTGCCGTCGGCCATGATCACCAGTCCGTCGTTGCCGCCCTGCACCGCCTTTTCGGTCTTCAGGACCTTGCCGTCCGGCGAGAACGTGACTACGTCAGGGTTGCCGATGTTGACGACGACGATGTTGCCCTGTGGATCCATGGCCACACCGTTTGGCGCCACCAGGGGGACGTTCTGGAAGAAGATCGACGCCGCGCCGTCGGGCGTGATCTTCCACACCTGCGCGCCCTCGCCCATGGCGGTCACCGTGCCGTAGATGTTGCCAGCGTTGTCGATCGCCACGTCGTTGAAGCCGGTCGACTTCTCGACGCGGAACTCCTTGCCCGGCAGTCCGGTGGCGATGTTAAACGTGCGAACTACTGACACCAGCGGATCCGTTGGGGTCGTGCCGCCGTCGCGATCCGCCAAATACAGAATGCCGTTGACGATGTCGCTACCCAGTGGTTCGTTCAAGACGAGCGGCGGCGTGCTGTTGCTGCGCTGCGCACCGGGCGTCTGAATGCCGACCCAGCGGGCGGTGTGCACCGACCCATCGTGGTTGATGAATGAGATCCAGGCGTTGTTGGTCTGCACATTCTGGCCGACGCCGCGATTCGGTACAACGATGACGCCGCGCACCGGGTCGTAGGAACAGCTCTCGGCGGAATAAATCGCACCGTAGACCTTGACGTTCGACGACATGGGCGTGAACTTGCCATCGGGCGCCGGGTTGATCGGCAGGCCCAGGGGATTGCCGACAAAATACGGCTGGGGCGCGGCCGGCGTCGCCGGCTGCGGCGCTTGCGCGGCAACGGTCGACGCCGAGGTCAAAAACGCCGCAGCCAGGGTCAGGTTCTTCCAGTTCAATGTCATGCCGAAAGTCTACTTCAGCGAGTCGTGCGCCGTTGCACGTCGAGGTCCGTGCCGACCCGAAGGCGCTCGAGGTAGCCGTCGTACGAGTACCAACGGTCGCGTTTCTTGCCGGTGGTCTCGACCAGCACGCCGGCCGCCGTCAAGGTGTCGATGGCACGGCCGGCCGTGGGCTTGCTGGTCTCGAGCAGCTTCACGACCGACGCGGCGCTCACCAGCGGGTGCCGGGGGAGCAACTCGAAGAGGCGAATCGCGGCGACCGAGGTCGTGTCTTGCGACAGCACGCGTGTGCGGTCGGTCGTGACCAGGGCGGACAGGTCCCGAGCGGAGGCTACGCCTTCGTCGGCGATGGTTGCGACGCCATCGAGGAAGAAATCCGTCCAGCCCTCCCAGTCGCCGTCCACACGCACGGCGCTCAAGTGGCGGTAGTAGTCGTCGCGATGCCGCTTGAAGTAGAGGCTCAGGTAAAGCAGCGGCTTCGACAACAGCTGCCAATGTTCCAGGAGCAGCGTGACCAGCAACCGTCCGATGCGGCCGTTGCCGTCGAGGTACGGGTGAATCGTCTCGAACTGAACGTGCAAGAGCCCGGCGCGCACGAGGGGCGGCAGAGTCGGGTCGTCGGCGTTGAGGTACTGCTCGAAACTCGACAGCACATCACCGAGCAGGTGCGGAGGAGGCGGGACAAAGAGCGCGTTGCCCGGTCGCGTCCCGCCGACCCAGTTCTGGCTGCGTCGAATCTCGCCCGGCCGCTTGTCGGCTCCTCGCACGCCGCGCATGAGACGTTGATGGGTGTCGCTGAGCAGCCGCATCGAGAGCGGCAGACCCTGTGGACCACGGAGCTGGCCGCGCGCATAGGTGAGCGCTTCGAGGTAGTTGCAAACCTCCTCGACGTCGGCGGTCGGGGGTCTCGAAGCCATCGTCGGTGCCGCAGCCTCTTCTGCCTCAAACGTGAGGAGGTCGACCAGTGTTGCTTGCGTGCCTTCGATCTGCGACGACAGTACGGCTTCCTTGCGGACGAACGCGTAGATGAACCAGTCGAGCGACGGCACCATTGCACCCGCGAGCTCGAGCCGGGCCAGTGCTTGCTCGGCTGCCCGGAGACGCTCGACCCGCGCGGCATCGAGCATCAACCCTGGGTCCGCTGGAGGCAGCGGGAACGGCACGAAGGCAGCGACCTCCTCACCGCCAGTAGTTGTCCGTTCGTAACGGCCTGTAAATCGGGTGGTCATTGGTTCTGATAATTAGGAATGATTTCGTTCCTGTCCAGTATCTTAAAACACGATATCGTTACTTATTAGCCTTCTGGGAACGTATTCTTTACTAGAATACTATGCTAGTCAAGCAGGTATCCTTGGAACACACCATGTCCACTGTCAACGATTCCGCTGCCTTCGTCGCCCTGGCAAACGTCACCACGGCCACGCTCACCACGGTCCTGCTGAAAAAGGGCCTGCGCAACGTCTGGATCCGCGGCGCGTTCTCTCTCACCAGCAACCAACCGCGCATTGTCGGACGTGCCTTCACGGTCCGTTTCATTCCCGCCCGCGAGGACCTGGCCACGCCGGCCTCCTGGAGCTCGCCGAAGTCCACCCGCGCCGCGATCGAACTGATGCCGGCCGGCTGCATCGCGGTGATCGACGCCAACGGCGTCACCGACGCCGGCTTCTGGGGCGACATCCTGTGCGCGCGCATGGCCGTGCGAGGGGTGGCCGGGCTGGTCAGCGACGGAGCCGTACGCGATCTCGCGGGCGTGCTGTCGACCGGGTTGCCGGTCTGGGCCAGCGGCACGGCGGCTCCGCCATCGGTGGCCGGCCTGACGTTCGTCGATTGGCAGCAGCCGGTTGGCTGCGGCGGCGTGGCGGTGTTCCCTGACGATGTGATCGTGGCCGATGGGGATGGCGCTGTCGTGATCCCGGCCGCGCTGTTCGAGGAGGTCGTGGCGCTGTCGGTCGAGCAGGAACGCCTCGAGGGCTGGATCATGGACGAGGTCAAGGGCGGCGCCGCGCTGCCCGGCTTGTATCCGGCAAACGCCGAAAACCAGGCGCGATACGAGGCCTCGAAACGGGAGTAAGATGCGGCGATCAATTTCCGACAGGAGGACGCCGTGATGACCAGCCGATTGTTTATGACCTCAGCAATCGCCGTTCTTGGATTAGCCGCCAGTCTCGCGGCTGATGCGGCTTGGAAGTGGACCGGCAGCCACGGCGACCAGGCCGTCGAGTTGCTCATCCTGGGCGATATCCAGGTGCATTCCCGGCGCGCCGACCCGACGACCGCCTTCAACCGGATGCGTGAGACGCTGAAGGCTGCGGACCTCGTCTACGCGAACCTTGAAGGACTACTGGTCAAGTCGGTTGGCACCACCATCGACATTCCCGACAAGCCGGAGTGGACGCATCCGGGTCCTGACGGAGTGAAGGCGCTCAAGGCCGCCAACGTCGCCGTGGTTGGTGTTGCCAACAACGTCGCCTCCGGCCGCGCCGACATCCTGAAGAGCCTTGGCGTGCTCGATGCCAACGGCATCCTGCACGCCGGCGCCGGCAAGAACATCGATGAGGCCCACAAGCCAGCGATCGTCGTTCGCAAGGGTGTCCGCATCGGGTTCCTGCAGTACACCGCGCGGTGGTATCAGGACAAGGACATGATCGCGACCGCCACCGAGGCCGGCGTGGCCCGGATCAAGTCGCTGGATGGCCTCACCATCGATTCAGGTGATCTCGAACGGCTCCGCAGCGACGTGAAGAAACTGCGGCCACAGGTTGACATCTTGGTCGTGTCACATCACAACCGCGACGGCTCAACACCGGTCCAGTTCGGCGACGTGAAGGGCACCAGTGCCGGCCGCGATCGCACGAAGACCGAGGCGTATCAGAAACAGTTTGCGCACGTGGCCCTCGATGCCGGTGCCGACATGGTCTTTGGCCACGGGACGCACACCGTCCAGGGTGTGGAGCTGTACGCCGGCAAGCCAATTCTGTACGCGATCGGTCACTCGAATTTCGACCAGCCCGGTTACGAGAAGTCGCTCGACGGTCTGGTCGCCCGCGTCGTCATTCAGGGCAAGAGCATTGTCCGCGTGTCGTTCGTGCCGGTGTCGCGCGATGCCAACAACGACATCTTCATGCTCGATCCCAGCGAGGGCGAAGGCGCGAAGCTGCTGCAGGCCGTGAAGGATCGGTCGGCGACGCCGCCCGCCCTGCGCATCGACGGACACGAGGTGGTCGTGATGGACAAGGCCGCCGGCACGTCACACATCCAGTAGCACCGCGGAACTATTTCGAAAATAGTCGTTCGAGCTGGAGCGCCCAACTTGGCAGCAGAGGCGTTATCAGCGTCTCTGCGTGCTTTGCCTCACGCGTTCTCGGCAGCGGAAACGACCCCATCTTCGAGGCGTCAATGCAGTGCCACGGTGTGGCGCCCGGGATCGACGATCCAGTATTCACGCACGCCTTCGCGATCGAACAGCTGCCGCTTAACTGACGCCCGCAACCAGAACCAGCACCCGCACGGCACTCAAGAATCGCCTGTTTGACTTCCTCGGGCGGGGTTCCCAATGACGGCCAAAGACACGGTGCGTGCGCCTCTCGATCGCCGACCGGACGATTGCAGTCTCGATGAGGTGCAGTACCACTTGTACGTCGTCCAGGCCGTGGCGCAGGGCGAGGCTGACGAGCACGCGGGTCGCGTGATTCCACATGAACAGGTGGCGACGGAGCTTCGGCGCACGTGGCTGCTGGGACGCGCCGGGTTGTTTGGGGCGAGTCGGCCCAGGCCGCCCTCAACGAACCGCCCAGCGGCATTGCTGAAACTTCCCGCGACGGTGCGACTCGAGTAATGACGTGCGCGGTCGAAGTCGCGGACAGTTTGTCGACCCTCGCGGAACGTGGGCGTGTCGTACCAGGAATTGGCGGGTCGACGTTTCGAGAATTATTCGTTTACGAATACCGACTGCTCGACAGAGTCCGAGAAGACCGTGTCGTCATCCGGGCATTTCTTCACGGAGCACGCGACTTTTCAACATGGCAACGCGAACAGGGGCGAGATCGCTGAATAACGCAGGCTGATAACTAATGGAGCCGACGCGCGTGGGCGCTTGTTCACGCGCGGCTCATTCGTAGCCGTTGGGCGGACTCATGACGATGCGTGCATGCACCCTGGCCTACCGCAAGCGGCCGATCATCACCTCGGTGGACTTGATGATCGCCACCGCCTCGTCGCCCTTCTTCAGCTTCAGCTCGTTCACCGCATCGCGCGTGATCACCGCGGTGAGCACTTGGTCGCCAATGCGCAGCCGCACCTGCGACAGCAGCCCGTCGCTGCGGACTTCGTCGACGATGCCGCGCAGCTGGTTGCGGCCGCTGAGTGCGACGAGAACACCTCGCGCCGCGCGGGGCGCCTTGGCGGCCGTCACCCGCTTGCCGACAACCTTGCCAGCAGCCTTACCATCGGCGGCCATCTGCAGCCGCAGGACCTCCGACTCCGCGATCCGGTGATGCCCGCCATTGGTCCGCGTGGTACGCACCGAACCGTCATAGATCCACTGCTTCAACGTGGAGTAGGCCACACCCAACTGATCAGCGGCCGCGCGGACCGTGAGCAGCATGCTCATTCCACGTCTCGCACTTCGATCTTCGCTACTTGCCGAACCCAGCGGGCCGGACGCTTGTCGTGCGGCACCACCAGCTGCAACGGGCCGGTGTCTGGCAACAACGGCCCGTCATCACGACGGCCGGCCAGCAGGATGGTCTGATCCGTACAGGCGGCATCGACCTCGGCGATCGCGTAGACCACTTGATCGCCATCAGCGGCGCTGACGACGATGACCCGTGACAGCGTCTTGCCGCGCAGCGCTTCGCCGAGGGGCACGCCGGCCTTGGCGAGCACGTCGCGCAGGGCCACCCCTTCGATGGTGGCCTTGCGGCCGCGGTCGCCGGTCACCACGGTCTGGCGTGGAAACTCGCCGAGGTTGACGGTCGTGAGCTGACCGTCAGGACCGGTGACGCCGATCGTCCGCTGTGCGTGGGCCGGGCGGGCGCACTGCAAGGTACAGAACGCGGCCGCCACGACAGTCTTCACAATCCTGCTCGTCATTGCTGAATCACCTCAAATCGCTAACAAAAGCGACCTGAATCATACTAAATTACTTACCTGATGACCACGTCCAGTCCGGCCACAAAGATCGTGAACTGGCTCGCCGCCGGCCTTGCCGGCCTGGCCCTGAGCGCGCCGCCCGTCGCGGCGCAGCCCACCGGACTGGTTGTCTCGGTCGCCGCGAGCATGCACGCCGCGCTCAACGAGATCGCCGTCCTGTATCGTGCGGCAACCGGCGTGACGGTCGCCCTCAACACCGGCAGTTCCAACACCTTGGCCAGGCAGATTGTCGAAGGCGCCCGCGCGGCGGTGTTCCTGAGCGCAGATGAACTCCAGATGGATATGGTTGACAAGGCGGGCCGCCTGGTTGCCGGCACGCGCACGCGCCTGCTGACCAACCAGTTGGCGATCGTGGCGCCGTCCGAGGCGCCGGCCACGTTCAGTCTGGCGGCCCTGCTCGAGGGTCGCGTGACGCGCCTGGCCATGGGCGAGACCGCCAGCGTGCCTGCCGGCGTGTACGGCCGCCGCTGGCTTGAACACGAAGGCGCGTGGTCGCGCCTGCAGCCGAAGATGATTCCATTCCCGACCGTGCGCGCGGTGTTGTCGGCGGTTGAAGCCGGCCGCGTCGATGCCGGCATTGTCTACGTCACCGACGCGCGCGACTCATCGGCCCGCATCGTCGCCACGCTGTCGACCAAGGAGCATGCCTACCTGAACATCGTGCAGCCGGCCGCCGTGATCGTCGGGCCAGCTGAGGCAGAGGGACGCCGCTTTCTGCAGTTCCTGCAGGGCCCGGCGGCGCGCGCGGTGTTTACTCGGCGAGGCTTTGGCAAGCCGTGAGTACTGAAACCTGGGCGATTGCCCGGTTCACCGTGGTGATGGCGCTGACGGCCATCGCACTGTCGCTGCCGTTTGCCATCGCCATTGGCTGGCTGCTCGCCCGCCGGACGTTCCCGGGCAAGGCCCTGGTCGAGACCGTGGTGTCGCTGCCGCTCGTACTGCCACCGGTGGCCACCGGGCTGTTGCTGCTGTGGCTGTTTGGACGCCGCAGCCCCGTCGGCCAGGCCCTTGATGCGATTGGCATCGAGGTGGTTTTTACCTGGAAAGCCGTGGTCATTGCCATGATGGTCGTCAGCTTCCCGTTGGTGGCGCGCAGCGTGCGATCTGGCATCGAGCAGGTGGACCGACGCTACGAGGACCTGGCCGCCACGCTCGGCGCCACGCCGTTCCGCATCCTGCGCACGATCACGTTGCCACTGGCATCGCGTGGCATTGTCGCGGGCGCCATTCTCGGGTTCTCGCGCGCGCTCGGCGAGTTTGGCGCCACCATCATGGTGGCCGGCGCCATTCCCGGCCGCACGCAGACGCTGGCGGTCGGCATCTACACCTTCGTCGAGACCGGCCGCGAAGAGGCGGCGTGGGGACTGTTGCTGCTGTCGGCGCTGCTCGCATTCGGTGCGATCTACGCCTCGAACCGGCTCGTCGAGGTGCGCGCATGATTGCCCTGACCATCGACGTGACCCTGCGGCAGCAGGCGTTCGAGCTGCACGTGCGCGAGACGTCTGCGGTGGAGGTGCTGGGTGTCTTCGGCCCATCAGGCAGCGGCAAGACCACGTTACTCGAGACCATCGCCGGCATTCGCACGCCTGACACCGGCGAGATCCGCGTCGGCGACCGGGTGCTGTTCTCCGCCGCGGCTGGGATCAACCTGCCGGCGCGCGAACGGCACATTGGTTACGTGCCGCAGGATGCGCTGCTGTTTCCGAACCTCGATGTGGCCGGCAACATCGACTACGGCGTCCGCCACCGCCACCACTCGCTGGCGGGTGTGCTGCCGTTGCGGTCAACACTGATCGAGATCCTGGACCTGGGTCTGCTGCTCGAACGCCGCGTGCAGAAACTGTCGGGCGGCGAGAAGCAACGCGTCGCCATTGCGCGCGCGCTGATGACGCAGCCGGCGGTGCTGTTGTTGGATGAACCGCTCGCGGCTGTTGATCGCGCCAGGCGCGACCGCATCCTGCCCTACATCCTGCGTATTCGCCGCGACCTGCACGTGCCGCTCGTCTATGTGACCCACGACGAAGCCGAGCTCAACTCGATCGCTGACCGGGTGATTCATCTTGAGGCGGGCCACGTGGTTGGCCGGTCGGCCGCACCGTAGGCGGCTATTAGGGTTCGGCCACGAAGCCGGCCGAGGCGCCCACCCACCGCAGGGCTTCCGCGACGGGAATGGTGCCAAGTGTGCTCAATCTAGTGTTTCGCGAAGACGTACTTCTTGCCGTCCTTCGTGAACGCCATCACGTTGTACGGCTGCTTCATGCCACCCTGCTCCATGCCGGGCGACCCCATCGGCATGCCCGGCGCGGCGATACCGGCGATGGCCGGCTTCTCTTTCAGCAGGCGTTTGATGTCGTCGGCCGGGACGTGGCCTTCAACGATGTAGCCGCCGATCTTCGCGGTGTGGCACGACGACAGATCGGCGGTCACGCCGGCTTGCATGCCGATGGCACGCAGTTGTGCGTCGTTGACGTTGTTGGCTTCCACCTGGAAGCCTTGCCCCTGGAGGTGTTCAATCCAGGCGCTGCAGCACCCTCAAGTCGGTGATTTGTAGACCATCGCGTTGGGGCGCGCGGACACTGGCTTGGTCTGGGCGTACGCGACCCCCAGCCCGGCCATGACCACGACCGACGCGGACAATGCGAAGTGGCGAATCTTCATGACTTGATGCTACTCCAATCCATCACGCGCTGAGAATCACCTTCAGCGCCCACTCAGCCACCTGGAGCCGGTTGTCATCCACGTCAACCATCAGGATCGCCGCCGGTGCCGACTGCCACCCGCGCTGGCCGGGTCCGCCGTAGACCAGGGCCGGGACTTGATCGCTGCCACCCGGTCGCTGTTGGCTTCAACCGTGTGCTCGGCGATTACCGCCGCGCCGCCCCGGCATCATTGCCTCGGCCGTGCTGAAGACCGGCCGTGCCTTTGTGCTGGCGGTGCCAGGCAGCTGGT
>NSIL01000048.1 GCA_002737365.1 Acidobacterium sp. | reverse complement strand
CTGACCCCTATAATGGCGGCGGGAGAGGACCCATCATGACTGCACCTACCGTTTCGCGCTTCGTGTCGGCTGTCGCGCTCGTCGCCCTCGGGTTCGGCTTTGGCGCCTTCTATTCATCGACCCCCGCGCAGGCCCAGGCCGGCGCCAAAGTCTTCGAACTTCGCACCTACACTTCACCGGACGGCAAGTTGCCGCTGCTGCAGAAGCGCTTCCGCGACCACACCCTGCGCATCTTCGAGAAGCACGGCATGAAGAACGTCGGCTACTGGGTGCCCCAGGACACACCGGCCAAGGACAACACGCTCATCTACGTGATCTCCCACGCCAGCCGCGACGCCGCCAAGGTGAGCTGGGCCAACTTCGGCGCCGACCCGGAGTGGAAGAAGGTCTCGGCCGAATCACAGGTCGACGGCCCCATCCTCAGCAAAGTGGTCTCGGTGTTCATGGACGCCACCGACTACTCGCCGATCAAGTAGGAGGACATGATGAGATCTGCCCGACTCGTTGTCGCCGCGACAATTGCCGCGGTTGGCCTGACCACTCTCTCGCTGGCATCGGCCCAACAGCCCGCCAGCGACCCCAATTTCACTGGCGTCGTCACGACCATGGATGCCAAGGAGATCACGGCGGGCCGGCGCACCTTCGCGCCCGGTGCTCGCACGGCCTGGCACAGCCATGACAAGGGCCAGGTGATTCTGTCCGAGTCGGGACGCCTGCGCACCGGTCGTCGAGGCGAAGCGATCAAGGAGTACCCCGCCGGCGGCACCGAATACACCGGGCCCAACATCGAACACTGGCACGGCGCCACACCGGGCGAAGCACTGGTCCAGGTCAACATCCAGTTCGGCGGTACCACCAAGTGGCTCACCAAGACCACAGACGACGAATACGCCGGCAAGGCGAAGAAGTAAGGCTGAGTGGACCCGACGATTCGGCTGCTCAATCAGCTGATTGCGATTGATTCGATCAACCCGTCGCTCGTGGCCGGAGCGGCGGGCGAAGCGGCCGTGGCGCGCGCGCTGGCTGAAGAGCTGCGCAGCATCGGCCTCACGGTTGAGATCCAGGATGTCGCACCGGGGCGTCCGAATGTGGTCGGCACTCTGGAGGGCAAGGCGCCTGGCCGCTCGCTGATGTACTGCGGGCACATCGACACGGTCGGCGTGCCGGGCATGACGCGGCCATTTGATCCGGTCGAGCGCGACGGCCGCATCTATGGCCGTGGCTCTCAAGACATGAAGAGCGGCGTGGCGGCGATGATCGGTGCCGCTCGCGTCATCGCCGAGTCCGGCGGCCTCGACACCGGCCGCCTGATGATCGCCTGCGTCGTCGACGAAGAGCACGCCAGCATCGGCGCCGATGCGCTGGTGACGCGATGGCGTGCGGACGGTGCAGTGGTCACCGAGCCAACCGACCTGCAGGTGGCGGTGGCCCACAAGGGCTTCGAGTGGGTCGAGATTGAAACCGAAGGCCGCGCCGCCCACGGTAGCCGGCCCAGCGAGGGGCGTGACGCCATTCGCCTGATGGGCCGCGTGCTCGGCGCGCTCGACGCGCTCGATCGCGACCTGCAATCACGCGCCCCGCATGCGTTGCTCGGCACGGCCTCGCTTCACGCCTCGGTGATTGCGGGTGGGCACGAGTTGAGTAGTTACCCCGACCGTTGTCATCTGCAGATGGAACGCCGCACCATCCCGGGCGAAGCGCCCGGCGTGGCGGGCAGTGAAGTGGACCTGATTCTCCATCGCCTTCGGAGCGAAGATTCGGAGTTTAGAGGCGCGTCGAAGGTGACCTTCGGGCGCCCTCCTCATGAGATTCCGTCGAGCCATGAGCTGCCGCAGATGCTGCTACGGGTACTGTCGGCCCGACCCGCCGCATCTGCCTCACCCGCCCGACCTGCCCCAATCGGGATGAGTTTCTGGACTGATGCTGCCGTGCTCGGCGAAGCGGGCATCCCGTCGATCCTCTACGGACCAACCGGCGCTGGTCTTCACAGCATCGAAGAGTGGGTGGATATGCGGTCAGTGCTGACGTGCCGCGACGCCCTGGTTTCCCTGGCGCGCGACTGGTGCCGCTAGGCGCGGTCGCTGATCAGCCCGCGCATGAGTGGTACGAAACCTTAGTGGGTGTCGCCCGGGGGCGTCAGCAAGTGGGCGATCGAGCGAGCGTAGTAGCGGAGCACGTTGCGCTCACGCACCCGATAGCGGCCGCCATCGATGACAATGATGTTGCGGGTCACCATCGGCTCGGACGCCAGCGCCAGGACCTCGTCAGCCGACTCGACACCAAGGTTGGCGCCGGCCGCACGCAGCGTGTCGAGAATCGCCTTGATGCGATCGCTCAGTTCGGGGCGCGACCCCGATGCGGTCAGCGCCGCGGCCAGCACCGCGGTGGGCAGCACTTTGTAGAGCAAGCCAATCTCCGCGCGGAGGTGGCGGCTGACATCCATCACGGCCTTACGTGACTCGCCGTCAATGCCGTCGAGCGACACCGGCCGGCCAAACGTCACGAACGACCGGCTGCGATAGCCGACCGCGTAGCGGACCATCTCCGCCACTTCGCGGCCGAACGCCTTCTGCCGCCGCTTGACCTTCTGCTTCGCAAACATGTGATCCTCGAGCACCAGGTCGTAGGCCACCGCGACCGGCACGAACTGCATCCCGGGCACGCCGGCGTCGAGGCACGAGCTGAGCAGACCGGTCTTCATGGCCTTGAGCTCACCGCTGTACGTCCGGCCGCCCTCCGGATAGAAGAACAAATCGTGCTTGTGCAGCAGCTCGCTGACGTAGGCCTTGAGGGTGATCAGGTACGCCAGGTCCTTGGTATTGCGGCGAATCGGCAATGCGCCGGTGACGTGCTTGTGGATGAAGCCCAGCGGTCCGCCGAACAGGTTGATGCCCGCCGCGATGATCGGTGGCCGGATACCCGCATCGTCCAAGGCCAGCAGCTCGACCAGGTAGTCGATGTGGCTGCGATGGTTCGAAACATACGCGATGCGGCCCCGGGCGGCCGCATCAACCGCAAAGTGCTGGTGCTCGACGACGCGATCGATCTTCCGCAAGATGGGGTAGAGCGGATACTCGAGCGCCCGGTACAACTCGTGGCGCTGGGTCGTGTGTAACTCATCCAGGTAGCCCATGACGCGCGCGCGCGCATCGTCACTGGTCAGGCCATGGGTGCCTTCCAGAAACCGCGCGATCTCTGCGCGAGCGAGAACGGCCTGGGCGATGGTGTCAGTAGCCACGTATTCGCTACTTGGATGATAGCGCGTGCGCGATCGCATCAGCAAAAGACGAAGTCGTCGCCGTGCCGCCCAAATCAGGGGTGACGTGTCCGCTGGCGAGCACTTTCTTCAGCGCGTTCATGACCGCATCGGCCTTGGCGTCCAACTGCAGGTGCTGCAGCATCAAGACCGCCGACAGCAGCAGCGCCGTCGGGTTGGCGATGTCCTTGCCGGCAATGTCGGGCGCGCTGCCGTGCACCGCTTCGAACACGCCGATGCCGTTCAGTCCCAGGTTGGCTGCCGGCACCACGCCGAGTCCACCCACCAGCCCGGCGCACAGGTCCGACACGATGTCGCCGTACAGGTTGGGCAGCAGCAGGACGTCGAGCCGTTCGGGGTGCATCACCAGGTGCATGCACGCGGCATCGACAATGCGGTCGTCGAACTCGATCTCGGGATAACGCGCCGCGACCTTACGGGCACAGTCGAGGAACAGCCCGTCGCTGAGCTTCATGATGTTGGCCTTGTGAATGGCCGTCACCCGCTTGCGGCCACGGCGCCGCGCCTGCTCGAACGCGAACACCGCGATGCGTGTCGAGGCCACTTCGGTGATGACCTTGATGCTCTCGACGACGCCCGGCACGACGGTGTGCTCGAGGCCGGCATACAGGTCTTCGGTATTCTCGCGAACGATCACGAGGTCGACGCCCTGGAAGCGCGACGGCACCGACGGCAGGTTCCACACCGGCCGCAGGTTGGCGTAGAGGTCGAGCGCCTTGCGCAGGCCGACGTTGACGCTGGTAAAGCCCTTGCCGACTGGCGTCGAAATGGGGCCCTTCAGCGCAATCTTGTTGCGCGTGATCGACTCGAGCAGCGCCGGCGGCAGCGTCGTGCCGTGCTCGGCCACCGCTTCGGCGCCGGCGGAAAACGTCTCCCATTCCGGCGTGAAGCCGGCCGCGGCCAGCACCTTGACGACGGCGCGCGTCACTTCGGGACCAATGCCGTCGCCGGGAATGAGAGTGATGATCATTCGCGTGCTTCCCAGAATGCTAATGCCAGCCCGCCGATGACGGTCAGGCTCAAAAAAATGTTGGCGTGGCCAACGTTGTAGTCGGCAACAAGCGTGAGCGCGACCATCGAAGCCAGAATCGTCGCCCGCACTCCGTATCTGATGGGCCGCGCCCCCAGCAGCCGGTGCAGCGTGAGGGCCACGAACATGACTGCGGCGCTCGCGTAGCCGAGCCAGTACAACCGCTGCAGCACCTCGCCGAACACCCGCCCGGCCAGGACACGGCCCTCAACCGGGTTCCACTCTTGAAGGACGGCGAAAATTGACGGGGCGGCAACGCCTCCGGCCACCACCATTCCGCCCAGCCACACGACCAGGGCCAGGACGTAGAGGTAGCGCAGCAAGATCATCCGCCTATTTTACTGATAAACTTTCGGCTCCCCATGACATCTTCGAACCACCGTAATCCCCTGGCCCGGCTCACTCGCGAGCAGGACGGTCGCAACGCGGCCCTGCTGCGCGGTACGCCGACCCTCGGCCGCGAAGTGCGGTCAGACGTGCTGCCGTTCGCGCTCGACCTGACGCGCGCCGGCATCGCCGTCGACGCCGACACGATGCTCGCCGCGCTCGAGAAGACCGCGGCCACCATTGCCATCGAGTCGCTGGTCTCGCTTGCTCGCGACAACGACATCGACCATCTCGGCGGCGGCCTCGAGCTGATCGGTCCGCTGCTGATGACCTTGTCGGTAGTCGACTACGGTGCCAGGCACTACGCCATCGAGCACGGCCACACCAGCATCGGCTACTACGCGGCGCTGGCGGCGCTTGGCTTCCTGCCTCGCGAGCGGGTGATTGAGTCGTTCCGCCGCAGCCTCGACATGGCCGGCCACGTCTCCTGGGTTCCCGGCGGCACGCCGATCGGTTCGGGGCGCCTCGGCGTCTCGATGCCGGTGGGTGCGGGCCTCGCGCTCGGCCTCAAAGCCCATCACGGCGCCGACGCGTTCGTGGTCTGTCACACCGGCGATGCCGGGTGGATTTCGGGCCAGGCGCTGAACGGCTTCGTGGCGGCCAGCCTGCATGGCGCGCCGATCACCTTCGTGATGCACAAGAACGGCATCCAGTTGTCGGGCCCGACCGCACGGGTCATGAACAAGGATCCGCGGCCAATCGTCTCGAGCCTGGGCATCACGGTTCTCGAAATTCCGTCGCTGCACGACCGGTCCCGGCTATTCGAGGCCTACCGCGAGGCCTATCAGCTGGCGCAGGCCGGCCGTCCGTCGCTCATCTATCCGCTCGGCTTCGGTCCTGCCGAAGGCTTCACCGTGCAGCGGTTTGGCGAAATCTACGGGATCTCCGATAGCGTCACGGCGTTTGCCGAACGCCATCACGTCGCGACCAGCACGCCGATCTGGGTGCCTGGCTCGCTGATGAGCTACCGCGACGCCGAAGCGATGACGCAGTGCGTGTTCTACGTCAACGGCCTCGCCGGTGGCGAAGCGCATCACGACGGTGGCATGAAGAGCCGCGACCATGTCAGCGTGTTGGCCAACCCGCTGCTGACGCTGACGCCGGCGGAGCAGAAGGCGCTCGCCGACTTGCGCGCGCGTCCGGCGCGCCAGGTGATTTCGTTGGCCCGACCACCGCGCGGCACGACGAACCTACCACTCGATGCCGCCGACCTCGCCGGCATCAAGCTGCCTAACGCTGATCAATGGGTTTCGGCCCGGGCGGGCACTGAAGCCGCCTATGTCGCCATTGCCAGAAAGTATCCGCAGAACTGCTTCTTCGTGTCGTGCGACCTGAATCCGTCGACCAAGTTGGGCAAGGCCGCGGACCTGCTGCCGCCGGGCCACTCGATCGAGATGAGCATCCAGGAGCAGGCGGCCACGCTCTTGACCAACGGCCTGTCGTTCTCCAGCTTGAAGCCCCAGTTGAACGTCTTCGCGACGTTCGCGGCATTCATGGAAGGCATCGCCCGCGAGGGATTTGAGTTCTGGCGCTACCAGCGCAATCTCGACGGCCCGAACGAAGGACTCAACGTGCTGCTGCACTTGTCGCACGTCGGCGCGTGCACGGGTCGTGATCACTTTTCGGGCTGGAGCCTGGATTGGGTGAACCTGTCGCTCGGCTACCTGCCATACCTGCGTCGCTTCTACGCGCCGTCTGATGCGCGCTCCGCGTTCATCGCGGTGAGGGACGCCGCAGCGGGGATGGGGGGACACATCGTCGCCATCCCGCGCGACGTGCTGCCGATCTTGACGAAGAAGGGCACCACCGAGCCGATTTGGTCCGCCGAGGATGCGTGGGAGCCGGTGACGGCGCTGCGCACCGAAGCCGGTGCCCAAGCGGTCGTCCTGGCACTTGGGGCTCCGGCGTATGTCGCCGCCGCGGCTGCGGATCAGGCAACCGCCGCCGGCGTGCCGACGGATGTTTACGTCGTCAACGGATTTCCCGTGCCGGACGCGTTCTTTGAGGGTATTGCCGGAAAGTACAGCCATGTCCTCACGATCGAAGACGGGGTGATCGGCACCGCCACGGCAGGCCTGCGTGGCTTCGCCGCGTTTGTCACCGGACACCTGGCGTCCACCGGCGTCAAGCTCGAGTACTTCGGCATTGTCGATCCGCAGCTCGCGCCCTCGGAAACGCACCTCTTGGTCTGGGAGCACTACGGCATGACCGAGGCGCGCCTGGTCGAAGCTCTCCTCAGAAAACCATGACGAAACTACGACTCGGCTTCGGCCTGGCGGCGATCGCGATCTGTTGCGGCTTGGCGAAGGCGTCCGTCGAGGCGCAAGCGCCGATTGGCGTGCAGGAGCCGGCCTGGGCGCCAGACGGAAAGCGCGTCGCCGTTTCGTATCTCGATCGCATCTGGACGATGACGCCCGACGGACGGCAGGGCAAGGCCGTCATCACCGGTGACGGCAGTGCGATCGAGCGCGAACCGTCATGGGCGCCCGACGGCAATCGTCTCGTCTATGCCGCCGATCGTGGTGATGGCTTCGACATCTTCGTCGTGTCGGTGAAGAACGGTGTGGCTACTGGAGCGCCGGTGGCCGTCACCACGTTGCCGGGCGACGAGCGCTGGCCGTCATGGACCGCTGATGGCCGGCTGGTGTTCGCACATCGCGCCGCCCGCGCCGCCAGTCGTGGCGGCGATCCCAGCCGGCAGTGGGACCTGTCTATCGTCCGCGCCGTCGAGGGCTCCGGCTCCTGGCAGGCGCCGCAGGCGCTGACCGCAACTGCTGACAACGAAACCTATCCGCGCGTGTCGCCCGATGGCACCAAGGTCGCCTTCATCTCCGAGCGTGATTCTGAGGACGATCTGGATCTGTGGTGGATGCCGGTGCCGCCCGCGGCGGTGGCCAAGCCGACGCCGCTCGGATCGCGACCAGCCAAGCCGGTGACCGCGTCGGTCCCCAGTGTCGGCACCGACGGCCGGCCGCTGCGTGCCACCCGCGTCGTTCGCGTTCGCGGCAACGAAGCCTATCCGTCGTGGGCGCCGGACAACGTTCGTCTCGCCTTCTACGCCGTCCGCGAAGGGATTGGCTCCGTGTGGGTGACCGCGGTCGAGCCGGCGCGTCCCGAAGGCACGGAAGAACCGTCGCCGCGGCCCAAGCCGTCGGCGCCACCGCAACTGGTGTCGCGCAAGGGCGGCGCACCCGCGTGGTCGCCCGACGGCAAGACCCTGCTGGTGTCGGGCTTGCCCGACCCGCAGCCGGTTTATAACGGCAACCCGCTTCGCAACGACGTGGAGGCGCCGCCGCTGTTTGCGTTGAATGCCGCGTTCCAGTTGTGGCGCGTGGCCGCGCCGCTGCCGGTCCACGAAGACGGTGGCCTGGTGACCGCAGAGATCGCGCCATCGCCGACCACATTCGCGGCGATGTTCGATCGCGTCTGGAACACGTTGCGAACCATGTACTACGGCGCCGCGCCGGCGTCCAAGGAGCCGCCGTCGGCTGCGGACCAGTGGGCCAGCCTGAAGGAACAGTTGCGTCCGCGGGCGCTCGCGGCGAAGAGCGAATCGGATCTCGAGTCGGTCATCGACGAGCTGGTGGCCGCCCAGCCGCTGATCAAGCCGGTCGTCACCTCGAACGGCGCGGTGGTCGTGTCGGGGCATCCGCTGGCTTCTGAAGCCGGGCGCCTGGCCTTCGAGAAGGGCGGCAACGTCGTCGACGCGATGATCGCCGTGTCGTTCGCGCTTGGTGTCGTCGAGCCCGAAGCGTCTGGCGTTGGCGGCGATGGTTCCGCCGTGCTCTATCTCAAGGGCATGAAAAAGCCGACGGTGATCGAATACAAAGACATGACGCCGATGCGCGCGACGGCGGATAACCCGCTGTTGATGCAAGACGGCCGCATCGTCGCCGATGGGCCAGCGGCCGCAAACATTCCCGGCGTGGTTGCCGGACTCGACTACGCCTTCCGGACCTACGGCAGCGGCAAGGTGAAGTGGGAAGACCTGGTGGCGCCGGCGATTGCGCTCGCGGACGATGGGTTTATTCTGGATGAGGGCCTGCCGTCGAGCATTGCTGAGGGCCGCCGCTTTCTCGAGAAGTGGCCCGAGGCCGCAAAAATCTACTTACCTGACGGCAAGGTGCCGAGGCCCGGCGACCGGTTCTTCAACAAGGACTACGCCAACACGCTGCGCGCCATCCAGAAGGGCGGCGCCGACGCCTTCTACAAAGGTGAGATCGCCAAGAAGATTGCCGTCGACATGGCAGAGAACGGCGGCATCCTGACGTTCGCCGACCTGGCGCAGTACCGCGCCATCGAGCGCACGCCGGTGATGGGCCGCTATCGCGGTCACACGCTCTATGCCGGCGGTCCGCCGCTGTCGACCGGCATCCAGTTGTTCGAGTCGCTGCACGTGCTCGAGAACTACCAGCCGGCGGCTGGTGCCCGCGCCTCAACCGATGCGGACTACCTGCACTACCTCGTTGAGTCATGGAAGGTCCGCGACCCGCTGCGCCGGGTGGCCGACCCGGAACGGTGGCCGGTGGATTTTGAAGAACATCTGACTGTCGAACACGCGAAAAAGCTCTTCGCGAAAATCGATGCGAAGAAGACGTTGCGCTACGAGCGGCAACCGCCAGAGGAGGCACCGGCGACGCCCACCGCGCCGACGCCGCGCATCAGCACCGGGACGACCTCGTTTGCCGTGGCCGATGCGGACGGCAACATGATCGCCGTGACGCAGACCCTCAGCACGTGGGGCGGCACCTTCTACGTCTCGAAGGGCCTCGGCTTCCTCTACAATAACCACCTGCGCTCGAATCGCCTGACCGCCGGCGCCTACGGTAGCCTCGTCCCGCTGATGCGGTCGAGTACCGCCAGCGTGCCGACGCTGGTGTTCGAGCAGAAGGCCAACGGCGAAGAAGTGCCGCGATTGGCGGTGGGCTGTGCCGGCAACGCGTGGATTCCGGTGTCGGTCTACAACATCATCACTGGCGTGATTGACGGCAAGCTGGGCGCCCAGGCGGCGATCGAAGCGCCGCGGTTCCTGCCCGGTCGTGACCCGGCCGATCCACTCGAGAACGGCGAACGGATCGAGATCGAGGATCGCTTTCCCCGCGGCCTGTTGAACAACCTGATCGACCGCGGCCATCGTTTTCAGCGCATTGGCCGTAAGGGCGAGGTGCGCTACGGCTATGCCGCGGCGATTACCGTCGATGTGGCCAACCAGAAAGTTGAGGGCGGCGCCGAGCCCCGCCGTGCCCACGCCGCCGTGCCGTTTGACCGCCGCGCCACCACGACCGCCCAATAGGCATCAGAGGTACGGAGCGTCCGGTTTCAGCCGGACCAGACGATGGAGAACTCATGATCGAACTCGGCAAGAAGGCCCCGTCGTTTTCCCTGCCCGACCAGGCCGGCAAGGTCCATTCACTGGCGGACTACGCGGGCAAGCCCGTCGTGATCTTCTTCTACCCGAAGGACGACACCCCGGGCTGCACGAAGGAGTCATGCGCCTTCCAGGACAACCTGCCGAGGTTCAAGAAGAGTAAGGCGGCCGTCTTCGGCATGAGCATGCTCGACGTCAAGAGCAAGGCGAAGTTTGCGAAGAAATTCGACCTCACCTTCCCGCTCCTTGCCGACGAGAACCACGCCGTGATGGAGAAGTACGGCGTCTGGCAGGAGAAGTCGATGTACGGCCGCAAGTACATGGGCGTGGCCCGCACCACGTATTTGATCGGCGCTGACGGCAAGGTCGTGAAGCGGTGGGACGGCGTGAAGGTGGACGGCCACGCCGAAGAAGTACTGGCTGCTGTTCAGGCACTGTAGTGTCCCAACCCACTGTCCTCCGGTTGCACGTCGCCGGCATGGACTGCGCCGATGAAGCGGCGCTGATTCGGCGCGCGCTGAACCGGCCCGGCATTGCCGCCATCAGCTTCGATCTGGTTGGCCGCCGCGTTGACGTCACCTACGATCCGTCGCTGGTGCCCGCAGCAGCCATCATCGATGCTGTCGCCGCTACCGGCCTGGTCGCCCACACGCACGACGCGCACGACGTGGTGGACGACGATCATCACGCTCACCATCATCATCACGACACCGCCAAGTGGTGGGCGGCCGCGAGCCTCGCGTGCTTCGCCGTAGGCTGGATCGTCGACGGCGCGGCCGCCGACACCTGGCGCGAGGCGTTCTTCGGCCACGGCGCGGACGCGGGCCACTCGCACCAGGGACCCGCGGTGATCGCCTATGCGCTGTCGGCCGTGACCGGCCTGGCACCGATGATTCCCCGCGCGATCACGTCGTTGCGCTATCTTCACCTCGACATGCACGTGCTGGTGTGCCTGTCGGCGATTGGCGCGGCGGCCATCGGCCAGTGGGCCGAAGCGGCCGCGGTCGCGTTTTTGTTTGCCGTGGCCCACCTGATGGAGGCGTGGAGTATCGATCGCGCGCGGCACGCCGTGGCCGACCTTGTGGGTCACGAGCCAGGCTGGGGCGAGGAACGCAGCCACGAATCGGCCGGCGCCGAACGATGGATCGAGAAGTTTGCCGCCGTCTATACGCCGGTCGTGACCTTTGCGGCCCTGGCGGTGGCGATCGGTCCGCCGCTCGTCGATGGCCGGTGGGAGACGTGGTTCTATCGCGGCTTGATCTTCCTGGTGCTCGGGTGTCCGTGCGCGCTCGTCATCTCCACGCCGGTGACCGTCGTTGCCGCGCTGACCTCCGCCGCGCGTCGCGGCGTGTTGTTCAAGGGTGGCGCGCCGCTCGAGCGCGCCGCCACCGCCACCGCGCCCACCGCCGAGGCGTTGGCCGAGGCACGGGTGATCGTGCAGTGCCGCACGAGCGCGACGACGCCGCTAGATAAGGTGGATGTGGTGCTCACCTGTGATCATCCCGAGGATCTGGAGTTCCTCGTCGCGCACGCCAAGCGTGCCGTGGGCGTGATCCGGCAAAACGTCACGCTGGCGCTGGCCACCAAGGCGGCGTTTCTGGTTTCGGCGCTGTTCGGCGCCGCGCCGTTGTGGCTGGCCGTGCTGGGGGACACCGGCGCGACTGTCGCCGTGACGCTGAACGGACTGAGACTGCTGCGCGCCACGCGTCGGTAACGCGCCGCGCCGCCGTGCGCCAGTGTCCGCAAGGGGGCTGGACCGCAAATAGTTGAGGCTGTGGTTGGCGCGCTTATCCTGACTTTGCCGGCCTGCTCCGGCGGGGACCCCCGAACGGTCGCATCGGCCCGGACTGCGAACTTAGTCAATAAGTCAACCTGCTTCACTTTTACGAAAACCGTAAAGATGAAGCAGGTTGACTTACGCCTGACTTACGCCGGGCCGGTCGCTTCAGCCGCCGGCGAATCCGGCCACTTCGCAACTGGCCGCGCCACGTACCCGGCGTGGGCCAGGCGGCCCTGGAACAATGCCGTCTGTGACGCCGCGAATTGCAGGCGGACGATCACTCGGAAGACGATGAACACCTGGCCGATGGCGAAAGCCAGGGCGTCGGCGGCGGCGCTAGGTGCGACGAGGTAGTAGGCGAACAGCACCGCGACGAATGCCAGCGAGTTCACGCCATACAGGCCGACCGTGGCACCCGGGTTCCGCCGCACGAAGCGGAATCCCGCCGACAGCGCGCCGATCATGCTGCGGCGATCCTCGACGACGGCCCGCACCTTCGCGTAGTCGAACACCAGGTTTGTGAACAGGACGAGCGCGCCGAACACGGCATACAGACCCAGCCGATAGAAGAACGCGGTGCGCTCGACGGTGAGCTCCGTGATCAGGCGTGGGTAGAGGCGGTCGAACAGCCAGCCGTGGACGGTGATGAACAGGAAAGCGTAGACCGCGATTGAGACCACGCTGAGCCTCAGAAAGCGGAAGACGTAGACGCCGCAGGCGGCGAAGAAGGCGCCGGCGCCGATGGCGCGATCGCGCGCCAGGCGGTCCAGCAATCCACCGAGCAGGAACGTCGAGAGCAACAGTTGCGCCACCACCACCCACACCACGGGCGACGGTGGGCCGCTGGCGTCGGCGACGCCGCTCAGGTTCTGCAGGATCGCGGCAAAGCCGAGAATGGCCGGGACAAATGTCTTGCCCACGCCGGTTGTCTGCGCGAGGAACTCGTTCCACCAGTCAAAACTCAGGCCCTCGGCCACCGCTTGCGCGGCCATGCTGCTACCCAGGTGCTCTCCGAGCATGGCGTGCAGGGCCAGCGACAGCGGCAGGGCGAGCAACAGCGTTGACAACCACAGGCCGATCACCAGCCACGGGGCCCGCTTTACACGCATCAGCCCGTCGAGGAATGCCGTCACCACGCGCCCATCGTAACCCGGCTTGCCGCGCCGTAGCCTTGCGAAGGCGGGTATAATTATAGGCGCCTATGGCGATTAGAGTGCTGTTGTACGGACTGGGCCCGATTGGTGCTGCGGTAGCGCGCCAGGTGGCCTCACGCAAGGGTTTCCAGATTGTCGGGGCGGTTGACATCGACCGCGCGAAGATCGGCCTCGACCTCGGACAGGTCATCGGTCTCGACAAGAAGCTGCGCATTCCAGTCACCAACGACGCGCTGGGAGCCATCAAGGCCGGCAAGCCTGACGTCGCGGTGCTGTGCACCAGTTCGTCGCTCAAGAAGGTGATGCCGCAGATCGAGCAGGTGCTCAGCAAGAGGGTAGCGATCGTCTCGACCACCGAGGAGCTGTCGTACCCGGTCGGCAAGAACCGTGCGCTGGCAAAGAAGATCGATGCGCTCGCCAAGAAAGCCAAGGTCGCCGTCGTCGGCACCGGCGTGAACCCGGGCTTCGCGATGGACGCGCTGCCGATCACGCTGACCGGCATCTGCGAACGCGTGGATAGCATTCGCGTGGATCGCGTGCAGGACGCGCGCACGCGCCGCCTGCCGTTCCAGCAGAAGATTGGCTCGGGCCTCACGAAAGAGCAGTTCGCCGCCAAGGTCAAAGACGGCAGCGTGCGTCACGTCGGCCTGGCCGAGAGCGTGCAGATGATTGCCGACTCGATGGGGTGGAAGCTCGACAAGGTCACCGACGTGATTCAGCCGAAGATTGCCGAGCAGGCCGTGGCCAGCGACCTGATCGCGGTCGACCCCGGCTACGTGTGCGGCATCATCCAGGACGGCATTGGCTACAGCAAGGGCAAGCCGGTGATCACGCTGCACATGGAGGCGTACCTCGGCGCGCCGGAATCGTTCGATGCCGTGACGGTGGAAGGCCATCCGCGCGTGACCTCGAAGGTGGCCGGCGGCCTGCACGGCGACGTCGCTACTGCCTCGATCACGGTCAACTCCATCCCCAAGATCCTGCGCGTGGCGCCGGGCCTGCGGACAATGGCCGACATGCCGATTCCGAGCTGGTTCGGAGGGAAGTAAGCTCGACTCATGCGTCCGGCGCACCTCCTGACAGTCACAGCGGTCCTGCTGGCGATCAACGTGGCGATGGCCATGGCCCAGCGCCCCGGTGCCTTTGATCAGTCCCTGAATCACCCGGCTATCCAGTACCGCACCGCCGACACGCAC
>NSIL01000047.1 GCA_002737365.1 Acidobacterium sp. | reverse complement strand
GGTCGTCGCGGGATCGAAGTAACCGCCCGGCGCTATACTGCCGTCGTGGATACTACGGGGCTGCCCGGTGCAGCGCTGATCGAGCAGGGGTTGCGCGACCTGGCCATGGGCCACGAGTCCGAGGCGGCTCTGCTCGTGCTGATCGGCGCTGCGCGCCTGCGCCAGTTGGGGTGTGATGTGCCGGAGGCGCCAACGGCATGGTCCGCGGCTCCGCACGACCCATCCCCAGAACACCGGTTGTACGCGCGCCTGGCGCTGACACACGCCGACTCCGCCCACTCGCGCTACAACGCCCTGATCCGCACGCTGGTCAGCTTCGAGCGGGCCGGCGCATGCGTCAACTGACCGACGCCGCGCGCCTTCGCGAGTTCATGCGCCTGCTTGGCCGCCGGACCAGGGCGGCTGGTCGCGTCTACCTGGTCGGCGGTGCCTGTGCGGTCTTGCACGACTGGCGGTCCTCAACCACCGACATCGATCTCGACCCTGGACTGGACGCCTTGCTGAGGGAGATCCCGGCAATCAAAGAGGAACTCCAAGTGAACGTCGAACTGGCATCTCCTGCGCATTTCATTCCGGAGTTGCCGGGATGGCGTGACCGCAGTCCGTTGTACCGCTATCCTGCCATCGCTGCCGCGTCGTTTCGCCGCGCCGTTGTGCAGGCGGCGCAGACCTTGGCCCGCTGACCCCGGAGGTTTCATGAGCAGTCGTCGATCCACTCTTACCCGGCGCGAGTTCACGGCGGCAGTCGGGGCCTTGGGCCCGCTGGCGATGACCGCGCGCATCGCGGCGTCACAACCGGGCATTGGCGGACCAATCGGCCCCCTCAGCCCGAGTGTGTTGCCATCCGGCATCCGCTCGCGATACGTGGACAACGTCAACGGCCTGCGCATGCACGTGCTCGAGGCCGGCTACCAAACGCCCGGCCGCCCCGGCATCCTCCTGATTCACGGCTTCCCTGAACTCGCCTACAGCTGGCGCAAGATCATGGGGCCGCTCGCCGCCGCCGGCTACCACGTGTTCGCGCCAGACATGCGCGGCTACGGACGCACCTCGCCGACGCCGGTGAATTACGACGATGACCTGCGGCCTTATGGCACGGTCAACCGGCTCAAGGACATGCTGGCGCTGGTGTCGGCGATGGGCCACCGCTCGCTGCCGGCGGTGTTCGGCCACGACCAGGGCTCGCCCCTCGCCGGCTGGTGCGCCCTCGCGCGTCCAGACATCTTCCGCTCGGTTGTCATGATGAGCGCCCCGTTCGGCGGCGCGCCGACGCTGACGTTCAACACCGCGAATGTCCCGGCGGCGCCGGCGCCTGCGGGCAACCCCAATGCGATCTACGACGAGCTCGCGAAGCTGTCGCCGCCGCGCAAGCACTATCAGCGCTACTACCAGACGCGCGAGGCCAACACGAACATGTGGCCCTCGAAGCAGGGCATGCTGGCGTTCTTCCGCGCCTACTACCACGCGAAGAGTGCGGACTGGCAACAGAACAAGCCGCAGCCGCTCGCGGCTCGCACCGCCGCCGAGTGGGCGAAGCTGCCGCGGTACTACGTGATGGATCTCGACAAGGGTATGGCCGAGCAGGTGGCCGTCGACATGCCGACCGCCGCGGAGATCGCCGCGAACAAGTGGCTGCCCGATGCGGAGCTGGCGGTCTATGCCGAGGAGTACGGCCGCACCGGATTCCAGGGCGGCCTCAACGGCTATCGCGGCGCGCCCGGTGGCGAGGACCTGCAACTGTTTGCCGGCAAGACCCTGGATGTGCCGTCCAGCTTCATCAGCGGCAAGCAGGACTGGGGCACCTATCAGAACCCCGGATCGCTCGAACGGCTCGAGAAGCAAATCACCACCAAGTACCGCGGCACGCACTTGCTCGATGGCGCTGGACACTGGGTTCAGCAGGAACAATCAGCAGCGCTGTCGGCGTTGTTGCTCGAATTCGTCAAGAAGGAAACCCGATGACTACGATCCGTTCCGCGTTTCGCACGCTCGTCCTGATTGCCCTGGCGGGCCTGGTCGTCTCGGCCCAGCAGCCCGCGGTGGCGCCGCCCGCGGCGGCCACGCCGGCCTCGGTTGGCGTCTCGGCCGAGCGACTCGCCCGGCTGCACGCCGGCATGCAAGGCTTCATCGATCGCAAAGAGGCCGGTGGCATCGTCACGCTGATCGCACGCGACGGCAAGGTCGTGGACGTGCATGCCTCAGGATTCCAGGACGTGGCGGCGAAGACGCCGATGCGCACCGACACGATGTTCCGCATCGCGTCGATGACCAAGCCGGTCACCAGCATCGCGCTCATGATGCTGTACGAAGAGGGGAAGCTGCTGCTCACCGATCCGGTGTCGAAGTTCATCCCGGCGTTCAAGAGCTCGCGCGTGCTCGAGGGCGCGGCCGAAGCGCCGGTGCCCGCGCGCCGCGGCATCAATCTCCGGGATCTGCTGTCGCATCGATCGGGCCTCACCTATGGATTCCTGAATGGCGGACCGGTCGGCGGCGGCTATCGCAAGAACGGCGTCACCGATGGCTTGACCGTCACCTCGATGACACTCGCCGAGGCCATTGACAAGCTGGCAGCCGAGCCGCTGATCAGTCAACCCGGCGCCGCGTGGAACTACAGCCTCTCCACCGACGTCCTGGGCCGCGTCGTTGAAGTCGCGTCGGGCCAGCCGTTCCAGGTGTTCCTGCGCGAGCGCATCTTCAAGCCGTTGCGCATGGCCGATACCGACTTCGCAGTGCCCGACGCCAAGTGGTCACGAATGGCGACGGTGTACTCACCGGACGGTGCCGCCGGCATTCGGCCGATGACCGATCCCGAGTCGTTCGGCAACACGGTGATGTCGCCGATGGCGTCCTACAAGGCAGAGGGGAAGACCTATTACTCTGGCGGCGCCGGCCTGGTGTCGACGGCGCGCGACTACGCGCGCTTTGGGCAGATGCTGCTGAACGGCGGCGTGCTCGATGGGGCGCGGTTGCTCAGTCCCAAGACGGTGGAGCTCATGACGATCAGCCACACGGCCGATCTGCCGGCCTCGGGCCTGATCGGCAACGGCGCTCAGTTCGGCCTCGGCTTTCGCGTCGTCACCGACGTTGGTGCCACGCAGACCCTGGGCTCGAACGGCATCTACGGGTGGAGCGGCATCTATGGCACGGTGTTCTGGGTCGACCCGAAAGAACGGCTCGTGGCGGTCATGCTGGTGCAGCGCTATCCCGGGTCGGCGGTGGCCGGGGCGTTTCAGCCGTTGGTCTACCAGTCGCTGGTGAAGTAGATGAGCGGGCAATCAACCAGGCGGCAGATACTCGCCGCGACCGCGGCACTGGCGGCGTCAGCCATGGCTGGCGCCAAGCTCAAGGCCCAGCGCGCGACGCCGGCGTCACAGCCGTTTCCCGAGGTCAAGGTGCTGGTCTTCGACACGTTTGGCACCGTCGTCGACTGGCGCGGGCAAATCATTGCCGAGGGCGAGCAGTTGTCGAAGATGAAGGGTCTGAAGATCGACTGGCCCGCCTTTGCTGACGAGTGGCGCGGCGCCTACGGTCCGTCGATGAACAAGGTCCGGTCGGGCGAGCTGCCGTGGACGAAGCTCGACGTGCTGCACCGGATGTCGCTCGACACCCTGCTCGCGAAGCACGGCATCGCGTCGGCGTTGACCGAGACGGAGAAGGCGCAGTTCAACCGGGTGTGGCACCGCGGACGACCGTGGCCTGATTCGGTGGCGGGCCTCACACGGATGAAGGCGCGCTTCACCATCGCGCCGCTGTCGAACGGCAACCTCAGCCTGCTGACCAACATGGCCAAGACCGGCGGCTTGCCATGGGATTGCATTCTGGGCGCGGAACTGGTCCGGCACTACAAGCCTGATCCCGAGGTCTACCTGAGCCCGGTTCAGTTCTTCGACCTGACGCCACCCGAAGTGATGATGGTGGCGGCCCACCAGACCGATCTGCAGGGGCCCAAGCGCCTGGGATTGCGCACCGCCTACGTCCATCGTCCGTACGAAGGTGGCAGCGCCGGCACGGCGCCCATGCCCGCGGCCGGCACGTTTGATTTGATCGCGAACGATCTGCGCGAGGTGGCGACACTGCTCGCAACGTAGGCCGTTCGCCCTTCAGCGATCATTCCGCATGCCTCGAACACTTCTGGTCATGCTGCTCACCGCCCCGACCTGGCGCGCGTCATCAAGGCGTGGTGGCCGCAGATTTGGCGCAGATTGGTTTACTCGGCAACGTCAAGCAGGACTTCACGTGTCTCGGACGGACGCTGGCTCGCCACAAAATAGTATGCCGTGTATACTTATATTAGTATGCGTACTACCATTGCAATCGATGAAGACTTGGTCGATCAACTGATGCAGGTTGAACCAGGGATCAGCCGATCGGCGGCCATGCGACGGGCGGTTGAGGCCCACGTCCGCCAGAAGCGCCTGGAAGGGTTCATGGCGCTGGCCGGCAGCGGTTTGGTGGATCTTGACTGGCGCGCCGCCGAGCGGACCGAGCTGCGAAAGCTGAAGCGCCATGGCCGAGCACGGTAAGGTCCTGGTCGACGCGTCCGTCTGGATCGACTTCCTGCGCGGCGACGACGACACCGTCAGGGCGCTGAACCTGCTGATCAAGAGCGGCCGGGTCGTGGTGTGCGGCCAGGTTCTGCAGGAAGTGCTTCAGGGCAGTCGCGATGACAAGGCCTTCACCAGGCTGGAAGGACAAATGCGGTTGTGGCACGTGGAGGCCGAGGAACCCGCAGATTTCATTGAGGCGGCGCGCGTCTTCGCGCGTTTGCGGTGGCAGGGCGTCACGATTCCGCCAACTGACTGCCTGATGGCAGCCATCGCGGTCAGGCGCAAGCTGCTGCTCTACGCCAACGACAGCGACTTCGACGCCATTCCCGGCCTGAGACGTTACCAGCCGTAGGGATAGGTCAGCTTCGTGTGATCGATGCCCATCAAGTAGAGGATGGTGGCGTGCAGGTCGTGCCCGTGCACCGGGCTCGGCGCCGCCGACATGCCTCCCGTTCAGGATAGTGTGGGCGCCGCGTCGGTGAAGCGAATGGCCCGGACGCGTGTGGTGACGATGCGTTCGCCGTGATGCAGGATCTCCATGGCAAAGCCGCAGCCGATCCAGTCCACCTTCAGCATCGACCCGCCCAGTGTGCTGCCACACAAGTGGGCTTCACTCCAGGTCGGAAAGAATGCGCCGCCGCGCACCAGCATCCGTCCCGCCCCGAGCATTGTGATCTGGTAAGTGGAATTGCGGGTCCGCACCTCGAGTTGCGTGATGGGCCGCAGCATCCGCAAGCACACCCCGTCCGCAGCCGAGGTGGCCGTGGTGAATCGCTTCAGGCTGGGTGCGCTGCCCACGAGCCCGGCGCCCGACGAAGTCATGACGGCATCCTCTCGTCACCAAGCATGCACCCGCCGCGACCCGCTTGTCTATTTGTATAAATCCCCGGCCAAGTACTTGAGGCCGGTGTCGCACGCGACCGTGGCCACCACCTTGCCGGGTCCCAGCTCGCGCGCGAGCGCGAGCGCGGCCACGATGTTCAGGCCGGTCGACGTCCCTGCAAAGATCCCCTCTTCCCTGGCAGCGCGCTTCGCCATTGCCCGTCCTTCGTTCTCGTTGATCGCCCACGCTTCGTCATAGGCGCCCTTCACCAGGTGCGGCGGCCAGAAGCCGACCGCGGTGCCTTCGACGCGATGCGCACCGCCCTTGCCCGTGGTGAGGAACGGCGACGTCGATGGCTCCAGCGCGATGATGCGCGCGTGAGCGCCCGCTTGCTTAAGCGCCTGCGACACGCCGACCAGCATGCCGCCGCTGCCGATCATCCCCACGAATCCATCGACGCGGCCCATCTGTTCGAACAGCTCGCGGCCCATGCCGGCGTAGCCTTCGACCGCGTCCACGTTGTTGAACTGATCGGTATAGAAGTTGTTGGGATCCTGCGCCAGTTCCGCAATGCGCGCCTTGAAGCGATCGAACAACGCCGGCGTCACCTTGCCGCCGTCGCTCTGGACAATCTCGAGCTCGGCGCCAAACGCGCGCATGGTGTCGAGCTTCTCGGCCGAGAACGCATCTGATGACAGCGGATGAAAAGTGTAACCCTTCATGGCGCACACCATGGCCAACGACGAACCGGTGCTGCCGCCGTGATTGGATGATCTGGCCGGGCAAACCGCTATCATGCTTGCATATGTCAATCCGCATGCCGCTGCTTGTGTTGATCATCGGTACTTCGTTAGCCGTCGCACAGGGTCCAGACCGGGGGTGGCCCATGCACGGCGGAGTGGACAACATTCGCTACTCGCCACTCTCGCAGATCAACAACAGCAACGTGACGCAGTTGAAGGTGGCGTGGACCTACGACTCGAAAGATGCGTTCCCCAACTCCGAGATGCAGAGCCACCCCGTCGTCATGGATGGCACGCTCTACGTCACGACGCCGAGCATGAAAGTGGCGGCCGTGGACGCCGCCACCGGGCAGGAGCGCTGGACCTTTAGCCTGGCGCCGGCCGGCGCGCCGCGCGCGCGGTTCCGCCATCGCGGTGTCACGGTTCACCAGGACCGCGTGTTCGCGACGTATCGCAACTTCCTTTACGTGCTCGATCGCGCGACCGGCAAACCCATTCCCACGTTCGGCACCGACGGCCGCATCGATCTGCGCGAGGGACTCGGGCTGCCGGTCGAGCGCGTGTCGGTGAGCGCGAGCACGCCGGGCTCCATTTTCGAGGACCTGATCATTTTCGGCAGCAGCGTGCCCGAGACGCTGCCCGGCACGCCCGGACACATCCGCGCCTTCGATGTGCGCACCGGCAAGCTGCGCTGGATCTTCCACACCATCCCGCAGCCCGGCGAGTTTGGATCAGACACGTGGCCGAAAGGTCCGACGCTGTCAGGTGGCGCCAACGCCTGGGCCGGCGTCACCGTGGATCAGGGCAACGCCATGGTGTTCGCGGCCACCGGCTCGGCGTCGTTCGATTGGTACGGTGTCAATCGTCACGGCGACAACCTGTTTGCCAACTCGGTGCTGGCGCTTGACGCGCGCACCGGCAAGCGCGCGTGGCACTACCAGGTGATCAAGCACGACCTGTGGGACTGGGACATGCCGACCGCGCCTAACCTGGTGACGGTGATGCGCAACGGCAAGCCCGTGCAGGCCGTCGCCCAGCTCACCAAGCACGGCTACGTGTTCGTGCTCGACCGCAAGACCGGCGTGCCGCTGTTCCCGGTGGAAGAGCGCCGCGCGCCGGAATCCACGATCGATGGCGAGCAGGCCGCTGCGCGCCAGCTTCATCCGCTGCAGCCACCGCCGTACACCAGGCAGCAGATGACCGAGGCCATGGTCACCACGCGCACGCCCGAAGCGCATGCCGCGGTGCTGAAGCAATTCCGCGAACTGACGAGCGGTCCGCTGTTCACGCCGCCCACGAGCGGGCTGATTGTCTTCCCTGGCGTCGACGGCGGCGCCGAGTGGGGCGGCGGGGCGTTCGATCCCGATACCGGGCTGCTCTATGTCAACGCCAACGAGATGCCGTGGATCATGCGGCTGATCCCCAACACCGACACCGCGCTATATGGCAGCAAGTGCGCGTCGTGCCACCGTTCCGATCGCACCGGCGGGCCGCAGGCGCCGTCGCTCGTCGACATCGGCAAGCGTATGACGCACGATGAGATCGCCGGCCTCATCCGCGCCGGCACTGGCCGCATGCCCGGCTTTCCCGACATGGGCGCCAAGAACATCGGCGACGTCGTCGAGTTCCTCGTCACCGGCAAAGACCAGGCCAGCGATGCGGCCATTGCCGCCGATCCCAATCGCCTGAAGTACCGCAACGACGGCGAGGTGCTGTGGCGCGATCCCGATGGCTACCCGCCCATCACGCCGCCGTGGGGCACGTTGAGCGCCCTCGACCTGAACGCCGGCACCATGAAGTGGCAGAAGCCTCTGGGCGAGTATCCCGAGCTTGTGGCCAAAGGCATGAAAGATACCGGCAGCGATAACTACGGCGGGCCCGTGGTCACCGCCGGCGGCCTGCTCTTCATTGCCGCCACCAACTTCGACAAGAAGTTACGCGCCTTCGACAAGCTGACCGGTGCCTTGTTGTGGGAGACCGTGCTGCCGTTTGCCGGCAGCGCCACGCCGTCGACCTACATGCTCAACGGCAAGCAGTATCTCGCCATCGCGTGCGGCGGCGGCAAGAACGGCGCCCCCTCTGGCAGCACCATCGTCGCCTTCGCACTGCCGTAGCGTAAGTCAACCTGCTTCACTTTTTACAAACGCCTGGCGGCGCTCGCGATGACATCGATCGCGGGACTGAGCATCCGCGCGAGGATTCTATCCCGCACCGAGTAATATCCACGCATGCAGCTGACCACCCTTGACTGGGTGATCGTCCTCGTCTCCATCGCCCTCTCGTTTGCTCCGGCTGTTTACCTGATGCGCCGGGCGGGCTCCAGCACCACCGAGTTCTTCACCTCGGGCCGGGCTGCGCCGTGGTGGCTGATCGGCGGCTCGATGGTGGCCACCACCTTCAGTACCGACACGCCCAACCTGGTCACCAACCTGGTGCGCGAGCACGGCGTGGCCAACAACTGGGTGTGGTGGGCGTTCCTGCTCACGGGCATGAGCACGGTGTTCTTCTACGCGCGCCTGTGGCGCCGCTCGGGCGTGCTGACCGATCTCGAGTTCTACGAGATCCGCTATGCCGGCAAACCCGCGGCGATGGTTCGCGGCTTCCGCGCGGTGTATCTCGGCCTGTTCTTCAACATCGTGATCATGGCGGCCGTAAACCTGGCGGCTGCAAAAATCGCCAATGTGCTGCTTGGCTGGCCCATGTGGCAAACCCTCGCCGTGTGCGCGCTCATCAACGTGTCGTTCGCATCGATCGCGGGCCTGTGGGGCGTGCTGGTCACCGACATGTTCCAGTTCGTGATCGCGATGGTGGCCTCGGTCGCGGCGGCGTACTTCGCCCTGCAGCAGCCGCAGGTCGGAGGACTCTCTGGCCTGATGGCGCAGATCCCGCCCTCGACCTTGCAGTTGCTGCCCGACTTCAGAGACTGGACGCTGACGCTCTCAGTGTTGATTCTGCCGCTCACAATTTCGTGGTGGTCGGTGTGGTATCCCGGTTCAGAGCCGGGCGGTGGCAGCTACATCGCGCAGCGCATTCTTGCCGCGAAGAGCGAGCGCGATGCCCTTGGCGGCACCCTCTTCTTCAATGTCGCTCACTACGCGCTGCGGCCCTGGCCGTGGATCATCGTCGCGCTGTCGTCGATGCTGGTGTTTCCGCAGCTCTCCGACATCGCCGTGGCGTTTCCCTATCTCGAGCCCAGCATGATCGGCCACGACATGGCGTATCCGGCGATGCTGACGTTCCTGCCGGCGGGCTTTCTCGGCTTGATGGTGGCCGGCCTGCTCGCCGCCTATGTCTCCACCATCTCGACGCATCTCAACTGGGGCACGTCGTACCTCGTGCACGATCTCTATCGCCGTTTCATCAAGACTGATGCCACCGAGCGTCACTACGTGTGGACCGGCCGACTGGTCACGGCGCTGCTGATGCTGCTGGCGGCCGGCATGACGTTCCTGCTCGAATCCGCGCGGTCGAGTTTCGAGTTGCTGCTGTCGATCGGCGCCGGCTCCGGACTTCTGTACCTGTTGCGCTGGTACTGGTGGCGTATCAACGCGTGGAGTGAGATTGCTGCGATGGGCGTGTCGTTCGTCGTCGCCATCGGCTTCTTCGTCGCCGGCAAGGTGGGCTACGGCGTCTCCGCCAATACCGTGCTGCTGGTCACCGTCGGCGTGACGACGGTGGCGTGGGTCAGTGCGACGCTGTTGACGCAGCCGGAAAGCGAGGCGACGCTGGTCGCGTTCTACAAACTCGTCCGGCCCGCCGGTCCCGGCTGGACCGACATCTCGCGCCAGGCCGGCGTCGGCCCATCGCCCGACAGCCTGCCGCAACAGCTTCTCGGCTGGGTCCTCGGCTGCGCCTTCGTCTACGCCACGTTGTTCGGTGCCGGCAGCGCGCTCTATGGATTGACGATGCAGGCGACGGTGTGGGGCGTGGTGTGGCTGGCGAGCGGCGTCGGCTTGTTGCGAGTCCTGAACACCCAGTGGACCCGCGGGGTCTGACCCCGAGCGGGAAGTGCTGAGGGGTCTGACCCCGTAGTAGGCTACTCCCATGAAACGAATCGCTCTCGCTCTCGTCGCCACCATCCTGCTCGCCGCCGCCCCCGCACTCGCGCAGTCGAACACTTACAAAATTCTCGCCACCAGCAAGACCTCGACCATGCAGAAAGAGATGCAGGAGGCCGGTGAGGCTGGCTATCGCTTCGTCGCGGTCATGGGCGGCGAAACCGCCGTGGGGGGCAAGGAAGTCGTGGTGCTGGTCGAGAAGGCGTCCGACGACAAGAACACCTACAGCTACCGGTTGCTGGCGACCAGCAAGACGTCGACGCTGCAGAATGAACTGCAGGAGGCTGGCGATGCCGGGTTTCACGCCGTCGGCCAGACCGTATTCGAAAGCCTGTTCGGCGGCAAGGAAACCGTCGCCATCGTCCAGAAGGCCTCAGGCGATCCCAACACGAAGCGCTGGGAGTACAAGCTGATCGCCACGTCGAAGACGTCGACGTTGGAGAAGGAGTTGAAGGAGATTGCCGAAGCCGGTTACCAGGCCATCGACCTGACCGTTGGCAAGACGGCACTCGGCGGCAGCGAGATTGTCGTCATCACCCGTCGGCCCGCGAAATGAAGCTGGCCGCCGTCGCGGCCCTCGCCGGCGTCGTTACATTCGCGCAAGGTGCGGACGAGTCCTGGTTGCGATGGGATTCGGCCCGTGCGCAGGCGATTGGCAAGGCCGCCTACGTGCAGGGGCGGGTCGGCGGCATCTTCGATACCCGGCTACTCAAGACCGAGCGCTCGTATAACTACAAGCTGGCGGCGACGTGGTTGAACGGTGACGTCATTCGCGCGGCGGCCAGGACGCTGCAGCTCACCCAGCGTCTCTCCGACGATGACGCCCGGACACTTGTCGCTGAGGCGTCGGGCGTTGGCGATACCGTCGTGATGATCGAAATTGATCCCCGTGAGGGGTCTGGCGTGATCCCCGCGGACTGGGCCGCGTTCCTGCAGCCGGCCACACCGAAGGGAGTGGATGCGCGCCTCGTCCGCGGGACGAACCGGCCCGAACTGCGCGAGGTCAAGGCACTAGCGGGCGTGCTGCGCCGCAACTATGACTATGACCGGTTCTGGGTGGTGTTTCCGCTGCGACACGAGGACGGCAAGCCGCTGTTCGCAGGCGGCGACACCGAGGCAGAATTGGTGGTCAGGATCGCTGACCGCGAAGGACGGGTTAGGTGGCCAATCCCTTTGTCGCTAAGGCGCTAGCTGGCGTGTCGCGCTTCGATGACTCTGCAAGAGTGATGCTCTGGCGATAAGCGACTCCGCAAACGCCACGAGCGTGATGCTCGGCGAAAAAGACGAGGAGATGAACGAAGGCTTCAGCCCGACTAACGACGACGGCCTACAAGTCAACGACGAGGGTCATCGCGGTCTTCTCGAATCATCTTTGCCGATTCAGACGGCGTGCTGAGCGCCAGGCGCCTCACAAACGTCGCCAGCTCACCGACGGGCGTGCTGCGGCCAGCCTCTTCGAGAATGGCCTGCAGTTCGCCCTGCCGCGACCGGTGATTCCGCGCGGCCCGCTCTTTCAGGCGCTTGGCGACCGCCGTGGGCACATTCTTGACCGATAGCGTGACGGTGGCAGGCATGGTTCCATCATGGAACCATTATGGAACCGCCACAAGCAATCCCAACGATGACGCTCGCGGCGTCTGAGCTCGCCAGTGCGATGGGGTCAGACCCCGGGGCGCATCCCACCGAGCACCGCTACCGCGCGATCAATGTCTTCGTGCGTGTTGAACACCGAGACGGCCAGGCGCAGGCGATTCTCGTTGGCGATCACCGTGCCGACGAGGTGGCCCGACTGCAACAGCTTGGTCGCCGCCGCGGCATCTTTCAGTTCAAAAGCCACCGTCGGCGTCTCGGTCCCCATCGGCGTCAGCGCCTTGTAGCCAAGCGGCGGCAGCTCTTTCTGCAGTCGATCCGTCAGCTGCTTCGCGTGCGCGCGAATATTCGGGAGGCCGAGTTTGTTCACGTAGTCGATGCCGGCGTTGGCCATGGCGGCCAGCATCACGGGGATGCCGCCGGTTTCGTAGCGGGCCGCGCCGGGCAGCGGCTCCCACGACAACTGCGCGCGGTTGAAGTCCGACACCTGCCGGTGCCCGTACCTTGTCGTCGGCAGGACCGTCCCCTGTAGCTCCTCGCGGACGTAGAGGAAGCCGAGGCCGCGTTCGCCCATCAGCCACTTGTAGGTGCCGGCGCTGGCGAAGTCGATGCCGAGCGCCTTCACGTCGAGCGGCACCGCGCCCACCGCCTGGATGATGTCGGCAAACACCAGCGCGCCGCGCGCGTGAGCAATCGCGCTCACCGCCTTCGCATCGTGCATGAACCCGTTGACGTTCGACACCAGCGCCATCGACACCAGCCGCGTGTTCTTGTCGATGGCCTTGGCCATGTCCTCGGGATCGATCGCCCAGTGCTTGTGCTTGACGACGCGCAGCTCGATGCCTTTCTTTTCGAGCTCCTTGTACATGTAGAGCGACGAGGTGAAATGGAGCTCGTCGATCACGATGTTTCCGCCCGCCCGGCCCGACCCATCCGAAAATAAACCCATGAACACGATGTTCTCGCCGTCGGTGGTGTTGGCCGTGTAGGCGATCTCTGACGCCGACGCGTTGATGAGCGCGCCGAATTTCTTCTTCAGTTCGTCCTGCTTCGCCGCGCCGAAGTCGCTGCGCCCCTCGCCGGGTCCGTAGAGGCGGAAGTCGACGAGCTGCTTCACCGCATCCGCGGCGAACGTCCCGACCGGATGAATGCTCGCTGAGTTCAGATACGTCTCGCGCGCCACGGACGGAAAATCCGCGCGCACGGACGCAGGGAATATCCCTCCGGGCCGTGCTTGGGCACCGTGCCAGGAGGCCAGCACTTCAGTGCTGGCGGTGCTGCTGTCGACAGCCTCGGCAAATGTTGTCGAAGGAAGGGTGGCGGCGAGGGCGCTGGCGCTGGCGAGGAATTCACGTCGACCGAGAATCATGTGGGCCTCCTGAATCAGAAGCCCACATTATGTATCTAGGTGAGGTCGCGGGTAACCCACATAAACGCCTGGACGTCGAACATGTCCTTGGCGCCAATCGTCTGCAGCCGCTGCAGCAGGAACTGGCTCATGCGCTGCATGGCGTCGAAGGTCGGCCAGTTGGGCGTGGCGGTGTAGCGCAGGTCGAAGTTCATGCGCGCGGCCATCAGTTCGGTGTTCGAGGGCTTGAGCGCCATGAACTTCTTGGGGTCGGCCAGAAACGGCAGCAGCGTGATGTTGGGCCACGTCAGCACCTTGCCGCCGTCCGACGGCAGCTGCGCGATGGCTTCGAACAGCGCCGCGAACTTGCCCTGGTCGGGCTTGGCAATGAACGCCAACGCCGTCTCGAGCACGTGCGTGCCGGCTTCTTCGCCCTTCTTCAGGCCCTTGTGCACGGCCTTCACTTCGAAGGTCGATGGGATGTTGGTGGCCTTGAACAGCGCGTCCAGCACGTCGGCGATCGCGGCGTGCTTGCCCTGATCGATCAGCTTCTGGCCGCGGCTGCCGCCGAAGTTGGCGACGAACACGTCGTGCGCCGCGCGCTTGTTGCGCAGGTCGGCGTCGACAAACTTGTCGTCGTCAAACTTCTTGGGGTAGGTCTTCTCGAACCAAGCGATCGCCTCGTCCAGGTGATGCACCAGGCCCTTGGCCTTCGCCTTGGCCTTCGACTTCTTGGGCTTGCCGTTGCCGGTGCCAATCAGGTCAAGTTCGGGGTCGCTCTGAACCTTCGACTTGGAAATCTGCGCCGCGTCTTCGCGCAGCTTGCGTTCCGGGCCCTGCGGCGTCGTCAGCAGCGACGTGAAGTGGATGATGGCGTACGGAGGGGTGACGTCGAGTACCTTGCCTCGCTGCCAAACCGTGTGTTCTACGAGGGCGCCTATGTCTTTCGGGGTTAGCAGCATCCTCCTATTGTAGTCCTTCTGGTCGGGTTGGCCCCGATTTTGATTATTGGGCACGAATCGACGCCGTGTGCCTGCGACTTCGCCCCGCGGGATGCCGCGGTCAGTCTCAGAGAGTGTTCACCATGGCAGCATTCGCGACGGCGCCGCGTCGCTGCCAAGCCGGCCGCCACCGCAAAGTGGGGACAAACCTTTAGGTTTGTCCGCTCTTCATGTCGCGGCTCAAGCCGACGATCGCGGCTTCGAGCACTGACCTGTGACCGGCGTTGGCGTGTTCGGCTTCGTCGAAGCGCCGGTCCATC
>NSIL01000046.1 GCA_002737365.1 Acidobacterium sp. | reverse complement strand
CGACGCCACGCGCGGCTTGACGGACGAGTGGCGAACCGCGATCACAACTGCGGTCGCCGACGGCACGCCGCTGCTCGGCATCTGCGTCGGCTTGCAGTGGTTGTTCGAAGGCAGCGCCGAGGCGCCCGACGCGAAGGGGCTCGGAGTGTTTAAAGGAACCTGCTTCACTTTTACGTTTCCCGTAAACGCACGGCAGAAAGTGCCACATGTTGGCTGGAACAGCCTCTCGATGCCGCGGCCCAGCAAACTGATGGCTGGGATCACGCCGGGGACGCAGGTGTATTTCACACACTCGTACGCCGCACCGGTGACCGACGACACGGCGGCAATTTGCGAGTACGGCTCGCCGTTCTGCGCCGCCGTCGAGCGCGACAACGTCTCGGCCATGCAGTTTCATCCCGAGAAATCAGGACCGGCCGGCCTGCAGATGCTCAGTAACTGGTTGCCCTGTGCTGTCTAAGCGGATCATCGCGTGCCTCGACGTCCGCGACGGCAAAGTCGTGAAAGGCGTGAACTTCGAAGGGTTGCGGGACGCCGGTGAGCCCGCGGCCCTCGCGCGCCGCTACAACGTCGAAGGCATCGACGAGATTGTGATTCTCGACGTGACCGCGACAGTCGAGTCCCGGCAGGCACGTGCCCACACCATTGCCGCGGTCGCGCACGAGATCTTCCTGCCGCTCACTGTTGGCGGCGGCATTCACAGCGAAGCCGACGCCGAAGCCGCGATCGGGGCCGGCGCCGACAAGGTGAGTCTTAACACCGCGGCACTGCGAACACCCAAGCTGATTACGACGCTGGCGAAACGCTACGGAAGCCAGGCCGTGATCGTGGCGATTGATGCCAAGCGAGGCCCCGCGACCACGGTTCCCCGTAAAAGGGGACCTTACAACGTGTTTGCCCGCAGCGGCCAGTCAGCGACACTGCGCAATGCGGTCGAATGGGCGCGCGAGGCCACCGATCGCGGCGCCGGCGAGATCCTGTTGACCTCGATCGATCGCGATGGGACGAAGGCCGGGTTCGACTGCGAGATGACCGCCGCGGTCTCGGACGCCGTCAACATCCCGGTGATCGCCTCCGGCGGCGCCGGCACCTTCGAACACTTCGCCGAGGTGTTCCACGAGGGCCGCGCCGACGCCGCGCTGGCAGCGTCGATCTTTCACTTCAATGAAAGAAGCGTCAGCGAACTGAAACAGTATTTGAGCGCCTTGGGAGTTCCAGTAAGAATATGAATTCCTCTGCGTCCTCGGTGTCCTCGGTGGCCAACGCATGTTGATCCCCTCAATTGATTTGCAAGGCGGCAAGGTTGTCCAGCTCGTGCAGGGCGACAAACTCGCGATTTCCTCCGATGACCTCGACGGTTGGATCGCCAGGTTTGCGAAGTTCCCCAAGGTCCAACTAATCGACCTTGATGCCGCGATGTCGCGCGGCAACAACGACGCGCTGGTGGCCGTGATTGCGTCGCAGTTGCCCTGCCGCGTGGGTGGCGGCGTCCGCAGCGTGCGGCGCGCCGAAGAGCTGATCGCCGCTGGTGCACAGGCGGTGATCGCCGGCTCGGGCTTGTTCCGGCCCGGCAACGGCGCCGAGCCGGCGCAGATGATTGACCACGACTTCGCGCGCGCACTGGCCGACACGGTCGGCATGCACCGGCTGATTGCCGCCGTCGACTCGCGCGGTGGCCGCGTGTGCATTCACGGCTGGAAGACCGTGCTACCGCTGACCGCCGTGCAGGCCGTGCAACTGCTCGAGGGCTACTGCGAGGAGTTTCTCTATACCCACATCGACAAGGAAGGCCTGATGCAGGGCACCGATATGGCCGCCATTACGGCCGTGGCCAAGGCCACCGAGCGCAGGCTCACCGCCGCCGGTGGCATTACCACCCGCGCTGAAATCGACGCGCTCGACGCTCTGGGTATCGACGCTGTCGTCGGTATGGCCATCTACACCGGCTCGTTGGCCATTGATTAGCCACAAGCTTGGTGCCACGGGTGCCAGAGGTGCCAGGGCACCATTGGCACCCTGGCACTGCTAGACTAAAGGTATGCGTTACGCCATCGCGTTGCTGCTCGGGCTGGGCTTGGTGGTCTCGGCTCAGGAGCCGGTTTTGATCCCGAACCGGGCGGCTCAGGAGTCGTTGCCTGGCACGGCGCGGCCGTTGATCGACCCGAATGCTCCGTCGACCACCAGCGGATACATCTGCCCGATGCATCCCAACGAGGTGAAGGCCGAACCGGGCAAGTGCAGCATCTGCGGCATGACGCTGGTGCCGGGCGACCCCATGGCGACGGCGGACTACGTGATGCGCGTCACCATGGCGCCGCGCGCGCCGAAGCCGGGTCAGGCCGTCAAGTTCCGCTTCGCGGCCCTGCATCCCCTCACCGGCGCCGTGGTCAAGGACTTCGCCGAGGTTCACGACCGGCTCTTCCACCTGTTCATCGTCAGCCGCGACATGACGCAGTGGTCTCACGTGCACCCGGAGCTGCAGCAAGACGGCAGCTTCATCCTCGAACACACGATTCCCACCGCCGGACACTGGGCGCTGTTCAGCGACTTCATGCCAATCGGCGGCGGACCGCAGCTGATCGTGACGCCGTTTTCGACCGCGGGCTACGAGGGCGACCTCACCGCCTCCATTCCTGCGTTGATGCCCGACACCTCGTTCACCAAGACCGCCGACGGTGTGACGGTGTCCCTGCAAGTGACGCCGGCCAAGCTGATCTCGGGTGAAGAAACCGACATCCCGATTCATTTCACGGATGAGAAGACCGGCGAGCCGGTGACGAACCTGCAGCGGTACCTGGGTGCCTTCGGCCACGCGATGATGCTGAGCGACGACATGACCGAGCATGTGCACGCGCATCCGGAAGAAATGCTCGAAGGCACGGCGGTGACCGAAGGCGGCGGACCCGATCTCACCTTCCACGCGCTGTTCCCCAAGCCCGGCGTCTACCGCATCTGGCTGCAGTATCAGCGGAACGGCAGGTTGTCGACGATTCCGTTTACGGTGCGGGTGACGCGGCCGGGCGAGACGTTTGCCGCGCCGTAGCGACGCGTAGGAGGGGCGTAAACGCCGTCACCGACAACGCCAGCTGCGCGCGCAGCGGAGTGGTGCCGGGGTTGTCGTAATACGCGGTCACCGTGAGGCGGGTCCCCGCCGGGAACGTGACCGGTTCCTTGAAGACGTAAGACGAGGGCCAATCAGGCCGGTAGTCTTTCAACCACAACAGCGGCTCAACCACACCGTCGGGGCGGAGGGCGGTGACTTCCACCGAAGTGGCACCCGCGCCAAGGCTCGGCCAGAGTGCGGCCGCAGTCGTGGCGCTCTTCAACGTGAGCTCGGTGCGCACGCGCTCGCGCGTCTTTCCTGCGACCACGGTCACCAGGGGGGCCTTGATCTCGAGCGGGGGCGCGATTTGCGCCGGCTTGTCGGCTGAGAAATACAACCCCAGTTCGCCGGCACCACTCGCCTCTTCGAAGGTGCCACGATAGCCGATTTCGATCGCCACCCGGCCGCCGGCCGGCAACTGGATTGCCACACCCGCTGGCATGGCGCTGACGGCATGCGTGGGCGACCAGGTGCCAAGCCACTGTCCCGTGCGCAGTTCGTAGACCGCAGCGTAGCGGACGACGCGACGGTCGGCGAAGTTCAACTGCAGCGACGACAACCACTTCGCCTGCGTGAGGCCAGTCGCCACTTCGATGCGCGCAGTGCGGTCCTTCGAATCGGCCGCCACCTTCTCGCTGGCGGCCACCGCCACCAGGGTGTTTGGCTCACCGTGCTCCCACCCGCTCAGTGACGGGATGATCACGGCCGGCTTGTCTTCGTCGGCTAGCAGCACACCGCTCGGCGCGCCACCATCGGCCCACGAGGTGATCAAGCTGACCTCACGAGCGGTCAGGCTGACGTCATTGGAGAAGTGGCCGTAGCCAGTCACCGCGCTCCACGGCGGCATCTTCTTCTCGAGAATCTCTTCCTTGATCGCCACCGCCCAGGGCCGCGCGTCCTTGTAGGTCGTGAGCGACATCGAGACATTGGCTTCGGTGTGGCACTGGAAGCACTTCTTCTGGAAGATCTGCGAGACTTCGCGATTGAAGAGGATGCTGGTCGTGATGCGCCCGTGCGTAAGCACGGGCTCGGGGCGAAGGGCCTGCCAGCCGGCCACAGCCAGGCCGAGCGCCAACGCGCCCGTCAAGGGCGTCTTCCACGTCATATCGCTATCTTACTGCTACTGGGTGACTGCGGTCGGCGCCTTGTGTTGCCGGGCGAGAAACTCAAACGCCTGCGGGAGATTGGGCACGACGACATCCGTATGGTTGCCGCCGACAACTTCCACGTAGGTCACGTCGGCGCCGGCCTTCTTCAGCGCCGCCACCATGTTGCGAGAGCCGCTCACGTTGACGGTCGGGTCGTTGTCGCCATGGACGACGAACTGCGGAATGCCCTTCATCCGCTCGGCCAGTGCCGGCGAGCCGACGCCCGAGAACGGCACCAGCGCGGCCCAGGTGTCGGCATACTTCGCGCCGAGCGCCCAGGTGCCGATCGCTCCCATCGAGTGGCCGATCAAGTAGATGCGCGACTCGTCCACCTTGTAGGTGGCCTTCATGATGCGCAGCACTTCCAGCACGTCCTTTTCGCTGTACTCGACGCGGCGACGCGACGCCGCATCCCCGGCGCTCATTAAGTTGGAGCCGTAGAAGCCGTCGACGCGGTAGCCGAGCGGCGCCGCCAGGAGAAAGCCGTGCTTCTCGGCCAGTTGCGGCGGCAGCTTCGCATAGGAGTCGAAGAACGAGTCTTCGTTCGCGCCAAGACCGTGCAAGGCGATCACGAGCGGCGCGCCAGCCGTCGGGTTGTATGCCTTCGGCACGTAGACGCGGTAGGGCATCACTTCATTCGCCCCTTTCAGCACGTAATGACGTTCGAAGTCGCCGGTGCGGCCCTTGAACGGGTCCTTGCCACCCTTGGCCGTCGCCAGCACGGCCTCGGCCGTGGTGATCTCGGTGCCGACGTTGAAGGTGCCAAGCCCAATCCGCCCGCGGTTGACGTTGCGGATGTAGTCGGCCGGATAGGTGACGTCGGCGCGCGCACCGGCGACCACCGACCCTGCCGCGGTCTCGAGCGTGCGCAGGCGGGCGTCGAGGCCCTTGTGCAGCACGACGCCGAGCGTCGTGGTGGCCACCGCGGTGGTGGCGTCCATGACCTGCGTTTCGATCACGTACGCGCCGTCGTCCACACCGGACACGTCGAGCTCCATCGCGAACGGCGACTCGCGCAGGTCGCGGCTGATGCCGTCAAACGCGCCCAGCTCCTTGACCAGCGTGGTCGGCGAAGGCGTCATAGAACCCGGAGCCGGCGGCGTCCGCTTGCGCAACGAGACCTTCGCGGTGAGCGCCGGCGTCAACTCGATCGCCGGGCTGTAGATTTGCTCGAGGCGCAGTGCGTAGGTGACGGTTGAATCGGCAATCGTGCGGTCGCTGCGCAGCGCGAGCGAGTTCTGGAAGTCGAGGGCCGGCGTCCAGGGCGTGCCGCCAAGCAGCGCCATGCCTCTGGCAATCTGCCGCCGCACCTCACCGGTCTTGCCGAGACGGTTGGCGGAGGCAATCTCCTTGTCCACCGCGTCGATCTGCGCCTTGAGGTCCCCCTCCGGCTTTACCGTCGCCTTCCGCGTGTTGTAGACGACGTTCAGCGTGCTGATGTTCGGCAGCGCTTGCGCGGCCGCGATCGACGGAACCAACAGAAGGGCGAAGATTATTCGTTTCATCATCAGGACCCCAGGGTGAAAGCGATCAACTCCGCGGACGGGCCACTACCGGCGGCCACCACCAGGTACTGCACGCCCTGGTAAGAGTAAGTCATCGGCGAGGCGAGCGGCTGCGACGGCGGCACGAACTCCCAGAGCAGCGCGCCGGTGGCTTTGTCGAAGGCTCTCAGCTTGACCGGCTCGGCGGGTAGGCCGGTGGTTAAGGGCCGTCCGCCAACCGGCAGCGCGCGGCCGCCGCCCAGGTTGCCCTGGCCGGTGGCTATGAACAGCAGGCTCTTGGTCACCATCGGTGCGTTGCGCAGCGCCGCGCCCAGCGCCGGCAGGTTCAGATCCTTCAACAGCGGGTGGTTCCGCGGGCCGTCGCCGACCGGCGCCACCCACTTCGTGTCGCCCTTGTTGAGATCGATGGCTGTCACGCGCCCGTAGGGCGGCTTCACGACCGGCAAGCCGTCGAGCGTCGGCGGCGCCTGCACACCGCCGCGCACGTACAGCAGGTTGCTCTTGGTCGGGTCGGGTTTGACGAGCTGAATGACGATGGGGCTGGTGAGCGACGGGATATACAGCGTGCCCTGCTCCGGGTCGAACGCCGCGCCCGCCCAGTTGGCGCCGCCCACCCATCCCGGCAACGCGATGGTGCCCTTCTCGGTGGGTGGCGTGAACAGCGGGCCGTATTCGAACGGCTTGATCGCCGCGAGCGCCGCCTGCTTCAGCTCCGGCGTGAAATCGATCAGGTCGCTCTCGGTCACGCCTTGCCGTTCGAACGCGGGTGGCTTGGTCGGGAACGGTTGCGTCGGGGAACTCCGTTCACCGGGCACGGTTGATTGCGGCACCGGCCGTTCTTCGATCGGCCATACTGGCACGCCGGTCCGCCGGTCGAAGACATAGGTGAAGCCCTGCTTGCTGACCTGCGCTACGGCCTTGACGACTTTGCCGTCGACGCGGATGTCGGCCAGCACTGGCGCCGCGGGCAGGTCGTAGTCCCAGATGCCGTGATGCACAGCCTGGAAGTGCCACATACGCTTGCCCGTCTTGACATCGAGTGCGACCAGGCTTTCCGCGAACAGGTTGGCGCCCGGGCGATGGCCGCCGAACCAATCGTCGGTGGGCGTGCCGAACGGCAGGTAGACGTAGCCGAGTTCTTCGTCGGCCGACATGTTGGTCCATACGTTGGTGCTGCCTGAGTAGGAGAACGAATCGTCGCCCCACGTCTCGTTGCCGAACTCGCCCTTCTGCGGGATCGAGTGCAGCGTCCACAGCCGCTTACCCGTACGCACGTCAAAGCCGCTGACGTCGCCGCGTGGCCATTCCTTGTGGGTCGGGCCGTCGTGAATGCTGGCGCCGACCACGACGACGTCGCGGCAGATGATGGGCGCCGCCGTCACCGAGTAGTTGGTGCTGCGCACCGCGTTGGCAAGGCCCGCCATCAGGTCGATGCGCCCACCCTGGCCAAAGGTGGTATCAAGCGCGCCGGACTTGGCATCGACCGAAATCAGGTAGGCGTCGCTCGTGCCGAGCAGCAGGCGCTCCTTCGTTCCGTCGGTCCAGTAGGAGATGCCGCGATGAACGAACCCGAGGTTGCCGGGTCGTCCCGACTTCCAGTTGGCTGGGTCGAATACCCAGAGCGAGGCGCCGGTGGCCGGGTTGAGGGCCACGATCTGCCCGAGCGACGTCACGGTGTAGAGCACGCCTTTCACCATCAAGGGCGTGTCGTGATACATTCCCGGCCGCGACAAGGGATTGGCCGCGACCACGGCGTTATCGGACGAGGTCCAGCGCCAGGCAATCTTCAGCTTGCCGACGGTGTCCTTGTTGATCTGGTCGAGGGCCGAATACTTCTGCGAGGCCGCGTTTCCCCCATAGTGGGTCCATTCACCAACCGGCGGCGACTGGGCGCCGGATGCCCCATTCAGACAAACGGTGAGCGCGATCAGAACCCCGACTTTGCGCATGGAATTTGGCCTCGAACGCGCATCCTAACACTCTTGCTGTTTGCAACCCCATGTAACGTGCTTTTAGGTTAGGATTCGATGCCCCTTAAAGGAGGGCTTTCAAGATGAAGTCGATTCTTAAAACTGCTGGCCTCGTATTCGCGCTGGCCCTGTTCATTTCTGCACAGGCCCTGGCGCAGGCCACCAGCGTCACCGGTGAGTGGTCGTTCACGGTCACCACCGACCAGGGCGCCGGCAATCCTGTCCTGACCTTCAAGCAGGATGGCGAGAAGCTCACCGGCAAGTACGCCGGCCAGTTGGGCGCCGCCGACCTGACGGGCACCGTCAAGGGCAACGCCATTCACTTCACCTTCACGCTCGACGTCCAGGGCCAGCAGGCGCCGGTGACCTACGACGGCACGGTCGAGAAGCACACCATGAAGGGCAAGCTCGACATCGGCGGCATGGTGTCCGGCACCTTCACGGCGACCAAGAAATAGTGTTTACTCATGCGATTGTCGAGTTTGGAAATTGCAACTTCGTGGAGGGCTTGTGGTGCGTTTGCTCACGGTTAAGATTCTTGCTGTTCTTTGCTTTCTCTTCACGCCGGTCATGGCATCGGCGCAAACCAGCACTATTTCCGGCACGGTGAAAGACGCGTCAGGCGGCGTCCTGCCAGGCGTCAGCGTCGAGGCCGCCAGCCCGGTGCTGATCGAAAAGAGCCGGTCCACCGTCACCAGCGGCTCGGGCAGCTATTCCATCCTGGCCCTCCGGCCAGGCACTTACACCGTCACCTTCTCGCTGCCGGGCTTCGGCACCGTCGTGCGTGATGGCGTGGTGCTGACGTCCGATTTCACGGCCACGATCAACGTGGACCTCAAGGTCGGCACGCTGGAAGAGACGCTCACCGTCACGGGTGAATCGCCGATTGTCGACACGCAGAGCATCACGCAGCGCGTGGTCATGACCGCCGAGGTGCGTGAGGCGCTGCCGACGGGCCGCAACATCCAGGCGGTCGGCATCATGATTCCCGGCACGACCATCGCGCAGGGCGGCGGCGGCGCGCTGTCGCGCGACGTTGGCGGTTCGGGCAACCTGCAGCAGTCGCCCCTCCAGTACCGCGGCTCGGGCGACACGGTGCAGACCATCGAGGGCCTGCGCCTGAACAACCTGTGCGCGCAGGGCGCGTATAGCGGCGTCTACTGGAACGACGCGAGCTTCGAGGAGTTCAGCTACGTGACCGGCGCCGACTCGGCCGAAATGGGCCAGGGCGGCATGCGCGTCAACATGGTGCCGCGTGATGGTGGCAACTCGTTCCGGGGTTCGGTGATCGCCAACTGGGCCGGCGAATCGTTCGGCTCCGACAACTGCGGCTCGGCCGGAGTCGGCCTGCCCTGCTCGCGTTCGAACCTGAGCGGCAGCACGACCTTCAACAAGAACAACACGCTCACCAATGTTGACGTGATCCAGAAAATCTGGGACATCAACCCGCAGATTGGCGGCCCGATCCTGAAGAACAAGGTGTGGTTCAACTACACCTTCAGGAACTGGGGCTCGGATAAGACCAAGGCCGACGCCTACTTCGATGCCAACCCGTCGCCGTTCATCTACGCGCCCGACACCAGCAAGCCGGGCATCGATGATGGCCACATCACGAGCAACGCCGGCCGCGTCTCGTGGCAGATCAGTGGCAAGGACAAGGTCTCGCTGTATTTCGACAACCAGCGCAAGTACCGCAATCACTGGGGCATTCAGGCGGCCATTCCGCCAGAGGCGGCCGGTGTCCAGGTCACACCGACCAGCTATGTCAACGTCACCAAGTGGACGCGAACGGCCACTAACAAGCTACTGCTTGAGGGGGGCTTCGCTGTGTATAACCAGAACTACACGGAGCTCTACCAGGAGGGCGTGACGGGCAGCCCCGACAAGGTGTGGGACGACACCGCCATCATGAATGCGCGCGTTTACAATGTGGTCGACGCCTCGAACGGCCGCCAGGCCAATGCGTGGCCGAACCCGGCGGATCACTACTCGGTGTTGCGCACCTTCATGGGCGCGGCGTCGTATGTGGCCGGCAACCACAGCCTGCGCGTCGGCGGCACGATGAGCAACGGCGACTGGAAGCTGCTCACCCGCTGGACCGGTGACATGCAGCCGATCACCTACAACGCCGGCGTACCGGTCTCAACGACGCTACGCCTGCCGTCGGACCGCAACAACGGCATCAACCGCGACCTCGGCCTCTACGCCCAGGACCGCTGGTCGCTCGGTCGCGTCACGCTGAACTTGGGCCTGCGCTTCGACCAGTTCATCGGCGAGACCCGCGAGAGTTCAGTGCTGGCGAGCCGGCACGGCGCCGCCGCCACGTTCGGCGAGTGCTCTGACGGCCAGGTCGACCCGGGCGACCTGTGCACGGGCAAGGTGCAGAACTGGAAAGACCTCTCGCCGCGTGTCGGCTTTGCCATGGACGTGTTTGGCGACGGCCGCACTGCCCTCAAGGCCAGCTATGCGCGCTACGTCGCGGGCCAGGGGATTGCCTTTGCCAACCAGGTGAACCCGATCGGCGCGCTGACAGCGACGGACACCCGGGCGTGGACCGATGTGGACGGCAACGGCCTCCCCCTCGATGCCTCCGGCAACATCCAGTTCAACGAACTGGCCGCATCGGCGTCAACACCGACGTTCGGCCGCCTGACGGTGCCAACCGTTCAGTACGACCCCAGTGTGATGAACGGCTGGGGCAAGCGCGGCTACAACAACGAGTTCACCGTCTCCGCCCAGCACCAGCTGGCGGACCGGGTCTCGGTGAATGGCGGCTACTATCGCCGGACGTTCGGCAACCAGACGATTGTCGACGATCTTCGCTTTGACGCCAGCAGCTACGACTCGTACTGCATCACCGCGCCGTCCGACCCCGACCTGCCGGGCGGCGGCGGCTACAAGGTGTGCGGCGTCATGGACCTGAAGCCCGCGGTGTTCGCGCTGGGGCTGCCCGCGAGAAGCCTGATTCGCTTCTCCGAGGATTTCGGTGGCGAGACCAACCTGTATCAGGGGTTTGACTTGAACCTCGAAAGCCGCTTCCGCAACGGCGCCTTCTTCAAGGCCGGCATCGCCGCAACGGCTCGGACCTTCGACAACTGCAAAACGTTGGCGGCCGGCGTCGACGCCTTGGCGGCGGGCAGCGCTGAGCTCTACGCGGATGGCACCACGGGCTGTCACCGGGAGTACGGCTATCGGCCCGACGCGAAGATGTCGGGTTCGTACACGCTGCCTTGGAACGTCCAGCTGGCTGGCACCTACCAGTTCACACGGGGCATCCAGACCGGCGGCGCCGGGCCGAGCGTCCTCGCCTCATGGGCGGTGACCAACGCCGTCGCCCAGCAGCAGATCGGCCGCAACTGGACGGGGGTCGCGTCGCGAACAGTCCAGCTGATCAGTGAGGGCAAGGACTACGGCGAGCACAACCTGAACCAGGTGGATCTTCGCGTCGCCAAGCGCTTCGACATGCCAGGCAAGGCAAGGCTGCGCGTGGACTTCGACCTGTACAACGTCTTGAACAGCAGCTGGCCGTACACCGTGAATACGGCGTATTCGACCTCGGTGACGGCTGCCCAGTGGCTGCGCCCGACCAACGCGCTGCAGCATCGCTTCTTCAAGTTCGGGGCGAACATCAGCTTCTAGGCCACAGATCGAGCACAGCCGCAGATCAGGCGCAGATTAGACACAGACGGCTAACGGACCTAGAATCAAGAACGTGAAGAGCGGGGAGTCCAGGGGCATCATCCGGGGCTTCCCGCTTTTTGTTTGTACAGCCCTCCTTCTCACGTCCCACTTCACACTTCTCACTTCCCAACATGCGGGCCATGTCGTTCCCGTCGTGCCACAGGCGTTGCTGGAACGTCCGGTGACCCTTCGCGCCGGCATCGGACACGCCCACGACGCCGCCGGCACGAAGTCTGCCGACGCACAGGGCTTCTACGATCAAGGGCTCGCCTACCTGCACTCCTATGTATGGATTGAAGCGGCGCGTTCGTTCAATCAGGCGCTGCGCAGCGATCCCGGGCTCGCGCTGGCGCAGGTCGGCCTCAGCTACACCTACAGTGAGGTGAACAAACCCGCCGAGGCGCGTCAGGCGATCGAGTTGGCAAGAGCCATGGCCGCGAAGGTGACGCCTCATGAACGTCACCACATCGAGGCGCGAGCGTCGCAGATGGCCGCTGAAGAAGCGCCCGGCGATCCCACCAAACTCGCCACCTATCGCAAGGCGCTCGATACGGCACTTGTGGCCTTCCCGGACGATGTCGAGCTGATCCTGAAGCGAGGGCTGGCGGCGTCGCCTGATCCCGCCGATCGCGGCCAAGGGTCGGTGCTCGCGTCGATGCCGTTTTTCGAGCGTGCGCTCAAGGCGTCGCCCAACCACATGGGCGCGCGGCATTACCTGGCGCACGCCTACGAGAACAGCGGGCGGGTGAACGAGGCGCTTGCCAACGCCGCCGCGTATGCCGCGCAGGCGCCGCAGGTGCCACACGCGATCCATATGCATGGCCACGAATTGCGCCGGGCGGGACGGCCGGTCGAGGCAGCCGCGCAGTTCGGGGTGGCCGACAAACTGCAGCGTGCGTACTTCGCGCGCGAGAAGATGGGCGCCGACCTGGATTGGCACCATCAGCACAATCTCGACCTGCTGGCCGCGACCTATCAGTATCTCGGCCAGATGAAAAAAGCCGAGCCATTGCTGAAGCAGTCGTTCGGATTGCCGTCGAACCTGCTGGTGCAGATGGTGAACAAGCGCGAGTGGCCGGCGTACTTGCTGGCGCGTAGTCGCCCCGCCGAAGCGCTTGAAGCCGCAAAGGTGCTGATCGCGCACCCGAATCCCCTGGTGCAGGCAGCCGGCCATGTGGAGACCGGATTCGCCCTGCTCGCCATGAATCGCGTCGCCGACGCCGGCGCGGCTTCGAATGCCGCCTTGCGTGCGTTGAAGAGTTCTCCGGGCGGGCAGGACCTGGTGTTCATCGGCCTCGAGGCGTTGCAGGGCGAGTTCCGCCTGCGAACGGCGCAACCGGAACAGGGTCGCAAGATGATGTTGAGCGCGGCGCAGAAATGGCGGTCACTACCGGGGCCTGACGCCTGGAGCCAGTCGCTGTTCAGGCTCGAGGCGATGGCCCGTTCGGCGAGGACCGTGGGCGATTGGGAGCTGGCGGGGCGAATGGCGCAGTTGATGGCCGAGCACGACCCGGCCTATTTCGGCACCCACTACGCCCTGGCCCTGGTGGCGCAGAACGCCGGCAACCCCTCGACCGGGCGGCGCGAGTTCGACCTGGCCCTGAAGGCGTGGGCGACCGCGGACAAAGACCTGCCCGAGCTAGCCGCCGCCCGTAAATAACAGGAGTCAAAGAGGTCAGACTTGCCAGCTATGATGAGCGCGAATGATCGCGCGTTTGATGGCCCGCGTGGGCCTGGTCACGCCTGAGCAGCGCGCCTGGGCGTGGTACGACTGGGCCAACTCCGCATTTTTCACCACGGTCGTCACCGCGGTCTTCCCCGGTTTCTACGCGTCATATGCCGCCGCCGGCATGGCTCCGGCTGAGGCCACCGCCCGCTTTGGGCTGGTCACGACCGTGTCGATGGCGACCATCGCGATCTCGGCGCCGGTCCTGGGCGCCTGCGCGGACTACAGCGGTTCCAAGAAGCGCCTGCTCGCGCTGTTCATCGCCATCGGCGCGACGGCCTGCGCGTCGATGGTGTTCATCGGCGAGGGTGACGTCGGCCTGGCGTCGCTGTTATTCTTCATTGCCAACATCGGCGTGTCAGGCTCGATCGTGTTTTACGACTCGCTGCTGCCGCACGTGGCCAAGGCCGAGGAAACGGATCGGGTGTCGTCGGCCGGCTATGCCATGGGCTACATCGGTGGCGGGTTACTGCTGCTGATCAACCTCGCCTGGATTCTGCAGCCGGCGATGTTCGGCTTCAGCGGCACGGTGCCGGCCATCAAGGCGTCGTTCTTCGCGGTGGCGGTGTGGTGGGCGGTGTTCTCGCTGCCGATCTTCCGAACCGTGAAAGAACCTCATGGCCGGGCCAGGCATGCCGGCAAATCCAGCATCGCCATTGTCGCGGCTTTCAGCAGGCTGGCGACGACGTTCAAAGAGGTACGGAAGTATCGCAACGCTTTCCTGCTGTTCATCGCCATGCTGCTCTATCAGGACGGCATCCAGACCATCATCCGCATGGCCGGGGTCTATGGCGCGGAGGTGGGTGTGGCGCAGACGTCACAGATCGCGGCGTTTGTGATGGTACAGTTTCTGGGCATCCCGTTCTCGTTCCTGTTCGGGTCCCTGGGCGTGCGCATCGGCACCAAGCGCGCCATCTTCATCGCCATCTCGGTCTATGCGCTGGCCACGCTGCTGGCGTACTTCATGACGACGGTGACGCATTTCTTCATCCTGGCGGCGATGATTGCCACAGTGCAGGGCGGTGCGCAGGCGCTCAGCCGCGCGCTGTTCTCACGCATGGTCCCGGCCGACCGCACCTCGGAGTTTTTCGGATTCTTTGCGGTCGCCGAGCGCTTTGCTACGGTGCTCGGTCCGCTGGTCTTCACCGCGAGCGTGATGCTCACCGGCAACAGCCACGCGGCGATCATCGCGATTCTCGGGTTCTTCGTCGCCGGTGCGTGGGTGCTGAGTCTTGTCGATGAAGAAGCCGGCATCCGCGCAGCTCAGGAGTCTTAGATGGGAGGTCATCCGAGCCGTTTAGATGATCTCAGGGTGGCCAGGGCGAAGACCGTCGCGCCCCAGGCGAACAAGGCAAGAGCCTGCGCACGATCACCAGGAAGTAGCGCAGCGGAATTAGATAGGTGAACGGCTGAATCCACGCCGGCATGTTCTCGATCGGGAAGATGAAGCCCGACAGGTAGATCATCGGCATCAGGAAAAAGAAGATGGTCGTCATCATCGCCTGCTGCTGCGTACGCGAGATCGTCGAGACGAACAGCCCCAGTCCGAGCGTCGACATCAGGTAGATCACGCACATCGCGAACAGCAGCGCGATGCTGCCGCGCATGGGGACCTCGAACCAGTAGATTGCCACCACCAGTACGAGAACGACGTCGATGATGCCGACCGCGGCGTAGGGTAGCAGCTTGCCGGTGATCAGCTCCCAACGCGCCAGGCATCAGCGTGAGCGTGTCGAGCTTGGCTTGCAGGAGTTGGTTTGAGTCTGCGATGACCGTGGCGGTGGCGCCGAGCGTCGTGAGCCTATCACTGACGACGGCGCCTGAAAG
>NSIL01000045.1 GCA_002737365.1 Acidobacterium sp. | reverse complement strand
CTCGCTGGGTCTGAGAACGGGCCTGATGTTGACTCGGGAGGCCGCGAATATCGCTTATTGTCTTGCTCGTGCCGCCTGTCTCGCCGTAGCCTTGGCGAAGGCGGAGTCAAGTGGTGGCAGGAGAACGCATGGATCCGATCACACGCCGCGGGTTTGTCGGCGCGCTCGGCGCAACCGCTGGCCTCGGCTGCCTGCCGTACACCTCGGCGCTCGCCAGTGGCGCGGTCGAACCCGATCGAATCGTGCACACCTCGGGTGACGGCATCGGCATCGCGCCGCGTGAGTATGCCGCGCTGCTGAACCGCCTGTGCCAGGGCAAGGACGTCGTCGACGACAACTACTTGCTCGGCGGGGAGGTCGAGGGGTTCGAACAGCACTGGGCGAAGCTGCTGGGCAAGGAGACAGCGGTGTTCATGCCCTCGGGCACGCTGGCCAATCAACTGGCGCTGCGTGCGCTGGCGGGATCGAAGCGCCGCGTCATCGTGCCGGAGATGAGCCACATCTACAACGACACCGGCGACGCGTGCCAGACGCTGTCGGGTCTGACGTTGATGCCGCTGGGGCCCGGCCGCGCGACGTTCACCAAGACGGAGGTCGAGGCCGTGCTCACGCGCACGGCCGGTGGCCGGGTGGCCACCGAGGTTGGCGCGATCGTGATCGAGAGTCCCATTCGCCGGCTGACCGGCCAGCTGTTCGACTGGGACGAGGCGAAGCGCATCTCGGCGCTCGCACGTGACCAGGGTATCGGCATGCACCTCGACGGCGCGCGACTGTTTATGGCGTCGGCGTACACAGGTATTTCGCCGGCGGAGTACTCGGCGTATTTCGATACGGTCTACGTGTCGCTGTGGAAATACTTCAACTGCGGCATCGGCGCGATCCTGGCCGGACCCAAACGCGTACTGGATGGGATGCTTCATGTCCGGCGGATGTTCGGCGGCAATCTCGCGGTGGGCTGGAATGCCGCGCTCGTCGCACGGCACTACATGGATGGATTCGAGGGCCGCTTCACGAGCGCGGTCCAGATCTCCGAGGCGTTCTATTCAGCGCTGGCGAAGCACCCGAGCATTGGCATCGAGCGCATCCCGAACGGCACGAACCTCACGCGTGTCACGTTCAAGGGCGTGAACGCGGCGGAGGTCGTAAAACGACTGGGCGAGCGGGGCATCAGCATGTCCGTTCCCCAAGGGTCGGCCACCGTCACGTTCGGCGTGAACGAGACGTGGAACCGCATGACCGTGGCGGAGCTGATTCGCGCGTTCGAGCAGTCGCTTACTTGATTTTGCCGTCGAGGATCTCGTAGGCCCGGCGCATGCCGCGGCGCCGCCAGGGATGGCCGTATTCAACTTCCACGGCGCGACCGACTTAGACGTCTTGCCCGCAGATCGCTCGCTGGCCGCGAGCCACGTGCACCGGAACCACGGATGCCGCGACAGGCGCGAGACGAACTGCTGTCCCACCATCCCGGTTGCACCCAATACGCCGACTTCAATCGCGTCCACGACCAATCCCCTGACGGCCTGATGGCCTGATGGCCCGAAAAACAAAACCCGCTCACGGTAATCCGCGGCGGGTGGCTATCGAATCGTTGAACTCCGATTCCGAGTTCCTACAAACGTCCGCCCCCCGCGCCATGTTTGGCACGCTTAGGCATCCGCTTTCGGAGCATCGTCACGCCGAACAGTTTACAACTCAAGCGAGGATTTCGTGAACCACGTTGCCAGACACGTCGGTCAGCCGGAAGTCGCGCCCGCTGTAGCGGTAGGTGAGCTTGGTGTGATCGATCCCCATCAAGTGGAGGATCGTGGCGTGGAGATCGTGCACGTGCACCGGCTTCTCGATCGCCTTGAACCCGAAGTCGTCCGTGGCGCCGTGAATGGTGCCGCCCTTGATGCCGCCGCCAGCGAGCCACATGGTGAAGCCGAACGGATTATGATCGCGGCCGTTGGCCACCGTCCCCGCCCCGCCGCCCACCTCGCACACCGGCGTGCGGCCGAACTCCGAGCCGCAGACGACGATCGTCTCGTCAAGCAGGCCGCGTGATTTCAGGTCCTTGATCACCGCCGCGAACGGCTGGTCCGAATCCCTGGCGTTCTTGCGATGCGCCTGGATGTCGGAATGGGCGTCCCACGGATCGCCCTTCGCGTAATAGACCTGGACCATGCGCACGCCGCGCGCGATCAACCGCACCGCCATCAGGCACCCGCGAGCGGTGCTGCCGGTGCCATACAGTTTAAGTGTCGCCTCGGTTTCCTTGCGCACGTCGAAGACATCGGGCGCCTCGGTCTGCATCCGATACGCGATCTCCATCGTCTGAATCGACGCGTCGAGCTGCGGATCGACCACGCCGTCGCGCTGGCTGCGCATCTGATCGAGCGCGGCCGCCAGGTCGAGCTCGCGGCGCTGTTCGGTGAGCGTGAACTTGTCGTTGTGCAGGTACGAGACGAGTTTCTTCGGATCGAAGTCCTTGCCGAACATCTGATCCGGCTTTTCAGGCTTATCGGAAATGAACGTACCTTGGTGCACCGCCGGCAGGAACGCGCCGTTCCACAGCGGCGGACCAACCGTCGTCGGCAGATCCGGGCAGAGCACAACGTAGCCCGGCAGGTTCTTGTTCTCGGTGCCCAGACCGTAGGTGAGCCATGAGCCGAGGGATGGCCGGCCGACCTGCGTGTGGCCGGTGTTCATCATCAGCATCGACGGCTCGTGATTCGGGATGTCGGTGTAGACCGAGCGCACGAAGCAGATGTCGTCGGCGCACTCGCCGACGTGGGGGAACAGCTCGCTGACCTCCATGCCGCTCTTGCCGTACTTCTTGAACACGAACGGCGAGCGCATCAACGTGCCGGTCTTGCGTTCGGTGGCGATGGTGCCGCCGGGCAGCGGCTGGCCATGGTACTTGTCGAGCGCCCGCTTGGGATCGAAGCTGTCCACCTGCGACAGCCCACCGTTCATGAACAGAAAGATGACGTGCTTGGCCTTGGCCGGATGATGCAGGCCGCCGGTCGCGCGGATCTTCGGATCCTGCGACGCGAACAGATTCGCGGTGGTCAACGAATCGCCGACCAGTCCCGCAAAGGCGAGCATGCCGAAACCGTTGCCGATGCGGCACAGTGCGTCGCGACGCGTCACCGGATTGGTTCGTCGATGGCTCATAAGATCAATTCACGAACAGGAACTCGTTTGAGCTCAGCAGTATTTTCACGTAGCGGCCAAACGTGGTGATGGGAAGGAGCTTCTTGGCCTCTTCGCTTTTCTTCTCACCACCGCCCGCTCCCATCACGCCGGCCATCATGCCTTCCGACATTGCGGGGTCCGGCTTCGCCGGCTCCGGAGACATGGCCGGCTTCTGGCCGGTGTCGCCGGGCTTCGCCGCGGACGCTTCCTTCAACTTCTTCTCGTCTTCGGCCTTGCGTTCTTCGTACGTCCGCATCGGTTCCTGCGTAAGGTACTGCACTCCGGCCGCCAACTCCGCATCGATCGGGTCGCGGCCGAGCACTAATTGATAGGCCTTGCGAATGCGAGCCCGGACGTCGGGCTCAGCAGCCACCCGCCGCGCCACCATCTCGCCCTGTTGCTGCATGAAGTCGCTGTTCATCAGGAACAGCCGCTGCAGCGGCACGTTGGTGGCGAAGCGCTGTTCCGCCGAAATCGTCGGGGCGGGCACGTCGAAGAGCTGCAGGAACGGGTCGGTGCGATAGCGGCTCAGTTTTCCGTAGATGGTTCGCCGGTTGTAGAAGGGCGTCAGCGTTTCGGGAGGGCCGCCGAGCTTGTTCTCGAGCGCGCCGCTGACCAGCAGGATCGAATCGCGCAGCTGTTCGGCGGTCATGCGCCGACGGTTGGCACGCCAGTAGAGCCGGTTGCCGGAATCCTTCGCGGCGTTCACCGCGTTGGTCTCGGTGCCCAATTGATACACCTGGCTGAGCATGATCTGGCGATGGAGCTTCTTGATCGAGCGGCCGTTGGTCACAAACCCGTTGGCCAGGTGTTCCAGCAGCTCAGGATGCGACGGACGATCGCCGTTGATGCCAAAGTTGCTCGGCGTGTCGACGATGCCGGTACCGAAGTGGCCTTTCCAGACCCGGTTCACGATCACGCGCGCTGAGATCGGGTGCGCCGCGATCGTCTGCGCAAGCTCGAGCCGGCCACTGCCCTTTTCGAATTTCGCCGGCGCCTCTGGAGTGAGCACGCTCAGGAAGTGCGGCGGCACTTCATCACCGAGGCGATGCGGGTTGCCGCGCAGGTTGACCTGCATCACGGCCGGCTTCTCGGCGTCCTGCACGCCGTGCACGTAGGCGTACTTGGGCGGCAGATCCGCCTGCAGCGCCTTGATGTCGGCGCGCAGCGCGTCCACGTGCGCGCGGCGATCAGCGCCGAGTTGGCGCTCGAGCGACCAGCCGCGGAAATATAACACGCCCGGTTTGATGTACTCCGTCTCATACGCCGCGTCGAAGCCTTCGGCGAGGTCGCGCCGGAAGACATCGGTCCAGAACTGCATCTGGTCGGTCGGCAGGCTCCTCAGCTCGAGGCCGCAGCCGGGACAGAAATCGTCGTTGGTGATGAACTCGCTCGGCAGGTTGGCCGGCTTCTTCTTTTTCGTTCCCGGCAGCGCCCTGGCGCGAATGATGTCGTTCTCCTCGTCGAGCTCTTTCTTGGCGAACATCACCTCGAGCAGCAGCACCTGGAAGGCGTCAGCGAGCTTCTTGGCTTCGTCCTTCGTGCCGCCGCTCTTGATCATCGCCTGCCAGTCCTTGAGGTACGGATAGAAGCGCGGCGGCTTGGCCAGGAACGCGAGCCAGCGATCGAACACGTCGTAGTCGAGTTTTTCGGCATCGACGACCTTGCCGACGGGCTCCTTGGGCTCTCCGGTGACGCGCCAGACGGCCTGCAGGTATTTCGAGCTGTGGAGCGCCAGCGTCTCGCCGAGCTGCCGGCCTTCGACCTGGAGGAACTCGCCGAGGAGCTTCTCTTTTTGCTCGATCTTCTTCTCGAGCGCCTTGAACCGATCGACCTCTGATTGCGGCGCGAGCGGATACTCGTGATAGGCGCTGTTGAGGAACACGCTGGCCATCGAGTAATAGTCCTTGGTCGGGATCGGATCGTACTTGTGATCGTGGCAGCGCGCGCAGGCGACGGTCAGGCCGAGGAAACCGCGCGACACCACGTCCACGCGATCGTGCCGCTCGTCGGCCCTGGTGACCTCCACCGACCCGTTGTCGTAGTACCACGGGCCGAGGCCGAGCAGCCCCAGCGCCGGCAGCGTCCGCGCCCGCAGCTTCTCGTCGAGCAGGTCGCCGGCGATCTGCGCCTTGACGAACTCGTCGTAGGGCAGGTCGTCGTTGAAGGCCTTCACCACCCAGTCGCGATACAGATACGCGTTTGGATACGGCGCATAGCCGCGGCCCATCGGATCGAGGCTGCGCGGATCGTCTTCGCCGTAGCGCGCGACGTCGAGCCACATGCGTCCCCAGGTTTCGCCGTACTGCGGCGAGGCCAGCAGGCGATCGACCACTTTCTCGAACGCGTCGGGCGAGGTGTCTTTGTCGAACGCCTCGATTTCTTCCGGCGTCGGCGGCAAGCCCGTGAGATCGAGCGACGCGCGCCGCAGGAGCGTCAGCTTGTCGGCCGCGGCGACCGGCGACAGCCCGGAGAGTTCGAGTTTCGCCAACACGAATTGATCGATGTCGCTCTTCGCCCAGTCGGCGCGCTTGACCGCGGGCACCTCGACCGATCGCAGCGGCTGGAACGACCAGAACGCGCGCTGCTCGGCGGTGAGGACTTTCTCGCGCGAGGTCGCCAATGGCGGTGCGGCGCTCGTCGCACTGACCGGCCACACCGCGCCGTCCTTAATCCACTGCGTGACCGCGGCGATCTGCTGATCGGACAGCTTGGTGCCGTTCTTCGGCATCCGCGGCGCGTTCGGCGCGTGGCGGATGGCCTGCAGCAGGTAGCTCTCGTCGGGCTTGCCGGGAACAATCGCGGGACCGGAACTGCCGCCCTTCAGCAACGCCTCGCGCGAATCGACGCGCAACCCGCCCGCCTCGGACCTGGTGTGGCACATCGCGCACGACTCGACGAGGAGCGGGCGGATATTGGCTTCGAAGTGTTCAATGGCCTTGGGCGATGGCGGTTCCGGCGCCGGTGGTGGCTGCTGCTGCGCCGAAACCGCCCAATAAGACGAGGCGAGCAACAGTGCCGCGGCCGATGCGAGAACCGAGCTCGAAGTGGGTAGGTGGCGCATGTGGTGGGATATTATGCCTCCGGTTTCCAACCCATGACACGTGCGCTCGCCCTGCTCATTCTTGCCATTGGAGTCCCCGTGATCGCTGGACAGGAGCCGCCGCCGCGGCCGAAACGGACCGGCGTGGCCGAAGCTTATTTACGTATTCCGATTACGAAACTGAAACCCGACCAGGTTTTCGACGTGCCCGGCGTGCCTGACTGGCAGGCGATCGACGAGCACTTCTGGGTCTCGAATTCGCCCAAGCACACCGTCACGCGCATCGATCCGAAGGCCAACAAGATCGTCGAAACAATCGCCGTCGGCAAGAATCCGTGCTCAGGATTGACCGTTGGCTTCGGCAGTCTCTGGGTGCCGAATTGCGGCGACCCGAGCGTGTCGCGGATCGATCTCAAGACCGGCAAGGTCACGGCCACGTTGCCGTTGACGATCGGTAACAGCGAAGGCGGCCTCGCGACCGGCGCCGGCAGCATCTGGATGATGACGGATGCGAAGGGCACACTGGCCCGTATCGATCCGGCCACCAATAAGGTCGTCGCGGAGATCTACGTCGCGCCCGGATCGTTCGCGGTCGCTTTTGGTGAGGGCGCGGTGTGGGTCACCGGCACCGAGAAAGGTGTGTTGACCCGCGTCAACCCAAACAACCACGTCATCGAAGAGGTCATCACCGTCGGACCCCGCCCGCGGTTTCTCGCCGTCGGCGAAGGCTCGGTGTGGACGGTAAACCAGGGTGACGGCACCATTTCGCGCGTCGATGCGAAGAGCAACAAGGTGGTGGCAACGATCGCCGCGGGCATTCCGGGACCGGGCGGAGAGATCGCGGTCGGTGAAGGGTCGGTGTGGGTGACGTCGTTCGAGTATCCGATTACCCGAATTGATCCCTCGACCAACAAGGTCGTGCAGCAGTTCTACGGCGAGGGCGGCGACGCGATTCGCGTCGGACACGGCTCCGTGTGGCTGTCGAATCTCAGGGCCGGCAACATCTGGCGCCTGGATCCGAAACGCATCGCCGCGACGTTGCCCGAATGAAGACAATAAGCGATAGGAGCGGCCTCCCGGGTCAACATCAGGCCCGTTCTCAGACCCAGATCGAAAAACTCTGAAGCGCGCGACCCGAAAGGCAACCCTGAAGGATTGCCTCCACGTACGCGGGGTGGGTCAGTCGGGAATGCTGAAGGGCCGCGCCACCCGCGCCACCAGGTTGCTGGCCGACATGACCTCGGCCTGCGCCACGTAGCGTCCGGGCGGCAACGCTGCCGTTGGCAACACCGCACGGGCGATGGCCCAGTCCCGGGCCGTCTCGCCCTGGCCTCCAGAACGTATCAGGTTGGCCACCACCGTCAGCACACTGCCGCCGCCGTTCGCGGGGACCACGGCAATCCGAACCAGATCGGGCAACGGCGCGCCACCGCCGGCCAACATTTCGAGGTAGGCGATCGCGGTCGCCGCACGCACACGGTCGACCAGCGGCTCCAGCGGATCGCCCGGCTGCGCCGGCGGCAGGGCGAGCATCAGATCGCTCACGCGCACACCGCGCGACTCGGCGACGCGGGCGTCGAACGGCCGCGCCACGCTGCCATTCCTGCCCAGCGCGTCGATCGCGCCGACCCGCAGCGCGTAGGCGCCGGCCGGCACCGTGGCGCTGAACGCGTAGCGTCCCGCGGGCGAATCGTGGACCGCCGTGGCGACAATCACGCCGCGCGCGTCGGTCAAGACAAAGCCGAGCCGCGCACTTGGCGCGCTCCGATCAACCAGCCCGGCTTCGGCGCTCACCACGACTCGCACGTTCGCGGACATGGGTTCGGCATAGGCATAGGTCGACACGCGGATCGGCAATTCGGTCGATGGCGACGAGGCGCGGAGCAGGGCCACCAGCCGAGCATCGCGCGCTGCTGTTGAGGTGGGCGCGACCGGCAACATAAATCCCGGCCGAGCCCGCAGCTCGCCGCCGCCGCGCGCCAGCTTCACCTCAATACGATGCGAGCGGCCGTCGCGCTCCGAGGTGAGTGGTTCAAACGCGAGCAGGTAATATCCCGATAGTTCGCGCGCAATGCGATCGAACGGCCGCGGGTCGCTGCCCACCAGTCGAAACACGGCGCCGCGCGCCGCGCCCGTGACGCGGGCCAGCCCGTCGCCACGCACCTGCAGATCGCGCACCAGCGTCGGCGAGACGCGGTCCTGCGCGGCCTCGAACGTCGGCACCTCGAGCTGCAGCGCGTAGATGGTGACGCGGGCGGCCTGGGCCTCGGCCGCGATCTTCGCCAAATCGACGCGCCGGGGATCGGCCACCATGCCCTCCGACAAGACGACGAGGGTCTTGGGGCCGGGAATGTCCTTGAGACTGACGGTCAGTGCCTCGAGCGCGCTCAGCGAGATGCGCGCCTGGATGTGGGCGTGCTGGGCCATGGCGCGGGACTCTTGTTCAACGTGCTCAGGACACCCGTCGCGCCCGCCGCCGGCGTCGTCCGCCGCGCGTGCCAGGTTGACGTACTCGGCCAGCGCGCGGCCGCATTCGCGCAGCACCGCGTCGGCTAGCCGCGAACGGCTGCCCTCCGCGATCTCCAGCGCCTCGCTCAAGCCGAGATTGAACTGCTGGAAGACCGGGTCGGTCTGTCCGGTCAACGCGGCCAGTCGGCGCTTGAGCGCCACGTGATCGCGCGTGAAGTCGAGCGTCCCGAGTCGGGCTAGCCCGATCACGGCCACCCGGTCGGAACCGTCGAGCCGATCGATGAAGGCTGCCGCGGCGCCCAACGCGGGCCGGCCCTCAAGGCGGCGGATGTGCGCCTCGTCCACGGCGACCACCACCACGCGGCCGGTTTCGGTGTGCTCGTTGGACGTGAAATGCGACGGCAACGGCCCGGATTGACGCGCTCCACGGGCGGCTTGCGAAACAAACTGTGCAGAAACGACGGGGCGGGGCCGACCATCCACGTCAAGACGGAAGTCGTCGGGGCCCAAGCTGTCGATCGGGTGCCCATCACGACCGAGCACCGTGGCATCGACAGTCACCAGGTCGACACCCGAGCGAAAGGTCGGCTGCTGACCGGTCAGCGGAACCATGGCCGCCGACACGACACCGATGACGATCGCCATCACAGCCCTTGACATAGGTCTCCTCGAAGAGCCATTTTATGCGGGATCGCGTGGTGCCGACTGCCGAATCCTGGGTGCGAACACGCTGCGCCCGGGGACGAGCGTGCGTTGATTGTTGTCTTTGGTGGAGGTCGTCGTGAAATTGTCCCGCCCGTCGTTGCGCGGAATACCGACTGTCGTTGCTCTCGCTCTACTGCTCCAACTCGTCGTCAGCGCCGCCTGGGCGCAGACAGGCACGGCGGCCTTGGTCGGCGACGTCACGGACACCCAAAAGCAGGTGATTCCGGGCGCCAGCATCACGCTCAGTAACATCGGCACGGGCGCGTCGCAGACGACGGTCAGCGATGAGCGTGGCACCTACCGCTTCGGCAGCGTGCAGCCGGGCCGGTACAACATCAAAGTCGAACTCAGTGGATTCAAGACTTCGGTCATCGAACGCGTCGAGCTGCAGGTTGATTCCGTCGCCAGGCAGAATATTGCACTCGAAATTGGCGGCATTTCGGAAACGGTGAGCGTCGTCGCCGCAAGCATGCAGCTGAACACGATCGACGCCAGCGTGGGTAACGTGATCTCGCGCGAGCAGATTCGGAGCCTCCCAGTCGAGGCGCAGAACGTGGTGCACCTGCTCAGCCTGCAGCCGGGCGCGGTCTTCATTCCCACCGCGAATCCGGCCACCGTCGACCCACGCTACGGCTCGGTGGCCGGCGCCCGTGCCGACCAGCAGAGCGTCACGCTCGACGGCATCGACGTCAACGATCCGCAGCTCTCGACGGCCTACACCTCGGCCATCCGCATGACCCAGGAGGCGCTCCAGGAGTTCCGCGTCAGCACCTCGAATTTCAACGCCGAGATGGGTCGGTCGAGCGGTCCACAGGTGTCGCTCATCACCCGCAGCGGAACCAACCAGTTTGACGGCTCCGGCTACTGGACGGGGCGGCGCACGGCCACTTCGAGCAACGAATACTTCCTCAAGCTGTCCCAGCTGTCGTCCGGTAAGCCCAGCCAGGCGCCCAAACTGAACAAGGACATCTTTGGTGGGTCGTTCGGTGGCCCGATTCGTCGCAACAAGCTGTTCTTCTTCGGCAACATCGAGGCCCTGCGGGAGCAAAGCGAAGCGCCTGTCCTCCGCAACGTGCCCTCCAATTCCATGCGCGACGGCGTGCTCATGTACCGCTGCGCCGTCGCCGCGCTGTGCCCCGGCGGCACCGTACGGGGTGTCACTGCCAACCACACCGTGGATGCCGGTTTTTATGGGATGACCCCCGCCGAGATTGCCGCGATCGATCCGCTCGGTATTGGTCCCAGTGCCGCCGCGCTGGCGTACTTCCGCAAGTACCCGTCACCCAACGACCCCGGCCGCGACGGCCGCAACCTGATGGATTACCGCTTTGCCGCGCCGATTGAGAACCAGTTCCTCAATCTGATCAGCCGGGTCGACTACAAAGCAGCCAATAACCACAGTTTCTTCGGACGCTTCGGCAAACAGAATGACACCATCAACACGGCGCCGCAGTTTGAAGGGCTCGACCCGCTGCGCCAGCGTCTCTTCAACAACTACGGCGGCGCCGTCGGCTACGACTCGGTGCTGTCGCCGACGCTGACCAACAGCTTCCGCTACGGGTTCACGAAGATCGACGAGAACAACGCCGGCCTGACCAAGAACAACTACGTCAACTTCCGGTTCATCTCGCCCTACGAGGGCTTCGGATCGTCGTTCACCGACACCCGCCAGACGCCGACGCAGAATTTCGTCAACGACCTGTCGTGGTTCAAGGGCCGGCACACGATGAAGGTGGGCACCAACATCCGATTCACGCGCGTGCCGAAGGAACGCTTCCAGTCTTCATACCTCAGCGCCACGGTCAACCCGTCGTGGGTGGCCGGCGTCGGCCGCCGCAACATGCCGGGCAGTTCCTTCTGCACGCTGCCGGGGTGCAGCCTCCCGGCGGTCGCCACCGCCTTCCAAGGCGGCTACGCCGACACCTGGCTCAACCTGCTGGGCGTGCTGTCGCAGGCCACGCAACGTGCCAACTACAACAAGGATGGCACGCCGCAAGCCCCTGGCACCGCGGTCGGGCGCGAGATCGGCTCGGACGAGTTCGAGTTTTACGTGCAGGACGCCTGGCAGCTGCGGTCAAATCTTACCGTCACAGCCGGCGTGCGCTACGGCATCTACTCACCGCCCTTCGAGGTCAACGGCCTGCAGGTCGCGCCCACGGTCAGCATGGGCCAGTGGTTCGACACGCGCGCCGCGAACGCGCTCAAGGGCATCCCCTCCAACGCCAGCCAGATCATCACGTTCGACCTGGCCGGCCCGAAGAACGGCAAGCCGGGCTTCTACGCGTGGGACAAGAACAACCTCGCGCCGCGCCTCGCGGTGGCGTGGACGCCGACCGAACGCATTGTCATTCGCGGCGGCTACTCGAAGGTGTTCGACCGCGTCGGCGTCGGCCTGGCGACCAACTTCGACGAAGGCTTCGCCTACGGCATGTCGACGCAAATCAGCAGCCCCTTCGGTCTCGCTTACGAGACCAACCCGGGCGCGCGTTTCCGAGGCATCGACCAGATGCCGCCAACGATGCCGGCGGCGCCGGCGGGCGGATTTCCGCAAACGCCGCCCATTCGCGCCGGCGTGATCACGACCACCATCGACGACACCCTGGTGACGCCGTCGGCTCATATGGGCAGCGCCATCATCGGCTTCGATCTCGGTAAGAACTACACCATTGAGGCCGGCTACGTCGGCCGGTTCGGCCGCGACTTGCTGGCTCGTCGTGACCTGGCGATGCCGCTCAACCTGATGGATCCGGCCTCGGGCACCGACTACTTCACGGCGGCACAGTCGATTATCCGGGCGGCACAAGCTGCCGGCCTGAGCAGCAACTCTCCGGCCTCAGCGTATGCGGGGCTCCCCGCGGTCGCCTACTGGCAGAATATTTTCCCAGCCGCCGCAGGCGGTGGTCTGACCGCAACCCAGGCAATTACCCGGGCGTTCATGCAGAACGGTCCCGACTGGATCACCGCGCTCTATGACATGGACACGTCGTGCGATCCGGCGTGCAGCAAGTTCGGGCCGTACGCGTATTTCGCCGAGCAATACGACTCGCTGGCGGCGATTAGCTCCATCGGCCGCTCCAACTACAACGCCCTCAACCTCACCCTGCGACGCCGATTTGCTGACGGCGTCCAGTTCGACTTCAACTACACCTTGGCGAAGTCGGAGGATATGGGCTCGCAGGTCGAGCGCGGCAGCGCGTTCGGCAACTTCAGCAACGGCGGGAACTCGGGGTTCCTGGTCAACTCGTTCGATCCGGAGTTGAACTACGGAACGTCTGATTTCGACATCCGGCACCAGATCAACGCCAACTGGCTCGTGGAGTTGCCCTTCGGCCAGGGGAAGCGGTTCGGCTCTGGCGTCAACGGTTTCGTCAACCAGGTCATCGGTGACTGGTCGGTCGCGGGGCTGATGCGCTGGAACAGCGGTTTCCCGTTCAACGTCGCCAACTGCCGATCCTGCTGGGCGACGAACTGGAATCTGCAGGGCAACGCGATGCTCGTGGATCCGAATGACCTGCCACAGACCGGAACGACCAGGAACAAAGTGGACAACCGCCCCAGCCCGTTCGTCGATCCGGTCGCGGCGCTCACCAAGTTCCGGCGCGCACTGCCGGGCGAGGCCGGCGTTCGCAACATCTTCAGGGGTGACGGCTACTACACGCTCGACATGAGTGTCAGCAAGGCCTGGTCGCTCGGCATCGCCGACCATCGGCTGCGCTTCCGCTGGGACGTGTTCAACGCCACCAACACGCCGAAGTTCGATGTGGGGCAGTTGACGAACACCCCGGACACACCCGGCTTCGGCCGCTACAACGGCACGCTCGCCACCTGCGACGCGCAGGCCGGACGCTGCATGCAGTTCGCACTGCGCTACGAGTTCTAGGTCGGGATCCGGGGCCCGGGATCCGGGATCAGGTTCATACCTGGTCCCGGATCTACCTCGGAGTCAGCACGCGACCAGGGCGATTGCCGGACAGCTGATCGCCGCTCCACACCAGCGCACCGTTGACGACAATAAGCAATATGAGCGGCCTCCCGGGTCCACATCAGGCCCGTTCTCGGACTCAGCGCCATTGAGCCAGCCGTGCCGGCGGGGGGATCGCGTTATGCTGCCCGCATACCATCGGCGATCGCATGGCGGTCTGGAGGAGACACATATGCGCGGCGTATTGGCAGGAATGGCGGCGGTTGTCGTGTTTGGTCTGGTCGGGGTCGCGGTGGCGCAGCAGCCGGTCAACGTCACGCAGTGGCGCGGCGGCGCGCGCGACGGCGGCGCGACGGGCTTCGCCCCGCCGGCGACGTGGCCCGAGCAACTCCGGCAGCGGTGGAAGATTGACGTGGGCACTGGCTACGCCACCCCCCTCGTCGTCGGGAACCGTGTGTACATATTCTCTCGACAGGGCGACGAGGAAGTGATGAGCGCGCTCGATGCCGAGTCGGGCAAGGCGGTCTGGCGCACCCCGTACGCCGCCCCCTTTACCCCGATGAGTGCGGCCGCCGGGCATGGACCGGGCCCGAAGTCGACGCCGGTGCTTGCCAACAACCGGCTGTTCTCGATCGGGATGACGGGCATCGTGACGGCCTACGATGCCGCTTCGGGCAAGCCGTTGTGGACGAAGCCGGCGTCGCCTCCGACGCAGTACACGACCCATTCGTTCTCGCCCATCATCGAGGGCTCCAACGTGATCTTCCACGTGGGTGGTCAGGATGAGGGCGCCCTCACCGCGTTCGACATGGCGAGTGGCACTGTGAAGTGGCGCTGGGCGGGGGATGGCCCAGGCTACGGGTCCCCGGTGGTCGTCACGCTGGGCGGCACGCGGCAGATCGTCACCGGGACGCAGGCAAAGATCGTCGGCGTCGAGGTGGCCAACGGCGCCCTGCTCTGGGAACTGCCGTTCCCCACGCAGGCCACGACCAACTCTCTCACGCCGCTCTTCTACGGCCAGACCTTCATCATCGGCGGCAACGGGCGACCGCTCGAGGCGTACGCCCCGACGAAGCGCGACAACACGTGGGTGGTGGTCAAGGTGTGGGAGAACGCGGACGTGATGATGCGCATGAGCAACGGCATCATCGTGGGCGACACCGTGTTCAGCCTGTCCACGAAGAACGCCGGGCAGTACTTCATCGCGGACGCCAAGACCGGCAAGACGATCTGGACCTCCGAAGGCCGTCAGGCCACCAATGCGTCGATCTGGAAGGCCGGAGACACCGTGCTCAGCATGGAGAGCGACGGAGAGCTGGTAGTGATGCGCGTGAGTGCCACGGCCGCCGAGCCGGTTCGCCGCTACAAGTTGTCGGACGAGGAAACCTGGGGGGCGCCGTCGCTGGCCGGGAATCGTCTGTTCGTGAAGAGCGTCAATACGCTCGCCCTCTGGACGGTCAACTAATCCCGGGAAGCACCTGTGTCGACCAGCGCACCACTATTGTCTTCAGCGCCTTTCGCTGACACCACGCGAGTCCAGCCGCGGCGCCATGCGCCGCCCTCCGGCCGCAGCCAGCTCGTCGTGTAGCGTGCGCCGCGCAGGCCCAGAGACGTCTGTGGGATGCACGACCGAATTCAACACAAGGAGAGAAAGTGAATCAACATTCCGAGCACAGGAAGAGACTGGCAGGG
>NSIL01000044.1 GCA_002737365.1 Acidobacterium sp. | reverse complement strand
GAAGCCATCCTGCCCAACGGCACGCAGCAGGTGCTGGGCTACGTCCCGAACTTCGAGTTCAACTGGATGAACAACTACGTGTTCGCCGACGACTACGCGCCGCTGCTGCCGAAGGGCACGATCATCAAGATCACCGCGTGGCACGACAACACCGCCGCCAAGAAGAGCAACCCGGACCCGACGCAGTGGATCGGCTGGGGCGACCGCACGGTGGACGAAATGGCCCACGCCTGGATCAACATCACCTACATGGGCGATGACGACTTCACCAAAGAAGTTGAAGCCCGCAAGGCGAAGCTGACGACCACGACCGAACGGCAGCAGCAGTAACTCGCTGGCCTGATTTTTCACCGAGGGGGTGCCAGCAACGGCACCCCCTCTTTGTTTGCGCAGGAGTTCAGATGAAGATCCGATTCATGGGGCGCACGGCCCTTGCTCTCGCGGCCACCGCCTGTCTGGCTGCCGGCACCCACGTCGCCGCCGGGCAGCTCGTCATGGAGCCGCTCAAGGACGCGGGGCAGAACATCTATCCGGCCTTCGAAGGCTGGTACCAGAACGAAGACGGCAGCTACACTCTGCTGGCTGGGTACTACAACCGCAACAAGAAGCAGACGCTCGACATCCCGATTGGCCCGGAAAACCGCATCGAGCCCGGTGGCCCTGATCAGGGTCAGCCGACCCACTTCCCGGTTGGCCGCGGCTGGGGCACCATTGCCATCAAGGTGCCGAAAGACTTCGGCGACAAGAAGATCAGCTGGACGCTGACGGCCAATGGCCGGACCGTGTCGGTGCCCTTCGGCCTCACCAAGGGCTACCAGATTGAGCCATTTCTCGACGCCGCGATGGGCAACAAGCCGCCGGTGATCAAGTTCGCCGAGAAGAGCGAGGCCCTCACCGGTCCGCCGAAGCTCACGGCTTCCGGCATGGCCAGCGGTGTCGTCGGCGAACAAGTGCCGCTCTCGTACTGGGTCACCGACGATGGTCATGAAGAAACACCGACCGGTGGAGCCACCGTTGCTGCGCCGCCTCCAGGCGGTGCCGCCGCCGCCGCGCCGCCGCGCCGCCAGCGCGTCAGTACGACGCTCTCCAAGTACCGCGGCCCAGGCACGGTCACCTTCGCGGATTCCACCCCGGCGATCGAGAAGGACAAGGTCTCGACCACCGCGACGTTCTCGATGCCTGGTGAGTATTGGATTCGCATCGAAGGCAACGACGCGTCGGGTGTGGGCGGCGGCGGATTTCAGTGCTGCTGGACCACGGCCTACATCAAGGTAACGGTGAAGGCCGCGTCAACTGGCGGTAGCCCGTTTGTGTTGAGGTAATTTTTTCACACGGGTAACGTCTTGGTTGCTCTTGGTGAATCGTTCGCTGATTGGGGGAAAACAGAAATGGCGCGTAAGTTCGTTGCAAGAACCTTCTTCCTTGTACTCGCAAGCCTCGTGCTGGTGCCGGCCATGGCACAGGCACAGAGTGTGTTCACTGGCACCGTGAAAGACACCTCGGGCGCCGTGATGCCCGGTGTGACCGTCGAAGCCGCGAGCCCCGCTCTGATCGAGGGCGTGAAATCGGCAGCCAGCGACGAGAATGGCCTCTACCGCATCAGCGATCTGCGGCCTGGCACCTACAAACTGACCTACACCCTGCCGGGTTTTAACACCGTCATCCGCGACGGCGTCGAACTGCAGGGTAACTTCACGGCCACCATCAACATCGATCTGTCGGTCGGCACGTTGCAGGAATCGGTCACCGTGTCCGGCGCCTCGCCGGTGGTGGACGTGCAGAGCAACGCCAAGCAGCAGGTGCTCACGCGCGACGTGCTGAACGCCGTCCCCACGGCCGGTACCATCCAGGGCCTCGGCCAGTTGGTCGTCGGCGTCACGTTGAACGTGCCCGACGTCGGCGGTTCACGCGCCATGCAGCAGACCTACTTCGCGGTGCGCGGCCAGGGTGGCGCGCAGACCGTGGTGTTGGTCGACGGCATGATGACCAACGGCCTGATGGGCGACGGCGCCGTGCAGGCCTACCACAACGAAACGATGACGCAGGAAGCCGTCTACCAAACGGCCGGCGGCAACGCCGAGACCCTCACGGGCGGCGTCAACATGAACCTGATCCCGAAGGACGGCGGCAACCAGTTCCGCGGCGGCTTTAAGGCCTTCAAGTCGCCCAAGGGCTGGCAGGGCGACAACCTGACCGACGACTTGCGCGGGCTCGGCGTCAGCGCGGTCGACAAGATCGATAATTTCTACGAGATGAATCTCGAGCAGGGCGGGCCGATCATGAAGAACAAGCTGTGGTTCTTCGGCGCCTTCCGCCGCGCCAAGTACGACCGCCCGATCGCGAACACGTTCTACACGCCGAGCACCGTGTCGTTCCCGGTCGGCTTCGCGGCGTGCCGTCAGCCCGGCGCCAGCTGCGAACAGGGCATCTCGGACGAGAAGATGAACAACCCGGTAATACGCCTCACCTGGCAGGCGTCCGAGCGCAACAAGGTCGCGGTCTACATGGACCGCGCGATGCGTCTCCGCGGCCACGCCATGGGCGCCAACACCGACCCGGCGACGGCGTCAGTGGTCTGGAACACACCGAACTTCTCGACCGGTTCGCTGAAGTGGACCTCGACGATGTCGTCGAAGCTGCTGCTCGAGGTGGGCACGTCCTACAACCGCGAGCGCTACGACAACCTCTATCAGCCCGGCATTCTCGCCGAGCGCGGCACCGCCGACTGGTACCGCAAGGTGCGCCGCAACGACACCAGCACCGGCCTGCTGTGGGGCGCCTCGGGCGCGCAGCTTGGCAACTATCCCGATCGCTACAACCTGCAGGGAGCGGTGTCGTACCTCTCGGGCGCGCACACCATCAAGGTGGGCCTGTCGTACCAGTTTGGCAAATACCCGCGCTACAACAACGCCAACGGCGACATCTACCAGACCTACAACAACGGCGTACCGACCCAGGTCAGCGTGCTGAACACGCCGCTGCGGGTCGAAGAGTCGCTCGACGCCAACTTCGGCATTTACGCCCAGGACACCTGGAACCTGGACCGGCTGACCCTGAACTACGGCCTGCGTTTCGACCTGAACCGACAGACCATCGTTGGCCAGTCGGCGCAGGTGGGCCGCTTCGCCAACGTGCCGGCCTACAGCGACATCGACTTTCCGACGTGGCAGGATTTCTCGCCGCGCGTGTCGGCGATCTACGACCTCTCGGGTAACGGCAAGACGGCCATCCGCGCCGGCTTCAACAAGTTCGCGACCGCGCAGACCACCGGCTTCGCCCAGCTCTACAACCCGACCGCCTTGACCACCTTTGCGCTGCCGTGGAATGACGTCAATGGCGACGACATCGCGCAGGGCGAACGCGGCTGCGCCTACCTGACCGCCGGTTGCGAGATCAACTTCGCCAACCTGCCGGCCAACTTCGGCGTGCGCTCGCTGGCGCAGTTCGATCCCGACATCAAGCGCCCGTACTCGCTGGCCATGAACTTCGGCATCACGCGTGAGCTGTTCGCGGGCTTCTCGCTGGCGGCCGAGTATTACCACATCAACTTCAAGAACATCACGGTGCGCCAGAACGCGCTGCTGAATGCGGATAGCTACAACCAGTTCAACGTGGTCAGCCCGCTCGACGGTTCCGTCATTCCGGCTTGGGTCATCAAGCCGGCGTTCCGCGGCCAGGTCGCGAATATCGACAGTACCAGCGAAGACATGAAGCGCAACTACGACGGCATTGACATCAACTTCAACGCGCGCTTGCCGCGCGGGGTTCGTGCCTTCGGTGGCTTCAACCTCGAGCAGTCGATCAACGACGTCTGCGTGTCGGCCGCGAGCGATCCAAACCGTTCGCTCTACTGCGATCAGTCGAAGAGCGGCATTCCGTGGCAGAAGCAGTTCAAGGCAACCGTCGTCTACCCGCTACCCTTCTGGGGTGTGCAGGTCAGCGGTTCGTGGCAGAGCCTGAACGGCTATCTCGAAGGCGCGGCGGCCCAGGCCTACGGCGGCTTCACGGCCGGCACCGGCTTCGACCGTCCGAACGGCCAGGCCACCTACTGGCAGCTGACCTCGACCACCCGCTACGCGGCCAACTGCACCGGTCCGTGCACGCCGGGCGGGCTGGTGTTGCCGGAACTAGCCGCCAGCGGCATCGCCAATATCCAGGTGCCGCTCGTGGCGCCGGAAACCGAGTTCACTCCGCGCATCAACCAGGTGGACTTCTCGGTGAGCAAGCGATTCAACCTCGGGGCGCTCAACCTGACGCCCAAGGCCGACTTCTTCAACGCCCTGAACTCGGATGACTACTCGTCGGTGTCGACGATGCAGTACGCCGCCGCCACCTACAAACAGCCCTCGGTCATCCTTCAGGGCCGAATCATCCGCGTCGGCGTGGATGTGACCTGGTAGCTTGCCAGTAGGGCGCCACCTTAGTGGCGCCGTCGCGAAATTCAGGGACAGGCGGGGGCCACCACCCCCGCCTGTCTTTTCCCTATACTGAAGTGACATCGATGTTGCCCCACCTCGGTCTGGCCGTGCTGTTGGCGGCCGCCCACCTCCTGGCGGCGGTACCCGCGCGTGTCCTCGATCTCAATGGCCGGCCGGTGAATCCGCTGGCGTCTGGCCGGGATCGGGTGGCGACCGTCCTCGTCTTCACGACTACGGACTGTCCCATCTCCAATCGCTACGCACCAGAGATCCAGTCGCTTGCCGCAAAGTTCCAGACCCAGGGCATCGGCTTTACGCTGGTCTATCCCGTGAGTACGGACACGCCCGGCGTGATTCGCGAGCACGTGAAGAAGTTCGGCTATGCCCTTCCCGTGGTGCGCGACACCGCGCAGGAACTGGTGAAGCACACCGGGGTCAGGGTCACACCCGAAGTGGCGGTGATCGGCGCCGGCGGACAGGTGCTGTACCGGGGCCGTATTGACGACCGCCACATCGACTTCGGCAAGGACCGGCCTCAGCCGACCGAGCGCACGCTCGAGCGCGCCCTTGAGGCCGTGCGGCAAGGCCAGCCGGTCGCGGTCCGCGAAACGCAGGCAGTGGGTTGCTTTCTCCCGGACCTAATCAGGTGAGAATCGCTGTCCTTGTCTTGTCGCTGCTGATGCTTCATCTCTCGCGTCCGCCTGACGCGGCCGCGCAGGAGGTGACGTTTACCAGGGACATTGCGCCGATCGTCTTCAAGTCGTGTGTGTCGTGTCATCGGCAGGGCGGCCCGGCGCCGTTCAGTCTCACCACCTACGACGAAGTACGTCGCCGTGCCACGCAGATCGCGACGGTCACGAAGAGCCGCTTCATGCCGCCGTGGAAGGTCGAACCCCGCGTCAGCCACTTCGTCGGCCAGGATCCACTCACTGACGCGCAGATCGCGAGTCTTGCGGCCTGGGCCACGAACGGGGCACCCCAGGGCGATCCGGCGGCGTTGCCGCCCGTGCCTCAATTGCCGGCCGGCTGGCTGCTCGGCCAGCCAGACCTGATCGTCAAGCCGACCAAGGCCTTCACGCTGCAGGCGCAGCCGACCGACGCCTTCCGCATCTTCGCCATCCGTCTTCCGGTCACCAAGCGGACCTACGTGCGGGGTATCGAGTTTCACCCGGGCAACGCGCGCGTGGTGCATCACGCCAACATCCGGATCGATCGCACGCCGGCCACCCGGCAACTGGATGACGCCGACCCGCTGCCTGGCTACGATGGCTTGATGCCGCGGTCAGCTGAATATCCCGATGGCCATTTCGTGGGCTGGACCCCAGGCCAGGTCGCGCCGCTCGTGGGACCAGACCTGGCGTGGACGCTCGAACCCGGCAGCGACCTGGTGGTGCAGCTTCACTTGCAGCCAAGTGGCGCGGTCGAAGAGGTACTGCCGGAGATCGGTTTGTACTTCAGCAATCGTCCGCCGACGCGGACGCCGACCATCCTGCGGCTCGGGTCGCAGTCGATCGAGATTCCGCCTGGTGACGCCCGCTACGTCATCCGCGACGCCTACACGCTGCCGGTCGATGCCGACCTCCTCGCGATCCAGCCGCACGCGCACTATCGCGCCAGGGAAATTCGCGGCATGGCGCTCTTTCCCGACGGCACCTCGCGCCTGGTCATGCACATCACCGACTGGGACTTTCGATGGCAGCACGTCTACCGCGAGGTCACGCCGATTCCACTGCCCAAGGGCACGCGGTTGTCGATGGAGTACACCTACGACAACTCCGCCGAGAACGTCCGCAATCCGCAACTCCCGCCGGCGAAGGTCTACTGGGGACAGCGCTCGAACGACGAGATGGGCGACCTCTGGTTCCAACTGCTGGCCACCAATGACCGTGACCGCGAGCTGATGCGCGAGCAGATCACCACCAAGATGACCGTCGAGGACATCGCCGGCTACGAAACGATGCTGCGCGTGGACCCCAGGGACGCCGAGCTGCACGACGATGTGGCGCTGCTCTACATGAGTGTGGGACAGATGCCGCAGGCCGTTCGGCATTTCGAGGCATCGGTGGCGCTCAAGCCTGATTCCGCGGCGGCCCATTTCAACCTCGGCACCGTGCTGGCGCAGGCCGGCCGGCTCGATGACGCCACGGCCGCCTTCCGTGCCGCGCTTGCGCGCCGCCGCGATTACGCGCTGGCACACAACAATCTTGGACAAGTGCTCCTGGCCCAGGGCAAAACTGGCGAAGCGCTCAAGCACCTGCAGGAGGCGGTCCGCCTCGACGAGGCGAATCCACAGGCGCTCTTTGGATTGGCGGAAGCTTATGCGGCGAGCGGGTCGTTCGACCTGGCGATCGAAACCATCGACCGCGCGATCAAGTTGCCGATGCCCCAGGCTCTGGCCACTCGCGTCGTCGCCAGGCGCGACGAGTATCTCAGGCGACGGCCATAGGGACGCCGTCTATCGCACCGAACCGGCCGGCGCGATGATCTTTTGAATCATCGGTTCCAACTGCTCGACCGTGAGCTGGCCCGGGTGGTACTTCGACACGTTGCCGGCGCGATCGATCAGCACCAGCGTCGGCGTCGTCGAGACACCATACTGCGCGAAGATCTGTTCGCTGATCGGCGCCGACATGGCCTTCATCCACGGATAGACGCTGTCGCGGATGCCAGTGAGGTAGGCGAGTTCCTCCTCCGGCCCCGCTGGCGCGCGCTTGGCGACGTAGCCATAGAACTTGGTCGGCGCCACCAGTGTCAAGCCGGCGCTCTGGTACTTCGCGAGCATGGCTTCGAGCACGGGACCCTGCACCTTGCAGTCGGGGCACCAGTGCGCCCACAGGTAGACGATGACGGGTTTGCCCCTGAGGCTGGCCATCGAGGGCGGCGGGGTGCCAATCCATTTCGGGCTGTCGACGGGCAGGGCGGGGGTGCCTTCGAGGCTCAGCAGGTTGACGTTCTTGTTCAGGCGCTCGATGATCGACGTGCCCGTGTAGGTGTCGATCTCCTTGCGCAAGTAGAGGACGGCGTCCGAGCGGCCACCCTGGCCCGCAGTGGCGAGTGCCGTGACTTCGATCGCAGCGCCGAGCGCAATCGGCAACCTCGCTTCATCGTCCAACTTGCGCGTCTTCAGTTGCTCCTCGACAATCTCGTAGGTGCGCGCGGCGTAGGTCATGGCCGCGGGGTAGTTCTTCGCCGCCACCGCGCCGCGGCCCAGCCACGAGAACGCCTCCACCGCGATTGGCGTGGTGCCGTGGGCCGCCATCTCGGCGAGGACCAGTTTCTCGGCCTTGGCGAAGTCCTTGGCGGCAATCGCATCGCGTACGACCTGGACAATGGTCGGCGGCGGCGCGGCCGGCTTGGCGGCGTCCTGCGCGAAGCCGGGAGTGGCGACAATCAGAGACATTAACAGCGCCGGGAGCATGCGGGTCATGCGCCGAGGATACCGCGATCTGCGATATAAACCTCACATGACTCGCGCCCTTCGCATGTTTGCACTGATCGCTGTCCTGGCACTTGTGGCCACCCAAATCCCCGCGACCGCTCAGTCACCGGGCCTTCGCGGTTTTCCGGATGATGCGGTCGCCGCGCAGCGGCAGCGCGAGGAGCAGTTCCGCAAGGTTCCCGATGTGGCGCGGCTGAAGGAGTACATGGAGGCAATGGCGGGTGACTCCCACGTCGCCGGCCAGCCGTCGTCCAAGCGAGTGGCCGACTGGGCGCTGGCGAAGTTCAAGTCGTTCGGGCTCGACGCGCGGATCGAGGAATTCGAGGCGATGATGCCGTGGCCGCTCGAGACCAGCGTGGAGCTGGTGGCGCCGGAAAGGTACACGCTCAAGCTCAAGGAGCCGGTGCTGCCGGAGGATCCGGATTCCGGCGACCAGACGCCGCTCTACAACGCCTACTCGGGTGATGGCGACGTCACCGGTGAAGTGGTCTACGTCAACTACGGCATGCCCGCTGACTTCGAGCGCCTGAAGACGCTCGGCATCAGCGTCAAGGGCAAGATCGTGCTCGCGCGCTACGGCGCCGGCTGGCGCGGCATCAAGCCGAAGGTCGCCTACGAGAACGGCGCGATCGGGTGCTTGATCTATTCCGATCCGCGCGACGATGGCTACTTTCAGGGCGACGTCTACCCAGCCGGTCCGTACCGGCCGGAATATGGCGCGCAGCGCGGCAGCGTGATGGACATGCCGGTGCATCCGGGCGATCCGATCACGCCGGGCTGGGGCAGTGAGGCCGGCGGCAAGAAGAACCGCCGCGAGGATTCACAGACCATTCTCAAGATTCCGGTGCTGCCGATCTCGTACGGCGATGCGTTGCCGATCCTGAAGCAGCTCAAGGGACCGGTCGCGCCCGCCGAGTGGCGCGGCGCGCTGCCGATCACCTATCACCTCGGGCCCGGGCCGGCGCAGTTGCACATGAAGCTGTCGTTCGAGTGGAAGAACCGTCCGCTCTACAACGTGATGGTCACTATTCCCGGTACCACCCGCGCCGACGAGTGGGTGATCTTCGGCAACCACCACGATGCGTGGGTGATGGGCGCGGACGACCCGATTAGCGGCGCTTCGTCGTTGATGGAAACCGCGCGCGGCCTGGCGGAGCTGTTGAAGAGCGGATGGAAACCCTCGCGAACCATCAAGCTCGCCCTTTGGGACGGCGAAGAGTGGGGCCTGCTGGGATCCACTGAGTGGGCCGAGAAGTACGACGCCGAGCTGAAGCAGAAGGCGGCCGTTTACATCAATACCGACGGCACCGGTAAGGGCTGGCTCAACGCCGGCGGCTCGCACGGCCTGCAGCAGTTCATGGGCGAGGTGGCGAAGGACGTCATGGATCCGCGCACCGGCAAGCCAGTATTCGAAGAAGCCCGCCGCCGCGCCATCCTGGGCGAGACCGAAGCCGATCGCAAGGCGGCTGAATCCGATCCCTCGCTGCGTATCGCGCCGCTCGGGTCAGGATCCGACTTCACGCCGTTCCTGCAGCATCTGACCTTGTCGGCGCTCAATGTCAGCTTCGGCGGCGAAAGCCCCGGTGGCGTGTATCACTCGGCCTACGACACGGTGAAGTGGTACCAGACCTACTCCGACACCGACTACACCTACGGCCGCACCCTGTCGCAGCTGACAGGCACGCTGGTGCTGCGTCTCGCTGATGCACCCGTGTTGCCGTTCCAGTTCACCGACACTGCCGACACGCTGCTCCGCTACGTCGTCGAGCTCGAGAAGCTGGCGGAGACCAAGAAGGACTCGAAGGTGGACATGAAGCCGGCGCGAGCGGCGGTAGAGAAGCTGCGCGACGCCGGACGGGCATTCGAAAAAGCGTACAGCTCGCTTGGCAAGGCCAGCACGGCGACGCTGCTCGGCCGCAAGGAACTGCAGGCCCTCAACCAGTTACTGCTCACCTCGGAGCGCAAGCTCGGCAACACCGAAGGCCTGCCGCGCCGCGAGTGGTTCAAGCACCAGATCTACGCGCCGGGTTTCTACACCGGCTACGGCGTGAAGACCATGCCGCAGATCCGCGAAGGCCTGGAAGAAGGCCGCTTCACCGAAGCGCAGGGTGGCGTGCGAACGGTGTCGTCGGCTGTGAATGCCCTGGCCGCGCAGGTGGAAGAGGCGACGAAGGCGTTGCAGCAAGCGGTGAAGTAGGGTCCGCCAGATGTGGCGTCCGCCTTCCCGTTACCTTCACTCGCCGTGCTTCGAAGCATGTTGACGCGGCCGGACGTTGGTGGCGCGAGAATCGCGCCAAAGCTCCTCAAGCGCTACGCGAGGAACTCGACCAAGCCGCAGAGGCTTGGACTCGGGTAGAATCGGCGGCGCTGCGGCCACCGCGGGTGAGCCGCGTAGCGTTAGACCGCTGAACGGCTCGAAACCAAGAGCCCAGGCGTTTGCCGAGCTCGCCATGGCTCTCTGGGATAGTCTCACCGACGCCGAACGAGACGCCGAGCTGGAGTTGACAGAAGGGCAGCGTGGCGAACTCGATCGCCGCTGGACCGATCACGTGGCTAACCCCGAGCCCGCAATTCCCTGGTCCGACGTACGGGCCAAGTTGCTGGAGTAAGCGTGCCGCGCGAAGTGGTCTTCAGGCCTCAAGCCGAGGACGACGCGCTCGCCGTGCATGGGTAATACGATTCACGACGCGCGGGCTTGGGGCGAGAGTTTGGTCAAGCTGTCGCGACCCGTCGAGCTGTATTGCCCCAATTCCCGTATGCGATCTATTTTCGGGTCTCGGATACCGAGGTTGTCGTGCTGGCTATTCATGGACGCCAACATCAATCACGATGGCAGGAGCGTTCCTAGTTGAGGGTGCCCATCACGCGGTTTGACACGGCTTGCAGCCGACGGCGGCGCAGGTGACAATGAGCCGCGGCGACTGAAGCCTGGCCGTTAGACCGCTATGGAGGCGGAACCCCGAGGTCCTTGCAGATCTTCTTAGCCAGGTCGTCGTTGATCTCAGTGTGGCGGGGCACGCTCGATGCCCTGCCGAGCGTTCGGTTCACGAAGGTGGAGTTCTGGCCGCTTTCGAGGAGAGTTCGCGGTTGGCTGCCAAGGCCAAATCACGAGATCGCCAAATCACAAGATCACGAGATCAGCGACCACCCGCGTCGCTGATTTTTCGCAGGACGCGGTCGTCCATCCAATGCTGATCCCACCATTCGACCGGGTTCACCGGCACGCCCTGCAGCAATACCGTGAAGTGGAGGTGGTCGCCGCCCGCTAAGCCGGTGGCGCCGGTGCGGCCCAGTTCCTGGCCCTTGGTCACCGGTTGGCCGACCTTCACGGCGATCGCTGACATGTGGGCGTATAGCGACTGCACGCCGATGCCGTGATCGACGATCACGCAGTTGCCGTAGATGCCGAGGACGTCGGCAAAGACGATGATGCCGGCGTTCGAGGCCTGGACCGGCGCCTGTTGCACCGAGGCGAGGTCGAAGCCGAGGTGGACCTGCTTGTCGATTTCCTTATCCTCGAAGAAGTAGGTGCGGCGATCAGCGAAGCGTGACTCCACCTGCGAGTTGCCCATCTGGGCGAACGCTTCGGTCCACAACATCTTCGGCTGGCTCTTGGCCGCCAGCGCCGTGATGGTGTCACCGTTCTTCTTACGCAGGCCGCCGTTGATGGTCAGAAAGCCCTTGAGCAGGCCTTCTGGCGAGCTGGTGTCGATCTTGAGGTCTGGCGTGTTCGACGCGATCGCCGGCACCACGCGATCCAGAAAGCGCTGATCGATCGGGATTCGCGAGTTCAGGAACTTCTTGTTGGTCGGTTGATGCTCAAGCGGCGTCGTCACCTCATTACCGGCGGCGTCCCTGGCGAACGCCGTCATGCGGACGTTGAGATCTTGGTCGTGCTTGAGCGCGAAGAAGGCCACCCGCAACGCCGGCTCGGTGAGGCCGACCGCCGAGCCTGGGTAGGCGCGATACTCGGTGTCTCCGACTCTGATGCCGGCGTCGACGTCTGCCGGCGTCGCCCGCAGCACCACGAACTCCGCGCCACCGAGGTTGATGAAGTGATGAATTGAGGCGACCGCCACGCGCGGCGGGTCCAGGCGCACCTGTAGTTCGCGCGTCTCCGAGCTCTGGACGGTTCGTAAACCAAAGAACACCTGCCGCGATGCCGTGACGACGAGCGTGGCGGGTCCGTTGGAGAGGGCGGGCTGGGCGGACTTACCAATCGCGCCGGACAGGTTGACCTGGTTCTGAGCCGTGGCCTCGATTCCGAATGACGCGACGATGAATGACTGACCCTTCTGTTCCAGTGTCGCCGACACGGTTGTCACGGAAGTCGACGACTCCGCCACCACCTCCAGCGAGCCCTTCTGTCCAATGAACTTATCCGGAGATTTGATGGTGATTGACGGCCCCGCTTCGCGGCCCGCGAGATACCAGCCAGCACTAAACCCGACAATGCCAAGGACGACGATCGCAAGAAGGGTCAACCGAAAAAATCGCATTCCCGATGATAGCGCCTACTTGGCTAACGCGGACGGCGCGTCGTGCGGTGCGTGGGGGTCGCAGTCCATGGATCTTCTGGCCACGGGTGGCGCGGATAGCGGCCTCGTAGCTCTTTCCGGACCTCCTGGTAGGTGGTGGCCCAGAAGCTCTTGAGGTCCTGTGTCGATTGCACCGGCCGCGCGTTCGGCGCCAGCAGGTGGAACGTGACCGGCGTCTTCTTGGGCCCGAGCCTGGGCGTCTCGGCGAGCCCGAACAGTTCCTGCAGCTTCACCGCGACCGACACAGTGCCTTCGGCGGCGTACTCAAGTCGCATCGACCGGCCACTCGGCACGGTCAGCGAATCGGGCGCATCGCGATCGATGGCCTGCTTCACGGCCCAGGGCAGGTGAGCGGTGATGTCGAGGTCCTTGAATCCCTTCGCAGAGGCCGCGGCGGATTCGGCCAGCGCCGGCAGGTCGAGCGCGTGACCGGCGAACGCCGCTCTCCGTTCGAGCCGCTCAGTGTCGGCGTCGCGGTCGCGATCGAGCCAAGCCTGCGCCAGCATGTTCGCGGCCACGACCGGATCGATGGCCACCAGTCGTTCGCGCAACACCAACGAATCGTAGAACTCGGTCGCGTGCGCGCGGACGATACCGGCTTCGTCGATGCGGTGGATCACTTCGGTTCGGGTCGGGGTGAGCCACTCCGCCTCGATCCGGCAGGCGGAGCGGACCGTGGCTTCTGTTGGTCGAGCGGGCGCAGGCGGGTCTAAAGACCCGCCTCTACGAAACGCCCCTACCGAAGCCACATCGAGCGCCACCAGCCACTCACCATCGCGCACGCCGCTCTCGCGGCCCATAACGGCGCCATGTCCGGTCGCCAATGTCACGCGGTCCGGGCTTCGCCGTTTTGCCACCCGATCCGGGTATCCAGCCAACACGGCCTGCCTGAACGCGGTCTCTTCGATGCGACCAACCTTGCGACTGCCCAGCACCGCGGCCGCGCTCCGCTCCAGGTTCTCGGCGACCCGCTTCAAGTGGAATGGCATCCGGGGCCATGCGTCGAGAATGGGCAGCAGGTCGCACGACGTCGTCTGGTGGCCACCCTCGGTCCGCCCCGGCTCCGATAGCCACGCGCATGCCGCCGCAGCCTCAAATGAGCCGAGGCCATCGATCAGGATGCGCGCGAGTCGCGGATGCAAGGGCAGGCGGCGAAACACCTGCGCGGATTCAGTGGCATGCCCATCCTTCACGAGGCCAAGGCGCTCGAGCAACGTCAGGGCGACCGCCAGGCGATCGTCAGTCGGCCGTTCGAACCACTCGAATGTGCGTGGATCCCCGCCCCATCCAAGGATCGACAACACCGGTTGGGCCAAGTCGATGCGTTGCACTTCAGGTTCCCGATGCGGCCGCAGCCGATCGCGTGGATCCCACAGCCGCCTGACCGTGCCCGGTCCGAGTCGCGCGGCACGGCCGGCTCGCTGGTCCGCGGAATCGGTGGTAATTCGCTCGAGCGTCAGGCTATCAACACCACGCTCGCCGTTGTAGCGCGCGACCTTGTGCAGGCCGGTGTCGATCACGATCGACACGTCCGGTACCGTGAGCGACGTTTCGGCGATGTTTGTCGCCAGGATCACGCGGCGGCGCGAGGACGGGCTGAGGGCAGCATCCTGGGCGTCGCTATCCATCGAGCCGTATAGCTGCAGCACTTCCACGCCGTGTCTGGTTGCCACGGGTTCAGCTTCCCGAGCCGCCCGCACGATTTCGCCGGTACCCGGCAAGAAACAAAGCGCGTTGCCGCGAGAGGTAGGTAGCATCTCATTCAGCGCCTCGGCCATCGTCTGGCCGGGTCCGTAGGTAACCGTTAGCGGATGCCGCGTACCCGGCACATTAATCACCGGGCAGTCACTCAGGAAGCGCGAGACTGGCGCCGTATCGAGCGTCGCCGACATCACCAGGATGCGAAGGTCCGGCCGCGCCAGCCACGCTTGACGAGCCAGTGCCAGCCCGAGGTCGGCGTGGATGCTGCGCTCGTGAAACTCATCGACGATCAACGTGGTGACGCTGCTCAGCAGGGGATCATCCTGCAAGTAGGCCGTGAGAATGCCTTCAGTGACCACCAGCAGCCGGGTGTCAGTACCGGCCTTCTTCTCGAAGCGGATGTGCCATCCCACCTCCTGTCCCAGCGTCCAGCCACGCTCGTCGGCGATGCGACGCGCCATGGCCCGAGCGGTGACCCGGCGTGGCTGCAGCAACAGCACGCGTCCCCGGTCCACCAGTGCGGGCGGCACCCGCGTCGTCTTGCCGGCGCCCGGCACCGCCGTCAGGACTGCGGCTCGATGTTGGTCCAGCGCCGAGCGAATGGGGTCGATGAAGGCATCGACAGGAAGCGGAATCGGCGGCACGTCCCTTATGATGGCAGACCATGAGCTTGCGCCTTCGGCCCTTGATCGAAATCATCTTTGTAATCTGCGGCTGTGGCGTCCCCGTGTTCTGTGGCCCGGCATTCGCCCAAACAGCGGCCCCTCAAGCGGCCAGGCGAGAGCCGCCCTCGACGCAGCGAGCGCCGTCGCGAATCGATGTTCTGCGGGGTGAGTACGGCCGCTACCGTGCCAACAACGACCTGCTCTACTACGAGCTCGACGTTCGGGTCGACCCAGACAAGAAGGCCATCAGTGGCAAGAACGCCATCCGCTTCAAGATGCTCAAGGACGACAACCGCATCCAGTTGGAGCTGTACGCGAATTTCACCGTCGACAAGATCCTGCTAGGTGCCACCACGTTGCGGTACGAGCGCGATCACAACACGGTCTACGTGGACTTCCCGGCGGTGCTGCGCGCCGGCCGCACTTACACCATCGAGTTTCACTACCACGGGTTGCCGGCGGAGCAGGGTCGGTTCGGCGGACTCGCGTTCCGGAAAGACCCGGCGGGCCGCCACTGGATCAACACCGCCAACGAAGGTGAAGGCTCCAGCGTGTGGTGGCCGAGCAAAGACCAGTGGCGCGACGAGCCGGAAGGTACTGACATTCGCGTCGCCGTGCCCAATGGGCTGATGGACGTGTCGAACGGGCGCTTCATGGGCAAAACCGATCTCGGCGATGGCTACACGCGTTGGGACTGGCGCGTGCACTACCCGATCAACTCCTACAACGTGTCGCTGAACATTGGCGAGTACACACAGTTTTCAGAGAAGCTCGGCGACTTGCCGATGGATTACTTCGTCCTGCCCGAGAACCTCGAGAAGGCCCGCAAACAGTTCGCGCAGGCGAAGCCGATGGTGGAGGCGTTCGAACAGTACGTCGGCAAGTATCCGTTCCCGAAAGATGGCTTCAAGCTGATCGAGGTGCCGTACTCAGGGATGGAGCACCAAAGCGCGGTCACCTACGGCAATCGCTTCGCCAATGGCTATCTCGAACGCGACTGGACCGAGGTGGGCGTCAGCCTGAAGTTCGACTTCATCATCATCCACGAGAGCGGCCACGAGTGGTTCGGCAACGCCGTCTCAGCCGCGGACGTGTCGGATATGTGGCTCCAGGAAGGCTGGTGCACCTACCTGGAGTTCGTCTACGTCGAGGCGCTCTTGGGCGCCGAGGATGCACTGAAGTACGCCAACGGCTACAAGAAGAAGGTCGGCAACAAGGAGCCGATCATCACCGAGCGTGGCATTCACCGCACGCCGAACCAGGACATGTACTTCAAGGGCGCGCT
>NSIL01000043.1 GCA_002737365.1 Acidobacterium sp. | reverse complement strand
CCGCAGAAGTACAAGCCCGCACAACGCCGGCTCTCGAGCGTGCGCGGCTCGACCTCGTCCAGCGCCACGCCGCCGCCGGTGACCTCGGCTTTCTTGTAGCCTTCGTCGCCGGTCACCGGCAGCACATACGTCGTCAGGCTCTCGATCAACGACAGTCGCTCGGTCCGCTTCAAGCTACTTGTTCGCCGATCAAGCGGCACGATACATTCCATCATCAGTCGCTCGGCCAGGCGGGTGGGCAGGTGCCGGGACAGCAGCGTGGCGATCGCCGCCGACGGCGCCTCGAACTCGCGTTCCCATGCGGCGGCGTTCAAGGGCGACCACTGTGCTCGAATGGTCCGGCTAAAGCCGGACGCCACATCGAACGGTCGCGTGACGACATGCGAGATATCAAGCACGCTCGGCCCACTGTAACCGCGATGGGTGAACAGGAAGCCGCCAGATGTTTCGGTGACGCGTTTGCCGTCCTTGCTGCGGAGGCGCACCTCCAGCGACACGCCCGAGAGCGACTCATGTCCTGAACCGAGCAGCGGTGTTAGCGCGGGATACGTGGGAATCATGCGATGCCCAAGTAATTCGGCCACCCGCAAGCCAGTGCCATCGCTGCCGGTCATCGGGACCGACAGTCCACCGGTCGCCAAGATCACGCGCGTCGCCGCGATGTCGCCGGCCGACGTCTGCACGGTGAAGCCGCCGTCCGCCGGTTGGATCGTCGTCACGCTGGTGCCGAACTGCATACCCACACCGCGCTCGCGCGCGAAGTTCACCAAGCCATCGCGAACATCTTTCGCGCGGTTTGATTGAGGGAACAGCTTGCCCGACTCGGCTTCGAGCGCCAGCGGAATGCCGAGGTCGCGTTCAAAGAACGCGCGTTGTTCGTGGAGCGGCCAGGCGCGCAACATGCTGCGCAACAGGTGGGCGGGTGAGTCAGTAACGAAGCGCTCGGGAGCCAACACCGACGGCAGCACGTTACAGCGCCCGCCGCCGCTAATCAGGATCTTGCGCCCGCCATCAGTGGTGCGCTCGATCAAGGTGACGTCAGCGCCGGCGGCTGCTGCAAACGCAGCGGCGACCAGCCCAGCCGCTCCGCCACCGATGACGGCTACCGTCACTATCGGAACAGGTTATCGACCGGCACGTGGGTGATCGGCCCGAGGTTGAGCGCGCGAATCGGACCCTCGATCAACTTCAGATCGCCCACCACAACAACGGCCATGCGTTCGGGTTGGATGAAGCGGGCGGCCGCGCGCTGCAGATCAGCGGCCGTGACCGCGGTCACGCTCGGCACGAAATTGCTGAAGGTCGTGTCGGGCAGGTTGTAGACCACCAGCTCTTCGAGCTTGCGGGCCATATCACCCGTGGTTTCAAACTCACCCGGAAATCCCAGCGCGACGTAGCTCCTGGCCTTGGCCAGTTCGTCGGCCGGCACCGGCGTGAGAATGCCGTTCAGCTCGTTGAAGAACTCGCGCAGCGCGTCGGCGGTCTTGTCGGTCTGCACGCCGGCGGCAGCCACGAACGGACCGGCCGAGAGCCGCCGGTCGAATCCGGAGCTGGCGCCGTAGGCATAGCCGTTCTTCTCGCGCAGATTCTGGTTCAGGCGCGACGTGAACGAGCCGCCGAGAATCGTGTTCAACACTTCGAGCACCGCGTAGTCGGGCGTCGCGCGCGAGACGCCCACCCAGCCAATGCGGATCTGCGACTGCGCCGCCTCGGGCTTGTCCACCAGGTAGATCTGCCGCGTGGTGAGCTGCGGCGCGTTTGGCACGGCCGCGACCAGTGACACCATGCCGTCGGCCTTCCACCCACCGAACGCCTGCTCGAGCATCGGCAGTGCCGTTGACAGCGTCAGATCGCCGACCACCAACAGGGTGGCGTTGTCGGGACGGAAGTGCGAGCGATAGAACGTTTTGAGGTCGTCAACCGTCAGCGCCTCAATCGTGGCCGGCAGGCCGTTGGCCGACGTGCCGTAGCGGTGCGTGGGTCCGAAGACGATGCGCGGGAAGGCCAACTGGACGAGCGCGCCGGCGTTGTCACGCGCCTGCAGCAGGCTGGTCAGGCGCTCCTTGCGCAGGCGATCGAGTTCAGTCGCCGGAAAGCTCGGCCGCAGCGCGACGTCCGACATCAACGGCAGCGCCTCGGCCAGCTTCGACACCGGCACGGACATACGGATGGACGAAGCGTCGAACGAACTCGACGTTGACAGGTTCGCACCAAGGAATTCAACGGCGTCGGCGAATTCCAGCGACGAGCGCGCGCCGGCGCCCTCGTCCAGCATCGCCGCAGTCAGGCTACCGACGCCGTACTTGCCAATGGGGTCGGCAGCACTGCCCGATCGCACGATCAGGTTGATCTGCGCCAGCGGCACCTCGTGGTGCTCGACGATCCACACGGCGAGACCGTTCGACAGCTGGTGTTTCTGGATGGCCGGCAGCTTCAGCGCCGGCGCGGGGCCCAGGGGTGGCGGCTGTTTGCGGTCCGGCTGTTGCGCCACGAGTGAAACCGATGCGACCAGCGTCACGAGCAAGGTCAGCGCCTTCATCATTTCTTGTCTCCTGGAATGACGCTGAGTTCCACGCGCCGATCTTTCGGCAGGTAGCGCCCGACCGCAGCTTGCACCTCGGCCGCGGTCACCGTGCGATACCGCGCCAGGTCCTGGTCGAAGAAGTCGGGCGTCCCGGCGGCCTTGAAATACGCGTTCAACTGGTCGGCCTTGCCGCCGAACCCGCCGACGCGCTCCATGTTGCGGTAGAACGAGGCTTCGGTTTGGTTCAGGGCGCGCGTCATCTCGCGCCCGCCCGGTGCCTCGGCGCGCAGCTGGTCCAGCTCTTCGTCAATCACCGCCTGGATCTTGCCGAGGTCCTGCCCGGGCCGCGCCGTGGCCATGATGATGAAGTTGCTGCCGAGCGCCTGCGACTGCTGGAACGCGGCCACGTCCTGCGCGATCTGCAGGTCGTATACCAATCGGCGATAGAGCCGCGAGTTCTTGCCGCTGCTGAGCAGGTTGGCAACCATGTCCATGGTCGCGTCACCGGGCTTCAGCAGGCCCGGGGTGTGCCAGGCCAGGTAGAGCCGCGGCAGCTGCACGCGGTCGGTGATGGTCTTGCGCTTCACACCGTCGAGCACGGCGGTGGGTGTCGCCAGCGGCTCCACCGGCTTGCCGCGCGCTACGTCATCAAACCACTTCTCGACCAGCTTGCGCGTGTTCGCAAGGTCGATGTCACCGGCAATCACCAGGCTGGCGTTGTTGGGGACGTAGTAGGTGCGGAAGAAGCGCGCCACGTCTTCGAAGCTGGCGGCGGTCAGATCTTCCATCGAGCCAATCACCGGCCAGCTGTAGGGGTGCCCCGGCGGGTAGAGCAACGACGACAACTCGACGAAGGCCTGGCCGTACGGTTGATTGTCGACGCTCTGGCGCTTCTCGTTCTTCACCACGTCGCGCTGGCCGTCAACCTTGCCGGGCGCCTTGTCGTCGAGCAGGAAGCCCATGCGATCCGACTCGAGGAACAACGCCAGCTCCAGCGCGTTGGCCGGCAGGTCGATGTAGTAGTTGGTGCGATCGGTGTTGGTCGAGCCGTTGTTGTTCGCACCCGCGGCTTCAAGCCACGTGTCGAAGGACCCTTCGGGCACATGCATCGAACCCTCGAACATCACATGTTCGAACAGGTGTGCGAAGCCGGTGCGACCGACCCGTTCGTTGGCCGAGCCGACGTGATACCAGAGGTTGACCGCCACCACCGGCACGCTGGTGTCGCGGTGCAGGATCACGTTCAACCCGTTTGGCAAGGTGAACTGTGTGTACGGGACGCTCAGAGCGGGTGTTTGCCCGCTCAGCGCGGGCGACTGCGCCGGCAGAGCGCTGCCCGCCAGCATCACCGCCAGGGCCACGATCAGGACATTGTGTGTGAGCCGCGTCATCCACCAAGTCTAACGCAGGGCCTTACTTCTTTCGTCGTGTCAGCATCTCGTTGGCGGCCTCGGAAATCGCCACCACCGCCGGGTGCTTCAGCCGGCGTTCCACCGAGATGGCGAAATAGCGTTCGCGCACCGCGTCGAGCCGGCCGACCTGCACCACGCTGTACTGGTGCATCACTTCCTTCTCGATTACGGTCGGCGCCACGAACAGCCCCGCCCCTGCCTGCCCGAACGTCGTCAGCAAGGCGCTATCGTCCAGCTCGGCGACGATCCGCGGCCTGATGCCTTGCTGAGCAAACCAGAGATCAAGCGTGCGTCGCAGCGTCTTGCCGTCGGTTGGCAGCAGGAACGGCGCGCCGTCGAGCGACTGCGGGAAGTTCTTGCGGCGAGGGGCGGCCAGTTTCGCGGTGCCGAACACGGTGACCGGGGTCTCGCCGAGTGCGTGGCTGAAGGCCTTGACCTTGATCGCCGGCGAGATGGGTGTGTCGGCAATCACGAGGTCGAGCGCGTGGGTGGCAAGCTCGGTCAGCAGCCGATCGGACGCGCCGTCGCGACAGACGATTTGCACCGGCGGCGTCAGTCGCAAGGCCGGCTCAAGCAGGCGATACGCGATGATCTTGGTGACCTCGTCGGCGACGCCGACCTGGAACCGTACCGGCCGTCCGGTTGGCCGATCCTTCAAGGTGTCCATCAACTCGCGGCCGATCGAGAAAATGTCGTCAGCGTAGCGATAAACGACGTGGCCGATCTCGGTCAGGACGAGATTGCGGCCGGCGCGCTGGAACAGCTTTTCGCCGAGCTGGTGTTCGAGCGCGCGGATCTGCCCGCTGATGGTGGGTTGCGCCAGCCGCAGTTCTTCACTGGCGCGCGCGATGGTGCCCTGTCGCGCGACGGTCCAGAAGTAGAGCAGGTGATGGTAGTTCAGCCACTCCATGAGCTTCACGATATACTTTTCGCCTTCTGCTATGACGGACAAACCACTTGTCGCCGTGATCATGGGCTCGAGCTCCGACTGGGACACCATGTCCCATGCGGTCGAGATTCTCGAGCGCTTCGGCGTGCCCTACGAAAAAGAAGTCGTGTCCGCCCACCGGACGCCGGTGTGGATGGCCGAGTTTGCGCAGGGCGCCGAGGCCCGCGGCATCCAGGTGATCATCGCCGGCGCCGGCGGCGCCGCGCACCTGCCCGGCATGGTGGCGTCGCACACCATCATCCCGGTGCTGGGCGTGCCCGTGAATAGTGCCGCCCTGCAGGGCCTCGACTCACTGCTATCGATCGTGCAGATGCCCGGCGGCATTCCCGTCGGCACGCTGGCCATCGGCAAGCCCGGGTCGATCAACGCCGGCCTGCTGGCCGTGGGCATTCTCGCCACCACCCGCCCCGAACTGCGCGAGCAACTGCGCCAGTTTCGCAAGGAGCAGACCGCCAAGGTCCGCCAGGACGCCCTCCCGTGAACCGCATCGTGCTGCCCGGCGCCACCATTGGCGTGCTTGGCAGCGGCCAGCTTGGGCGCATGCTCGCCCTCGAGGCCCGTCGCATGGGCTACCGCGTGCACACGCTGTCGCCCGGGGTGGATACCCCCACCGGCCAGGTGGCCGACCTCGAAGTCAGCGCGGAGTACGACGACCTTGCCGCCATTCGCGCCTTTGCGCGCGGCGTCGACGTGATGACCTTCGAGTTTGAGAATGTCTCGACCGATGCCGCGGACGCGGCAGCGGAGCTGGTGCCGGTACGGCCCAGCAGCTCGGCGCTGCATATCACGCAGCAGCGCGCGCGCGAAAAGGGGTTTCTCGCCGACCGCGGCTACCCGGTGACACCGTTTGCCAAGGCGCAGTCGCTCGACGAGCTCGCCATCGGCCTGGGCCTCGTCGGGCTGCCGGCGATCGTCAAGACCGCAGCCTTCGGTTACGACGGCAAGGGCCAGCATCGCATCGATCGCATTGAAGACGGCGATCGCGTGTGGGGATTAATCGGCCACCAGGAAGCGATCATCGAGAGCGTGGTGGCTTTCACGCACGAGATCTCGGTGGTGGCCGCGCGCGGACTGGACGGTGAGTTTGCGCACTACGGCGCGATCGAGAACATTCACCGCCATCACATTCTCGACCTGTCGGTAAGTCCGGCGCGGGTGCCGCAGGGAATTGCCGACGAAGCCGTGCACCTGGCGCATCGCGTGATGGACGACCTGGGTTATGTCGGGGTGTTGTGCGTCGAGTTCTTCGTCACGCGCGACAGCCGGCTGCTCATCAACGAAATCGCCCCGCGCCCTCACAACTCCGGTCACCTCACCATCGACGCGTGCGTGACCTCGCAGTTCGAACAACAGGTGCGCGCGGTGTGTGGGCTGTCGCTCGGCAACACGACGCAGGTGAAACCGGCGGCGATGGTCAACCTGCTCGGCGACTTGTGGCTGAACGGCGAGCCAGACTGGGCGGCCGCCCTCGCGATGCCCGACGTGAAGCTGCACCTGTACGGCAAAAGCGATCCGCGCGTGGGCCGCAAGATGGGGCACCTCACCGCCCTTGGAGAGAGCGTCGACGAAGCGGCCGCCACAGCCCTGGCCGCGCGCGACGTGCTGTGCTGACGAAAAAGATTAGCCACAGAGGACACAGAGTTTACAGAGTCAATTCCTCAAAATACCCGTCGGCCTCCTCTGCGTCCTCTGTGGCCCATTCTTAATCCGCGGAAATAATCAGCCGCGGATTCGTCCGCCAGCGGCCGCGCGTAAAGTCGGGGAAGTCCACCGTGCGGCTGCGCTTCGCCGTCGAATCGACGCTGAGGCCGACCACCGCGCTCAGCGCCGCGGCGTCGTAGACGTTCATGTCGGTGGGCAGGCCGTTCCTTAAGCAGTGGATCAGGCGGTGGTCTTCGATGAAGTCCATGCCGCCGTGCCCGGCGCCGGCGGCGCGCGCCTCGACCGCGGTCCACAGCGGATGGTCAAATTCATCGCGCACGGCCGCCATCTCGACCCACTGGTGCGGCTTGCCGCGTCCCTCGATGTAGACGCGATTCGGGTACCCCTGGTACATCCCCTTGGTGCCTTGCACCACCTGGATGCGCGAGTACGGCCGTGGCAGGTTGGTGCAGTGCTGCACCATGATCGTCTTGCCGCGCGCGGTCTTGATCAGGCTGGTGTTGACGTCGCCGAGCGTGAAGCGCTCGCGGCGCTCAGGGGCGCCCTCGGGCAAGTGCTCGCGAGCCCAATCCTGCAGGCCACGTGACGGACCGCTCATCGACACCAGGTAGTCGAAGCGATCGCCGCGATTGATGTCGAGGCAGTTGGCGACCGGGCCAAGCCCGTGCGTCGGATAGGGATTGCCATCGAGCTTGCGCGACCACGCGCGGCGCCACAGGCCCTCGTCCTTCTTCTCGAACTTGATCTCCCGCAGGTCGTGCAGGTAGCCGCCCTCAGCGTGCACCACCTCGCCCAGCACGCCCTTCTGGACCATGTTGAGCACCATCATCTCAGGGCGGTCGTAGTTGCAGTTCTCCATCATCACGGCGTGACGCTTGTGCTTCTCAGCGGCTTCGACGAGCGCCCAGCAATCATCAACCGTCATCGCGGCCGGAACTTCGGTGGCCGCGTGCTTACCGGCCGTCATCGCCGCCAGCATGACCGGCACGTGCCACTCCCACGGCGTGGCGGTGAACACCAGATCCAGGTCCTCGGTCTCGCACAGCCGCTCGAAATCGCGCGGACCCTTGCCGTAGACCGCCGGTTGCGGATGCCCCGCGGCGACCATCGCCTTGCCGGCCCACGTGGTGCGTTCCTCGCGAACATCGCACACCGCCGTGACGCGGCATCCGGGGATCTTGAGAAAGTTCTCGAGGTGGCTGCCACCCTGCAGGCCCACGCCCACCATCCCGATGCGGACCAGCGCGATCGGCTTGTCGGCCAAGAAGCCACCACCGGTCTGTGCCGATTCAATGTGGTGTCCGGCTTTCTTGTCCGCCGTAGCCTTGGCGGAGGCGGAAGGCGGACCACCGAGCGCCGCCGCGCCGCTCAGTTTCAGGAAATCGCGTCGGTTCAAGTCGCTCATGACTACCTCAGTGGCGCGAGCATCATCGTCGACACCGCCTGTCCCGGCAGGAACGGTGTGGCCTCGCCGTTCAACCAGGCGCGGAACTGATCCCCGTAGTGGGGTGACAACGGATGGCCGCTCTGGCCGGTGGGAATGTGAAGAATGCCTTCGTGCTCGCGGCCAGGAGACACGGCCATGCGCTCGGACGGACCGGTTCGCGGCGCCTGCGCGCGCGGCGTGTAGGTGTCGCCGGGCAGCGGATCGTTCGGCATGTTCAGATACCTGCCGAAGAACGGAATACCCGCCGCCAGCGGATGCAGGAACTGCGCGCGATTGGCTTCGCCCCAGGTTTGCTCGGCGAGCCGCCGGTTGTCGGTGGTGAGGTCGGCAATCGCGCGATCAACGGCCGCCAGCATCCAGTCATCCCACGACGTGAACGCCGGACTCAACAAGTGCGCTGGCCGTTCGGTGACCAGTTGCCACACGGGCCCTTCGCCACGCAGCGATCGGGTGTAGTCGAAGGCCGGGTCGATCACCGCGGCCGGGGCGGTGAGCGTGGTCATCACCTCGCGCACGAACGCGGTGCGGAACTGGCGTACCAGTCGATAGGCGACTGAATCGCGCGAAGCGCGCCCGGTCCAAGTGCGCTCGACCAACTGCTTGAACTCCGCGCGTGGTCCGGTGGTCTCTCTCGCGAGCAACTTCAGCACGAGCGTGCGCCAGCGATCGAGATAGAGCGCCTTGTCTTCGAGTTGGATGGCGAGCATGTCGATGGGCGTCGCCTGGTCGAGCGACATCAGCCGATCGCGAATCAATCGCGCGCGAATGCCGTCGGCGTAGCCGCCTTCGCCAAGCTTCGCGAGCATTTCGCCATCGACCACCGGCGCGTTCGCCGTCCAGATCCGGCCATTCGGCGGATCGACAATCCGCGGGAAGTCGGCGGAGGCAAGGTAACCGTCCCAGCGCCGCGAGCCATCGGCCCACGATTCGGGCGTCATGCCATCGAGCCCCACCCGCTTGGGAATGGCACCGGCAATGGTCCAGGCAATGCGTCCGGTATCGTCGCCCATCGTCACGTTCTGGTTGGGGATGCCGAGGCCGGCCACCGACGCGAGCAGGTCGTCCACCGACCGCGCCCGTTCGGGTTTGGTGATGTCGGACGCGAGCGTCGTCGCGTCGTGCGCGACCCAGCGCTGTGCGTACTCGCGCCCGCGCGCGTCCTTCCAGACAATGGGGCCCCAGATGGTCCAGCGGACAGCGAGGGTCTTCGAGGGGGCGCCCTTGACCGAGAGCGTTTCCTCAAAGATCTTGAAGGCCATCGGGCCATCGGGTGTCAGGTACTGGTCGGCGTCGCGAGGATCGGGCTCGATTCGGACCAGGTCGCTCCAGTCACCGCCGGTATTGGTGAACCCCCACGCGACATGGCCGTTGCTGCCGACCACTATGCTCGGCAAACCAGGCAACGACACGCCGGTGACCTTCTGCGGCGCGCCATCGGCATCGGGAAACGCCAGCGACGCGCGATACCAGATGATCGGCACGCCAATGGCGAGGTGCATGTCGTTGGCGACCAGCGCCACGCCCGACGCGGTGTGGGCGCCATCGACCGCCCAGTTGTTGCTGCCGATGATCGCGTCCTCGTCGGCGTTGGGGTTGAGGCGTTGTGGCGTCACCCGCGCGCGGGTCTTTCGCAGATCGAATACGTCGGGACTCGGCACCGGCGGCCGGACCGGTCCGCTGCCAACCACGGGCGTATCCCACTCGGAGCCGTTGGCCGTCAGGAAGCTGAACATCGGTCCGGGCAGCGCATCGCGCAGCGCGCCGATCGTCTGCTCGAATAGCGCCTGTCGCCCTTGCAGCGTGTTGAACATCGCGAGCACGGTGAGAATGGTGTCCTCGGGTCGCCACGGCTCGGGTGTCGTCCGCAGCAGCAGATACTCCGGCGGGACTGCACCGAGTTCGGCGAGGCCGGCATTGACGCCGGCCGCATAGGCTTCGAGCACGGCACGGTACGAGGGTTCGGTTTGTTCGAAGGCGCGATGCGCGACGTCGCGAAGGCGGTGAACGCGCGCTTCTTCGTCCACCGCGAGCGCGCGTGGACCGACCAGTGCCGACAGCTCGCCGGCGGGCTGGCGACGCTGCAAATCCATCTGGAAGAAGCGATCTTGCGCGTGCACAAACCCCAGCGCGCGGGCCACGTCCTCGCGCGACTCGCCGACGATGGTGGGGACGCCGAGGGCGTCGCGGTCCACCCGCACGGGACTGTCGAGACCCGCGATCGTCGCCTCACCCGCCACCTGCGGCAGGCTGGCGCGCAGTTGCGAACGCACATACACCCCGCCAGCGACCACAAGCAGGACGAACACGACCAGGGAAATAACCAGGAACCGGAGCAGACGCTTCACAGGGGCGATATTACTTTGATCGCAATCCGCGGATCGCGGGGGCTTGGGGCACTGGCGTAACTTGGCTGCATGATGCAGTATGACCTCGTGGCCCGCCCCCTTGGCATCTCAGAAACCTTAGGCACCAGTAGCCTGGACCCGCGCTGGAAGCCATTAGCGGAGCGCGATACTAATGCCGATGGCACCTTCGTCTATGGCGTCACCTCGACCGGCATCTATTGCCGGCCAGGTTGCCCCAGCCGTCGGCCGCGGGCCGACCGGGTCCGGTTCTTCGAGACCACCACTGAGGCGCGCCAGTCGGGTTTCCGCGCTTGCAAGCGCTGCCGGCCCGACGCCGTGGGCCTTGCCCAACCGGGTGTCGAGGCCGTTCGCCGCGCGTCGGCCTATCTGTCGACGCACGCCGATCAGCCGGTCACCCTCGCGCATCTGGCGCGCGTGACCGCCATGAGTCCGCACCATCTCCAGCGCCGCTTCAAGGCCATCGTCGGGTTGTCGCCCTCGAACTATCGCCGCGGCGGCGCGGGAATGTCGATCGGGTACTCGACGGTGTCGAGCGCGCTCGGCCAGGTTCTCGTGGCCGCCACGGTTGATGGGGTGTGCTCGGTCAAGCTGGGAGATTCAGAGACGACGCTCGTCAGGGACCTGCGGCGCGAGTATCCGTCGGCAGAGATCCGCGCGAACAAGCAGACGCGAACGGAATGGGTGAAGGCGATCTTGCAGCACCTGCGCGGAGCGGAACCGTCACTCGATTTGCCCATCGACGTGCAGGCCACCGCGTTTCAGTGGACAGTGTGGCGGGCCTTGCAACGAATTCCCTACGGCGAGACGCGCGCGTATGCCGAGGTCGCCACGGCGATTGGCCAGCCGAAAGCGGCGCGAGCCGTCGCCCGTGCCTGCGCCACGAACCCCGTCTGCCTGGTCGTCCCCTGCCACCGCGTAGTCCCGGCCGCCGGGGGGACTGGTGGCTACCGGTGGGGAGCCGACCGGAAGAAGCGGCTGTTGGCGGTCGAGGAGAAGCGCAGGTAGAATCCCCTTCGTGCCTTTAACTCGCTACGGCATTTCCCCCTGGCTTGATGCTGTTCCCGTCAAGAAGCGACCCGAATTTCCGGCGTTTCGCGGCGTCATCACCCAACCCGTGGTCGTCGTCGGTGGCGGCATGGCCGGTGCCATGGCGGCGCAGGCGTGCGCCGCCGCCGGTCACAAGGTCATCCTGGTCGAGGCCGGTCGCGTCGGCCAGGGCGGCAGCGGCCGGGCGACGGGGCTGATCTCCAGCGAAGCCTGCGGGTCGTATCGCGACCTCGAGGCACGGACCGGCAAGCGGGCGGCCCGCGCGCTGTTCACCATGACCGAGGCCGTGCCACGCGAGCTGGCGGCCGCCGTCAAGCGGCTCGGCATCAAGGCTGGTCTTGAATTGCGAGATGCCGTCCGCTTTCTACCGGCCGGCGGCTCGGACCAGTTGCTGCAACGGGAATTGGCCGCTCGCAAAGAGGCGGGACTGAGCGCGGCGTGGATGTCGCCCGCGATGGTGCAGCGCCAGGCAGCGCTTGGGTCGGCGGGCGCCGTGAAGCTGCCCGACTGGGGCTTCGTGGATCCCTACCAGTTGACCATGGGGTTCCTGAAGGCGGCGATCAAGAAGGGCGTCAAGGTCTACGAGCGGTCGCGCATCACCAGGATCACCTTTAATCGCAAGACGGCCACTGCATTTCTCGATGGCGGCGCGATCACGACCTCGAACCTGATCATCTGCATTGGCGAGCCCACCAGCTTGTTCAAGCCGCTCAAGCGTCACCTGAAGCACGAAGATCGCTATGCGGTGCTGACCGAGCCGCTGTCGGCCGCGGTCCGGGCAGAGCTGGGCCAACAGACGGCGCTCTTGACCGACCGCGAAGCGCCCGCGCACCACTTGTGGTTCACGGCTGATCACCGCGTGCTGTTTACCGGCGCGGATCAGAAACGCCCCGCGGACCGGCTGCGCGATCAGACCCTGGTGCAGCGCACCGGGCAGTTGATGTACGAACTGACGCGGCTCTATCCCGCGATTTCCGGCGCCGTTCCGTCGTTTGGGTGGGATGTCCCGCTCGCGCATCCCGTCGATGATGTGCTGTATGCGGGGGCGCATCGCAACTTCCCGCACCAGCTGTTCGCCTTTGGCACCTCTCACGACCCGGCCCGCGCGTTCCTGGCCAGCCGGATCATCCTGCGGGCGTTGCAGGGCAAGTCCGATAAGCAAGACGAGCATTTCTCGTTCGCCAGGAATCTCTAGTCCGGGGAGGACACATGGCGAACTCAGGCATATGCCCTAAAAATCTGGCAGCTTGACACCATTCTGAAGGCCAACGATCGTCGCAAGGTCAACCAGGGCCCCCGTCCGGGCAGGGCGAGCGCCGTCACCGCCGATAAGCTCCTCACGGTTTATACTGAATTGTCGTTTTGTTGTTACTTTTTTGGAGGCGCTACTCCCCATGTCCCGCATCATTTCCGCGTTTGTCCTGAGCCTGGCGCTGGTGTCACCGGCGTTTGCACAGTCCACCGCTATCAACGGCACTCTTGAAGGCACGGTCAAAGACGCTCAGGGCGCGGTGCTGCCCGGCGTCACGGTGACTGTCGCGAACATCGACACCGGCGACCAGCGCGTCGTGGTCACCAACGAGCGCGGCCTGTACCGCGCGCCGCTGCTGTCGCTCGGCACCTACCGCATCATCGCGGAGTTGCAGGGGTTCAAGAAGTTTGAACAGACGGGCGTCTCGCTGCGCGCCGGTCAGACCGCGGTGATCGACATCGGGCTGACCGTGGGCGCGCTGGCCGAGACCATCCTGGTCACCGCGGATGCGCCGCTGATCGATCTGGCGAAGATCGAACAGGGCCGCACGTTGAGCGAGCAGGAAATCAAGACCCTGCCGTTGACCTCGCGCAACCCGTACAACTTCGCGCTGCTGCAGCCGGGCGTCGTCGGTTTTGAAACCAACGAGTTCGGGGTGCCCCGTATTACCGCCAACGGCGCGCTGCTGCGCGTCAACTACCAGGTGGACGGCAGCAACAACACGCAGAAGGATCGCGCCGGCCTGCGCCAGATGCCGATGTCGGAAGTGATGATTCGCGAAGTCAAGGTCGTGACCAGCGGCTACGCGCCGGAGTTCGGCCAGACCATGGGCATGGTCTACAACGCGATCACGCCGTCGGGCACCAACACCTTCAAGGGCCAGGGCAGCTACCGCTTGCAGCGCCAGTCGATGGTCGAGATGCCGTTCTTTGCCGCCGCCGGTGCGCCCAAGCCGCCGACCGACGTCAACGTCTACACCTTCGACCTCGGCGGTCCGCTGGTCAAGGACAAGACCCACTTTTTCGGCGGTTACGAGCACACCGAGCGTGACCTGTCGGGCCTGAGCGTAATCACGATCAGCCGGGCCAACCAGGCGGCGCTCGGCCTGACCGAACCGGCGTACATGCCGCGCGGCCTTAACACTGAGTTTGCGATCGGCAAGATCGATCACCAGATCAACTCGGCGAACCGCCTGTCGGTGCGCTACATGTTCTTCGATAACTTCATCACCGCCAACGTCGGCGGCGGCCTGGCGTCGGTGCAGCGCGCCAACGACTTCGCCGATCGCCAGCATTCGACCGGCGGTCAGCTGATTTCGACCATCGGTTCGGGCATGCTCAACGAACTGCGCGTCCAGTACGCGACCCGCGCGCAAAGCCGCATCGCCAACCCATTGTCGGGCACCGGCCCGGCCATCAACGTGACCGGCGTCGCCAACTTCGGCGGCTCGGTGGCGAGCACGGCGGATGTCGGCTTCGGCTTCACGCAAAACGTGATGCAGGTGAACAACAGCACGACCTTGCTGCGCGGCAACCACGCCTTCAAGGGCGGCCTCGACCTGCAGTGGGTCGCTGACACCCGTGTCTCGGCGGCGGCCCAGCTCTACACCTTCCCCAACAGCGCCGCCTACCTCGCGGCGAAGGACGGCACCAACCGCCTGGGTTACACCACGTTCACGCAGTACTTCGGCCTGCCCAACCTGGAGTACGACACGGCGCAGTACGGGTTCTTCGTGCAGGACGATTGGCGTGTGAGCTCGGACCTGAAGATTCTCTACGGCGTCCGCTACGACCTCTACGGCGTGCCCGATGCCAATCCGAACGCGCCGGTGGCGACCTCGCGGTCGTTCCCGCAATCGAAGAACAACTTCGCCCCGCGCATCGGCGCGGTGTGGTCGCTCGGTAGCGACCGCAAGACGGTGTTGCGCGCCAACACGGGCATCATGTATGACCAGACGCTGAACGCCATCTACGAGCAGTCGCTGCAAAACGACGGCACCAATGCGCGCGCGTCGGCGTCGTTCACCCCCACCCAGGTGGGCGCTCCGGCGTTCCCGGCGGTGCTCAGTGCCGGTGCCGGCGCGACGCCGAACCTGGCGTGGACGGTTGACCCCGACTTCAAGGTCGCGCGCTCTTGGCAGAACAACGTGCAAATCGAGCGCGCTCTTGGCGATCACTACTCGCTGGCCGTCGGCACATCGTACGTGACCGGCGACAACCTGCCGGTGGTGACGAACATCAACGTGATTAACCCGACCGGCACGACGTCGGACGGCCTGCCCGTGTTCAGCACGGTGGTGAGCGCGGCGACCCGCGTTGACCCGCGCTACAACGTGATCAACAGCGTCCAGTCGCCCGGCGACTCGACCTACAAGAACCTGACGCTGCAGTTCACGCGCCGCACCTACAAGGGCATTGGCTTCGACTTCGCCTACACGCTCGGCAAGAGCGAAGACAACGCGCCGATCACCGGCGTGCTGTCGGTGCAGGGCGACCCGGGCCGCACGGACGTGACCAACCTCGACCGCGACCTCGGCCCGAACGTGCTCGATCAACGTCACACCTTCGTCGGCAGCATCGTCGCGATGCCGACCTTCGCGATGGACGGCGTCGGCGGTGCGATCCTGAACAATAACGTGTTTGGCCTGGCCATCCAGATGGCCAGCGGCATTCCCGTCAACCTGCGCAGCAACCTCGAGCTGAACAACGACGGCACGGCGAGCGATCGCCCGTCCGGCGTGGCCCGCAACTCGCTGACGCTGCCGTCGCGCCAGAACGTCGACTTCCGCTACTCGCGCAAGATCCGCATTGGCGCGACCATGGCGGCCGAGATCATCGGCGAGGTGAAGAACCTGTTCAACACCGAGCAGGTGTCGAGCGTCAACGCCTCGGTACCGACCAATGCACAGGGCATTCCGACGGGTACGCTGCCGACCTCGGGTAAGGACCTGACGCCGACCGGCGGCTACGAACAGCGCCAGTTCCAGCTCGGGTTCAAGTTCACGTTTTAACGAACCGGACGGGATCCCGGAGTCAAGTAATGCACCGCACTTCTCTCTTCCTCGTCATTCTCGGCATCGCCATCGCTTCTGCCCATTCCACCGCCCAGCACCAGTTGGTGCCGGTGTCGCAGTTGAAGGGCGCCCCGGCGCTTGAGCTCGCCTTGCGCAAGCTCGACACGGTGGGCAATTTCATGATGACCACCGCCCACCCGGACGATGAGAACAACGCGATGCTCGCGTACTTCTCGCACGGCAAGGGCTTCCGGACTTCGCTGGTGACGGCGACGCACGGTGAGGGCGGGCAGAACGAGATTGGTCCGGAGCTGTTCGAGGCGCTCGCCGTGCTGCGCACCGAAGAACTCGCGGCTGCGCATCGTTTTGATGGCGCCGATCAGTACTTCACGCGCGCCATCGATTTTGGCTTCTCGTTCAGCGTGGAAGAGACGCTCGAGAAGTGGGGCCACCAGGAAATTCTCGGCGACTTCGTCCGCATGATTCGCACGATTCGCCCTGACGTCATTGTTGGCTTCGTGTTCGA
>NSIL01000042.1 GCA_002737365.1 Acidobacterium sp. | reverse complement strand
GCTGCGGCCGGGGTGGAGTCCGAGATCCTGTGGCAGGGCCACACGATGGCGCACCGGATTCGCCGCGTTCCGGCGTCCGGGGAGGTGCCGCGCGTCTGGCGGCCGTCGGTTTCCCTGCAAGAAAGGCTGGTTGACCTCGAGCCATTCGCAGCACAGAAGACGTCCGAAGCCGTTAAAGCGACCTAGGGTGGGCCGATTTGCGTTGCGTTAGGCCGAAGGCATCCCATACAATTTCGACTGTTCAAGGAGCGTATTTACGTGCCACTGACGTGTTCGGCCTGCGGGAACACCCGCAAATTTCTCGTGAAAACGCTGCAAATGCACGTGGTGCAGCTCGACGACACCCGGGTTGAAGTTTCGGAAGAGAGCAAACCCGGTGTGATCGAAGTGCTGTGCGACGAGTGCGAAACCGCGCTCAACTTCGATGAAGTAGAGGACGCGATTCGCAAGGAAGTGCTCCTCACCCTCGGCGCCCGTTAGGAATCCGGCCGGTCGCCGGCTTCCGCTTCTTCGCAATAGTCGCCCTTCCTGTGAGGTTCCCGGGCCGCGGGTGACGACTTCGCGCACCATCAGGCGCATGAACTCGGCACACGTCTGGCATTGCTTTGGCATGCGCGCATCGTCAGCCGTGCCGCTTGTTCTTGACAACCTTCGCGCCCGAACCTATCGTGAGGTCAGGGTGTTTCGTCCTCATCGCTGTCACGCGTCGCGTCTCGCGCTTGAAACGCTCGTCCCTCACGAGCGCGCCTACCGGCGCTCGCTGAGCGACGAAGTCGCCATCGATTTTCCCTCGTCTCGCGCGACCGCCGAGTTGTTCCGCCGCGATCACGGTCGGTCCGCCGGCGTCGAGCGATCGACCGACGCCGAGATCACCATCTCGCAGTGCCAGGCCGGTACTGGAGCCATGGTGCCACTCGAGGTGCTGGTGCCGCGAATCTGCAGCAGTTGTGGCGGCCGCGGCGAAGTGTGGAGTGAGCACTGCGGGCACTGCGACGGCGACGGACAGCAACTGCACACCCAACGCCTGACGGTGGCCGTGCCACGCGGGGTCACCGACGGCGATCGCTTCAGCTTCAACGTTTCGCTCGCCCGCGGTCCGCGCACGCGCGTGGATGTGCGCGTTGCGGTCATGGCGTGAAGCGTCACGTCGACTTCCTTGCCACGCTCTATCTGACCTGGGGCGGCATCTTCACCCTGGTCGCACTGGCCGGTTTTGCCCTGGCGGCCGGCGCCTTCGCCATCGCCTCGTCCAACGGACCGGTCCGCTTCAGTTCCGAGATGGCGGCGAGCCTCACCGGCGTCACCATTGGTGTGGTCTCGTTGATCGCGTTGGTGTGGGGAGCGCTGCACCTCTATGTCAGCCGCACGCTCCGTCGTCATCGGCCGTCAGCGCGCCTGATGGCGCTGGGGTTGGCCGTGGGCAATCTGGTGCTGCTGCCGTTCGGCACGGCACTCGGCGCGTATGCCGGATGGGTGTTGCTGAACGAAGAGGGACGACGGCTTTTCGAAGGCTAGATTGGCGGGTCTTTGGTGCCAGCAGGCGTCCACGGACCGCAGCGGAAGACGCGTCTCATGGCCATCGCGCCGCCCCGAACAATCCCATATCGCTTGATCACCGCTTCACCGTAATAGCTGCAGGTCGGCTCAAATCGACAGCCGACGCCCATCCGCGCGTACCACGGTGACAGCGTGGCCTGATAGAGGTGGATGCCGCCAACCGCGGCTGCGGTCGTTAGTTGCGATGCCGGAGGGCGCCGGAGATCGATCGCGACCGCGGCGATCATCACCGCAGTCGCGAGCCAGAGTTTCCGCTTCAGAACTTATCCGCGAACTCGCTGAGGCCGGGGATGAGCAGGCGTCCGCCGTTGATGCCCTTGAGCATGCACATGATGTGTAGCCCCAGTTGCGCGACGGCGAGCAGCGGCATGATCAGCGCGAAGATGCAGCCGATCGGCCCAAGCGCGACGAGGATGAAGTTGGCCACGACCCAGACCACCAGCTCCGCCAGCATCAAAACAATGCCGTGCTTGGCGTGCCACTGCACTTCCTTGTCGTCTTTCTCCGTGAGCAGCGGGACCAGCGCCAGCAGCCACAGGTACGACAACACGATCATTACATTGCGATTGTTTGACGGTGCGCTACCGGGCGACGTCTCGGCCATCAGCTGTCTCCTTCACCTTGGGGGAAGCGCGGGGAACTGGGCGGAGTCTATCAATTTCTCTTGCGTGGTAAGCTGAATTTCTTATGACTTCGGACCTGATCCTGGCCGCGCTCGGGGGCGTGCTCGACCCCGACCTGCGCGCGGACATCGTGGCGCTCAAGTTCGTCAAGAACGTGGCAGTTGCGGCCGGCCGAGCCGCCTTTACCGTGGAATTATCGAGTCCCTCGGCCGTGGCTCGCGAGCGGGTTCGCGCGGCAGCCGTGGCGGCCGTGGCGGCGGTGCCCGGCATCACCGCCGTTGATGTGACCATGGCGTTCTCGGTTCGTGCCACCTCGGCCCCCGAACATGGCAAGCCGCCTCTCCCGGGGGTGAAGAACGTGATTGCGGTGGGCGCCGGCAAGGGCGGCGTCGGCAAGACGACGGTGGCCGTCAACCTGGCCGTGGCGCTGTCGAAGTTGGGCGCCCGCGTCGGCATGCTCGACGGCGACATCTACGGGCCCAACGTGCCACTCATGTTCGGCCTGCAGGCGCAGCTGCAGATGGACGGCAAGGTGATCCGGCCGGCCGAGAAATTCGGCATCCAGATCGTGTCGATGGGCTTTCTCGCGCAGGAAGACTCGCCGATGATCTGGCGCGGGCCCATGCTGCACAGTGCCATCCAGCAGTTCTGCCGCGACGTCGGTTGGCAGGATCTCGATTACCTGATCGTCGACATGCCGCCCGGCACCGGCGACGTGGCGCTGTCGCTCAGCCAGACCGTGCCGGCGGCCGGCGCCATTGTCGTGACGACGCCGCAGCAAGTGTCGCTCGCCGACAGCAAGCGCGCGGTCCGGATGTATCAGAAGCTCAACATCCCGACGCTCGGCATGGTCGAGAACATGGCGTTCTACGAGTGTATCAACTGCCATCACGAGGCCGATATCTTCGGTCATGGCGGCGGCGAGCAGATGGCTAACGAGCTCCAGGTGCCGTTCCTCGGCCGCTTGCCGATCTACCAGCCGATCCGTGTCGGCGGTGACCGCGGTATTCCATTGGTGATTGCCGAGCCCGAGTCGGTCGCGGCGAAGGCGTTCACCGCGCTGGCCGAAGCGACGGTGATTCAGATCGCCGTGGCCGCGCAACAGAACGCCATTACCCACAAGGGCAAGATCCCGCTCGTCCACGTCAAATAGGCTTTTTCAAGCGCGACATGGCCCACGCTCCGAGCAGTGGACCGGGCACGAGCAACAGCGACGCGTACTGCCAGCTGGTGGCCTCGGCCAATCGCGGCATCCCTTCGATCGTCACCATCGTCAGCAGAAATCCCACGCACGTCTGCAGGGTGAGCGCCGTGCCAATGTGTTCCTTCGGCGCGTGTTCGCTGACGAGCGCCGAGAACTGCGCCGAGTCGGCGACCACCGCGAAGCCCCAGATCATCACGAGCGCGTAGAGCCAGAACGGCGACGTGCCGAATACGACGACCGTGAGCGCAGCGCAGGCCGCGCTGGCGAGCATCGCCCACATGGCGATGCGCGCCTTGCCGAAGCGATCGGCGAGGTAGCCGGCCAGGCCGCAACCTGCGGCGCCACTGCCTATGGCGAGAAACGCCGCCACCGATCCGGCCGCGCCGGCGTTGGTCATACCCGAGGCGGTCAAGCTGGCGGCCGCGAACACCGCGACCCACGTCCACATGGCGTAGAGCTCCCACATGTGTCCGAGGTAGCCGAAGGTCGCGAGCCGGGCGCCGCGGCTGGAGAGGATCTTCCTGATCGCGTGTGGAGCGAAGGGCGCCGTGGCGGCGAGGTAGGGACCATCGCGAACCACGGCCAGCACCATGATGCCGCCGAGGGCCGCCAAGCCAGACACCAGCAGCATGGGCTGGTGCCAGTTGTCGCCAAACAGTGCCGTCAGCAAATGCGGCAACGCCTTGCCGAGCGTCAGCGCGCCGATCAGTAAGCCGAGCGCCAACCCGCGCCGGTCGCGGAACCAGCCGGCGGCAATCTTCATCCCCGGGGGATAGACCAGCGCCAGCGCCGCGCCGGTCAGAAAGCGCAGCACGATGACCGACGTCGAGCTCGGCGCGATGATGACCGCCGCGTTGGCGGCGGCGCCGGCCAGTGAGCCAATGAACATCAGCGTGCGGGCATTGACAACGTCGGCGAGGTTGCCGAGGGCGCTGACGAGCGTGCCGACGACGAAGCCGGCCTGCACGGCCATCGTCAGCCACGCGACCTGGCCCGCTGGGATGGCGAAGTCGCGCACCAGTGACGGCGTGACGGCCGTCGCTGAAAACCACAGGGTCATGGCGAGGAATTGCGCCAGCGAGACGACCCCGAGCATGGCCCACGGAGATGACATAATCGAAGGCAACGTGCAGATACCGTACACCAAGCGCACCCTTTCAAATGGCCTCGACGTGATCGTCCACGAGGATCATCAGCTACCAATGGTGGCGGTGAACCTGTGGTACCACGTCGGCTCGAAGAACGAGCGGCCCGGGCGCACGGGCTTCGCGCATCTCTTCGAGCACCTCATGTTCGAGGGCTCCGAGCATCACAACCACGGCTACTTTCCACCCATGCAACGGGCCGGCGGGTTGATCAACGGCTCGACCAGTACGGACCGCACCAACTACTGGGAAGTCGTGCCGACCGGTTCGCTCGAGCTGGCGCTGTGGATGGAATCGGACCGCATGGGCTACCTGTTGCCGGCGTTGACCGAGGACAAGTTCACCAATCAGCGCGAGGTCGTGCTCAACGAGCGACGGCAGAACTACGAGAACCGGCCCTACGGCATGGCCGGCATGGCGCTGTCGGCCGCGATGTTCGCGCCGGATCACCCGTATCACTGGCCGACCATCGGTGCGCCGGCGGACCTGCTCGCCGCCTCACTTGATGACGTGCACGCGTTCTTCAAGACCTACTACCACCCCGCCAACGCGTCGCTGGTCCTGGCGGGCGATCTCGAAACCGCTCGCGGCTTCGATCTCGCCGAGCAGTTCTTCGGCGACCTGAAGCGTGGGCCGGTGCCGGATCTGGTGCGCGCCGAGGCGTCGTTGTCTGCAAACGCCAACCTCGTGCTCGAGGATCGCGTCGAGCTGCCGAGGCTCTACCTCGCCTGGCATTCTCCGGCGATGTTCGCGGACGATGACGCGGAACTCGAGACGATTGCTGACGTGCTGGCCCACGGCAAGACTTCGCGCCTCTACAAGCTGCTGGTCTACGAACGCCGCATTGCCACCGATGTCTCGGCGTATCAGCAGTCGCGCGAGCTGGGCGGCATGTTCCAGATGTCATGCACCGCCGCCGCGGGCGTGTCCCTGGCCGAGCTCGAGGCGGCCATTCGCGCGGCCGTCACCGAGGTCGCCACCGGTGGACCGACGGCGGCCGAGATGGCGCGCGCGCTCGCCCAAACCGAGGCGCAGTTCCTGTATCGCCTGCAAACGGTCGGCGGCTTTGGCGGCAAGTCCGATCAGTTGAATGCCTACAACACCTACCTTGATGATCCTGGCTACTTCGATCGCGATCGCCAGCGCTATATCAACCTGACCGCTGACGCCGCGGCGGCGGCCGCGCAGCGGTGGCTGCAAGACGCGCCCCTCGTCTCGCTGAGCGTCGTCCCCAAGGGCCGTCGCGACCTGGCCCTGGCCGGCGCCACCGAGGTCCACGTGTCATGAGCCCTGTTGATCGCAGCCGCCTGCCGGTCCCCGGACCGGACCGGCCGTTCCACTTTCCGCAGATTGCCCGGCGCGCGTTGCCGAACGGTCTCGAGTTGCGCGCCGTCACCCACCGCTCGGTGCCGGTGATCGCGATCGTGTTACTGGTGCCGGGAGGGACGTCGGCGGATCCGCAGGATCGTCATGGTCTCGTCTCGATCACCGCGGGCCTGCTCGACGAAGGCAGCCGTGGCCAGTCGGCGCTCGAGCTGGCGGATCGCGTCGCCCGCATTGGCGGTGATCTGGATCTCGAGGTCGGCGCCGATGCGGTGGTGGTGTCGCTGACCACGCTGGATCGGTTTGCCGAGACCGGACTTGCCCTGGTGCAGGAGATCGTGTCGGCGCCGAATCTCGCCGCGGACGACTTCAACCGGATTCGTAACCTGCGGCTCGAGCGTTTGCGGCAGATGAAGGATCACGCCGGCGCGATGGCGGAACGCGCGTTTGCGCGCGCGCTCTACGACACCCATCCCTACGGTCATCTCGGCATGGGCACGACCGCCTCGATGACGGCGACCACCGTCGATGAGACGCGACGGCTGCACGCGGCACTGTTTGCGCCGGCTGGCGCGACGCTGGTCGTCGTCGGCAATCGGCCGGCCGAAGAGCTGCTGGACCTGGCCTCGCGCGCATTCGGTGACTGGCGTGCCGCCACCTCGACAATGACCATCGATCGCGCCGCGGCGTTGGCGCCGCCACCCGCGCGGCCGCTGACAAAACTTGGCGTGGTGTCGCGACCCGGTGCCGCACAGTCGGAGCTGCGCATCGGCCACGTGTGCGCATCGCGGGCGACGCCAGACTACGCCGCGCTGTTGCTGCTCAACACGATTCTCGGCGGGCAGTTCGTGAGCCGGGTCAATCTCAACCTGCGCGAGGCCAAGGGCTATACCTACGGTGTGCGCACCGGGTTCGACCTGCGGCGCGGCCTGGGCCCGTTCGTGCTACAGACCAGCGTCGGTACCGAGGTCACCGTGCCCGCCATTCGCGAAGCGCTGAACGAGATTCGCGACATCGCGTCGACCAGGCCGGCGACGGACGACGAGCTGTCGATGGGGTTTGCCACCGTCAGCAAGGGCTACCCGCGCGGGTTCGAGACCGCCACGCAGGTGGCACGATCGGTGGCGCAATTGGCCCTGCACGGCCTGCCCGATTCCTACTTCGCGGACTTCATTCCGAGGCTGGCGCAGGTGACGCGCGACGAGCTGAGCCGGGTCGCCGCGTGCTACCTGGATCTCGACCGAATGACGACGCTGGTGGTGGGGGACTTGGATAAGATTGCGGCATCGCTGCCTGACTTGGGCCTCGGCCCGCACCAGGTGCTGACACCGGAAATCTGAACGTGAAAGCCATTCGTTTCCAAGCCCACGGGGGACCTGACGTCCTCCGCTATGAAGACGTCCCTGAGCCGGTGGCCGGCCCGGGCGAAGCCGTCATCCGCGTCCGCGCCTGCGCCCTCAATCACCTCGACTTATGGCAACGCCGCGGCATTGAACGCGTCAGCATTCCGTTTCCCCACATCTCGGGCGCCGACGTCGCGGGCGAGGTGGCCAGCGCGCCTGGTGGTGAGTACGGTGTTGGCCGCCGCGTGATGCTGCAGCCCGGCCTGTCGTGCGGACGCTGCGCGGCCTGCCTCGATGGCCGCGACAACGAGTGTCCCGCCTACGATGTGCTCGGCTATCGCAGTGACGGTGGCTACGCCGAGTACGTCAAGGTGCCGGTCCAGAATCTGATCGCGATTCCGGACGCGATTGGCTTCGTCGAGGCGGCGGCGTTTCCACTGGCCTTCCTTACCGCGTGGCACATGCTGATCACGCGGGCGAAGTTGCGGGCTGGCGAAGATGTGCTGGTGATCGGCGCCGGCAGCGGCGTCGGACAGGCAGCCATTCAGATCGCCTGGCGCCATGGCGCCCGCGTGTTTGCCACGGCCGGCAGCGACGACAAGCTGGTCAAGGCGCGGCAACTGGGCGCTTACGAAGTTGTAAATCATGCGACGCAGGATGTGCCGACGGCCATCAAGTCGTTCACCGGCGGGCGCGGCGTGGATGTCGTGGTCGAACACGTCGGCACGGCGACCTGGGATCGCAGCTTGCGATGTCTGGTTCGTGCCGGCCGTCTGGTCACCTGCGGCGCCACCACCGGACATGACGCGCAACTCGACCTCCGATTCCTGTTTGGGCGCCAACTCTCGCTGCTCGGTTCTTACATGGGCCGCAAGGGCGAACTGCTACGGGCGGCGCAGTTCTTCTTTTCAGGCGAACTGCGGTCGGTCGTGGACCAGACCTTCCCGTTGTCCGAGGCCGCCGAGGCGCAGCGCCGCCTCGAATCCCGGCAACATTTCGGCAAGATCGTCCTCGTCACGTAGAACTACGAGGCTCTGCCGTGCGTCCAGCCCTTAGATTGCGGGGTGCATGATCCTCGCTTCGCCATGGACATCAAGATCCAGCGGAAACCGTCAAGGTTTGGCGGCCGGCTACCCCAATCACCCCACCCATCACAATTTCGATGACAGGAAGCGTCCCAGGTACCACGCATCCAGATACTTGTACGGCGAGGCGCCGGTCGAGTAATGCCCGCACGGCAGCACGCTGACCTTGACGGGGTACTGCCGCCGCCGCAATTCCTCCACGAGCTTCACCGACAGGTCAACCGGAAACGTCAGGTCGTACTTGGCGTAGACGAGCAGCGTCTGGCGATCGTGAAGGCGATCGAGAAACGACCACGGGCTGATCGGTCGCCACAGCTCGCGCAACTGATCCACGGTGAGGTGGCTCTCGAGGCCCTCGCGGACGTGCTCGGTTGACAGGCCGCGCCACACCACATCACTGAAGAACGGCGAGACGTGATTGAGCGCCTGCGCCTTCACCAGTGGCTCATGGCAGGTCGTCAGCAACGACAGGCACGACCCCAGGCTCGTGCCCAGCAAGCCGAGGCGGTCGTAGTCCTGATCGCGCAGCCACCACAGCGCGAGCCGCACGTCGCGCACGGCCTGGCGGCATACCTGCAGTGTGCGCACCACATTCGAGCTGACGATGTAGTCGGCGCGCGTCAATTCCGGCGGCATCCGGGCATCGTGATACGGCAGGCTGATGCGCAACGACGCGATGCCGAGCTTTGCCAGAATCTTGCACAGACCGACATGGCCGTTGGCGTTGGAGTTCCACTGCGCCAGCACCACGACGGCCCGCCGCGGTGCACCGGCCGTGGGCTTAACGATCGGATCCGCGGGGAAGTAGCGTGCCTGCACGGTGTTGTTGCTCTCGTGAGGCGTCGTGAACCCACTCGCATAGGTCAGCAGGCCGGCTTCGCCGCTCGCCTGCACGCTGGGCAGCGCTGTCGTGAAGGTATAGCGCGCCGGCTCGGGTGTGTAGAAGGCGTCGGTGTCCTGCATGACGCGATCGACCCATGCCGAGACCTTCGACAAACCTGAAGGTTTGTCCATCGGCTCATCGATCCAGTCCTCACCCCACTCGAAAGGGCGGACCAGCCGTTCATGTTTGCTGACGTTGGCGAGCGCTTGCTCCCAATTGTGAAAATAGCGCTGGATCATCCGGCTTGAGCGAGAGCGCGCTCGACGGCGAGCGCGGCACTGACGAGGGCCGGCGTTTGTCCCTGGTGACCGGCCAGTTGTAAGCCAATGGGCAACCCGCCGTGCGCGTGCCCGCACGGGATCGAAATCGCCGGGTGACCAGAAAGATTGAAGGGCTGGGTGCAGCGCAACATCAAGGTTCGCACCGATTCGGGCCCGCCCTTGACGGGCATGGTCGCCGCGCCAATCGGCGGTGCCGGAATGGCGAGCGCGGGCAGCACCAGCGCATCCACGCCATCGAGGGCGCGCTCCACTTCGTGCGCGATCACCGCCTTGCCGCGCACCGCGCGAACGTAGTCCTCGGCCAGCACGTAGCGCGCCATCTCGAGGCGCAGGCGCACGTTCGGCGTGTAGTCCTGGGGCCGGGACAGCAGCGTCCGGGCGTGATACTCCGCGGCGTCGCCCAACACCAGGTGCAGGTAGATGGCCGCCATGTCGGTCGCATGCGGAAGGGCCACCTCGGTGACAACCGCGCCGGCGCGGCGCAGCGTCTCGATGGTGCTCATCACCACGCGTTCAACATCGGCGTCGAGCCGATCGAACAAATAACCAGCCGGCACGCCCAGCCGCAGCCCTGTCAGCGACGCGGCCGCGGGAACGCCGGTCGTCTGCCGATCAGCCGGCAGCATCGCGTTGTATTGAAGCCACGCGTCGGCCACGCACGCGGCGAGCGGGCCGACGTGATCAAGTTGGCGGCTGAGCGGGACGATCCCGGACGCGGAGATCTCTCCCCAGCCGGGCTTCAACCCGACGATGCCGCACACGGCGGCGGGGATGCGAATGGAGCCGCCGGTGTCGGTACCGACGGTGCCGAGCGACATGCCCGTAGCGATCGCGATCGCCGAGCCGCCACTTGACCCGCCAGGGGAGCGAGAGTGATCTCCGGGATGGTGGGCCTGACCGAAGCCCGAATCCTCGGTCGTCGTGCCGAACGCGAACTCGTGAAGGTTGGTCTTGCCGACAAACACGGCGCCGGCAGCGCGCAACCTCGATGTGACGACGGCATCGTCGGTCGCGACGTGACTGGCTCGCACCAGCGATCCGGCCGTGGTCCTGGTCCCTTTGAGATCAACCAGGTCCTTGAGCGACACCGGAATGCCGTGAAGCGGCCCGCGGTAGCGTCCACCGGCAATGTCGTGGTCGGCGGCGCGCGCGGCCTGCAGCGCCTCGTCTGCCATGACGGTGATGAAGGCGTTCAGCTTCGGATTGAGCGCTTCGATTTGCGAGAGGCACTCTTCCGTCAGCTTCTCGGACTTGAGCTGGCCTTTGGCCAGGCCGGCCGCTGCCTCAACGATTGTCATCCGCACCTGCCCTGCGCGAAGCCTGGTCAGGACCAGGCTGAGTCGAAGGGTCGTCGTTCCAGTCAGCCGCACGCAGCCGTTCGGTCGCTTGCGCCAGCCCCTCGAGCGGGGCCACCATCTCTGGCAATCCGCGCTTCAGTGCGTCTGCCTTCGCCCACTCCAGCCATTCACCAACAGTCATGATGCTCGCTTCACTGATACCGACACGCCATCGCCCACCTGCAGGAACGAGGTGTGGAGCCGCGGATCGGCGGCCAGGCGGTGACGCAGTGTCACCATTGTTTCATCTCCGCCGCTGGCCGCGACGTGATCCATCACCAGCAATCCGCCCGGACGCAGCAACTCCACCAGGCGGTCGAGCATCTGCTCGTAGCTTTGCGGATGGCTGTCCTGGAGGATGAGATCGAACGGTCCGGCAATCTTGTGCAGAAAACGGGTCGCCTCGCCCACCATCACGCTGACGCGATGTTCGTGGCCCGCTGCACCGAGTCGTTCGCGCACCAGGCCGGCAGTGGCGGCATCCATCTCCATCGTGATCATCATGCCATCAGACGGCAGCGTCGTCGCCAAGACCAGGGTGGCGTCGCCGTGCCCGGTGCCGATCTCCAGGATGCGACGTGCCCCGCACCCCAGCGCCAGTGATCTGAGCAGGGCCTCGATGTCGACTGTCGGCACCCAACGATTCTGACATGGCCAACCACTCCGCGTTAAGCTGGTGACCGTGCGACACACCAAGATCATCGCCACCATCGGGCCGGCCAGCAGTGCGCCGCACATCCTCGACGAACTGATCGCCGCCGGCGTCGATATCGTCCGCCTGAACTTCTCGCACGGGACGCAGGCCGATCATGCCGAGAAATTTCGCATGATCCGCGAGGCGGCGAAGCGCGCGAATCGCCATATCGCCATTCTCCAGGACCTCAGCGGTCCCAAGATTCGCATCGGCCGGCTCGCGGACGGCAAGCCCATCGTGCTGGAACCCGGTGCGTCACTCGTAATCGCGATTGGCGATGACGTCGGCGGCCCCGGCCGCGTCTTCACCACCTACGCCGAACTGGCGCTGAAGGTGTCGAAGGGCGATCGGCTGCTGATCGACGATGGCAAGCTCGAGCTCGAGGTGGTGTCGGCGTCGCCGGCCGAGATTCACACGCGCGTCATCGACGGCGGGGAACTCGGCGAGCACAAGGGCATCAACGCGCCGCACGTGCCGCTGCGATCTGAGATGACCGAGAAGGACCGCCGCGACCTGGCGTTTGGCCTGGCTCTTGGCGTCGATATGATCGCCTTGAGTTTCGTCCAGGCCGCCGACGACATCACTCGCGCTCGCGCTGTGATGGTCGAGGCCGGCCATCCCAAGGTGCCGATCATCGCGAAGCTCGAGCGACCTGAGGCCATCGATCACCTCGATGAGATCCTCGACGCGAGCGATGCCGTCATGGTGGCGCGTGGTGACCTGGGCCTCGAGATTCCGCTGGAGCGGGTGCCGCGGGTGCAGAAGGAGATTCTCCGCCAGGCGCACGCTCGAGGCGTGCCGGCGATTGTCGCCACGCAGGTGCTCGAGTCGATGCGGCTGGAGCCGCGGCCGACCCGCGCTGAGGCCAGCGATGCCGCTGGTGCTGTTGATAGCGGCGCCGACGCCATCATGTTGTCGGGCGAGACCGCGACCGGACGCTATCCCGTGCGATCGGTCGAGGTACTCGACGCCATCATCCGCGACGCCGAGTCGATGCCCTTGCCGTGGGCGGTGGTCGAGGGCCAACAGGCCAGCGTTGGTCACACGCGCGCGTTGAGCGAAGCGGCCGTCACGCTGGCGCGCCGATCGGGCGCCCACGCCATTGTCGCGGTGACGCGTGAAGGGCAGACGGCCCGGCTGCTGTCGGCGGCGCGACCGCCGGCGATTATCCTGGCGGCGACGGACAACGAAGAGGTCGCCCGCCGCCTCAACTTGTGGCGCGGCGTCGTGCCGATGGTCTGCGACTTGCGCGGCGATATTGAGGAAGTAATTTCGCGGGTCGTCGATGGCGCCGTCAAGCGCTCAAAGGCGCCCGACAACGCGACGCTGGTGTTTGTCAACACCGCCGCCGACCTCGACCGTGGTGGTTCGAACTTCGTGAGGATCCGGCGGGTCTAAGAAATGCGGCGGGCGGGACGAAACTCGACCAGCGACACGTTGGCTGAACCGGCCGCCTTCAGAGTCACGCGAGGCTCATTGCCCGGGATCAGAATCATCATGCCGGCGGTGACGCGCTGCGCGATTCCCGTGGCCACCAGATCCGCCTCGCCGCTGACGACGTAAACGAACAGTTCCACGCTGTCTCGAGTAGGCACCAGGTCGGTCGCGGCCGCGCCCGGGACCAACCGTCGCCAGGCCAGTGTGCATGTCTCGCCGCGAATGGTCTTCGCGACGCCAGCGGGCTGCTCCGGTGCGTCGAGTTGCACGACGAGCTTGCGATCATCGGGAATCGCCACGGGTTCGGGGCTGACCGGATACGGCGTGGCCGGGCGTGGGCGTGGTGGCGCCAGGTCGGGGCGTTTGATGGTGTGGAACTCGAGCGTGATGAGGCGGCCGCCGCTGGTGTTCCGGATGGCGTGCATGACGTCGGGCGGTGAGATCACGGCGGCGCCGACAGGCAGCGGCTCGGTGTGCGCGCCGACTCCCGCTTCCATCGTGCCCTCGATCCCGACGTTGGCCTGTTCACGGGTGTGGTGATGCGGTGTCGAGCCAGTCCCGGGTTCTAACTCGAAGAACGAGAATGAGCCGATCGCGCCGACCACCGTCCGGATCAGGAACCCGCCTTGTATTCCGGGGACATCGCGCATCTGGCGTACGGTCACGCGATCAGTTGGTGGGAAGTGCGGGTTGTCTTGCGCGGCCAACGAGGCGCTCACGCTGAGGCAAGCGACGAGGGTGAGAATGCGGCTCATGGCCGCGGATTGTATCAAGACAGCCGCCGATTCAATACGGCCGAACGCTGCGATCGCTTTGTGTACCAGTAAGCCCATGCGATTAGCAGAGCCTGGAACGGCAGCCGGAGCCACAACGCCGTTTGTGAAATCGTCGGATACAACTCCGGATGCATCGTCATGTTGACATTGGCGGGGAACACAGCGAACAACAGCGCGATCAGTCCCCACCCGGCCACCACCTGGAACCGGGGAACCAGGAGCATTGCCCCGAGAACGACCTCAGCGACTCCGCTGATGGCCACCAGCTCGGCATGCCACGGTAAGTAGGCCGGCATCATCCTGGTGTAGAAACCCGGATTGATGAAGTGATTCACACCGGCCGCGATAAAGAAAGCGCCGAACAAGAATCGTGTCGCTGTCTTGAACGTCGTCACTGTTTTTTCGTCCGTTCCGCTTTTTTGTCCATGTCGTTCTTCATCTTCTGCAGCGCGCCTTCCCAGCCGTGCCCCATGGTCTCGAAGTAGCGCGCCCACCGTGGACTCCCACTCGATGGCAGACATGCCGAGCGGGCGGGCGACGGTCACTGTGCCCACAACCTGCCATCAGCCGGCGAGATCCTTCGTGTCGAAGAACGCCGCCAGCACCCGCGCCGGCGGGGCCTGGATCAGCAGCTAGCGCTTCACGTCAAGGATGACACCCTTGGACGCCGTGGCTCAGGTGTAGACGAGATACTGCTCGCGCAGTTTCTCGAACGGCTGGCTCTCAATCGCCCAGGTCCGGGCCAGCTCCTCGGCCCGCACGCCCGCATCGATGGCGGTGCGCAGCGCTGGTGACCCCGACAGAATGTCGATCGGTTCCTTGTCGTGCTCGTACTCGTAGGGCGCCGGCCGCCACGCAAACGCCCCGGGATCAGCGGCGCGAATCTCGTCGATCAACGCGACCCCGGTCACTACCGGCTTGAAGGCGACGCGGTCGAGCACGTGGATCTGGCAACCGCCGCACGTCTTCTTCGCGTGTTTCTGGAACGTCGGCTCGAAGACGGCCGGACGGAAGTGGACTCCCGGCAGATGGCGCGCGTTCATCAGCGCTGCGAACTTCTCCGCCTCGACCCATGGTGCGCCGACCAGCTCGAACGGCCGTGTCGTGCCGCGGCCTTCAGACGCCATGGTGCCTTCGAACAACACTGTGCCCGGATAGACGATGGCGCTGTCGAGCGTGGGAATGTTGGGTGACGGCATCACGAACGGATGGCCGGTGGCATCGCCATACATCTCGCGCGACCAGCCCTCCATGTCGATCACCGCCAGCGTGGCGTTGATGGCGAAGTGCTCGTTGAAGAACCGCGCCAACTCGCCGATGGTCATGCCGTGCCGCATCGGGATGGGGAACTGGCCGACGAACGAGTCGTAGCCCGCCATCAGCATTGGCCCTTCGACAGCCAGCCCGCCAATGGGATTGGGCCGATCGCAGACAATGACGTCCACTCCATGCCTGGCGCAGGCCCGCAGGCAGTTTGCCATGGTGTAGATGTAGGTGTAGATGCGCGCGCCAATGTCCTGCAGGTCGATGACCAGCACGTCGAGGTGCGACAGCATCTCCGCCGTGGGTTCGCGCGTTTCGCTGTAGAGCGAAAACACCGGCACCCGCCGCGCCGAATCGCTGGTGTGCGGCGTCTCGATCATGTTGTCCTGCACGTCGGAGCGAAAACCGTGCTGCGGCCCGAAGATCGCCCCCACCGTGACGCCGGGCGCCGCGAACAGGGCATCCACAATGTGGGTGAAATCAGCGTCCACCGAGGCGGGGTTGGAGACAATTCCGACACGACGGCCCTTTAGGTGGCCGGACGACAGCAGGCGGTTGGAACCAAGACTTACGGGCACGGGGAAGATTATCTAACAGGAGACGAAGGAGATCAGGAGAACCTTCGTTACGTTACTCTTCGAAGGTGGCGACGCTCTATTACTCGCAGATCGGCGACAGCCCGGTGGGCCCGCTGCTGCTGGCCGGCAACCGTGACGGCTTGCATGTGCTGGCGTTCGGCGTGGGATCGCGTCCGCGCGCGATTGACCCATCGTGGCTGCCGGATACCGGCGGCGAGACGATCAGCTACCTGGAGCTCGCCAACCGGGTGATTGGCGCCAATGGTTCGCTCACCGGTTTCGGCGGCGGAATTCCTATCAAACGCGCGTTGCTGGAGCTTGAGAAAGGCCAGCGGACGTTGCTGTGAAAAGTCAACCTGCTTCACTTTTACGTTACACGTAAGTCACTCGCAAAAGTGAAGCAGGTTCACTTACACTTCAGCGTCATGCGCAGAGTTTCTCGCCGCGACTTCCTGGCCACCAGCAGCGTCGCTCTTGGTGCGCTGCCTCTGATCCGTGCCACCGCCTTTGCGCAGACGGCCGATGCCGTGTTCCGGCACGGCGTGGCGAGTGGCGATCCGATGGCCGATCGGGTCATCTTGTGGACGCGCGTCACGCCGGCGGTGGCGACTGGCTCGGCGACCGTGTCGTGGCAAGTCGCGCGCGACGCGAAGTTCGGCCAGATCGTGTCGCGCGGCGAGACCGAGACCGGTGCGGCGCGCGACTTCACGGTGAAAGTTGATGTGCCTGGCCTCGAGCCCGGCACCGCGTACTACTACCGCTTCGAATCGCTGGGCGCGCGTTCCGCGCTTGGCCGCACGCGCACGCTACCGCGCGACGGCGTGAGCCGCCTGCGGTTGGGCGTGGTGTCGTGCTCGAACCTGCCCCAGGGATACTTCAACGCCTATGCCTGCCTCGCGCGGCGCGCCGATCTCGACGCGATCTTGCACCTCGGTGACTACATCTACGAGTATCCCAACAAGGGATATGGCGATGGCACCGCGCTCGGGCGCATTCCTTCGCCCGACAAGGAGATGGTCGCGCTGCAGGATTACCGCGAGCGGCACGCCCAGTACAAGGCCGATCCAGACTCGCAGGAAGTCCATCGCCAGCACCCGTTCATCGTCACTTGGGACGACCACGAGTTCACCAACAACGCATGGCGGGGCGGTGCGGAGAATCACGATCCCGATCAAGGTGAAGGCGCCTGGTCGATTCGCAAGGCCGCGGCCGAACAGGCGTACTACGAGTGGATGCCGATTCGTGAGGATGCGCAGACGAAGCAGTCACGAATCTATCGCGCATTTCGATTTGGTGACCTCGCCACGGTGTTCATGCTCGATACACGGATCGTCGGCCGTGACGAGCAGGTACTACGCGACGATACCGCGGCGGTTGAGTTGGCCGGACGCCACTTGTTGGGCGCCGAACAGGAACGCTGGCTGGCCGAGCAGATGGTGACCTCGGTGCGCAACAAGGCCGCCTGGAACGTGCTTGGTCAGCAGGTGATGGTCGCGCCGCAGACACCCACGGGCACGCGCGCCGGCAATACCGATTCGTGGGACGGCTACCGT
>NSIL01000041.1 GCA_002737365.1 Acidobacterium sp. | reverse complement strand
CATCGACGCCATCGTCACCATTCACGCCAATACCATTCGGACCGCAGCAAACAAATGGCTCAACACTTTCGCCTCCTGAACGAACAACAAGTCCAGTCACTTCTGCCAATGGGCGATCTCGTCCACGCTATGGAAGTGGCACTCGCACGCTTTTCCGCCGGCGAGGTGCTGCAACCCGTCCGATCGGTGCTGATCGTCGGCCCGACCAAGGCCTACTTCGGCCTGATGCCGGCGTATGTGCCAACGCCCGGGAGCCTCGGCGCCAAGCTGGTCACGGTGTTCGCCGACAATCCGTCGAAGGGACTGCCGTCGCATCTGGCGACCATCCTATTGCTGGATCCCGAGACCGGATCGCTGCAGGCGATTATGGACGGGCGCTACATCACCGAGGCGCGCACCGCCGCCGTCTCGGCAGTCTCGGCGCGCTTTCTCGCGAAGGCCGATGCCTCGACCCTGGCGATCATCGGCACCGGCGTGCAGGCGCGCAGCCACCTCGAGGCCTTCGCGGAAGTGCGGCCACTGCAGGACGTCCGCGTGTGGTCGCCGAAGGCTGCGAACCGCGATCGCTTTGTCACCGACATGAGCGGGCACCTCACCGCGCCCATTCGCGCCACCGCCACCGCCGAGGACGCCGTGCGCGGCGCCGATCTGATTGTGCTCGTCACGTCCTCGCCCACCCCGGTGCTCGACAGCGCGTGGGTCGGCGCCGGCGCGCATGTCGTCTCTGTCGGGGCATGCCGGCCAGAGCAACGGGAGATGGATCCGGCACTCGTCGCGCGCGCTCGGCTCTATGTCGATTCGCGTGCGGCGGCAGTCGTCGAGTCTGGCGATGTGGTGTTGGGCATGGCCGACGGTTTGTTCACGGCCGGACACATTCGCGGCGAGCTGGGCGAGGTCGTGCTGGGCCGCGTCGCTGGCCGGCAGAGTGACGCCGACGTCACCATTTTTAAGTCACTGGGCATGGCGGTCGAAGACGTGGTGGCGGCCGACCTGGTGCTGCGACGAGCGATGGAAACCGGTATTGGAACGGAGCTGACGTTATGACAGATACCTACGTCGAATCGCCCAAGAAGAAACGCACCTGGCTATGAGTCATCCCCGGGTCCTGGCGTTTTTTGTCACCACGGGCCTGGGCATGGCGGCGTTCACTGCTCTCCGGCCAGCGGCCGTTTGCGTTCAGCTCTTACGCCAACGGATTTGACGACCGGCAAGTGAAGCTCCGTGTCGAAGACATCGAACGCCGCGGGCCCGGGATCGTGCTCGACCTGCAGCAGCCGCGCGAGGGCCGCGTACTGATCTGGGCCGAATAGCGGTGCGCACCACCTTCGCCCAAGTGAATCCCCAGTTTTCGTTCCTCGTCAGAAGCGGACGCGCTGTCGCGTTTCCCATCTACAAAAGGTCGTACGAGCGTTCCAACGACGATTGCAACGGCGGCGACAAGCTGAAGTCCGCAAGTCTCTGGCGCGACTACGTGATCTATTTTTCGAAAGACCTCCGCCGCACCGTCGACTACCTCGCGACGCGGCCCGACATCGATTCGGGAAAGCTCGGCTTCCTGGGTTTCAGCCGCGGGGCCGCACTGTCGCCGATGATGCTCGTGCCAGAACCGCGTATCAAGGTGGCGACCCGGTGGATTCCGGAGCTGTATTTGGAACAGGTCGCGGCGGAAGTGGACGCGATCAACTTCGCACCGCGGGTGACGATTCCCGTGCTCCAACTGAGCGGCCGGTACGACTACAACTTCCCGGAGGAGAGTTCGGCGCTCCCGTCGGTTCGACCGCTACCTGGGCCCTCCGCGCTAAATCGCCACTTCAGACGTGTAGGAATTTGCGCATGCGCGCCATGAACGTCTGCTTCGCTTCCGGCACCGCGGCGGCCACGGCTGAAGCGCGCGCCTCGTCCAGGCCGGCCCGGCGCGTCGTCACGATGCTGGAAATGTGATCGAGCAGCGTGGGATCGGCCACGGCGAGCTCGCGGAAGTCTGCCGCTGAAATCTCCAGCGCTTGCGTGTCGTCGAGCGCCCGCACGGTGGCCGTACGGCGATCGCCGGTCAGCATCGACATCTCGCCGAAGAAACCACCGGCGGGAATGATTGCCACTTCCTGCCCCGACGGCTCCAGCGTGACACGCGCGCGACCGCTCAAGAGCACGAACATCGAATCGCCTTCGACGTCCTGGCGCACCATGGCCTCGCCCGCCGCAAACAAGTGGTGCTTCGCAGACGTCGCCAGACGATGGCGCGTGTCAACGGTCTGGGTCGCGAACAGGTCGATCGAACCCAGCCGTTCCGCCGCCGCCACGACGTGCGCCTCGGTGCGCACCGGTTCTTCGTCGCGCTCGTACTGAATTTGGATCGGCCACGGGATCTCGATGTTGTGGCGGCGGAACGTGTACCAGATATTAGTCCGCACCTGGTCGAGCGCGGTTCGATCCGCCGCGTAGTCTTCAATCCAGAACTGCGCCAGGTATTCGATGGCCGAGCCGCCGAACGCCTTGATCACCACCTGCGGTTCCGGCGACCGCATGACCAGCGGCGCGTTGGCAATGGCCTCGAGCAGGGCGCGCTTCACGGCGTTTGGCGGAGAGCCATAACTCGCGCCCACCTCCACCTCGACGCGAGTTGGCACGGTCGGTTCCGAGAAGTTCAGGATCGGGTCTTTCGCGATCACGCTGTTGGGGACGATCAGGAACTGGCCGGCCTTGGTGCGCAGCTTGGTGGCCCGCCAGGTGATTTCGTGCACTTGGCCTTCACGCTCGCCGATCTGGATCCAGTGGCCGACGCGAAACGGCTTCTCGATCTGGATCGCCAGCCCGGCGAACAGGTTGCCCAGCGTGTCCTGTAGCGCAAAGCCGAGGACCACCGCACCCACCGCCGAGGTCGTGAGCAGTTGCTCGCGCAGCAGCATGGTGCCAACGGCCATGAACAGCACGATCACGGCCGCATCCTGGACGATGCCAGGGAAGCGATCGCTTGGCTGGTCGTCACGCCACTTGTTGGCGACGAGCGCGACGGTGGCGTTGACGAGCGCCAGGACCAGCACGAGCCTGGCGATCGCCGACAACAGCGCAACATCGCCGAGCCCCTGGCGAACCGCGAGCTGCAGCAGGACGAACCCGATCAGCAGCCAGGCTGAAAACAGCAGCCGGCCGCGAACGTAGCGGCCTACGGCAGGCCTCCCTCTTTCTTGAACGCCGCGACCTCAGCCGCGACGATCTTGACGGGCACCACCTTCGGGTTCGAGCCACCCTTCGAGTCTTTCTCCGGGTCGACTCCTCGGGCGCCGCCCGATGCCGTGACCTGCGCCGACTTCTTCTCGCCGCCACCGCCGGGCATCATGCGGCCGAGGCCAAAACCCTTCTTTTTGGGTTCCTCGGCCTTCGGCTCTTCCTTCTTCTCTGCCGCCTTGGTGTCGCCACCCGCGAGGCCGGCCGCGCCCGGGTCAACCACGGCAATGACCGTGACCACCACCGGCTTGTAGCTGATGTTCTTGGCGTACCTCGGCTGCACGGTGGCCGTGGCCGTCAGCTTCTTCGAGGCAATCAACCTGGTGATGCGATCGAGGCGCTCCTGCATCTCGGGATGCGACGCAAACAACCCGCGCTTCTCGGTCGAGGCCTTATTGCGATCCTTCAGCGTGGTCAGAAATCCCACCAACCCGTTCGGCGCGTAGCCGGTCTTGTTGGCCAGCGTCACGCCCATCTCGTCGGACTCGTTCTCTTCCGCGCGACCGAAGCCGCGTTCGACAATGTTGTCGTAGGTGGCGGTGACGGCGCGTTCCATGAGCGACGAGGAGCCCGACAGCGTTTCGGCGGCGCCCATCTGCACCGCCTTGCTCTTCTGGATGGCCTTGATGGTGTGCTTCTCGGTGACGTGGATGATCTCGTGACCCAGCACACCGGCCAGCTCGGCCTCGTTCTTGACGAGCGCCAGCGCACCACGCGTGATGTGCACGTAGCCGCCTGGTGCCGCAAACGCGTTAACGCCGTCGGTGTCGAGCACGACGAACGTCCACGGCAGCGCCGGTCGCGTGCTGCCCTGTGCCAGCGCGGTGCCGACCAGCGCCAGGTAGCGATGGACCGCGGCGTCCTGCACCACGCCGTAGCGTGTGCGAATGCGCTCGCTGACCGCCGTACCGAGTTCCTGCTCTTCGGCATCGGTCATGGCCAGGTCGCGAACTTCGTTGGCCTTCTGCGCGACCTGTATGCCCTTGATGATCTGGCCGAGCTGCTTACCCTCGACACCGAGACTGGCCCCAAAAACCGCAATTGCAACAAGCGCCGTCGTCCGCATCATGGTGTTTTGACCTCAAAAATCGCGACCGGTTTGCTCTTGCCCTTCACCACCACATCGCCCAGGGGCTGCATATCATACCGCCCCTTCAGGCGCGACCGGGTAGCCTCGCTGATGATGATTCGGGTGCCGTAATCCTTGTTCAGCGACTCGAGCCGGGCGCCCAGGTTTACGGCGTCGCCAATCACGGTATAGCTCATGATCGTGTCGGAGCCGATGTTGCCGGCCACCATGTCGCCGGTGTTGATGCCAATGCCGATGTCGAGCGTCGGCCGGCCCTGGCTCTGCCATTGGGCATTGAGCTCGTTCAGCGCCGTCGTCATGGCCAGTGCCGTCTGCACCGCGTGCTCGGCGTGGTCCTCGTCATCCAGGGGTGCGCCATAGAGCGCCATCACCATGTCGCCGACGAACTTGTCGACGGTGCCGCGATGGTCGAACACCACCTGCACCATGCGCGAGAAGTACTCGTTCAGTTGGCCGACCACTTCTTCGGGTGTCCCCTTCTCTGACATGGCAGTGAAGCCGCGCACGTCGGAGAACAACACCGTCATGGTCCGCCGCGCGCCACCGAGCGCCGCCAGCGACGGATCGGCGACCAGCTGGTCGTAGACGTCTTTCGAAACGTAGCGCGAGAACAGCTTCTTGACCTGTCGCTTCTCACGGCCCTCGACGACGTACTTCCAGGCGAGGTCGCCGACAAAAGCGAAGACCACCGCGAGCGTGGGCACCGTGACTGGAATCCAGGTACCGCTGCCAAACCGCAGAACGGAGAACCACGCCAGCACCAACACCACTATTAGCGACGCCGCGCCGGTGGCCCAGGCGTTGGCGCCCATCCCGATCGCTGCCACCACGAAGGTCAGGCCGATGGTCAGCGTGACACCGACCCAGGGCTCGGCCGACCCCAGCGACCGTCCCGACAGCAGCCCATCGATCACGTTGGCGTGCACCTCGGGGCCATCGATGGCACCTTCAGGGAACGGCGTGGTGAACGACTCCTTCAACCCCTGGCCGCTGCCACCCACAACGACAATGCGGTTCTTGAATGCCGCCGGATCCACCGCGGGTTTCTGGCCTTCGATGATCTGCTGCTGTGAGTAGAAGACGTCGTAAAACGAGAACGAACTGAACGTCGGGTAACCGCCCGGGTTCTCGGCCGGCCCGCGCCACGGCACGAGCGACGCACATTGGCCGCTGCGGACTTGCGCCTGCACCTGAGGCTCCGCGCCGGCCACCATCGTCGTGGCCAGCGCCAGTGATGGAATCGTCCGCTCGCCGACCTGCACCACCGGCGAAATGCGACGGACCGGGCCGTCGGCATCGAGTGTAAACAGCGTGTGGCCGATCGCGCGTGACGCCTGCGCGAGCGCCGGAAACGGCGGTCGCAGCAACGGCCGCACCTGGAGGCAGCCCGGCGAAGAAATGCGCACGTTCAGGGCCGGCGCTTCGAGGTTGTCAGCAAGCGCGCGTGAGGGATCGAGCAACTCAGCACTGGAGGCCTCTGCCGCATGGACAACGTTGCCGGCCTTCGTCGTCGACTCCACGAGCGCGGCATCGGATTCTTCGCCTGTCCATTCGGTGTCGCCGACCATGAACTTGCGGAGGTCGCGCTCGGCAAACAAGACGTCGTAGACAATGACCTTCGCACCTGCGGCCGACAAATAGTCGATTGCGGTGGCGTGAACCAGCCGCGGCCACGGCCAGCGGCCGACCAGTGGCTCCATGCGGCGGATGCTGTCGTCATTGATCCAGACGAGGACGATGTCGTCGGCGGGCGCGGCCGGGCGCGCGGTGGCGGCGACCCGCAGATCGAAGGTTTTGAGCTCGATGGTCTGGACGAGCGTGAGCAGGCCGAGGCTGCCGGCGAGCACGGCCGCGAGCGTAGCGATGCCAACAAACGAGGCTCCACGAGCGCGACGGCGTGAGGGGTCGAGTGCGATTTGCATAGCTTATGTCAGTGTCGCCAATATCGGCTGGCTCAGCGGCGCGCACGTCCGTGACGATCTGCGTCTTAGGTTAGAATTGCCCACCTCAGCCGGGCACCTTGATTTCCACATCGCACGGGTGAACTATGACGCACTTGCAAAGGCGCTCTTTTCTCGGACGCACGCTCACGTTCTTGAGCGGGGCGTGGATGACTGGTGCGGGCACCCAGTCCGTTCAGGCACAGACGGCCAGCCCCACAGCTCGCCTTAAGGCGCTCGGCATCACGTTGCCGGCTCCGCCGGCAGCAATTGGGATCTACGTTCCCGCCGTGCGCGTCGGCAGTCTCCTGTTCGTCTCCGGACACGGCCCGGCAAATCTGCCGGACGGAACACGGCCGCTCGGCAAGGTTGGTCGGGAACTGACGTTGGAGCAGGGAAAGGATTCCGCGCGACGAGTGGGGCTGAACGTGCTGACCAGCGTGCAGACCACCATGGGAAGTCTCGATCGCGTTGTTCGGGTGGTGAAGGTACTCGGGATGGTCAACGTCGCGCCGGACTTCACCGAGATGCCACAGGTAATCAACGGCTTCAGCGAACTGATGGTGGAGGTCTTCGGGAAGGAACGAGGAACCGGAGCGAGAAGCGCCGTCGGCATGGCGTCACTGCCACAGAACATACCGGTGGAAGTGGAGGCAGTGTTCGAGGTACGCGACTGAGGGCGGTGGTGTCGCTACAGGGTTCATCAGCGCAACGGAGGAGGTAGGTGAAGGGCATTCGACGACGATGCCATCGTCGTCAACGACCTGGTAAGAGAAAGCGACCGGTCGATTGGTGTGATGGCCTGCCATTAGGGAGCCTTCGGCCTGCCGTTAGGCAGGATCAAGGCGAATCGAATGGTACCGCTACGGGGATTCGAACCCCGGTGTCCAGACTGAGAATCTGGCGTCCTGACCCCTAGACGATAGCGGCACTAGGGACTACGAACCTCTAATACTAGTGACCGGAGGGGCAGGGGGTCAAGGGGTGACACCAGTCTAGAAGTCCACCTGAAAGGTGAACTGGATCGCGCGCGACTGCGACGCCGACGTGACGCGACCGAAATTGGCCGAGGTTATGCTCTCGGTCGGCAGGTTCCGCAGCGGGAAATTGAAGACGTTGAAGGCCTCGATCGACGTCTTGATGCGCCGGTTGCCGCCCAGGCTGGGCGCCCACTGCAGCGTGACATCGGCGTTGAAGTACTTCGGGTTGTTCTCAAACGCCGGCACTGCCGTCAGGCCAAACAGGGTCCTCAGGCGGTTGGCCTCCTCAGTCGAGACCTCGCGCACGCTGTTGCGGGAATACGTGTATCCGGCACATGCCACGTTGCGGCAGATGCCTTCGTTCACCCAGTCACCGGTCAGGCCATCGCCGTTCACGTCCCGGCCGACGGTGATATTGAGCGGCGCCTCTGAGCGGTACTCGATGATGGTGGCGAGCGTCAGGTTCATCGGCAACTGGTAGACGACGTTGCCCGTGACGACGTGCCGGCGATCGTCGCTGCCCGGACCCCATTGCAGATCGGGTCGCTCGGGCACGACCACCGAGCTGACGAAGTTGAAGGCGTTGTCGGTGGTCTTCGACAGGGTATAGGCCACTTCGCCGGACACTCGGTTGCTCATCCGCTTGCGCAAGTCAACAATCAGCCCCTTGTAGCGAATCTCGCCGAAGTTCGTGTAGAAGCTGACGTTGGTATAGCGCGGATCTGGCCTGATGGCGCCGGCGCCGTTGATGTTGGCGGTTCCCGGACGGCCGGCGTTGGTATTGAGAATGCCGATCTGGTCGTAGCCGCGGTTGTAGACGAAGCTGACATCGAGGCCGAGGTCGCTGGTCAGTTCGCGCCGGTACCCGAACTGCGTGTTCCAGTTCGACGGCGTGACCAGGTTCTCGTCGATCACCGATAGGCTGGGCGCCGGTATCGACTGCGCGCCGCCGAACGGATTGGGAAAGGTCGGGTTGTCGATCTGGATCCCGATGATCTTGGGAGGCGTAAAGCGGGCGTTGCCGATCACGTTCAGGATGACCTGGTCGAAGTAGCGGCCAACGCCGCCGTAGATGGCCTGCGCGGTGCTGCCGCCAGGCGCCCACGAGAACCCGAACCGCGGCGCCAGATTATTTCGATCGTTGCTCACGCCTGGACCGGCCGTCCCGGTGACATCCTTCAGCGCCTCGGTCTTGGCGCCCTCGTAGTCGTAGCGCAAGCCGAGATTCAGCGTCAGGCTGTTCGATGGCCGCCAGTCGTCCTGCAGGTAGAAGCCATAGATCTGGTTGGGGCGCGCCAGCTCGGAGTTCCCCTGGTTCTGCGTGAAGCGGCTCGGCGTGCCGGCCACAAACGCAGCGAGTGACGGGAAGGTGTAGAGGCCCCGGAAGTTGGAATCGAAGAAACTGTCGGACTGGAAAATCTTCATCTGGCCGCCGGACTTCACCGTGTGCTCGCCGGTGCGCGTGCCCGACAGCGTCCACGTGTAGTTGTCGATGACCTGGTAGATCCAGTCGGTGCGCCCCTGCGGATAATTCGTTGGGCCACCCAAGTCGAAACCGCCGGTCACCGTCAGGTTGGTCAGCCCGGGGTAGGTCGTGTAGAAGTCCCCCAGGCTCTGCCCCACCTGGAGGTACAGCTCGTTGAGCTGATTCGAGCCCAGCACCCACTTGTGGTTCAGGTTGGCGTAGTTGGTCCGGAAATACGACGTGCTACCGTTGTAGTCGAGCAGCGTTCCGCTCTCGCCAGACGGCTGGGTGTCGTCGGTCAGCTGATAGCGGGCGGTGAGCGACTGCGTGTTCGAGAGCTGGCTGTCCACCTTCGCGGTGAGGTTGTGGATGTCGACCGACTCCGGCCTGACTTGCCGAATCGAACCGCCGCTGCCGAACAGCGATAGCGGAATGCTGTTCTGGCTCAGGTACAGCAGGGTGGCGGGCGAAAAGGCCGCCGTCGAGGCGGGCAACGTCCGCGTGCTGGGCGAGTTGGTGTCGCGATCCTCGCGCTCGTAGTTGACGAAATAATGCAACTTGTTCTGTTGGATCGGCCCGCCGAGCCAGCCGCCGTAGTGAATGCGCTGGAACGGATCCGCCGGCAGGCTGCGATCGGCATACGGACTTCGAGCCATGAGTGACTGGTCGCGGAACAGCGTGAAGCCGCTCCCCCGCAGGCTGTTGGTCCCCGACCTCGTGACGACGTTCACCACGCCGCCCGACGCCTGGCCGTACTCGGCCTTGAACCCGGTGACGAGAATCTGCACTTCTTGAACGGAGTCCAGCGCGAGCGACTGGCGGGAGTATCCGGAAATGTCCTCGCTGTTGTCGACGCCGTCGATGTTCCACTGGTTCGACCGGCCGCGCGAGCCGACGAACGAGGTGCCGTTGGAACTCTGCGCGCCGGGTGCCAGGCGCAGCAGCGACTCGTAGCTGCGGCCGATGATCGGCAGCACGTCGATGGTCGCTCGATCAAGCCTCGTCTCGACGGCCGCCGTGGTCGTCTGCACGATCGGGGTTTCGGCGGTCACCGTCACCGCCTCGCTCAATGACCCGACCTGGAGCGAGAAGTTGAGCACCGTTTCCGATCCGAGCGAGAAGGTCAGCCCGTCGTGCAGCACGCGCGAGAAGCCCTGAAGCTCGGCCGTGACCTCATAGCGGCCCGGGGTGAGCGCCGCCAGGCGATAGCGGCCGTCGGCATCGGTGGTCGTCGCACGCACGAAGCCGGAACTCCGGTTGGTGGCGGTGACGGTGGCACCGGGAATGACCGCCCCTTGGGCATCGGTCACGATGCCGATGACGGTGGCGGTGTCGAGCTGCGCCGCGGCCGGGGCGGCAAGGGCAAGCATCAAGGCGAGCGCGCAACCGAGCGAGCCGAGAGTAAGCCGCGCCATGGTGATTCCTCCGGGAAGCGAACAAACGATCGAATCGCAACGACGACTCGCGGCCGTGACCACGACGGCATCTTACGTTGGCATCGCAAAGTTCGCAATTTGGTTCCGAGGGTCTCCGACCGAACGCGGCGCGGTCGCTCACAGAGTGAGATAATGTCCCCATGCGGCTTAGTCGACTCGTTGCCTGCTTGGCGTCGCTCGCCGGTGCGCTCGGCTGTGGCGGGTCCACCACGCCCGCCGCGCCACCCGCGGCAACCGCCCCGGCCGTCGATCCGGCCACCGCCGCGTCGGTCACGGTGACCGTTAACTTCGAGGGCGCCGCCCCGAAGCCGGTGATGATGCGGCTCGATGGCGACAAGCGGTGCGTGGCCGAGATCGGAGCGAGCGAGCGAGCCGACGAGAGCATCCTGCCCGGCACGGGACCGGCGCTGCAGAACGTCTTCGTCTACGTGAAGGACGGCCTGACCGGCCAGGTGTTTCCGATTCCAACCAAACCAGTGGTCCTCGATCAGGACAAGTGCCGCTACGCGCCGCGCGTCGTGGGCGTGCGCGTCGGCCAGTCGCTGGACATCCGCAACAGCGACCCACTGCTCCACAACGTCCGCGCCGAGAGCACGATCAACCAGCCCTTCAACATGTCGACGCCGGTCGAGGGCATGAGCTTCACTCGCACCTTCGCCACGCGCGAGGTGATGGTCGACATCAGGTGCGACGTGCATGCTTGGATGCGCGCCTTCGTCGGCGTGCTCGAGCATCCCTACTTCGGTACCACCGGCCAGGACGGCCGCGTCGCCCTGCACAATCTGCCACCGGGCACCTACACGATCGAGGCGTGGCACGAAGTGCTCGGCGCGAAGAGGCAACAGATCACGATCGGCGCGAAAGAATCACAGGAGGTGGCGTTTGCCTTCGCCCGCCAGTGATTTCGTCGCGCTGACCAAGCCGCGCCTCAACTTCCTCGTCTTGCTGACGACGGCGGCGGCGTACTCGCTGGGGTCGGGTCCGGAATCAACGCTGTCGCAGTTCGTGCATACGCTGGTTGGCACCTTCCTGGTCGCGGGCGGCGCGTCAGCGCTGAACCAAGCCTGGGAGCGCGACACCGACCGGCTGATGCGTCGCACCCGCATGCGCCCGATCGCCGACCTGCGCATGCCGCCATCGGCCGCCATCATCTTCGGCCTGTCGCTGACGGTGTTGGGCGCCACTGAGCTGGCGTACTTCCTGAACCCGCTCACCTCGAGCGTGGCGCTGTTCACCTCGGCCAGCTACCTGTTGCTCTACACGCCGCTCAAGACCCGCACCTCGCTCTCGACCATCGTCGGCGCGTTGCCGGGCGCCCTGCCGGCCGTGATTGGCTGGGCGGCCGCCACCAATACGCTCTCGATCGAAGCGTGGGTACTGTTCGGCATCGTGTTCATGTGGCAGATGCCGCACTTCCTGGCGATTGCGTGGATGTATCGCGACGAATACGCGCGCGCAGGCATGCCGCTGCTGCCCGTGATTCAGCCGGATGGCCGATCGACCGGACGCCAGGCCGTGATCTACACGGCCGCGCTGATTCCGCTCAGCATGATGCCAACCGGCGTCGGTCTCGCCTCGCCGTGGTACCTGATCGGTGCCCTCACCCTGGGCGCGATCCTCATGGTGATGAGCCTGGAGTTTTCAACCAAGCGCACCATCGAGACGGCCCGGCGCTTGTTCTTCAGCTCGATTCTCTACCTGCCCATCCTGTGGGCGCTGCTCGTCTTCGACCACCGAGCCCACTTCTAAAAGAGATGAGGAGCTCTTCTTTGATGACACGCACTGCACTCGAAGTCGCCGACCTCAAGCATCGCTACGGTGAGCGCGAGTCGTTGCGTGGACTCAGCTTTTCGGTGGCGTCGGGCGATCTGTTTGCCATGCTGGGCCCAAACGGCGGCGGCAAGACCACGCTGTTCCGGATCATCAGCACGCTGATCGCGCCCACCTCTGGCACGGTGGAAGTGTTCGGCATCGACGTCGGAACGCACCCGGCCGAGGCCCGCAAGCAGCTCGGCGTAGTGTTCCAGTCGCCGGCCATCGATCCCTGGCTGACGGTGCTCGAGAACCTGCGTCATCACGGTTACCTCTATGGCCTGTCAGGCGCGCCGCTGGCGCGCGGCATCGAGCGCGCCCTTGAACGCTTCGGCCTCACGCCCCGCGCCGGCGATCGCGTCGGCACACTCAGCGGCGGCCTGCGCCGACGGGTGGAGCTGGCCAAGGCGCTACTTCCGGAACCGCCATTGCTGGTACTCGATGAACCGAGCAGCGGCCTCGACCCGGCCGCGCGCCGCGAACTGCTGCAGGAGCTGCGGCGCCTGCGTGACGACGAGGGCACCACCATCGTGCTGACGACGCACCTGATGGAAGAGGCGGCGGTGTCGGACCGCGTCGGCATTCTTCACGAGGGACGGCTGGTGGCGATCGGCGCACCCGGCGACCTGGTCGCCAACCTCCCGGCGCATGCTCCCACGCTGGAGGATGTGTTTACGCATCACACCGGCACGGGGCTCTCCTCATGAGTGCATTCGATCCCGGAGCCCGACCACTGATGCTTGCGGTGTACTCACTATGGCGTCGCGATGTCGTGCGCTTCTTGCGACAGCCCAGCCGCGTGGTGGGTGCGTTGCTGACGCCGGTGATTTTCTGGTTCGTGATTGGTTCGGGCCTCGGCACGTCGTTTCAGTCAGCAACCGGCGACGGCGGCTTCCTGCCGTACTACTTCCCGGGCTCGCTGGCCTTGATCGTGCTCTTTACGGCCATCTTCTCTACCATCTCGATCATCGAGGACCGGCAAGAAGGCTTCCTGCAAGGCGTGCTGGCGTCACCGGCGCCGCGCGCGGCCATCGTCTTTGGCAAGGCGCTCGGCAGCACCACGCTGGCCGTGCTCAACGGCCTGGTGTTCCTGTTGCTGCTGCCGTTCTCGGGGCTGACGCCGGGACCCGGCGATATTGTCGCGGCCATCCTGTGCGTGACAATGCTGGGGCTGGCGCTGAGCGGTTTGGGCATCATGATCGCGTGGCCGCTGCGGTCGACGCAGGGCTTTCACGCCATCATGAATGTAGCGCTGGTGCCGATGTGGCTGCTGTCGGGCGCGCTGTTTCCCGCCACCGGCGCATCCGGCTGGGTGCAGGTGCTGATGCGGCTCAATCCGCTGACACCCGCGGTCGAGATTCTGCGCGCCTTCCTGACCGGTGTGCCGGCCGCCAACCTGCCGGCCGCCGCAGGCACCGTCGCCCTGTTCGCCCTGGTCACGCTGTCGATCAGCACGTTGCTGGTCAGCCGGCCCGTGCTAGACTAATTTTCCATCGTCGGTCCTCAATCCTCGATCCCTAATCCCTGAACATGACCGTCACCGACCTCCCCGCACTGAACGCCGCCCTCAACGCCACCTCGTTCGTGCTGCTGACGGCCGGATGGTTTCTGATCAAGAGCGGCCGTCGCCAGGCGCACAAGCGGTGCATGATCGCCGCGCTGGTGGTGTCGGCGGCGTTCCTGACGTCGTACGTCATCTATCACCTGCAGGTCGGGTCGGTGCCGTTTCAGAAAACGGGTTGGATCCGGACGGTCTACTTCCTCGTCCTCATCCCGCACGTCATTCTCGCCGCCGCGATTGTCCCGATGGTTCTGATTACGGTGTCGCGCGCGCGGTCGAACCAGTTCGACCGGCACAAGCAGATCGCGAGGATCACGCTGCCGCTGTGGCTTTACGTCTCGGTGACCGGCGTGATTGTCTACGTGATGCTGTATCAGATGTAGAGGGCGGCAGCCGCCGACCCCCTACCCGTTTCAGTAGCCCATCGCGTAGCCGGTCCGCCGCGGGTCCGCGCCCGCCGTCATGGTGCCGGTCTTTGCGTCGATGCGAATGACCTGCATGTGGCCCAGGCTGCCCCATCCGGGCAGCACCTCCACCGTGTGCCCCATGGCCTTTAGTGCTTCGATCGTCTTCGCCGCCACCCGGCTCTCGACCCTCACCGTAATCGCCGCGCCCGGTTTGTAGAAATTGGGCTCCGCTTCCAGCACCAGGCGCGGCGCCTCGATCGCCGCCTGCACCGGCATGCCGAAGTCGATCAGGTTGAGCAGCACCTGAAACTGCGTCTGGCCAATCGTCTCGCCACCCGGCGTGCCGAACACGAACGCCGGCGTGCCATCCTTCAAGACGATCACCGGTGAGTTGTTCAGCACGGGAATCTTGCCGGCGCCGACGTAGTTGAGGTCGGCGGGATACGGCGACGTCGAGCCGAGACGCATGCCGTTATTGAGCAGCAGGCCGGTGTTGCCGACCACGACGTTGCTGCCGAAGAGGCCGCCGAGCGTCGGCGTGCAGCCGACGACGTTGCCGAAGCGATCGACGATCGAGAACGAAGTGGTGTGCTGCTCGGGATCGTAGGCTTCGTCAAATGCGGGACCGTCGGCCCTCGGCATGGTGGCCGGCGCGCCCGAAGGCGTGCCAGGCGGTGGATACGCCATCGCGCGCGCCGGGTTGAACAGGGCGCGGCGCGTGGTGGCGAACTCTCGCGACAGCAAGCCCATGGTGGGAACCGTCGCGAACGCCGGATCCGCGACATACCGATAGATATCCGCCTTCGAGATCTTGATCGACTCGATCACCGCGTGAAGCGTCGCCGGCGATCCCGGTCCCGCAGCCTTGAGCTCGACCGGCTCGATCAGATTCGCGCCCATCAGCACTTCGAACCCCCCGCGCGAGGTAGCCGGGTTGCTGTAAACGTCGTGTCCGCGATACGTGGTGTGCAGCGGCTCGGTCCACTTCGGCGCATAGGCGGCGAGGTCCGCCGCCGTCAGCACGCCGCCGTTGGCCTTGAAGAAGCGCTCGAACTCCTGCGCGATGTCACCCTTGTAAAAGCGATCGAAGGCGGCCTGAATGGCCGCCGAACGGGTCGCGCCCCTGGTCTTGGCCTGCTGTTCGGCCTCGACCAGCTGGCGCAGCGTGGCCGCGTAGTCGGGATTGCGATAGAGCTCGCCGGCCTTGATCGGCTCGCCGTTCGGCAGAAAGATCTTCGCCGTCGTCGGATATTTCGCCAGGTTGTTGCGGCCGCGCGAGATCGACAGCGCGAGCATGGGGTCGATGGGATAGCCGCGCTCGGCGTAGTCGATCGCCGGCGCGAACACCTCGGCGATCGTCATGGTGCCGAAGCGCTCGAGCGCAGAGAGGTAGCCGCCCAGGTTGCCGGGCACGATACCGGCTTTCATGCCGGCGTTCAGTGACTCGGCCGACATCTCGGCCGGGACGATGGCCTTCGGCGCCGCGCCCGCCATCGACAATGACCACACCTTGCCCGACGCCTTGTGGAACACCGTCATGAAACCGTTGCCGCCAATGCCGTTCATCTCCGGCTCGCCGAGGGCCGCCATGGCGCCGACCGCGGCCGCCGCGTCAAAGGCGTTGCCACCCTTCAGCAGGATCTGCAGGCCGGCGGACGAAGCAATGGGATGCCCGGTGGTGACGAGGCCGTGACGCCCCGCGACCGCGGGCCGGGTCAGCGCCGGCCGGCTCGAAGCAGGCGCCTCGGCCGCTTGTTGCTGACCCACTACCAGGGCACTGCCGGTCGCCACGACCAGTGCCGACGCCAGAATCACGGTTCGCAGTTTCATGGGACGCTCCTCTAAATGGGCACAATAACAGTGTCGCTTCTATTATGCACATTGGTTTGACGGCGACGGACCGGCAAGACCTGGCTTGGGAACCAAGCCGGGTGACCCCGCGTCTGACCTCGCAGATGTTGAATCGGCTGGCACTGGCCCTGGCCATTGCGTTCCTGGCCGAGCCCGCCCTGGCACAGTCGCCGCCCAGAGCCGTTTCTGGCACCGTCGTTGATGCAGATTCGCGCGCTCCGATCCCGAACGCTCGGCTGTCCCTGAATCAAGCGCTCACCACCACCGACGTGGCCGGGCGCTTCACGCTGCCTGTGCCGGCCGGCCGGATCACCGTGCTCGTGGAGGCCGCCGGCTACTTTCCGCTGGCGGCAGATCTGACTGTCCCTGAAGGCGGGCTGTCCGGTACGGAGTTGGCGATCGCGCGCGATACCGGCTTCGCCACGAGCGTGGCCGTCACCGCGCCGACACCTGCGGCCGCGCCGGCGACGGCCGTGGTCGCGCCGGTCGCGGTGTTGCGCACACCCGGCGCCCTCGACAACGTCTTTCGCACGTTGCAGACGCTGCCCGGCGTAGCCGCGACCGAGGAGTTCGGCAGCCGGCTGGCCGTCCGTGGCGGCTCGCCCGATCAGAACCTGACCGTGATGGACGGCGTCGAGATTCACGATCCCTATCGACTCTTCGGCCTCACCAGCGCCTTCAATCCCGAAACCATCGAGCGCTTCGAGCTGTCGACCGGCGGCTTCAGCGTGCTCTATGGCGACCGCCTGTCGTCACTGCTGGTGGTGGAGAACCGCGACGGCACGCGGTCGCAAGCGCTCGCCGGCTCGGCCTCACTCAGCATCACCGACACCAACCTCGTGCTCGAAGGCAAGTTGCCCGGCAAGGCCGTCGGCTCGTGGCTCGTCACCGGCCGCCGCACCTACTACGACCTGGTGGCGGCGCCGCTGACCGGCCAGCAGTTTCCCGGCTTCGCCGACCTGCAGGCCAAGGGCGTGTGGGAAGCCGCGCCCGGCCGCACCCTGACGGTGTTCGGCCTGCGCAGCCGGCAGGACGCCGCCATCACGATTGACGAAGACGATGCGCGGGGCGAGTTCCAGGACGATACCGAGAACGACCTGGCCTGGGCGCGCTTCGATGCGTCGGTCGGCGCGCGCGGACAATCGCACACCGTGATCGGCTACTCCGACACCCGCTCGACCTTCGGCGTCGATGCCAGTTTCGAGAACACCAGCCGCCGCTCGAACGCCCCGCGCGAAGAAAGCTACGGCACCGCGAACGTGGTGTTCAATCGCGCGCTCTCGGTCAAGGATCTGTCACTGCGGCAGGAGTTCGTGTTCGCCCTCGGCTCGCATGTGCTCGAGACCGGGGTCGAAGTGCATGACCTGTCGACCTCGCTGCGCTTCGAGATCGACGGCGATCGCAATCCCGGCGCGGCCAACGGATCGAGCCAGCAAGGTGGCGCCGGCTTGCCGGACCTACTCGACTCGTCGCAGCAGTCGACCCGCGCCGGCGCCTGGTTCCAGGACACGTTCCCGGTGGGATCGCGCGGCTCGCTCCAAGCGGGGATGCGGCTGGACCGCCCCGGTACCACCGGCGAGCTGCTGTTCTCGCCACGGCTCTCGGGATCGCTCAGCGTCAGCGCCGCCACCCGCATCAAGGCAGCCGTCGGGCTCTACACCCAAAGTCCTGGCTACGAGAAACTGGCACAGGGCGACTACGTGCTCGATTTCAGCAGCGAGACCGCGCTGCGTAGCGAGCGCGCCACGCAGGCATCGGCCGGCGTGGCGCGCGATCTGCCGGGTGGCGTCGCGATCAAGGTCGAGGGCTACTACAAGGACTTCACCGACCTGCTGATTGGGCAACTCGAAACGGAAACGGCACGCCGCGCCCGCGTGGCTCGCTATGACTTCCCCGGCAACTTGCAGTCCAGTATTCCGGTCGCGCCGTTGATCACGACGCTACCGACCAATGACGGCCGGGGCCAGTCGTACGGCTTTGATGTGTTCCTCTCGCGCACCAGCCCGCCGGCGGGCGCGAAGCTTAGTGGCTGGACCAGCTACACCTGGGGCCGGACCACGCGCGATGCCTACGGCCGGCGCTACGACTTCGAATATGACCGCCGGCACGCGTTCACGATGGTGGCAGCGTACCGGTTCACGCCGCGCTGGGAACTGGCCGCCACGGTCAGGGCCGCGTCCGGATTTCCGCGCACGGCGCCGCTCGGCGTGCGGGTCGCCGCGATTGAAGACACGGCCGACCGGGATGGCGACGGCGTGACCGACGAGGTGTTGCCGGATCGCGATGCCATTGGCCGCCTGATCTACGAGGTGAATTTCGGCAGTGTCGCCAACCTGAACCAGGCCCGCCTGCCGGTGTTTGCGCGGGTTGACCTGCGGGCCACCTGGCGGCCACGCGGCGCCGCCGGCCGGTGGGAACTCTATGCGGAAATCATCAACCTGCTGAACCGCGAAAACGCCGGGGCGCTCGACCCGCGACTGGAATACGATCCGACCGCTGACCAGCCGCGCATTGTCGAAGAGCGCGACCAGTCGATTCCGCGGCTGCCCACAGTGGGGGTCCGCTTCAGGTTCTGAGCC
>NSIL01000040.1 GCA_002737365.1 Acidobacterium sp. | reverse complement strand
TTTGAGGTGCTGGATGCCGATCTTGTCGTAGCGATACGGCGGCATCTCGCGCGCCACGACCTTGGCTTTGATCGAGCGGGCCCACGGGCGCACTTCCTCGTAGCTGCTGAGCGACATTGGCCCTACGTCACCGGGGCGATGGCATCCCTGGCAATTCTTCTGCAGCACGGGCGCCACGTCTTTGGCGAAGGTGACGGCCGTTCCCGCCGCCCCAGGGGCAGTCTGGGCTGAGGCCGGCTGGGCCCAAGTGAAGAGGAGCAACGTAACCGCCGCCACGATGCTTGGAGACAAATCAAAACCGAATCGCGTCCTGAACATGTGAAGGTACCCCACGTTGTTATCCTACACCAAAATCGATACCGCTCGGCCGGCGGGGCCCTCGGGCCGGCCGGGCCAGCCGAACAGGAGATCAAGAGGCCAGGAGTGGGACGTCTCTTGGCCTCTTGAGCGTTGTTCGCAGGCCTAGAAGTTGAGCTGCAGACCCAGGGCGAACAACCGCCCCTGAAGAATCGCCGTGGGACGACCCAAGGCGGACCCGAAAGTTTCGGCCTGACTCAGGATGTTGCTCGAGTTGAGCATGTTGAAAATGTCGAATTGACCCTGCATCGTCACGCCACGGACCGTGATTTTTTTTGACATGCGCACATCGACCTGATTCCAACGGTCGAGGAAATTGGTCCCGGGAGTCTCGAGCGGCACGGTGATGCTGGCCTGGGTCAGGGTCGCCGTCGGGTTCGCCACCCGGATGATCGCGTTGTTGACCACATACTCGGTATTCAGCGAAGCGTCCGGCACGCGGTTCTGGGCCGCGACATACTCGGCGTCCTGCCGACCGGTACCCACCGGCACACCGGGCAAGCCCTGCCAGCTCCCGCTCAGGTTGATGCCGAAGGGCAACGGAAAGGTGCCCGCGAGCTTCAACTGCACTAGGTACGGCAGGTCGAGTTCGCGCTGGTCGCAGAACCGAAGACTGTTCGGGTCGTCAACCTCGCATTGGACCGTTGTCTGTCGGCCGGCTGTAACGCCGCCGTAGAGGCTCGCCCCGCGCTTCCGCGCGGTGAAGCCCACGTCCAAGCCATTGTACCAACGGTGGTTCTCGCTGGAGTTCTTGTCGATGATCTCAACCACGCCACGCTTGTTCAAGTTGAGGTTGTAGATCGGAATCGTTTGACCTGCACTGATCGGGTTGGCAATGTTCAGGATGGTGTAATCGGCGTGCGTCGTCTGAATGTTGTCGCTAAAGATCAAGCGTTTGAAGTCGCGCCTGACCCAGTTGGCCGAGACCAGCACGCCGCTGGCCACTTCTCGCTGGATGCCGACGTTGTACTCCCACTGGTAGGGACGCTTGACGTCAGGATCCGGGCGCCGGTTGCTCACGCCGCTGATGTTGAATGGCGTCAGGACCGGGCCGATCTCATTGGTTTGGGCGATGTCGTCGCCGTTCAGATCGGCCCACGTGCGGCGATCGGTCTGCACGGTGTTCGGGTTGTACAGGGCCGCGAATCCGACCGTTGAGAACGCACGCATGTACTTGCCGACATGGGCCTTGATCGCCGTCTTGCCGTCGCCGAACACGTCGTAGACCAGGCCGAACCTCGGCGCGATGTCCTTCCAGTTCGGGAGGTTCTCGATCTTGGCAAAGGTTCGCGCTGGAACGAATTGGCCGGCTGGCGAGCTTTGCTCAGGGACGTAGGTGTTGAACAGTTCGATGCGCAGTCCCGGGTTCACCGTGAGCCGGTTGAACCGCAGCGAATCCTGCACAAAGATTCCCAGGTCGTGTTTGATGACCTCCCGGGTATCCTGCGGCGTGTTGTGGATCACCACCGACGCCGGCACCTTGTTGTTATATTCCTGATACAGATCAATGCCGCCGTTCATCGTCCGCTGATGATGATTGGAGCCCTTGCCAAGCTGAAATCCGAACTTGAGTGCGTGCGTGCCCGTGACGTAAGTCGCGGCGCCAGAAAACGTGTGGCGGTCGGGCTCTCGGAAATAATACGGGCCGATCACGGAACCCCAGCGGTCGCCCGTAATCCGATCTACACGACCTACGTCGGCAGCACCATTCAGTGTGCCTGGCTGCGTTTCATTGGTGGAGTAGGTCTCATCGTTCTCCGACCAGCCGCCCTCCACGAGCAGGCTATTCGTGAGGGTGCCGGTGTACTTGGTCTGCGCGGTGAAATACCGCTTGGGGCTCCGAATGCCGCACGCCTCGGCGGTCGGGAACGTATTGGTTGCGCACTCATGGCCCCTGAACTTGATGATGCCATCCGCATACGCGGCAAACTTGTGCCGTCGCGATGCCTGATACGTCAGGCGCATCACACCGCTCTTGATCAGGTTGTCGTCCACCGTCGGCCGAGAAAAATCCGGCTTGAACGTCCGATTCGTCGGATCGCTGTTATAGAACGAGTCGGTGACCGTCTGGTCCACGCCCCAGATGCGAATCGAGCTGTAGAACCACAAGCTGTTCTTCTTCACCGGCCCGCCCAGGCCGGCATTGAGATCCATGATTTTCTCCACCCGATTGGGAGCCTTAAGGCCCTTCGCCTTCAGTTCGGGAGTCATATTACTGCTCTGAAACGAACTGGGCGTGGCCGAGAAAAACAACGACCCCTTGAACTGGTTACTACCGTCCTTGGGGATCATGTTCAGGCGAACGCCTGCCGACGGCACTTCGGCCGTCAAGGCGCTGGTCTGGTAACTCATCTCCTCGAACATGCCCTGATTGAAGTAGTTCTGGATGGCGCCATCACCCTCAATGCCGTTCACGCTCATGCCGTCGACCTGAATGGCGTTGTCGCGCCGGTCAGATCCATGGGTGGCCATGTAGGTCTGCTGCATGCCTGCGGTGCCACCGACGTCCGGTGCACTCAGTGAAACGCCATTCAAGGTCGACCCGACCGCCCAGATGCTGCGCCCCGTCGGCACCGAGTCGAGCAATTCCTTGGTCATGACCTGCTGGCGCGACGCCGATTGCATGTCGACCACCGGCGTGGCCCCGGTCACGGTTACGGTCTCTTGCAGTGAGCCGACCTTTAATTCGGAGTTGATAGTCGCCGTGAAATTTGAGATCAGCTCAATGCCCACACGCGTCACCGTGCCGAACCCAGGCAGCGAGAACGTCAACGAGTAGACGCCAGGCCGGAGGTCAACCACGCGATACTGTCCAGCTTCGTCCGTGATTACGGTCCTGACCTTTTCGATCAGGGCCGAACTGCTAGCTTCGACAGTGACACCTGGCAACACGGCCCCGGAGTCGTCTTTCACAACACCCGCGAGGGCGCTCTGCGCCGACGCGCGGCCGGCCAGCATCACCGAAAACAGACCGACGCATACGACGATGGAAATTCGAGCGGACATCGCGCCTCCCCGTGGTTGACAAGGTAATTCAAGCCTACTGTAGGAAAATTTTGACTGAGCTTGCCATGACTCACAGCTTCAATGCAAGCTTTCACCAGTAGTGTCAGGCTAGAAGTCGAACAGCATCAATTAGTTAGCGGCTATGGGTGGAGCGAAACGGCGCCCAGTTGGACAGGCGCAGGCAATCAGCCGCTGAGCCAGGGCATGGTAGATGCGCCAGTCGCGCGCGTTCAACGCGTCGGCCAGCGTCGCGCGCGCCGGTGGCGCCTTCAACCCCACATGGAACAGCTTGGCCTGATTGGCGGCCATCACCTGCGCGCATCGTAAATCAACCGGACACTACTGAAGTCTTATCTGTCGTCATTGCAAGTCCGACGAGCGGTGCGGGCGCGACCAGGGCGGCCTTCGACCGCCCTGAAAATGCAGGATGGCAATCGTGATTGCAAAGCCATAAGATGCCCACGGCGTACCGCCAAATAGGGCGCAGCGCGCGGCGCGGCGGGCGCGACATGCGCGTCGCAACCAGTCATCGGAGGGGGAGGTCATCGTGCAACGTAACGGCGTCACAATCGTCGGAGTTTTGCTGCTGAGTGTCGGCGTCCTGGCGCAGCAGGGCGGACAGAGTCCGGAAATGCGCGCCGCGATCGCCAAGCAGGTGGAGCTTGAAAAAGCCACGCCGAAGTTGCAGGTCACCGAGGAAATCTTGAACCTGTCGGTTCCCGGTCATACGATCGGCGAAGCCGTGGGTGTGGCCAAGAACTCAAAGGGGCACCTGTTCGTGTTCACGCGCAGCGGCAACGTCGGCCCGGCCAGGGGTTCCACCGCATCGCAGCTTTTCGAATTCGATACCAGTCTCAAGTTCGTGAAGATGTGGGGGCCCGATAACTACGCCGCGTCGTTCGCGCACACCGTGCGCATCGACAAGCAGGACAACGTGTGGATGACCGACGAAGGGTCGAACATGATCGTCAAGTTCAACCCCGCTGGGCAAGTGGCCTTAGTACTCGGTCGCAAGCCAGAGGCTCTTGATTACCTCGAGCGTTTCACGGAAGAGGGGCATAAGGAAACCGAGACGCCGGCGGCGCGGCCCGGCGTCTTCAACCGGCCCACCGACGTGGCCTTCGATCCCGAGGGGAACATCTTCATCGCCGACGGCTACAACAACTCGCGTGTGGTGAAGGTGGCCAAGGACGGCACTTGGGTGAAGGATCTGGGTGTGCGCGGATCCGCACCCGACCAGTTCAACACCCCGCACGCCATCGCCGCAGATTCTCAGGGCAACATCTATGTGGCCGACCGCGGCAACCGCCGCGTGCAGGTCTACGACAACAACCTGAACCGCCAGCGCATCATCGACACCGTGGGCGCGCCGTGGAGCGTGTGCGTGTCGCCCGGACCAACCCAGTATCTGTTCAGCGGCGACGGCAACGGCAAGATCTACAAGACCTCGCTTGACGGCAAGCTGTTGGGCTGGGCGCAGACGGGCCTCGGCCACGGCCAGACCGGCTGCCTGGTGCACGAGCTGCACTGCGAGTCCGAGAGCGTGGTCTACAAGGGCGACTGTTCGACGTGGACGGTTGCGAAGATGACGATCAAAGGCGCGGCCGCTGGCACCAAGTAGTTATCCCGAAGGGCGTCCGGTGTCGACCGGATGCCCTTCCGCTTGCGGGTTCGCACGGAAAACGACCAGCTACAACCTGAGGGAACTCCACTTATGACGACCGAAAGAATCGGATTGGCAGCCATCGGCCTCGCGCTGGCATCGGCCCTCGCCGCCTGCGGATTTGGCACCGACGCCCAAGGCGGCGGTGCGGCCGTGCCGTTCAAACTCGGCACCTTCGATCGGGCCGGGACACCGTTTGTCGGTCTGGTGCTGAAAGATACTCAGATCGTGGACATCGCGCCGGCCAACGCCGCGTTCGAAACGGCGAACGCGTCGGCGCCGAAACTGGCGGCGCCCGCCGACATGAAACAGATCATCGCGCGCTACGACACCGACTGGAAGAGTCGACTCGCGGCCATCGCCAGGGACGTGTCGACGGCGAAGGCGGCGCCCGTGTACGCGTATGCCATCGGCTCCCTCAAGGTGCTCCCACCCCTGCGCCCGTCCCTCATCCTGAACGCCGGCGGCAACTATGTCGAGCACACCGCCGGCATCGCCGCACAGCAACAGCGGACCGGCGCTGCGCCTGAGGCCGCGGCCAAGGCCGTCAGCGCCCCGGGGATTTGGGAGCGCACGCCGAACGACACCCGCGACAACCCCTACCTGTTCCAGAAGTCGCCCACCGTCGTCAGCGGTCCCAACGATCCCATCGTCGTGCCGCGGGGCCGTACGAACATCGACTACGAGTGCGAATTCAATGTGGTGATCGGCAAGAAGGCGAAGTACGTGCCGGTGGCGAACGCGGCCGACTTCATTTTCGGCTACACCATTCAGATCGACGTCTCGGACCGTGGCGGTCGCGGCGATCGCAAGATGGGCGGATCTGATTGGCTGATCGGCAAGAACCACGATACGTTCGGCCCGCTCGGCCCGTTCATCGTGCCGAAGGAGTTCGTCAAGGATCCGATGAACACCAAGCACGTGTTCACGCTGAACGAGACCATCATGCAGGACTCGAACACCAACCGCATGAGCCACAACATCTACGAGCTGCTGGCGTTCGCCTCGAACATCCTGACGCTGAACGTGGGCGACCTGGTCTCGGGCGGCAGCCCGGCGGGCACCAACATCGAGCGGGCCGAGCCGCGCTGGATGCGCGCGGGCGACAAGGCGACCTGCGCCATCGACGGCATCGGCACGCAGGTACACCAGGTCGTGGCCGAAGCGAACGGGCCCGGCACGCCATAATCGCGTCGGCGCAGACGCCATCGAGCCGGAGCCCGCATGCGTGCACCCACACCCTGGCAGTGGCGGTCGATCGTCGGCGCCGCCCTGCTGGTTGTCATGATGTGGCCGCCAGTTGATGGTAAAAGCCTGGCGGTCACCTTCGTGAACTGGGCCGTTGACCCAACCGGCCACCTGCCGGTCCTGCCGCCGCAACTGCCGTTGGGGCAGGGCGACGATTTCGACGCCGTCGAGGCGCACGACGCGATCGTGCGTCACTACGACGAGCTGTACAACAAGGGGGGCTGGACGCGGCGGCGGCTGGTGCTCAAACTGGCCAGCGAACCGATCCGGCCCTCGACAATGCGGCAACTGCTGATGGCGGCCGCGGTGGTGCTGGCCGCGGTAACCTGGCGCGTTGCCGCACGCAAGCAGTAGAGCGCGGGCTACTGCGGGGACGCCGGGCGGATGGTCGGGTAACTGATCCCGAACTCGGCCGCCATCTGGTCCATGTAGGTCTTGTACTTGGTCGGATCGAAATAGTACTTCCGCATGGCCGGCCGGTAGCGATCCATCGTCGTCTTGTTCAACCAGATCGCCGGCTGGTCGTCCGCGCGGATCAACGGCGTGTACGTGCGCTGCTTAAGCTGCACGTTCTCGAAGTAGTCGCGCGCCTGCCTCACGAGTTCCGGCCGCAGCACAATCTCGAGCGCGGTCAGCGCCTGCACACGCGCACCGGCGTTCACGCCCTTGTGCGCGATGGGCGTCGCCATCGGAATGGCGTTGGCCCAGTTGTGCCCAGGACCCGCCTGGAAATTGGCCGGATAGCTGAGCGACACCGTCGGTACATTCCAGGTAATGTCGCCGATGTCGTCGGACGGCCCACCCGTCTTCTCCTCGTCAGGAATGCGCTCGCGCCCGCGCAGCGAACCGGGCGCATTGGTCGCCAGGCCGACTTCCGGCACGTTCATCACCCGCTGGGTGGCTTTGGCCAGCGCGACGTCGGCGTCGCTCCACTTCGGCAGTCCGACGTGCACAATGTTGGCATGCATCGTCTCGGCGAGCGGCCGATTGGTGTGCCGCGGCCACGCAGTGCCGAGCACGCGCGAGGTCCAGGTCGTGTTGGTCATGAGGCCGGCGCCCTGGGCCATCTGGTCGCCGATGGCCCACATGTTCTTGATCGAGTCGTAGTCGGTCTCGCGGAAGTAGTACCAGACGCTGGCGTTCCTGGGCACGACGTTGGGCTGATCGCCGCCGTTGGTGACAACGTAATGCGTGCGCTGCGACAGCCGCAGGTGCTCGCGGCGGTAGTTCCAGCCCACGTTCATCAACTCCACGGCGTCGAGCGCCGAGCGGCCGCGCCAGGGCGCCGAGGCGCTGTGCGCTGTCTCCCCTTCGAACGTGTACTCCACTGAGACCAGGCCACTGCCGCCGCCGTCGCCCCAACTCGTGGACAGATTCGATCCGACGTGGTTGTAGAGCACGACGTCGACGTCCTTGAACAGCCCCGCGCGCACGAAGTGCGCCTTGGTGCCTAACAGTTCCTCGGCGACACCCGGCCAGATCATCAGCGTGCCGGGGAGCTTCTCGCGCTCCATGATCCGCTTCACGGCCAGGGCCGCGACGATGTTCAGCGGCGTCCCGGAGTTGTGCCCTTCACCGTGTCCCGGTGCGCCCTCGACCAACGGATCGTGATAGGCCACGCCCGGCTTCTGAGAGCCCTGCGGGATGCCGTCGATGTCTGATCCGAAGGCAATCACCGGCCGGCCCGATCCCCACTTCGCGACCCACGCGGTCGGAATGCCGGCGACGCCGTCTGCCACCGTGAAGCCGTTGTCTCGTAACAGCTTGCCGAGATACCTCTGCGTCTCGACTTCCTGGAAACCGATCTCGCCGAAACTGAAGAGCATGTCGTTCATCTGCTGGCCCAGGTCGTACATGGCCGGCGACGACACGTCGGCGTCGACTAACGCCTTCAGCTTCGCGACTCGTGGGTCCACCACTGTCGCTGGAGGTGATGGACCCACGGCGGGCCGCGGCGCCTGCGGCATGGCCACCAGCACGACGGTCATCAGGGCGCTGGCCACAAGTCCAATCGAGGTGGGTCTCATGGGCGGACTATATCCCGAGTGTCGGCCAATGCACACGGGGCCGCGCGGCGGGTGAGGAGCGCGTCGAGCCGCGCGTCGGTCCAGAACAGCCGCAAGAAGACCTGATAGCGCCGGTCGGGACCGTAGAACAACACCTCGCCCGGCTCCGACGGACCGGTCGGGGTGCTCCAGGCGAAGAAGCGGTCGACGTGAGGATAGGCTGCGAGCCCTTTTGGGTATTGCTGCGCGACCAGATCGAGACGGCCTGCCCGCAAGTCGGGGTGATTGACGGCGGGCTGCTCGCCGAGCTGTCCGACGATGACCTGGTTTTGTAACTAGAGGGTGGTGATGACGCGGTAATGGAGAAACAACACCAAGCCAGAGGCGCCAATCGTGGCCCCAATTGCCAGCACCATCGACCGCCAGGACAGTTGGGCCAACGTCATAACCGTACGCGCACGTCACGTGGGCGCGGGAAGAGTGTCAAGCGTGTGCTTGCCGCCCTTCCCGCACCGGACCGCGCGGTTGCCGCGCTTACTTGTACAAGCGCAGCTCCTGGCCCATCACCTTGACCGGGTCCGCGCCCTGCTTCGGTCGGAACTTCTGCACGCGGCCGCCAAACACTTCGGCGGTGTACATATTCCCTTCCTGGTCAACGGTGAGCGAGTGCGGGCCGTTGAACTGACCGGGCTGGCCGCCGGGAGCGCCCCAGCCGTACAGGTACTTGCCGGTCAGGTCGTACTTGAGCATTCGCATGGTGCCACCATCAGCCACCCACAGGAACTGGTCCGTCGAGATGAAGTGCGCGTACGGTGACGACCGCACGCCGGTCGTGAACATATCGAGGAACTTGCCGTTCTGGTCGAACACCTGGATGCGCCGGTGCCCGCGGTCGACGATGAACAGGCGGCCGTCCTTGCTGATGTCGATGCTGTGCACGGTATTCCACTCGTTGGGACCCGGGTTCTTGGGGTCTTTGGGCGGCGTTCCCCATTCCATCAGGAACTTGCCGTCCTTGTCGAACTTGGCAACCCGCGTGCCGCCATAGCCATCGCTGATGAAAAACGTGCCGTCGGGAAGCCAGGCAATATCGGTCGGCCGATCGAAGAGCCGGCCAGCGTCGCGCCCACGTTGTCCCTTGGTGCCGAGCGTCATCACGAGCTTGCCGTCGTAGGTGAACTTGTGGATCACATGGAGCTGGTCGTCGAACACCCAGACGTGCTTCTCTGGATCGTAGGGGCTCATCTTGATCTTGTGGGGACCGCGACCGCACGGCGCCTCGAAGAGCTGGTCATGCTGCGGCCACGACTGGACCATCTTCCCGGCACGATCAACGACGAGGATCACGTGGTGATACCGGCGCTCCCACCCGCGCTTGGCCGTCGGCTCGCACGTGGCGCCAAGCCCATCGTCGTTGCCCGTCGCGCTACCCCGCGAAGGATTCAACATGGCGTACGGCGTCCAGGGCGCGGCGCCGGCCGGCAGCGGCAACTCGCCGCGTTGAGCGATCCAGATGCGGTCCGGCGACTCGGCGTAGACCGCGCCGACCGAACCCCACGTCCAGCCGTCGTGCTTGAGGCCGTCAGGACCGTCCGGCAGTGGTTGCGGCCAGTTGGCTACCGGCTCGTAGGGCCCGAATTCTTCCTGCCCGCCTTTGTCCTGCGCCGCAGTGACGGCTGGCGCGGCAACGGCGGGGGCCGGCGGCGGGCTGCAACCCGCGAGCAGGCCCGACGCCAGCGACATGATCAACAGAGCGGTAAACGTCCATGGTCGAGCGCGCATCTTGACTCTCCTTTTCATTGAACGATCGGCACGGTGGCGGGACCCATGCCGCGATACACGAACTTCTGGACCCGCTTCCCTTCGTAGGTTTCTGTGACGTAGAGGTTGCCCTGGGCATCAACGGCCAGATTGTGAGCGCCGTAGAACTGCCCGGCCCAGCGACCGGCGCGCCCGAATGCGCTGACCACCTGCAGCGTGTCCCGGCGCAGGATCCAGATCTGCTGGTTGGTGCCGTCCGGAACGATCAGAAAGGTCTGCGCCTGATCGGTCGAAAACCCGATATCCCAGACCGAACCGCTGCCAAGCGTCTTGGCCGCCACGAACGCTTCCCGCACGAACGTGCCGTCCTTGCGAAATACTTGAATGCGATCGTTGGTGCGGTCGCAGACGTAGACGAGACCGTCGCGGGCGATGCGGACGACATGTACGATTCTGAACTGCGGCGGTGGCGGGCCGCCTGGCTGGTAATTACTCGGCCGGTTCTCATGTTGCACGGCGCCACTAAAGGGCGACGGCAATTTCTCTCCGGCCTGGGTGAAGTAACTATCGTCGGGCCGCTTGCCGTAGGCGCCCCAGTGCCTCTTGTAGGCGCCGGTAGTGGCGTCAAAGACAATCACGCGATGATTGACGTAACCGTCGGCGACGTAGAGTTCGTTGGCTTCGCGATCCAGCGTCATGTTTGCGGCGCCGCCCAGATTACGGGTGTCGTTGCTGCCGCTCCCCTGCCCCTTGCGCCCGATCTGCATGACGAACTTACCCTGGCGCGTAAACTTCAGGATGTGCGCGTCTTTCTCGCCACCACCGCCCAGCCAGACGTGGTCGGTGTCGTCCACGTAGATGCCGTGTTCGAGATCGGGCCATTCATAACCGGCGCCCGGACCACCCCACGACGAGACGACATTGCCGGCCGCGTCGAATTCGATCACGGGTGGCGCCGCGTGCCAAATCGATCTGGTTTCGTTGGGTTGCAGCGTGCCTGGACGATGGACGATCCAGACGTGGTCGCGGCTGTCGACATGCACGCCCACCACCGCGCCCACGAGCCAGCGGTCCGGCAGGGGCTTGGGCCAGGCCGGATCCACTTCGAAGGTCGGCACCGGCATGGCGAGCTGTGCGGCTTGCGGCTGCAACGGCGGCCTCTCGCTCACCCATCCCGCGAGACACACAGCGAGCAGCATCGACACGATGGAACTATTCACTTCTCCTCCAAAAGAATTCGGAGTATACACGTCGAGGTAAAAGTACGTGGCAATTATCTGGCTGATCGAGAGCCACGGCCATTTCATGGGCCTGGGCCAGTCGAAGATGACGCTCGACCGGCGGATGCGTAGGCAAGTCGCAGAACAAACTGGAAACATCGCTTGAGGCCGCATGCGGTAGCGAACCGCTAAGATCTCGAAGATCGGTTGTCTTCGAAAAGGGAAGGATTCACATGATGGCTGCCGCGCGGCTCCTGTTATTTATCTTGAGTGTATTCGTCGTTACGGTAACGCCGGCGCTGGCCCAGCAACGCGGCGTGATCTCCGGCAAGGTGCTCGATCCCGACAGCCTCGCGCTGCCCGGCGCCACGGTCGTCGTCACGAACGTCAATACCGGATTTACGCGCGAGGTCGTCACCGCCGAGACCGGCGCCTACTCGGTGCCCAATCTCGAGCCTGGTACCTACGACGTCGCGGTCACGATGGCCGGCTTCGGCGACGCCAGCCGCACCGGCATGGTGCTCTCGCCAGGGGCGTCGGTGACGCTGGAGTTGAAGCTCACGGTCGCTGGCGTGCAGGAGAAGCTGGTCGTGACCGGCGAGTCGCCGCTGGTCGAGCGCACCAGCAACCAGATCGGCGGTAGCCTGTCGCGGCGCGAGATCGAAGAGGTGCCGTCGAACTTCCGCAACTTCACGGCCCTCACGCAGCTCATCCCCGGCATGACGCCGAACCCGGCGACCTCGACCTTCGAAGGCGGCCAGATCGTGGCCAACGGGTCGCCTTCGCAGCAGAACGTCTACCTGCTCGACGGGATGTACAACAACGACGACCGCCTAGGCGGCAGCCAGGGCACCCAAGTGCGTGTGGTGCTCGATAACATCGAGGAATATCAGGTGCTGGCCAACCAGTACAGCTCCGAGTATGGCGGCGGCGCCGGTGCGATCATCAACATGGTCACGCGCGGCGGCACCAACGACATCCGCGGCCGCGCCTACTCTTACTTCCGCGACGAGACGCTGAACAGCCGCGGCCTGTTTCTGACCGACGGCCAGCCGAAGCCACCGGAGCGGACGCTGCAGGCCGGCTTCGGCGTCGGCGGTCCGATCGTGAAGAATCGCGCCCACTTCTTCTTCACCTACGAGCGCGACAACGAAGACATCGCCGGCCAGAAGCGCTTCCCGGCGGCGGCGGCGCCGCTGGCCGTAAACCAGGTCGGCTTCTTCACCGTGCGCGCCAACAACTACTTTGCCCGCACCGACCTTCAATTGAACGACCGCAACTTCATCAACGCACGCTGGCTGCTCGAAGACGCCGCGTCGCGCGGTGAAGGCTTCAACACCAACGACCAGGCCCCCGACGCCAAGGTCTTCGAGGCCGACCACGACACGATGTGGGCCAGCACCTACACCAGCGTGCTGACCGACCGGCTGTCGAGCGTGACGAGGTTCGGGCGCATCGGCGAGTCATTGACGACGGCGCCGCAGAGCTTCTTCAGCGACGACGGCAAGGCGATCGGCTTCGACGGCCGCGACCCCTTCTCGATCGGTCAGCGCAACCAGCACCCCAGCTACACCACGGGCACCGGCGGCACCGGCCCGACGACGGTGATCCGCACCTACGTCGTCGATCAGGCGTTCAGCTACTTCATCCCCAACCTGTTCGGCGGCGAGCACACGGTGAAGGCAGGCGGCGGCTACAGCTGGAACAACATGGACCCGCGCTCGACCTTCGATTCCGGCACCTTCCAATTCCGCACGGATGCGCCGTACAACCCGGCCGATCCGACCACCCATCCCTTCCAGTTCGACGTCACCGTCGGCCCGAAGAGCGACTACGGCTATGCCGTGGTGTCGAAGGATCAGCGCCGCTACGTGTTTGTCGAAGACAAGTGGAGCGTCACCGGCAACCTGACCTTCAACCTCGGCCTGCGCTGGGATAACCACAAGCAGACGCCCAACCACGACAATGCCTTGGCGCCCCGTGCCGGGTTCGCGTGGGACGCATTTGGCACCGGCCGCACGGTGGTGCGGGGCGGCGTCGGCAAGTTCTACGCCTACGTGCCGGTGGTGCACGACCTGACCCTGCAGCAGAGCGGCGTCCGCACGTTGTTCCCCTCGATCTCGATCAACGCCGCGAGCCCGAACGCCAGTCTCGTGCTGATTCCCAACATGATCTCCGACACCGCCGGCAATCCCGGTGTGGCGCGGTTGTCGCCGGCCGGCCAAGCGGTGCTGAACGCGCTGCGCGACGCGGTGATTGCCGGCACCGGATTCAACCGTAACCCGCGTCTCGACAGTGTCAACCGCAAGATGCCTCACACCTTGTCGTGGAGCGGCGGCGTCAGCCAGGAGCTGTTCGGCCAGATGGCTCTCTCGGTGGACTACGTGGCCAACGCCTCGCGCGACCAGCTCGGCGTCGTCGACATCAACGAGCCGGTCAACGGCGTGCGGCCGGGTGTGGCCGTATTCGACCCGTCCGGGAGCCTCATTCCCGCCGAGGCGCGTGGCGTGAGCTTCCAGCGGGTGCTGCAGTCGCAAACCAGCAGCCTCTTCGACGGCAACTACAAGTCGCTGCAGGTGTCGCTGGTGCGGCGCATGGCCAACCGCTGGAGCGGCCGCCTCGCCTACACCCTGCAGCGCAGCAACTACGTGGGCCTCGGCAATCCGGATGCGCGACGCGTATGGCTCGACAACGACATCGGCGCCGACTACGGTGAGTTCGCGTCGAACCGTACCAACGTGCTGGCGGCTAGTGGTAGCTGGAACCCGTGGCGGTCGCTCACCTTTGCCACCGTGGTCAGCGCCATCAGCGGCGCGCCGATCAACGAGACGGTCGGCCGCGACGTCAACGGCGACCTCGACAACAACGACCGGCCGATCCGCGGCATCGACGACCTGGTGTTCCCCATCCGCTCGGCGCTCGACAACAAGGGTCGCGCCGTGCTGTTAGGCATGCGCGGACCCGGTTCCGTTACCGCCGACCTGTCGATCCGCTACCAGCTGCCGCTCGGCGGCCGGCTCGACAGCCTCGACTTCTTCTTCGACCTGTTCAACATCGCCAACCGCCTGAACGAGGTGGCGCCAACGGGCAACCGCGCATCGCCGAACTTCATGGTGGCAACCTCGGCGAACTTCGCCCGGCAGTCGCAGCTCGGCATCCGGCTGCGGTTCTGAGGAGGCTGACGATGCGGACACCGGCAATCGCGGCGTGGCTGATGGCGGCGCTGCTCGGCGCCGCCGCCCCGGCGCTGGCGCAGATGGAGCTGGGCGTCATCAAAGGGCAGGTGCTCGACGACGCCGGCCAGCCGCTCGAAGGTGTGAAGATCCGGCTCGTCAACATCGACCGGGGGCGCGCGGTGGTGCTGACCAGCGGCAAGGACGGCCGTTTCTACCGCCGCGGCCTGCAGGCCGTCGAGTACGAGATGACCGTCGAGCGCGACGGCTATCAGCCCATCACCGACAAGGTGAAACTGGTGGCGGGCACCGACCGCAACTTCGACTTCAAGCTGGCGAAGGCCGCGGCCGGCGGTTCGAAGGAATTGCAGGCCGGCGTCGTCGCCTTCAACGCCGGCAACTTCGAACAGGCGGCGGCGCAGTTCCAGGCCGCCATCGCGCAGGCCCCGACGGTGCCGGCACTGCACGTGAACCTGGCGATGGCATGGTTCCGCCTCAATCGCCCGAGCGACGCGGTGGCGAGCCTCGAGAAGGCTGCGGAACTCGGCCCCCATGAGGCCGCCATCCAGTATCAGCTCGGCAGCGCATACGTCGACATGCAGGCCTACGACAAGGCCGTCAGCGCACTCGACAAGGGCCTCTCTGCCAAGCCCGATCTCGCGAAGGACCCGCTGGCCGCAGAGGCCACCGCTACCCTCGGCGCCGTCTACTTCGCGCAAGGCAAGGTGCCGGAGGCGGAAGCGCAGTTCCAGCGCGTGCTCGCGGCCAAGCCCGGCGCGGCTGGGGCGACACTGGGCCTGGCCAAGATCCACTTCAGCAGGAGCGAGATGGAGAAGGCCTTGGCGCTCTTCGACCAGGTGATCGCCGCCCATCCCGGCACACCTGAGGCCAAGCAGGCCGAGACGTTCATCAAAGAGCTCCGCAAGGGCCAACAACAAGACGGTCCAAGGTTCATTCGTTGCGCCGTCCACGAAAAAGTAGATTCCGGCAAAGCTTGACTGGTTCGAAGCTGACCGGAGGAGGTTATGATGCGATGTTTCACGACTGGCGTCATCGTTGGGTTTCTGATGACGGCCGGGCCGGCTTTCGCCCAGGCAAAAGCCAAAGCCACAACACCGGAAATCCCATTCGAGTCGGTTCCCAATTTCTTTAAACTGCCGGCCGGCCTCTATATGGGTGAGGGGACCGGGGTCGCGACCAATTCCAAGGGGCACGTCTTCGTTTACGTGCGCAGCGGCGAAACCCGCCTGTTCGAGTTCGACCAGGCCGGCGTGTTCATCAAGGAGTTCGGCGCGGGCAGCTACGGCTTCTCCTTCGCCCACGCCGTGCGGGTGGACAAGGATGACAACATCTGGGCTGTCGATGAGGGCACCAACGTCATCCAGAAGTTCAGCCCCGACGGCAAGCTGCTGATGGTCCTCGGCAAGCGTCCGGACCCGCTCGATCAACTGGCGCTGACGCCGGGTGGCGGCCAGTATGCGGGGAGCAACCGGCCGTACACCTTCCATCGCCAGACCGACATCGGCTGGGACCCGCAAGGCAACATCTTCGTGTCTGATGGCTACGGCGACTCGCGCATCGTGAAGTTCGACAAGAACGGCCGCTTCGTCAAAGCGGTGGGCACGCGCGGCAACGGGGCCCTGCAGTTCAGCACGCCGCATGCGATCTCGGTTGACGCGAAGGGCATCGTCTATGTCGCCGACCGCGGTAACTCGCGCATTGTCGTCCTCGACAACGACCTCAACCAGAAAGCCGTCTACGACCACGTCGGAGCGCCTTGGGCTGTCTGCATCTCCAGCGGCCCGCACCAGTATCTGTACAGCTCTAATTCGTTCCCGACCGGTAACAATTTTGACCAGGCGGCGACCACTGGCGAGATCTACAAGATGGAACTGGACGGCACGGTGATCGGTCGGTTCGGCAAGGCGGGCCACGGCTTCAAGGAATTCAGCAGCGTGCATCAAATGGACTGCCGGAACCCCGACCAAATGTTCGTGTCTGAAATTACCGCATGGCGCGTGCAGAAACTCATCCTGCGTCCGCAGGTGGCTCGCACCTCAGCCGGACAGTAGGAGACCCCCATGAAGCACGCTGCTTTCGTCATCGCCACCACGGCCGCGGCCGTCCTGAGCGTCTCGGTTCTCGCTCAGTCGGTGCCGCAGATTAACTACGACGCCGTCGCCGACCTCATCTCGCTGCCCTCCTACGGAGAAGTGGCCGGCGTCGCCACCAACTCGCGCGGCCATCTCTTCGTCTACGCGCGGACCGGTCACGCCGTGGCCACGCTCGGCGACGAGCGCACCTTTTATCACGGTGGCTCACGACTGTTTCAATTCGATCAGACAGGTAAGTTCGTCAAGGAGATCGGACAGGGCGTCTACGCCATCAACTTCGCGCAGCAAGTGCGTGTCGATCCCCAGGACAATATTTGGATCGTCGACGCCGGCTCCAACCAGGTCGTGAAATTCGATGTTGACGGCCGGTTCCAGATGGTGCTCGGGAGGAAACCCGAGAACATCACCCTGCGTCCGGGTGCCGGCGTATCGGCCACCGCGGTCGATGCGGTCTTAGTAGCGGCACGCGGACCCGCGCCGCCTGGAGGGCCTGGAGGCGGCGGTGGCGCTGGCGCCAACACGGGGCAACCCCCCGGGTCCGGCATCAACGGCGACAACTTCAACCGACCGTCGGATGTGACGTGGGACCGCGCCGGTAACGTCTACGTCGCCGACGGGTTCGGCACCAACAGCCGCATCGCAAAGTTCAACAAGGACGGCAATTTCCTGAAGACCTGGGGCAACACAGGTACCGGGCACGGCCAGTTCACGCAGATCCGGGGAATTGCCAGTGACGCGGCCGGCAACATCTATGTCGCCGACGCCGGCAACAAGCGCATCCAGGTATTCGATGGTGAGGGTACGTTCAAGTCACAAATCGGCAACATCGGCACCCCGCAGGCGATTTGCATCTCCGGCGGCGCAACCCAGTATCTGTACAGCTCGAACTCGAACGACTCCGAGAGCATGGACAGTGGCGAGATCTACAAACTCCAGTTGAGTGGTCAGGTGGTTGGCAGGTTCGGCAAGGCCGGCAAGCTGGCCAAGGAGTTCGGCATGGTCAATGCGATCGACTGCCGGACGGAGAACGACTTGTGGGTGGGCGAGGTGTGGAACTGGCGTGCGCAGAAGGTCACGCTCAAGCGGTAAGTGCTAGCGAGGCTGCGCCTCAGACCGAGCGTGAGGCTCGGAGAAACGCCGGCGCACCAGCGCGCGCATCGAGTGCGGCGACGCCATGCAGCACGGACGCGGCGGCCAAGCCGGCCAGCGTCGGCGCGTCCTCGGCCCAGCGATCGGGCGCGTCGTATCCGTCGCGGCCCTCCGGCAGACCGCGGCGATGCAGCAACGCCTCGAGCCGTCGTTGAATGGTCACCAGCAGCGGGCCGACCTCGTCATCCTGTCGCTCATGCGCTCGGAACGCCACGCCACCACGGCCATCTGACGCGAATACCCCGTCCAGCACGAACGCGTGAATGTGCACGTTGAGGTTCAACGCCGCGACGCTTGCCCTGACGACGCAGCCAGCCGAGCAAGGCACGCAGATAGACCGCGACCACGGCCCGGCAAAGCGTGTGGTCCCACACCAGCAGGTCGCGAAGACGCGGCGGCAGGGTCAACACCCATTGGCGAATGGGTACTTCTGGAAACACGTGAGCGACCAGGTGGGCGGCGCGATCGGTTGCCCGGGCAGAGCTGGGCGTGCGGCAGGTTGTAGAGGGAACCCGGCACGGTGTCGTTCTGGTCGTGCACGTCCTTTGAGTCCGGCGAGAGGTAGAGCAGGCCGGTGACAACCTCGCCCCTCTTCTGGTGGTCGCGAATGTGCGCGTAGGCAGCGTCACGGTTGGTCGGGTCGTAGTCCTTCGCCAGCTTGCGGAACTTCACCCAACTGCCGTCGTGCATCATCACGTTCTTGGCGCTACCCGCTTCGTAATCCGCGCTGATCTCCTCCGCCGGCGGCACGAAGTCAGCCTGCACCACTTCCACCTTGTGCTCACGCGTGTAGGCGTAG
>NSIL01000004.1 GCA_002737365.1 Acidobacterium sp. | reverse complement strand
TGCAGCAGTGGAGCCGCGCCTGGGTCGACGAACCGGGCCGGCCGGCGATCCAGACCGACTTGCAGATCAAGGACGGCAAGATCGCGCGGCTGGCCTTCCACCAGCGCGATCCGCGCAACCGCAACCTGGTCTGGCCGCAGCAACTACGCATCGCGATGGGCCTGCCGACGGGACGCGAGATGGTGACCGTGGACATGAACGGTCCCTCCGTCGACGTGCCGCAAGCCGTCGGCAAGCCCGCGCCAACCTACGTGCTGCCAAGTGCCGGCGGCTGGGCCTACGGATCGTTCGCGCTCGATCGCGGCACGATCGCGTTCCTGACGAAGTCCCTGCCAGAAATTGACGACCCGCTCACGCGCGGCAGCGCTTGGGTCACGTTGTGGGACGCCATGCTCGACGGCCAGGTGCCACCGGCCGCGTTTGTGGACCTCGCCATGCAATCGCTGCCACGGGAAAGCGACGAGCAGATGACCTCGCGCATTCTCGGCTACGCCTCGGGCGCATGGTGGCGATTCCTGAAGCCGGCCGAGATGACGGCGCGCGCGCCGCGATTCGAATCGCTGATGCGCGAGGGCCTTGGCCAGGCGAAGACCGCCAGCCAGAAGGCGTCGTGGTTCGGGACCCTGCGCAACGTGGCCCGCACGCCGGGCACCGTGGACTGGCTGCACAAGGTATGGGCGAAGGAGGAATCGGTGACGGGGTTGCCGTTGGCCGAGGCCGACTACACGTCGCTCGCGCTGGAACTCGCCGTGCGGCAGGTCCCTGACTGGCAGCAGGTGCTGCAGACGCAGCTCACGCGCATTGAGAATCCCGACCGCAAGGGCCGGTTCGAGTTCGTGATGCCGGCGCTGTCGGCGGATCCGGCCGTGCGCGAGAAGTGGTTCCTGTCACTGAAAGACGTCAGCAATCGCCGGCGCGAGCCGTGGGTGCTCGAGGGCTTGAGCTACCTGCACCACCCGCTGCGCGCCGCCGCCTCGGAAAAGTATGTACAACCCAGCCTCGACCTGCTGTGGGAGGTCCAGAAGACCGGCGACGTTTTCTTCCCCAAGCGCTGGCTCGACGCCACGCTCGGCGGTTATCAGTCGGCGAGCGTGGCCGACACGGTGCGCGGCTTCCTGAAGAAACTGCCGCCGAACTATCCCGAGCGCTTGCGAAGCATCACGCTGCAATCGGCGGACGAACTGTTTCGCGCGGCGGAGATCATCAAGCGCTAGGCCGCAGATTCACACAACCGCTTTGCGAGAACAAGCTCGCACCCGACGCTCAGGTCCGGCTGAAGTGCTCCATGATCGCCGCCGCATACTTGATGCCGAGCAGGTATTTGTCGAGGTGGATGTTTTCATCGGGCGCGTGCAGGTTGGCGCCTGGGTTGGCGAAACCGGTCAGCACGCACGGAATCCACACGTGGCGCAGAATCGCGCCCTCGGCCGACACACCGTTGACGACCGGCAGCTCGCCGTAAACCTCGGTCGCCGCGGCGATGATGGCCTGGCTGATGTCTTCTTTGACTGAGATTTTGTAGGGCGGCTCGGCGTTGTCGTACGCTTTCACCTCGATGTGCCCGAACCCGTGTTTCTCGAGGTGCGCCTTCAGCTTGCGGATCGCGGCCGCCGGCTGGATGTTCGGAATCAGCCGGAAGTCGAGGCGTGCCCGCGCTTCGTTCGGCACGATCGTCTTCGTGCCGGGTCCGGTGTAGCCGGCAATCAACCCCTGGATGTTGGCCGTGGGCTCGTAGGAGCGTGCCCGCAGGGCATCGATGCCGTCGCGGCCGCCGGCGAACTCGGTAATGCCCCACTCGTCCTTCATCGCCTGCAGGTTGACGCGACCCGCCTTGTCGGCCAGCTGCTGTTCGTCGTCGGGCCCAAGCTGCCAGATGCCTTCGTCCCAGCCCTCGATCAGAATGCGGCGGTCGCGGCTGAAGATCGTGTTCAGCGCCCAGATGAGTTCCCACACCGGCGCCGGCACCAGCGGGAAGTTCAGCGAGTGGATGTCGCTATTCGCACCGCGCGCCGTGAGCTCGACGAAGAGCACCGATTTGAGCCCGAGCGATACGTCCGGTACCTGGGTGCCGGTCTCCATCGACCCGTCGAGGCAGTGCATCCCGTCGGCCGCCAGCAGTGGGGCATTCTGGGCGGCCCAGGCAGCCAGGTGCGGAGACCCGATTTCCTCCTCGCCTTCTACCAGGAACTTGAGATTGCATGGCACCTCGCCGCGCACCTGGAGAAACGCCTTGGCCGCCTTCTGGAACGCCAGCACCCCTGACTTGTTGTCGGTGGCGCCGCGCCCGTAGAGCACGCCGTCGACAATCGCCGCCGACCAGGGCCCGCCGTGCGTCCACTTGTCGAGCGGTTCGGGCGGCTGCACGTCGTAGTGCGAGTAGCAGAGGATGGTCTTCTTGCCCGGCTGTTTCGCCTGCAGATGCCCGAACACCACGGGCGGGCCGGCCGCCAGCTCGTGGAAGTCGGCCGGCAGGCCGTCGGCGTGCATCATGTCGCGCACGAGCGAGGCGCACTCGCGCAGGCCGATGTTCTGGGCCGAAATCGACGGCTGCTGCACGAATCGCTGCAGATCGCCGATGCATTCGTCGGCGTGCTGGTCGATCCAGTCGTAAACGGGCTTCATGCTCATGATGAGCGTTCCTGCGAAAGGTCCCAGGCGTTCAGGCGCTGCCCGGACAGGTGGAGCGGACGCGTGGCGAGATACGCGAAGGCCGGGGCGAGCCGGATCGGATCGACCCACTGCGCGCGCAACTCCGCTGAGTAGGTGGTTTCCGACATCGGCGTGTGCATGTACATCCCCGGCGTGACCGTGACCGAGAGAATGCCGTGCCCGGCGCCCTCGAGGGCCAGGCTCTTCGAGAAGCCTTCGAGCGCGTGCTTCGACGCACAATACGCCGTCTCGTCGGCGAACCCTTCGATGCCCGACCGCGAGCTCACGAAGACCAGGGCGCCGCCGCGGGCTTTCATCGTCGGCCACACCGCCTGCGTGAGCTGGAACCCCGCCTGAATGCCGACGTTGAGCGTAGCCTGGAACGTAGCGAGGCTCACCACGTCGACCGGCTCCATCTTGAGGATGGCCGCGTTGTGGATGAGCGTGTCGACGGGCCCGCGGACCGCGGTGGCAATCGCCCGAGCGGTATCGGCTGCGTCGGCCAGGTCCACCACGGCGGACACGGCGCCACGGCACTCGGCGGCGATGCCCGCGAGGCCCGTGGCATCGCGGTCCATCAGGATGAGCCGGGCGCCTCCGGCATGCAGATGGCGGGCGATGGCGGCGCCCAGTCCCTGGGCCGCGCCGGTCACGAGCACCGTCTGGCCCTCAAGCGCCGGCATCGATGTCCTCCGGTCGCACCCATCGGCGCTCGGTGCCCGACACGCGCACGGCGTCGAGCAGGCGCTGATTGGCCAGGCCGTCGACGAAGGTCGCGCCGCGTAACGGCCGTCGCTGCTCACGAATCGCCGCGGCCAATTCCTGCATCACGCCGACCACAGACACGTTCCAGATGCCCGGACCCACACCCGGCAGCGACGCGTTCGGATCGGTCTCGGTGATGTCCTCGAACCCCTGCCCGGCCCTGGCGAACCAGAGGCGCTCGTCGTCGGTCGAGAGCTTCACGGTGCCCTTCGAGCCGAATACCTGCGTGACGTTGTTCATGTTGTGCGCGGCCACGCCCGACATGAATACCTGGGCCACGGCGCCGCTCGCCATCTCGGCGGTGAAATACGCGACGTCGTCGGCCGTCGCCGTCCACGGCGCACCGGTAACCTTGTCGAGGCGCGCCGGCACCATCACCGGAGCGGCTCCAGTCACCCAGGCCGCCTCGCCCAGCCACCAGCGCAGCAGGTCGACCTGATGGCTGCCATTGGCGCCGAGGCGGCCGCCGCCCTGCTCCGCCTGGCTCCACCAGTCGCCCTTCGGCCGGCTGGCCGGGTCGTTCCACGACGGACCGATGTTGCTGATGATGACATGCCGAACCTCGCCGAGGCTGCCGTCGGCGATGAGCGCCTGAATCCGCGCGCGATTGGGATTGAAGCGCAGCTCGTGGTCAATCATGTGCACGCGGCCGGCGGCTTCAGCGGCGGCGAGCATGCGCGCCGCCTCGCCGGCGTGCATCGCCGTCGGCTTCTCACAGAGCACGTGCGCGCCGGCGGCGATCGCGGCCAGGGTCTGCAGCGCGTGCTGCACGGTCGGTGTCGCGATGCACACCAGGTCGAAGGTGTGCGCGGCGAGCATCCGCTGCCAGTCGTCGTAGGCATGCGGCACGCCGAAAGCCGACGCGGCCTTCTGTGCGCTCGCCAGGCGTGCCGACGCCACCGCGACCACGTCTGCGCCAGGCACGTGTCGCAGCGCCGGCAAATACGCCGCCTGCGCAAAGCTGGCCCCGATGATCCCGACTCTCATTCTCGCTGTCTCACTGTCGCTCCCGCAGCCGCGGATCCAGGGCGTCCCGCAGCCAATCCCCGATGATGTTGAAACTGAGCACGGTCAGCATGATCGCGACGCCAGGAAACACGGCGAGCCACCACTTGTTCGCCAGCAGCGTATCGCGGCTCTCGGCCAGCATGCTGCCCCAGGTCGGCACCGACGCCGGCACGCCCAGGCCGAGAAACGACAACGCCGCCTCGGTGAGTATCACGCTCGCCACGTTGAACGAGGCAATGACGGTCAGCGGGGCGATGGTGTTCGGCAGAATCGTGCGGAACAGAATGGTCGCGGTGCGGTCGCCCAGCGCGCGGGCCGCTTCGACGAACTCCTTCTCGCGCAGCGACAGCGTCTCGGCGCGGACGATCCGGGCGTAGGTGACCCACTGGCCGATGCCGAGGACTAGCACGAGGTTGCCGACCCCCGGGCCCAGCACCACCAGGAACATGATCGCCAGGAGCACGAACGGAAACGCCAACTGCATGTCGCAGAGCCGCATCGTCAGGTCGTCGATCCAGCCGCCGAAGTAGCCGGAGACGAGACCCGCCAACGTCCCCAGTGTCCCGCCGACCATAATCGCCGCCAGCCCGACCAGCAACGAGATGCGCGCGCCGTAGAGCAGGCGCGACAACACGTCGCGGCCGAGCACGTCGGACCCGAGCCAGTGCGTGATCCCCTGCGGGCCCGTCGTGCCCGGCGGCGACAGTCGCGACACGATGCTCTGACGCTCCGGATCGAGCGGCGCCAGCCAAGGGCCGAAGGCCGCCACCACAACCACGACGGCCAGAATGGCCACCGCCAGCAGCGGCCATCTCGCCCTCACCATGCTGCGCCACGCCCGCCGTGGGTCTGGCCGCAGGCTCATCGCCGCCCCCGGGTCAGCGACACGCGCGGATCGAGCCGGGCGTACACGAGATCGACTGCCGTGTTCAGCAGAATGAAGTTGCCGGCCAGTAGGATGACGCCGGCCTGCACGACCGGAATGTCGCGCTGGTTGATCGCATTGAACAGCAGCCGCCCGATGCCCGGGTAGCTGAAGACGGTCTCGGTCACGACGACGCCGCCCAGCAGGAAGCCGAACTCGAGGCCGATCATCGTCACCACCGGAAGCCAGGCGTTGCGCAGCGCGTGGTGCACCACTACGACCTGCTCGGACAGGCCCTTGGCGCGCGCCGTGCGCACGTAGTCCTGTCCCAGCACCTCGAGCATCGACGAGCGCACGAGCCGGGTATTGCGGGCCAGCGAATAGGTGGCCACCGCCACGCCCGGCATGACGAGGAAATAGAGGGTGCGCGGCAGGTTGCCCAGTGCCGTGGCGAGGTCGCCGTTCAGCAGTGGCACGAGGAACGGCACGTGGCCGGAGATCGGAAACCAGCGCAGGTTGAGCCCGAAGAAGAGGATCAGCATGATCCCCATCCAGAAATTCGGAATCGACTGCCCCAGCAGCCCGAGCATCGTAATCGAGCCGTCCACGGCCGTACCGCGGTTGAGGGCGGCGACGACGCCGAGCGGAATGGCCACGACGATGGCGATCGCGAAGGCGAACACCGCCAGCTCGATCGTCGCCGGAAAGGCGGCAAGCACGATGTCGAGCGCCGGCTGGCGGTACGAGAGCGAGGTGCCGAAGTCGCCGCGGGCTAGGTCGGCCACGAAGCTCAGGTACTGCACATGCAGCGGCCGATCGAATCCGAGCGCCTGGCGAACAAGCGCGATCTCCTCGGTGGTCGCCCGCTCGCTGACGAACAGGTAGGTCGGATCGCCCCCGGCATGGAGGGCGATGAAGCTGATGAGCGTGACGCCAAGGATGACGACGACGCTCTGCAGCAACCGGCGCGCGACCAGGATGCCCATCAGCCCTTGGGCCTCGCGTCGAACGCGTAGATCCGCTCATCGGGCCGGGCCTTCCATTCGACGCGTGAAGACACGCCGTAGAAGTCGGGCTGGAAGTACAAGTGCAGCCACGGGCCGTCGTCGTAGAAGACCTGCAGCATCTCGTCGACGATGCGGCGGGTGTCGTCGGGCGTGGCGGCATCGGTGAGGGCATCCCAGCGCGAGAACCAGCGTGGGTCGGACCAGTTCGGGTAGTTGGTGCCGGAGTCCACGCGCGCCAGATCGTTCATGTCGTAGATGGGGCTCCACAGACCGCCGCCGGTGCCCATGAAGAAGAGCGGCCCGGCGGTGCGCGTGCGCAGGAGCGGCTGAAAGACGCTGGCCCAGTCCAGCAATTCGACCGTCACGTCGACACCGGCATCACGCAGGTACTGGCCGATGGCCTGCACGACGTTGACATCGTTCAGGTACCGGCCGCGGCCGGCCTGCAGCGTCAGCGCGAAGCGCATCTTCCCGTCGACGCGGGGCCAGCCGGCCTCATCGAGCAGCCGCTCGGCCGTGGCCGGCTCGAAGGGATAGGGCGACAGGGCCTTGTTGGCGTTGACCGCGTTGACGAGGCCGGTGGCTCGTTGACACTCGACCTGCAGCAACTGCCGGCAGATCGTCGGGACGTCGACCGCGTACTGCAGGGCGCGTCGCACCCGCGGATCGCGAATCGCCCGCCCGCCGGGCGTCTTGCCAAACTGCTCGGCCTGGTTGAAGCCGATGAACATGCGGCGGGTACTCGTCACCGACTGCACGGCCGCGACGCCCGACTGGTTGATGGCGGCGACCTGATCCGGCGCCACGTTGGCGATGATATCGACGTTGCCGGCCATCAGCTCGGCGGCGCGGGTGGAGGCCTCGGGAATGATCCGCCAGACGATACGGTCGAAAGCGACCGCGGATTCCCCCGCTTTCTCGAGGACGACCTCGGCCCCACGCGACCAGGACGCCAGCCGATACGGACCGGAGCCAATCGGCGACGTCGCCGCCTGGTCGGGGCTCATCCTCTCGTAGCTGTCCTTGCAGTGGATGCTGATCTCGGTCAGCAGGCCGAAGGCGATGGGGTGCTTCTGGGCGATCGTGATGCGCACGCGCTGTGGGTCGAGCGCCTCGGCGCTGCGGAAGCCAATCGAGCTGAAGACGAAACCAGGCGCGTTGCCGGTGAACTTGTTGGCCGGATTGGCGATGCGGGCGAAGGTGTAGGCGACGTCTTCGGCCGTGAGCGCCTCACCGTCGTGGCAGGTCAGGCCCTCACGCAAGGTGTAGGTATAGGCCAGCCCGTCCTCGGAGATGGCCAGCTCGCGCGCCAGATTGGGCCGATGCTGGCCGTCCATATCCAGCGTGAACAGCGACGCGAAGATGTGGTGCGCGATGTTCATGTTGTCGCGGCTTGAGATGTTGGCCGGCTCGAAGGTGGCGACGTCGGCGCTCAGGCCGACGACGATCGTGCTGGCGGCACGCGGTCCGGTCCGAATCATCATCACCGCCGCACCGACAATGGCAAGGCCGGCGGCGAGGGCCGCGAGGTAGCGCAGTTTCATGAGGGGCTCGTCCTTTGCAGTCCTGGGACACGGGGATCGACGGCGCGGCCGGTCATCGATGACTCGATGCAGGCCGCCACCATGCGCAGGGAACGCACGTGGTCGGTGCCGGGGCACGGCAGCGGCGCCCCGTCACGGACGTGGGCAGCGAAGTCGTCGAAGAGCGCCGCCGCGTCGTCCACCCACGGTTCGACGGCGGGCAGGGTGACTGGCGTCAGGGCCGCGTCATCACGGCGCGCATAGCCGAGCGCGCCGAACATGTCGGCCTGGATGACGACGCCGTGGGGCGTTTCGGTGCGCCAGTTGAACGTCATGGGCTGCCAGTTACCCGCCCACGTACCTTGATACGTCACTTCGAGCCCGCCCGTGAAGATGATGAGCGCTGAGACGTTGGCGTCGCCGCGATACATTGACCACGACGGGTTGAACGTGCGGGCCGAAATCGTGGTCGGCTCGGCATCGTAGACAAAACGCATCAGATCGAAATGATGGATCGACTGCTCCCAGAGCATCGGGTGATCCATCGTGAGCGGGTACTTATTCAGATGCGGCAGCCGTCCATCGCGCCAGCGTTCGTAGGTGAAGTGCGCAAACTCGGGACGGCCCATCTGCTCGGGCGTGAGCAGGGCCTTGAGTGCCCGGGTCACGGCCAGGTAACGGAAGTTCAGCCCGACGGCGAGCGACACGCCGGCGCGCGCGGCCGTCGCCACATGCGCCTCGGCGGCCTCGACGCTGTCGGCCAGCGGCTTCTCCGCCAGGATCGCGAGCCCGGCGGCGCATGCCGCGGCGATCTGGTCGTCACGGCCGCCGGGCGGCGTGCTGAGGATGACGGCGTCGGCCGCCACGCGCGCCGTGACCTCGGCGAGCGTCGCGCCGCCGACGGCGCCGGCCGTCTCGGCCACCGCGGCCATCACAGCGTCTACGCGTTGGTCGACGAGACCGACGATCCGGCAGTCGGGACGCGCCGCCACAACGCGCCGCCAGATGCGGGCCCGGGCGCCCAGCCCGACGAGGATGACGCGCACGACGCTCATGCCGTGACCTCCGTGCCGACCAGGCGCGCCAGCGCCGCGTCTGGGGCGGTCCACCGTACGGCGCCCAGGCGCGACAAATCCGACGCGCGCATCGGCGGCTTCGCCGGCACGGCGGCCGGCTCCGTCACGCACTTGGCGCCTGGGACAAGCGCGGCAATGCCGCCGGCCATGGCGCTGTCCCTCAGCATGTGGGGGCTGCAGAGATGCACCGGCCGCCCGGCGGGCGGCAGCGCAGCCAGCCGCGCCAGTACCGGCGCCAGGTCGGGGGTGAAAGTCCAGTCGCGAAGCGGGTCATCGGATGGCACTACGAGCGGCTGCCCGTCGCGTGCTGCCGCCAGCCAGCGGGCCACGGCCGAGGTGCGTGACCGGCTCGGCCGCGCGGTCTCGTGCGGCCCATACAGGTAGCCCAAGCGAATCACGTGCGCCGCCGCCAGGCCTTCAAGTGCCGCCACCGTCAGCAATTCCCCAGCGCGCTTGGCGGAGGCATAGGGTGAATGGCCGGTCGGCAGGTCGGCGTCGGTCAGCTCGGTGTGGCCATCGCCTGCGGCAAAGACGCCGCTCGAACTCACGAACACGAAGGCCGCCGGACGCGTGCGAGCCGCGTATTCGAGCATCGAGACGAGCGGCCTGGTGTTGGCCGCCACATGGGCCGCCGGCGTCCAGCCGAGATCGGCGGCTGGGGTCGTGATGGCCGCGGCGTGAATCACCAGCGCCGCGGTCGGCAGGTCGCCCGGCACGATATCGCCGAGCTCTGCCGTGACCAAATCGCAGCCAGCCAGGCGCTGGCCGGTCGCCTCGTCGAACGCCCGGTCGACGGCCATCACACGCCAGCCGAGCGCCGCGAAGCCCTCGGCCAGGGCGCTGCCGACAAACCCGCCGGCGCCGGTGATGAGCACGGTCTGTGGCTCCCTCATGTCAGGGACTCCGCGACGCTGGCCGGATCGAAACTGGCCAGCGCGTGGGTATGTGCGGCGATCAGCTGTTCCGCCAGTGCGCCGTCCCCCGCGGCGAGCGCGCGGACGATCGGCGGATGGTTGGCGGCGATGTCGACTAGGTTTACGTCGCGGTCGTTGCGCAGCGACATGATCTGATGGATCCGCAGATAGAGGCCGGCCCAGAATTGGGTCAGGAGCGCATGACCGGAGAGCTCGATGAGCCGCCGGTGGAACGCCTCGTCGGCCACGACCAGCGCCTCGCGGTCGCCGGCGGCGGCGGCCTCCTCCATCACGCGGCAGGGCTGCCACAACGTGTCGACCGCCGTGCCGTGCGCGAGCAGACGCCGCGCGGCCGTGACCTCGAACACCGTGCGCATCTCGCAGGTTTCGACGACCTCGCGCACCGTGAGCGGCTTGACGCGCTTGCCCTTGTAGGCCACGGTTTCGACTAGGCCATCGTTCTCGAGAATCTGCACCGCTTCGCGAATCGGCGCCCGGCTGACGTTGAGCTGCTCGGCGAGCGCGGTTTCGACGAGCGCCGCGCCCGGGCGCAGCCGCCCGGTCACGATGGCACGCCGCAACTGGTCGGCGATCTGCACCTTGAGCGGCGTCTGCTCGATCGGCGCGAGCGTGGTGGCGAACGGATGGCTAGCCATACCTGCCTCCTGACGAGGCAACGGCTGCCGGTGCGTCGACGACTACCGACGGAATGGCGGCGAAGACGTCATCGTCCGCGGCGCCGCGCCACATCATCACGGCAAAACTCCCTTCCGTATCGAGTGCCGTCATGCCGGCATGCCAGACACCGGTCCGGTAGACGACCCCGATGGTGGGCGGCAGCAGGAACGCGTGCGCCGAGGCCGGATCGGGCGCCCCGGCCGCGTCGGCCGCCATCACGGTCACGACGTACTGCGAGGCCACGAGCGGCAGGAATAGCTGCGCGGCGTGGGGATGGCGCTCGACCCGATCGACACGCAAGGGCAGGGTGGAGGCCGCGACCCGGTTGGTGTGGAACTGCAGCGCCAGACCCGCCACGGGCGCCAGCCATTGGCTGTACATCCGCCGAAGGCCGACCTGCGCGGGCACGTCGATGAACTCGCCGAAGGGGGCGAACAGCGCCACGTCCGGGGCCAGCAGCGGCAGCCTCACCGGGACGCTCCAGGCGGCACCTGCGTGCGCCAGTGGGCAGCGATGTCGCCGCGCCGGCACAGCCACGCGCCGGGGCGCCCCTCGATGTGGTCGAGAAAGGCCCGCAATCCGCCAATCCGTCCCGGCTGGCCGATGACCCGTGCGTGCAGACCCACCGACATCATCCGCGGCTGGTGCCGTGACTCGGCCAGCAGTTCCTCGAAGCTGTCGATGAGGAACTCACCGAACACGCGGCCGGTCACGAGCGGTCCGCCAACGAGCTTGGCATCGTTGGTCACCAGCGAATACGGCACCACCAGGTGCGGGCGGCCGGCCACCGTCACCCAGTACGGCAGTTCGTCGTTGTAGGCGTCGCTGTCGTAGCCAAAGCCGCCGTGCTCGACCACCAGTCGGCGGGTGTGCGGCGACGGCGCATAGCGGCAATACCAGCCCTCGGGAGCCCGGCCGATGAGCCGCGTGACGGCGTTATGCGCGCGGGCGATGTGGTCGCGCTCGGTCGCCTCGTCGAGCAGGTACTGCTCGATCCAGCGCCAGCCGTGGCACACGACATCCCAGTCGGTGGCCGCGATGGCGCGCGCCGCCGCGGGATTGCGCTCGAGCGCCAGCGCCGCCGCGAACACCGTGAGCGGCAGCCGGCGTTCGCGAAACAGCCGATAGATCCGCCAGAATCCGACGCGGCTGCCGTACTCGAACATGCTCTCGGCCGCCAGGTCACGCAGCCCCTGCGGCACCCGCGCTTGCGCGACTTCCGTGAGTGTGGCATCGGAGCAGCCGTCACCATCCCCGATCGAGTACTCGGAACCCTCTTCGTAATTGAGGACGATGTTCACGGCCAGGCGCGCGCCGCCCGGCCAGCAGACATCGGGCGGCGTCTCGCCGTAGCCTACGAAGTCGCGCGCCGATGCCGCGTTGTTGGTCACAGCCGTCCTAGTCCCGCGTCCCTTCCACCTTGCAGTAGAAGCAGCACCATTCGCCTGTCGTCACGTTCGGCAGGGCACGCAGACCGAAGATCATGCCGTCGGCGGGCGCACTGAGCTCGGCCAGCGTGTCGCCGAAGATGTTCGTGATGCGGGCGATGGCGTCGCCCTTTTTCATCATCGTCAGGAAGCCGACGCCGGGCGCCGGCAGGAACAGGCCCGACGCCGCCGCCAAGAGCGCCTCTTGCTGCCCCTTGTAACGCGGTGAGGGGTAGGCCGCCGCGCCGGGATACATCTTGTAGTGCCGCACGATATTCAGAATCGAATTCGCCAGTTCGCGCCCCACCCGCGCGAATTCCTTTGGCGAGGTCGCCGACCGCCCGCCCAGTTCCACGGTGATTCCCACCTTGCCCGAGTCCTTCATGTGGGCCATGGGACTTCCCTTCGGATTGAACGACGACATGATGCAGCCCCAGCCGGGCCCCATCGCTGTCGCCAGCTCCACCGAGGCTGGCGATTCGTCGACGAAGATCGCCTTGTCGAGGAACGAATGCGCGCCGCCCGAATGGATCGAGATCTCGAAATCGGCGGTGGCGGTCATGGCCGCGGCGTGCGCCGCCGCCATCCGTTCGGTGAGGTAGCCGTTCGCCCGTCCCGGATAGATCCGGTTCATGTCGTAGCTGAAGGTATCGAGCGGGTTGCCGCGCTGCGCGGCCTCGAACGCCGGCACGTTCATGACCGGCACCAGCACGACCGTACCTGAGAGCTGCGCCGGATCGATCTCGCGCATCGCGATCTGGCACGCCAGTGGGCCCTCGGGCTCGTCGCCGTGAATCGCGCCATCGACCCAGAAACAGGGCCCGCCCTGGGCGCCGCTGATGACGACGACGGGAATCTCGAGCGGCGTGCCACCGGCGAGTGTCGTGACCGGAATGGCGCCGCGAACAACGGTGCCCGGCGCGGCAGTGGCGGAACCGACAGTGACGGTCTTGGCGGCAGGCATCATCAAATCCCTTGGAATTCCTGGTACTTCTTCAACTGTTCTGGCGTGTAGACCTGCATGAACTCGATCTCGATGCCGCCGGCCTCGTTGTCGAGGAAGGCCACCCAGCCTTCGGGGTGCGGGTGCGAGCCGTACTTCTGGCAGGCCTGGCAGATGCGCAGCGAAGCGCCCTGCGCCTGCGCGTGCGCGAGCGCGGCGTCGATGTCGTCCACCTCGTAGCAAATGTGATGCAGGCCTTCGGCGCCGCGCTGATTGATCCACGTCGCGAACCGGCCGTCGGACTGCATCGACTCGCAGAGCTGGTACTCGATGCCGCCCAAGTTGAAGAGCGCCACCCGGTTCTGCGACTTCGGGTAGACCTTCAGCTCCGTGTCGGCCGGCACGTGCAGGAAGCGGGCGTACGCGGCCAGGGCCGCGGCGGCATCACGCACGGCAAAGGCCATGTGCTTGATGCTCTTCACATTCGGGTTGTCGGACTTCATGCGCTCTCCCGTATCGAAGCGACGACTGCCGCCATGCGCGCACAGGCCTCGCGGATCTTGTCGACCGGCTGGGTCAGCGACAGGCGCACGAAGTCGTCGGTGTAGTCGCCGTAGACGACACCCGGAAACACCAGCACCCGGCCCTCGCGCAGCACTTTCTCGCAGAACGCGGTCGCGCCCATGCCCACGCCGGAGACGTTGGCGTAGACGAAGAAGGCGCCCTGCGGGTCGGCGTAGGGGATGCCCATCGACCGGAGCCCTTCGCACAGGGCCACGCGGCGCTCATCGTAGGTGCGGCGCATGTCGGCCACGCAGTCTTGCGGGCCGGTCAGCGCGGCCAACGCGGCATGCTGGCTCACCGCGGCGGTCGAGATGGCCAGCCCGTTGTGGACCGCGGCCAGCGCCGGCACGAGATCGGCCGGGGCCGCGAAGTAACCGACCCGCCAGCCGGTCATGGCGTAGGTCTTCGAGAAGCCCGAAATCGTGATTGTGCGCTCGGCCATGCCGGGCAGCGACGCCACCGGCTGGATGCGGGCGTCGCCGTAGGTCAGCTGGGCGTAGATCTCATCCGAAATGACGAGCAGGTCGTGCGCCCTGGCCACGGCGGCGATCCGCGCCACCTCGCCGGGCGGCGTGACCGTGCCCGTCGGGTTGCTCGGGTTGACGACGACGAGGATCTTCGTTTTCGGCGTGAGGTGCGCCTCGACCATCTCGGCGGTCAGCGTGAAGTTGGTGGCCATCGTCGTGCGGATGTCGACGACCCGCCCACCGGCCAGTTCGGCGGCCTGGTGATAGGGGTGGTAGCCCGGGCAGGCGGCCAGCATCTCGTCACCTAGATCGAGCAGGCCGAGCGCCACGGTGAACAGCGCCTGCTGCGCGCCGGGCGTCACGACGATCTGCTCGGGCGTGTAGCTGGCGCCGCCGCGCGCCAGGATGTCCTTGGCGATGGCCTGACGGAGCGGCAGGATGCCTTGCGCGTGGGTGTAGTGCGTGGCGCCCTTGGCCAGCGCCTCCTGCCCGGCGCGCACGATGTGCGCGGGCGTGTCGAAATCGGGGTCGCCGCGGCCCATCCGGATGACGTCCGGCAGGCTGTCGGCGATCTCCTGCAGCCGGATATTGACGCGCGTGTCCTTCAGCGCGGCGCGGTGCGCGAGACGAGTCGTGGGCATTGGGGTCACAGTCCGTAGATGGTCGAGTATTTGCTCGTCAGGTGCGCGATGTAGGGCGCGGGATCGAGCGTGCGGCCGGTGGCCCGCACAAGCAGTTCGTTGCGGGTGTAGCGACGGCCGTGCTGGTGCACGTGTTCGGTCATCCACTCGCGTAGCGGCGTGTAGTCGGCCGTCGACAGCCCGGTAGAGACGCGCGGGTCCTTCACGGCCGCCTCGAAGAGCTGGCCGGCCATCACGTTGCCGATGGTGTAGTTGCAGAAGGTACCGATCTGGCCCGACGACCAGTGCACGTCTTGCAGCACGCCGAGCCGATCGTTCGGCACCTCGAGACCCAGGTATTCCTTGATCTTGGCGTTCCAGGCCTCGGGCAGGTCGGTGACCTTGAGGCTGCCGTCGACGAGGGCGGCTTCGATCTCCACACGCAGCATGATGTGGAAGTCGTACGTCAGCTCGTCAGCCTCCACGCGGATGAGCCCGGGGGCCACGCGGTTCACGCCGCGCCAGAACGTCTCGACGTCGACATCGGCCAGCTGCTCCGGAAAGGCGGCGCGCGCTTCCGGGAAGTTCAGGTCCCAGAACTCGCGGCTGCGGCCGACGTGATTCTCGAAGAGCCGCGACTGGCTCTCATGCGCGCCGAAGCTCACCCCGCTCACGGCGTACAGGCCCACGAGGTCAGTGGCGAGCGGTGTGCGCACAAAGGCCGGGTCGGCGTACTGCTCGTAGAGGGCGTGTCCGGCCTCGTGCAGCGAGCCGAACAGGCTCGACGGCATCCACCGCTCGTTGATGCGGGTGGTGATGCGGACGTCGTTCCTCGTGAACGACACCTCGAAGGGGTGCACGGTGGTATCGAGACGGCCGCGGTGGAGGTCGTAGCCGATCTTCTTCGCCATCGAGAGGCCGAAGGCCAGCTGCGCCTCGCGCGGATAGGCGCGTTGCAGGAAGTCGAGCCGCGGCGCCGGGCGCTGGCCGATCGCGCCGACGAGCGGCAGCATCGCGGCGCGCAGCGTGGCAAAGAGCGGCTGCAGCGAGGCGACGGTCTCGCCCGGCTCGAACCGGTACATCAGGGCGTCATAGGGATGCGCGGCATAGCCGATGTACTCGGCCATCTCGCGGTTGAGCGCCACCGTTTCTTCGAGCGTGGGCACGAAGGCGGCGAAGTTGCTCTCGGCCCGCGCATGCGCCCACACCTCATGGCCGATGGCGCCGAGTTCGGCACGTTTGGCCACGAGCGCGCCGGGAATCCGCAGGTGATAGTCGATAGCCTCCCGGGCCTGGGCGCAGTTGGCGCGCTCGACGCTGTCGGCCGCACGTCCGGCTGTCTCGGCCTCGGCCTGGTCGAGCAGCCGCCGAGTGTCGTCCGACACCAGCAGGTCGCGGGCCATCACCATCAGCGTGGCCTCTTGCTTGGCGCGTGTCGCGGCGCCCCCGGGCGGCATCATCGTGCGCGCGTCCCATGCCAGAATCTGCTTGGCAATGATCAGGTCGTTGACCTGCCCGACCCGTTCCAGAAATGCGGCGTAACCCATCGTCTCGGAGACCTTCTTCCCGGCCATCGCGCGATTGGCGGCGGCACCAGCGGCGAACAGTGTATATTGTCGACCGGCGACAAGCCAACCGGCTTGCGCGCCAAACGCGAGAGGACGCATGCACGACGGCCTGACGTGGAACACCAGCGACCTGGTCGAGATGGCCGTCACGGGCCAGGTGAGCCAACCGGCAATCCGACAGGGTGCCTACCTGCACTGGCCCGACGGCAGGGCCACGACCCTCCCGGGGATGTACGGCATCGTCTACAACGCCCGCGTCGGTGATCGGGCGTTCGGCTGGGCCGCCGACCATCTGGAGCCCGGCGTGTCGATCACCCACGCTGACGAACGCGCTGACTACGCCCTCCATTACCTGACCTGCATCGGTAACGGCGCCGAGGTCACAAGCGGCCTCGCACGCGGCGCCCGCGGCGTCGTGACCGGCGAACACGCGCGGCTGCTCGTGGATTTCGAGCCAGAGGTCCTTGAACGGATGACCATCGGCGACACGGTCCAGATTCGGGCCACGGGCCGCGGCCTGCGACTCGACGGTCATTCCGCGCTCGAGTTCAAGAAGACCAGTCCGGCCCTGGCCGAGGCATTCGGCCTCAGGGTGGACGGCGGCCGGGTCATCTGTCCCGTGGCCATGGAGCTGCCGGCTCGCATCATGGGCTCAGGCGCCGAATTGAACGCCGAGTTCGTCGATCAGGACCTGATGTCGGGCGACCGGGCGCTGATGGCCGAACTGGGCATCGATCAAATGCGGCTCGGCGATCTCATCGCCATCCGCGATGTCGACCATCGCTTCGGCCGATCGTACCGCCGCGGCTGGGTGGCTATTTGTCTGTGCATTCACGGCGATTCGGTGCTGACGGGACACGGTCCGGGCATCCTCACGCTCATCACCGGTCCGGAGGACGCCCTGGGCTTCACTATCGACCCGAGCGCCAACATCGCCACCACGCTCGCCATACGGAAGCCGTCATGACCGCCAAGATGATTGCGAGCAATCGTGCCGACCTTATTGCCGTCTCGGTCGCCGGCGCCGTCGCGCATCCGAGCCTGCCGGCGTTGCCGGCCGAGCCGTACCGGCTGGCCGCCGATGGCACCGCGTTCCTGCTGCCCGCGTGGGGCGGCCTCGTCTACAACGTGTCGGTGGGTGACCGCGCGTTTGGCTGGGCCGCCGACTGCATTCACCCGGGCGCGAGCATTCGCCAGGCCGACGACATGAAGAACCGCGGCCTCATCACCTATGCGTGCGTGGGCAATCGCGCCACGGTGATGACCGGCCAAGCGGCCGGCACGCGCGGCATCGTCACCGGCAAGTCGGGCCGCTTCTCGGAACAGCTGATCGTCCATCTGCCCAAGGCGGCCCGCGGGAAGATGGCCGTGGGCGACCAGATCGTGGTGCGCGCCGAGGGCGTCGGCATGAAGTTCACGGCGCACCCGGCCATTGCGCTCCGCAGCCTGTCCCCCGATTTGATCGACGTGCTACCCGCACGCGAGGAGGACGGGCGCGTGCTCATCGGCGTGACGGCACGCATCCCGGCCCATCTCGTGGGCGCCGGTCTCGGACTGACGTCAGAAGGCGGCAGCGTCCACTTGCAAACCACTGATCGAGAGCTGCTGCAAGAGCTCGGGCTGGATCGGCTGCGTCTCGGCGACATCGTGGCTCTCGATGACACCGACAGCCGCTTCAATCACGGGTATCTCACCGGCGCCCGCGCCATCGGCGTCGTCTGCAGCACGGATGGTCCGCGCGCCGGCTACGGCCCGGGCATCACCGTACTGCTGACGGCTCCGGCCGGAGAACTCGGCAGCTTCGACGCACCCGGTGCCAACCTCGCCGACCTGCTGGCGCTCGAGCCGTAGCCGATCTCGCGACGGCCTATAGCGGGGGCGGTGGCCCCATCCACTGCAGGACCGGCGCGGCCTCCAAGATCGTCCGCTACGGCTTCGTCAGCTACCGATGCGCTGGACACCTTGGCAGGCCGTCGAAGCCGTGGTCGAAGCTCAGGATGCGGGCGATGCCATGTTCGGCCATCACCGCGGCATGGTCGCATCCCTGGCCGAGAGTTGCGCGCGGGCCAGCACGATCGTTTTGGCGCGTTCCATGATCGCGGCATCGATGGGCAGGACGTCGTCCACGATGCCGAGCAACGCGTCGAACGCCGGTTGAATGGCGTCGCGACGATTCACCGCGACGTAGCGGTGGAGAATCTCCTGCAGCAGCTCGGCGTCGGTCACCAGGCGTTCCCGTTCTGAGAGGAGCTGCTCCAGCAGACGCTGGCTATCGACCTTGAGCGGATGCGGGGCGCCGACCAGTTACATCGGCACGTTCGCATCGACGAGGATCATGCGAGGTAGCCACGCTGGATCTCAGCATTCATGTCATCCACCGTGTCGGCTGTCGGAAAGGCGTGCCGGCCAGCCGCTCGCACCGCAGCAAGCTTGGCCGCCACGTCCCCGACTGGCTCGCGCTGCCGTACCGCCCGCAACGTCTCACGCACCCACGCGGCCACCGTCATGCGACGTCGGCCGGCCACCTGCTGCAGTTCGAGACATTCAGCCTCGTCTAGGAGGACTTGCAGCCGCTTACTTATTGCACGAGTATGATTGACTCACCACCATGAGTAAATTGTGCCCGCGTACCACACGATTCAACAGGTCCGCCGCTAGGTCTCGCCGGGCGAGTCGACCGACGGCAGGGTCACCGTCGCGGACTACGGCAGGTCGCGTGCCGAAGGCGGCGGTGAATCCGCGTGCGGCATTGTCGTGACCTGCAGTTGCGCCGAAGCAATCTCGACGTAGGTGCGACGCACGCGTGTCGCATTTCCTGCATTTGCGGGCGGCGGGAGATGGGCTGACTACAGAGCGGCGCGGCGGTCGTCGGCGCGCTGGCCCGTGTATTCTAGAGAGCGTTGTGACGGCGGCCGGCTGTGTGTGGTGCCGGCGTCACTCCGGTAGCCAATGATTTCACTCACGTCCGTCACCCGCGACAGCCTCGAAGCGTTCACGATCGCGGTCTTCCGCGCCCTCGGCCTGCCCGATGAGGACGCCAGCATCTTCGGCCGCGCGTTGGTCTTCTCAGAGCTCCGCTTTCATCCCGGCCACGGCCAGGGTGTGCGCCGGCTGCGCCGCTATCAGCAGCGTCTCAGCAGCCGGCAGGTCGATCCGCGAGCGCCGTGGGAAATCGTCAAGGAGAGTCCGGCCCTGGCCCTGGTCGATGCGCACAACGGCATCGGCACCGTGGCCGCGGCTCGGGCGATGACGCTTGCCGTCGCCAAGGCGAAGGTCTGCGGCATCGGCCAGGTGGTCGTTCGCAACTCGACCCACTTCGGGTCGAGTGCCGTGCACGCCTGTCAGGCCTCCGATGCGGGCTGCCTGGGCATCGCCTTCACCAACGCCGGACCCGAGATGGCGCCGTGGGGCGCGCACGAGGGCGCGGTCGGCACCAACCCCTGGGGCATCGCCGCCCCGACGGGCCTCGGCTTTCCGGCGGTGCTCGACATCGCGCTCACAACCGCTGGCAAGGGCATGATGCAGTGGCACGCACGCGAGGGCCGGCCGATGCCGCTCGACTGGGCGCTCACGCCCGACGGACACGAGACCAATGACCCGAATGCGGCCATGACCGGCGCGCTGCTCGGCATCGGCACCTACAAGGGCTACGGCCTCGCGTTCATGACCGACGTGCTCACCGGCGTCATCGGCGGAGGCGGCTACGGTCTCACGCCCTACGCCGACCCAGGCAAGCTGGATGTGAGCCACACACTCACCGCCATCGACATCGAGTGGTTCATGCCGCTGGCCGAGTTCAAGCGGCGGATGGACGATTTCGCGCGGATGGTGAAGTCGCGGGCGCTGCGCCCCGGCGTCGAGGAAGTGCTGCTGCCCGGCGAGCAGGAGGCCCGGCGCGTGGCCACCAAGCTCGCCGTGGGTGTGCCGCTCGACAACGACGTGCTCACCGATCTCACGGCGCTCGGCCTCGAGCTCGGCGTGGCCGAGACGCTCAGCGTCGTCGGGCCGTGGCGCGAGGCGCGACTGTGACATCGGCCGCGCCGGTCCGGGCGCCACTGGCGCCGATAGCGCCGGCCCTCCGGGCCGCCGTCCGCGATCGCCTGCGGGCACGCGCCGCGGCGGCGGGCCTCGACGGCCTGCTGGTCCTGGCGGCCGGGAACGTGACCTACGCCACGGGCTGGCACTTCTCGGTGAATGAACGCCCGATGGGCCTGTGGGTACCGGTGGACGGCGAAGCACGACTGCTCGTGCCGCACCTCGAGCTCGAGAACGCGCGCGACGTGCCCGGCGTGGCCGTCACGGCCTACGACGAGTTCCCAGGCGACGTGCCGCCGGCGTTGTGGATGATCGGCGAGACCGGCGCCCGGCGCCTCGGCATCGACGCGCTCGAGGCGCGTCTGCTCGAGGCCGCCCGGGCCCGCCTGACTCACCTCGACCTAGCGGACCACGTGCGCCCCGAACGCGCGGTGAAGCACGACGACGAGCTCGCCCTTATCCGCGAAGCGGCACGGTTCGCCGACCTCGTCCTCGAACGGTTGCTCGCCGCTGGCGCCGACCTCATCCGCCAGGGGGCCACCGAGCTGGATCTGATGGCGGACTGCACCGGCCACGCCCGCGCCGCCCTCGTGGCCACGCACGGCGCCGCGTTCCAGGGCACGAAGGTCGGCATCACGGCATCGGTGCACTCCGGCCCGCGCGCCGCGCTGCCGCACGGCGCCGTCCTCGGCCGCCGCCCGCGTGCCGGCGAGCCGGTGATTGCCGGCATCGGCTGCAGCCTCGGTGGCTATCACGCCGAAAGTGGCGTCACGCTGGTCTGCGGCGCGATCAGCCTTGAGCAGCGCGCCGTCATGCAAGCGATGGACGAAGCGAACCGCGCCACCGTCGACGCGCTGGCGCGCGGGCGCACCTGTGCCGAGGTCAACGCCGCCGCGCTGGCGCCGATTCGCGCGGCCGGGTTCGGCGAGGTGATTCGCCACCGCATCGGGCACGGCATGGGTGTCGAGGGCCACGAAGCGCCGTGGCTGGCTCCCGGCGACCACACCCCGGCGGCCGCCGGGATGGTATTTTCGTGCGAGCCGGGCGTCTATCGCCCGTCCCGTGACGGCTGGCGCACCATCGACACGCTCATCGTCGGCGACGGCGCCGTCGAGGTTGCCAGCCGCTTTCAATCCACGCACCCGATCGACCGGCGCGTGTTGCCCCTCTGAGTCCGAAGGAGCCTTTCCCATGCCCGAGCCTGCCGCCTGGCGCTACCAGAAGATCACCAAGCCCATGTTCGACCTGCCGCTGCCGCACCTGGTGCTGACGGGCCGGGTGCTGACGATGGCCGGCCCGCTCATCGAGGACGGCTTCGTCGAGCTGAAGGCCGGCAAGATCGTCGCGGTCGGCGCGCGGGCAGCACGGCCGGCCAGCGATGCCCCGGTGATTGAGACCGGCGGCACGATCATGCCCGGCCTCATCAACAGCCACGCGCACCTGAACTGGGACGGCATTCACGACCTGGCGCGCCAGTCGATGGACGACCCGCGGCCGATCTCGGTGTTCAAGGCCGCGGCCAACATGCTGAAGAGCCTGCGCGCCGGCGTCACGATGGTCCGCGACCTCGGCTTCCACGACCTGAACCTCTACTCGAAGCAGGCCATCGAGCAGGGCATCTTCCCCGGCCCGCGCGTGAAGGTGTGCGGTGCGGCCATCATCCAGACCGGCGGCCACACCTACTGGGTGTGCCGCGAGGCGAGCGGCGCCGACGAGATGCGGCGAGCCGTGCGCGAGCAGGTGCGCGGCGGGGCCGATCTCATCAAGATCATGGCCTGTCACGACACGCTGGAGTTCACCGATGAAGAACTTCACGCCGTCATCGACGAAGCGCACCGCAACAACCTGCCGATCACGGCTCACGCCACCTACGATGCGTGCATCGAACGGGTCGCCCGCTTCGGGGTCGACTGCGTGGAGCACGGCGGCTCGATGTCCGAGTCGACGGTAGCCCTGCTCCTCGCAAAGAAGATTCCGATCGTGACGACCTTCGCGCCTCTCGTGCAGCAGAGCCAGCCCGAGGTGGCAAAGAAGTTCGGCATTCCCGACTGGAAGATCGAGGAACGGCAGAAGGCGGTGGCCAATCCGGCCCGCTACGAGGGTCTGGTGCGCGCCGCTAGGGCGGGCGTATCGATCGTCTTCGGCACCGATGCCGGCAGCCCCGCGGTCGAACACGACGTCATCGCGCCCGAGCTCGCGCACATGGTGAAGGTGGGCGTGTGCGCCGACGCCATGGACGCGCTCGCCTCGATCACCATTCGGGCGGCGCGGCTCTCGCGTATGGACTCCATCATCGGCACGCTCGAGGCCGGCAAGGCGGCTGACCTGATCGTGGTAGACGGCAATCCCGACCAGGATCTCTTCGCGCTCGATCGCATCCGCATGACCTTCGTCGCCGGCAAGAGGATGCACGGGTGAGTCTGCTCGCCTCGCGGCTCGCGCCGCGCATCGTCGAGGAAGACGGCGCGTTCCGGATGCGCATGCTGTCGCTCGCCGCCGGCATGACGGACGTGATCGCGCTCGGCCGCGGCGATCCGGATTTCCACACCCCGGCGCACATCGTGGCGGCGGCCAAGGCGGCCATCGACGCCAATCATCATCACTACACCGGCCCCACCGGCTTGCCGGCCCTGCGCGCCGCGATTGCCGCCGATCTGAAGGCCGCGCACGGCCTCGACTACGGCAGCGACGAGATCGTGGTGACGGCCGGCGCGCAGGAAGGCATCATGCTCGCGATGCTGGGCCTATGCACGCCGGGCGACGAGGTGCTCATCACCAGCCCGCGCTTCACCACCTACGACACGGCGGTGCGCCTGTGCGGCGGCGTCCCGGTGCCGGTGCCGACCCACGAGAAAGACGACTTCGCACTCGACGTCGCCGAGATCGCCGCCCGCATCGGCCCGCGCACGCGGATGTTCGTGCTGACTACGCCCAACAACCCGACCGGAGCGGTCACACCACCGGCCGTGATTCGCGCCATCGCCGACCTGGCGCTGCAGCACGACCTGCTCATCGTCGCCGACGAGATCTATGCCCGCATGATCTACGCGCCCAATCAGCACCTGTCGATTGCGACGCTGCCCGGCATGCGCGACCGCACGGTGACGCTGAACGGCTTCTCGAAGACCTATGCGATGACCGGCTGGCGGGTCGGCTACCTCGCCGCCCCGGGCGATTTCGTGGCCAAGGTAACAGAGCCGCGACACACGCTCTCGATCAACACCTGCACCATCAGCCAGTATGCGGCGCTGGCCGCGCTGACCGGCCCCCAGGAGCCGGTGCAGCAGATGCTGGACGACTACGCGGCCCGGCGGGCGTGGCTGATGCCGGCACTGACCGCCGCCGGTTTCACCTACGGACACCCCGGCGGCGCCTTCTACATCTACACGAACATTTCCTCTTCCGGCCTCGCCGCACCCGACTTCTGCGAGCGGCTGCTGCGCGAAACCGGCGTGATGGTATTTCCGGGTACGATGTTCGGCGACACCAGCCGCGACTACATCCGGATCAGCTATCTGCAGCCGCTGCCGCTCATCCGCGAAGCGATGAGCCGCATCGCCGGCTTCACGACCAAGTCGAGAGCCACCACATGACCACTCCCCTGCCGCAGGACAAGTTCGTCGGTATTCAGATCAGTCCAATCAGCTTCGTGGACGAGGGCGTCGAGGCGGTGCTCGACACGCTGCAGCACCGCGTCGGCGTCAACGTGCTGATGCTGGGCACTGTCAGCTGGCTCGGCCTCAAGAGCGGACGATCGATCAGCCACGCGCTTGATGGCTGGCCCGATCACGGCGTGCCCAAGCCGTATCAAATGCGCGGCGGCGCGTACTTCGATCCCGACCCGCGCTACTACCGCGACACGTTCATGGCCGACTATCGCAGTCGCGATCGCGAGTTCGAGGGCAAGGACATCCTGAAGATGGTGCTGCCGGCCGCGCACGCCCGCGGCATGCAGGTCTACATCGAGCTGATGGAGCCGTTCTTCAAGTACGCCGGCCACGGCTCGGCCGCCGCCGTCGAGGTGCCGACACTGGCCCAGGCCATGGAGGTGGATCTGCTCGGCCGCTTCGGCAGCGAGCCGTCGACATCACACCCGGGCTACCGCACGTGGATTCACTCGATGCTCGAAGACCAGGTGCGCAATCACCCGATCGACGGCGTGATGTGGTGCAACGAGCGCAACTCGCCGCTCGACACGTTGATTCAGGGCGGAGCGCCCGGCGACTTCTCGCCGGCCGCGCGGCAAGAGGCCGGCGAGCGCGGTGTCAACGTCGAGGCCTGCCGCCAAGCGCTGCTGCGGCTCTACGACTTCATGCAGGAGGCGGCGGCCGGCAAGACGTTCGTGGACGGTACCTTGGTCACGTTCCTGCGGGTTCTGCTCGAGAACCCCGAGGCACTGGTGTGGGAGAAGTTCTGGCTCGAGCGCAACAAGGACCTCGACCGAGAGCTCTACGGCTTGGTGAAGTGGTGCAAGCCGACGCTGCCCTTCGGCCTCAACGTGTGGAACCGCAACCACTTCAATCTGCTGCGCCGGGCACAGTGGCCGTGGGCCGAGCAGACCCGCTACGCCGACTTCGTCAAGCCAATCACCTACCAGCACCAGGCCGGCGAAGTCTGGAATAAGGAGCTCGGCTTCCTGCGCAAGACCGTGTTGCGCGACTTCACGCCCGATGAGAGCACGGCCGCGCTCTTCCGCATCCTCGGCCTGAACGAAGCCCCGTTCGCGGAACTGGTCTCGGCCGGGATGGATCCCGACACCTATGTCTTCGGGCAGTGCGCTGAAGCGGTGCGCGGTGTTGAGGGTCGGGCGAAGGTCTACATGGGTGTGGGCGTCGATGCACCTCGCACGCGGCCGGACACCGCGCGCTGTTCGACCGACATCGTGCGGCGGTCGGTGCTCGCCACCTATCGTGCCGGCGGCCACGGTGTGGTCCTCGCCCCGAACTACGCCTCGATGCATCTCACGCACCTGGACGGTGTTGCGCAGGCGCTCGAGGAGCTCGGACGGCGGTGAGCGGCGCTGTGCCGGCCAGCACCACGGCCCCGCTGCTCGAGGTCCGCGATCTGCGCGCGACCTTCGCGTCCGGGAATGGCGGTCCGCTCGTCGCTGTCGACGGCGTCAGCTTCTCGGTCGGAGCCGGCGAAACGCTGGCCATCGTCGGCGAAAGTGGATCGGGTAAGTCGGTGACGGCGCTCTCGATCATGCGCCTGCTGCCGGCCGGCACCGGGCGCATCGCCGGCGGGTCGATCCGCCTGTCAGGCCGCGAGCTGACGACGCTGTCCGAGGACGAGATGCGCGACGTCCGCGGCCGCCACGTCGGCATGATCTTCCAGGAGCCGATGACGAGCCTCAATCCGGTCCATACCGTGGGCGCGCAGGTCGCCGAGGTCGTCGAATGCCACGAGGGCCTCAGTCGCGACCGGGCGCTGGCCCATGCCGTGGACATGCTGGCGCTCGTTGGCATTCCCGAGCCGCAGCGGCGGGCCGGGAGCTTTCCGCACGAGCTGTCCGGGGGCATGCGTCAGCGCGTGATGATCGCCATGGCGCTGGCGTGTAAGCCGAGCGTGCTGATCGCCGACGAGCCGACCACGGCCCTCGACGTCACGATCCAGGCCCAGATACTGGATCTCATCGAGGACCTCCAGGCCCAGCTCGGCATGGCCGTCATCTTCATCACCCACGACCTGAGCGTCGTCGCCTCCATTGCCGACCGGGTGCTCGTGATGTACGCCGGTCAGGTGGTGGAGTCGAGTGAGGTCGCGGACCTGTTCGCAAACCCGCGCATGCCGTACACCGCCGGACTGCTCGCATCGAGGCCGCGCCTGGGCCGGGCCGGCGGCCGCCTGCCCGCCATTCCCGGTCAGGTGCCGACGCTGGCGCTGCTGCCACCTGGGTGCCGCTTCTCCAATCGCTGCGGCCACGTGGTGCCGGCTTGCCTGGCGACCGCGCCGGCCCTCGAATCGAGCGGGCCCGGACATGACGTTCGGTGCGGGCGCTGGCGCGACCTGGCTCTCTCGGCAGAGGCGCACGCATGACCGACGCGCTGCTGCGGGTCGACGGACTGGTCAAGCACTTCCCTCTGCACGGCGGCCTTCTGCAGCGGGTCGTCGGACACGTGAAGGCGGTCGACGGCGTGAGCTTTTCGATCCAGCGCGGTGACGTGCTGGGCCTGGTCGGCGAAAGCGGCTCGGGCAAGACCACCGTCGGCCGCCTCGTACTGCGGCTCGAACCGGCCACGGCGGGATCGGTGCACTTCGACGGCGTCGACGTGCTGGCCCTGGCGAAGCCCGACCTGCGCCGCGCCCGCAAGCGCATGCAGATTGTCTTCCAGGACCCCTACGCCGCCTTGAATCCGCGCGAGACGGTCGGCGCGATGTTGCGGCACGCGCTGGCGCTGCATCGGATCGGCACCCGGGCCGATCGAACAGCGCGCGCCGCCGCGCTGCTCGACGAGGTGGGCCTGCCGGCCGACTACCTCGTGCGCTTCCCCCATGAGTTCTCTGGCGGACAGCGGCAGCGACTGGTCATCGCCCGGGCGCTGGCGGTGCAGCCGGAATTCCTGGTCGCCGACGAACCCGTCTCGGCGCTCGACGTCTCGATCCAGGCGCAGGTCATCAACCTGCTCAGCGACCTGAAGGAGCGGCACGCCCTGACGATGCTGTTCATCGCACACGACCTGGCGGTGGTGGAGCACATCGCGGACCATGTGGCGGTGATCTACCTCGGACGCGTCATGGAACTGGCGCCGAAGACCGCGCTGTTCAGCCGTCCGGCGCACCCCTACACGCAGGCGCTGCTCTCGGCCGTGCCGGTGGCGGAACCGGGCCGGCCGCGGACCCGTCTGGCCCTCAAGGGTGAGCCGGCCAGCCAGATTACGCCGCCTTCGGGCTGCGTCTTCCGCACCCGCTGCCCGCAGGCGGTGGCGGTGTGCGCCGAACAGGTCCCCACATTGCGGCCCGTGGGTGCCGGGCACGTCAGTGCCTGCCACTTGCAGGCATAGGCCATGATCGAGCATCCAGTCGCCCTGATGGCGTTCATGCTCGGCGTGATCGCGGGCGCACGCGCGCTGGAGCAGCGGTTCGCGTTCGTGCAGCAGATCAGCTCGGCGGTGGTCTGCACGCTGGCCGGCATTATCCTCTCGAACATCGGCGTGATGCCGCACGCCTCGCCCGCCTACGACGGCGTCAACACCTACGCGATTCCGTACGCAATCGTGCTGGTGATCCTCTCCTCGGATCTCCGCGAGCTGCGTACCGCCGGCAGGGTGATGGTCACGGCGTTCGGGCTCGCGATCCTCGGCAGCTTTGCCGGCGCGCTGCTGGCCAGCCTCGCCTTCGCGCCCCTGGTCGGGTCCGAGACCTGGAAGCTCTCGGGCCAGTTCGCGGGATCGTTCGTGGGCGGCGGCATGAACTTCGCCGCCGTCGGCCGCGAACTGCGGACTGATCCGAACGTGTTTGCCGCGGCTGCGGTGGCCAACAACCTCTCGACGGTGCCGTGGATGCTCGCGCAGGTCGCGCTCTACCGCCTGCTGGTGCGCTTCTACAAGCCGCTTCCAGACGGCGCACCCGATGCGACCGCCGAAGCCGCCCAGGACATCCGCCGGCGCTGGTCTCACGCCGAGATTGGCATCGCCGACCTCGCCGTCCTCGGCGCGCTGCCGCTGGCCATTCTCTGGGCCTCCGAGTTCCTCTCGCCGCTACTGCCGGGATCTCCGCTGGTGCTCTGGCAGACGACCCTGGCGCTCGCGGCCGCGCAGTTACCCGCGCTCAAGCGATTCAACGGCGCCGCGGTACTCTCGTATTTCGCGCTCCACCTGTTCTTCGTCGTGATCGGCACCTCGGCGGTCTTCAGCGCCCTCATCGGCCAGGGGCTGGTGCTCTTCGCCTACATGATCACGATTGTCGCGATCCATGCCACGGTCGTTTACGGCGCGGGTTGGCGATTGGGCCTCGACCTGGGCAGTATCACGATTGCGAGCCAGGCGGCCGTGGGCGGTCCCGGGTCGGCGCTCGCGCTGGCGATGTCGATGAAGTGGCCGGGCCTCGTGACGCCCGGCATCATCCTCGGCATCTTCGGGTACGCGGTGGGCAACTACATCGGGTTCGTCTGTGCCTGGGCCACCCGGGCCCTGCTCGGTTAATCAGACAGCGTTTTTCCAAGACATCGGCCTTGGCGTCGTCGGCTTTGGTCCTCTTGCGGCCAGGGCGCGACGCCCCAAGCAGCGCCGGCCGGCGCCGGCTGTGGTGCGTCGTGCCCTCGAACGCGTGCGCCAGTTGCAGCACGCTCCACTCGTCGCGATGGCGCCCGACAATCTGAATGCCGATGGGCAGGCCGGCCGCCGTGAAGCCGGCCGGGACCGAGATGGCCGGGTTGGTCATGAAGGTGACATACCAGCACGACCGCATCCAGTCGAGATAGGTCGGCATGGGTGTGCCCGCCACCTGGGTCGGGTACGGCGTCGTGACATCAAACGGCGAGACCTGCGTGACCGGCAGCACGAAGTAGTCATAGCGCTCGAAGAACTGGCGGCTCTGCTAGAACATCAACGTCTGTCGCGCCGTGGCGCGCCCGAGATCGACGCCGGTGAGCCGTTCCGCCGCCGCCTCGTACTTGATCGTATCCTTCACCCATTCGGGCCGCTCGCGCAGCAGCGCCGAATTGCGCGGATGGTTGGCGGCGAAGCGCAGCGCCGGAAAGGCCTGGTCCACGCCCGTGAAGTCAGGCTCGGCGTCTTCGATCACGCATCCCAGGTCCGCGAACACACGTCGATTGCCGTCAACGACGGTGCGGATCTCGCTCTCGAAGGGAATGCCGCCGAGTCCCTGCCACCCGGCGACGCGCACGCCCTTGAAGTGGCGGTCGAGGGCGGCCCGATAGCGGGCCGGATCGTCGATGAGCGACAGCGGACTGCGTCCATCGGGAATCGCGATCGCGCTCAGGAACAGCGCGGCGTCAGCCACCGACCGGGCCATCGGCCCCGACACCGACAGCGGGTCCCACCCGCCCTCGGTTGGCGCGTGGCCGGGCGACGGCCGCAAGCCGACCACGTTGCAGAAGGCGGCCGGATTGAGGAGTGAGCCGCCGGTGTCGCTGCCATCAGCGATCAGTACCATCTCGCACGCCAGCGCGACCGCGGCGCCGCCGCTGCTGCCGTCGCAGGTCTTGGTGACATCGTACGGATTGCGCGTCGCACCGAACACCTGGTTGAACGTCTGCGATCCGGCGCCGAGTTCAGGCGTGTTGGTCTTGCCGCACATGACCGCACCGGCGGCCTTGATGCGGGTCACGATCAGCGCGTCGCGCGTGGGGATGTTGTCCTTATAGAACAGCGACCCGCGCGTGGTGCGGATGCCGGCGGTGTCGACCAGATCTTTGTGCGCGACCGGCAACCCGTGCAGCACGCCAAGCGCTCCTCCGCGGGCGGTCTACTCGTCAGCACGCGCGGCATCGGCCATGGCGCGACCGGCCACCAGCGTCACGATCGCGTTAACCTTCGGGTTGACGCGCTCGATCCGCGCCAGGTGCGCGGCCATCACATCGCGGGCTGACACGTCTTTACGCCGGATGCGCGCGGCCAGGTCAACGGCGCCGAGGTCGCACAGCTCGTCTGGTCTCGTGACGGCCGGCCGGGCCTGGGCGGGTTCGCCGGACGAGAGGGCGTGCAACGGTCCCCCGACGGCGGCGGCGCCAAGCGCTAATCCGAAGGTCCTGCGGCTCATCTGGTCTATGACTCACTCTCTTGTTGGCGGCCGGCAGGGAGCCTGCGGCGCGGCGATTCTAACCCACCGGAGCCCACCCTGACTTGGCGCATAATCGGCGGCATGCGAACCACCCTGGTTGCGGTCCTGCTGTCGGCCCTAGTGGCCGTGCCCGGCGCGCAGCAGGCTCTGGAGGTCACGCTGCGCGCGCGCATCGTGGTCGACGGTAAAGGCCAGATTCTGCGCAACACGGTCGTCACCGTGCGCGACGGCACAGTCGTTCGCGTCGGCGGCGCCGCTGGAGCAGGCCGCCCTGTACGGCGCCGAGAACGCCTACCTCAATCTGGTGGCGGGCTCTACCATGGTGCAGAGCGTCGGGGCCATGTCGGACAAGCCGCTGCGCGACGCGCTCGCGCGCGGCGTGATTCCCGGCCCCCGACTGCTGTCGTCGCGAGGACAGATTTCGAACCCGAAGAGGACGCCCGACGAGATTCGCGCCGACAGCCGCAAGAAGAAGGCGGATGGCGCTGTCACAGGAACAGCTCGACGCCGCGTGCAGCGAGGCGCGAGCGCAGGGACTGCGCAGCATGGTGCACGCGCACAGCCCGGAATCGATGATTCGCGCGGCGCGGGCACGGTGCACGGTGGTGGAACATGGCGGTCTCGCCACGCTGCACTACCTCGAGAACAAGTCGCGCTTTCTCGGCATCGGTAACTACACCGAGCAGGGCTTCGCGTCGATGGCCAGGGCACTGGAGTCGAAGGACGTCATGTTCGGCGCGGCCCTCAAGACGCCCGGCCTGAAGATGGTGATGGGCACTGACGCGGTGGCCGGGGCGCATGGGCAGAACGCGCGCGAGCCGATCGAGCACGTGAAGTCGGGGCAGCGGCCGATGGATGCCATCATTGGTATGACCTCGCTCGCCGCCGAATCGATGGGCCTCGGCGGCGTCACCGGATCGATGACCACCGGATTGGCCGCGGACCTCGTCGCGGTTGACGGCGACCCGCTCACCGACATCATCGCCCTGCAGCGCGTGCTGTTCGTGATGAAGGACGGGGAGGTCTATAAGAAATGATTGGCTTGGGGCTTGAGGCTTGAGGGAAACAACAGAATCATGACCAGACGACTTCTACTAACCGCAGCCGCAGCCGCAATCGCGTTCACCGTCACGCGCGCGCAGGCGCCGGCCGCCACCGTCTTCGAGGGTGCCCGCGTGATCGTAGGCGATGGCCGCGTCATCGAGAACGCGACGGTGGTGATGCAGGGTGACCGCATCACGCAGGCCGGCGCCGCCGCCACGGTGAAAGTCCCCGCGGGGGCCACGCGGATCAGCCTCTCCGGCAAAACGGTGATGCCGGCGATTGTCGATACCCACGTCCACACCAGCACCACGGCCCCCGAACTGGTCGCCGACCTGCAGCAACGAGCGCGGTTTGGCGTCGGCGCGGCGCTCAGCATGGGGCTTGATGGCACCGACGCAGCCTTCACCCAGCGCGCACAGGCCACGCCCGGGGTCGCGCGCCTGTTCCTGGCCGGCCGCGGCATTACCGCGCCGGAGAAAGGTCGCACCGAGGTGCCCCACTGGATCACCAGCGAGGCCGAAGCCCGCAAGGCGGTGCAGGAGGAAGCCGCCAGGAAGGTCGACCTGATCAAGATCTGGGTGGACGACCGCGACGGCAAGTTCCCGAAACTGACACCGGCCCTGTATGGCCCGGTGATTGACGAGGCCCACCAGCTGAAGCTCCGTGTGGCCGCGCACATCTTCTCGCTCGAAGACGCCAAGGGCCTGCTGAGGGCCGGCGTCGACGCCTTCGCGCACGGCATTCGCGATCGCGACATCGATGGCGACATCGTGGCGCTGTTCAAGGCGCGCCCGAACGTGGTGCTGATCCCGAACATGCCCGACCGCGGCGTTGTGGTGGATTACAGCTGGCTGCGCGGCCGCATCGGCGATGGCGAGCTGCAGAAGATCCAGGCGGCCGCGACCGATCGGCCGCAGGCCCAGCAGGCGTTTGGCATCCAAGCTCGGAACCTGGCGAAGCTGTCGGCCGCCGGCGTCAGGATTGCCATCGGCACCGACGGCAACACCCCGTGGGCGCCGCACGTCGAGATGGCCGACATGGTGGCGTCGGGTATGACAGCGGCGCAGGTCCTGGTCGCGGCCACCCGCAACGCCGCCGAGTTCGTGCGGGTGCCGAACACCGGCACCATCGCCGCGGGCAAGACCGCCGACTTCATCGTGCTCGACGCCAACCCGTTGGACGACATTACTAATACGCGGAAGATCTCGGCGGTCTACCTGCGCGGCGTCGCCGTCGTTCGGTAGCGAGCGCCGACGCCTTATACTGGTGGCCTAGGAGAACTGTACGAACCCATGTCGACCGAACCCAAGTGCCCTTTTAACCACGCCGCCGGCGGCGGTACCACGAACCAGGATTGGTGGCCGAACCAGCTGCGGCTCGACTTGCTGAGCCAGCATTCCGCCAAGTCAAACCCGCAGGACCAGGAGTTCGACTACGCCACGGCCTTCACGAAGCTTGACTACTTCGCGCTGAAGAAGGACCTGCTGGCGCTGATGACCGACTCGCAGGACTGGTGGCCGGCCGACTTCGGTCACTACGGACCGCAGTTCGTCCGCATGACCTGGCACGCCGCCGGCACCTACCGTACCGGCGACGGCCGCGGCGGTGGCGGCCGCGGGCAGCAGCGCTTCGCCCCGCTCAACAGCTGGCCGGACAACGTCAACATCGACAAGTCGCGGCGCCTGCTGTGGCCGATCAAGCAGAAATACGGCCAGGCGATTTCCTGGGCCGACCTGCTGATCCTCGCCGGCAACGTCGCGCTCGAGTCGATGGGCTTCCGCACCTTCGGCTTCGGCGGCGGCCGCGAGGACGTGTGGGAACCCGACACCGACGTCAATTGGGGCAGCGAGACCACCTGGCTGGCTACCGACAAGCGCTTCACGGGCGACCGCGACCTGGATCGGCCGCTGGCCGCGACCCACATGGGCCTCATCTACGTCAACCCCGAGGGTCCCAACGCCAGCGGCGATTATCTCGCCGCCGCCAAGGACATCCGCGCCACCTTCAACCGCATGGCGATGAACGACGAAGAGATCGTCGCCCTGATCGCCGGCGGCCACACGTTCGGCAAGGCGCATGGCGCCGCACCGGAGTCGCACAAGGGTGCCGAGCCCGAGGGCGCGTCAATCGAGGCGCAGGGCCTTGGCTGGGCCAGCAACTTCGGCAGCGGGCACGGTAAGGAGACGGTCTCCAGTGGCCTGGAAGTGACCTGGACCACCACCCCGACGCACTGGAGCAATGACTATTTCGAGCACCTGTTCCAGTACGAGTGGGAACTGACCAAGTCGCCCGCCGGCGCCAAGCAGTGGGTCGCCAAGGACGCGCCGGAAATCATTCCCGACGCGCACATCCCCGGCAAGAAGCACAAGCCAACCATGCTGACGACGGACCTGACGCTGCGCTTTGATCCCGAGTTCGGCAAGATCTCGCGCCGGTTCCTCGACAACCCGCAGGCCTTTGCTGAAGCCTTCTCCCGCGCCTGGTTCAAGCTGACGCATCGCGACATGGGTCCGCGCGGGCGCTACCTGGGCCCCGAAGTGCCCAAGGAAGAGCTAGCCTGGCAGGACCCGATTCCGGCCGTCACTCATCAACTGATCGACGACAAGGATATTGCCACGCTCAAGGGCAGCATCCTCGCCTCAGGTCTGTCGGTCTCGCAGCTGGTGTCTACGGCCTGGGCGTCGGCGTCGACCTTCCGTGGTTCCGACAAGCGCGGCGGCGCGAACGGCGCTCGCATTCGCCTGGCACCACAGAAGGACTGGGCGGTGAACCAGCCGGCTGAACTGACGAAGGTCCTGGTGAAGCTCGCAGCTATCCAGAAAGACTTCAACGCCGCCCAGAGCGGCGGCAAGCAGATCTCGCTAGCCGACCTGATCGTCCTGGCCGGATGCGCCGGCGTCGAGCAAGCGGCGAAGGCTGCCGGTCACGCCGCCTCGGTGCCGTTCACGCCGGGGCGCAGCGATGCCACCCAGGAGCAGACTGACATCGAGTCGTTCGGCTTCCTGGAGCCGATCGCCGATGGCTTCCGCAACTACGTGAATGGCAAGCAGTCCATCCCAGCGGAGCATCTGCTGGTCGACAAGGCGCAACTGCTGACGCTCACCGCACCCGAAATGACGGTACTGGTTGGCGGCCTGCGCGTGCTCGGCACCAACGCCGGACCGACCCAGCACGGCGTCTTCACCAAGAAGCCGGGGGCACTGACCAACGACTTCTTCGTCAACCTGCTCGAGATGGGGACGACGTGGAAGGCCGGGTCAGATGACGTATTCGAAGGCCGCGACCGCAAGACCGGTGCGGTCATGTGGACGGGCACCCGAATGGATCTGGTGTTCGGCTCCAACTCCCAACTCCGTGCGCTCGCCGAAGTGTATGGTAGTGCCGACGCACAGGCGAAGTTTGTCCGCGACTTCGTCGCTGCGTGGACCAAAGTGATGAACCTCGATCGCTTCGAACTCGCGTAAACCTGTTGACCGGGCAGCGTCGTGACGCTGTCCGGTCAGTACCGCCACCACGGCGTGGTCATGCCGTCGGGCTTGCGGCTCATGATGTGCGCGGCCATCTGTTTCAGCCGCTCGGCGGTCGTCTCGGGGCCCTGCCAGCAGTGGCCCTTGCCATCGCCGTAGAGGAAGAAGCCTTCGTAGTGCGGATTCGCGGTGGTCTTCATCCACTCGTCCAGCTCGCGGGTCGAGTTGTTGAGGAAGAAGTTATCCATGGTCCCGGTATAGACGTGGACCTTGCCCACCAGCTTGGGACCAACGGTGGTCCAGTTCCGCTTGAGGTACTCCAGCAAGTCGTAGTGCTCGCGCCAATAGTCGGCCACCGCCCGGTTGATCGTGCCGGTGCGCTTGTCGAGCAGCGGCTCGAAGTAGCCGTCCTTGCCGAGCGGCCCGAACACTGCCGACCAGATGTCGAGCTGTTCACCCGACCGGCCTTTGGTCCCATTGACCAGCTCCATGTGATTGCGCTGCTCCGAGGTCAGGCGCACGTGCCCGTTCACCTCGCGCGTGTTGATGATGGGCACGGTCCGCCAGTCGACCTTGCGGTAGAAGGCGTTGTCGTCCTTGTAGACGTTGATGCCCTCGACATCGGTGAAGGTCACCGAATCGGGACAGTACGACCACACGCCGCCGTAGAAATCGGGATAGAAGATCTGGTGCGCGAGCGAGATCCACCCGCCGGTGGAGCCGCCGTCGGTAATGCGCGCCCACTGCTGGCCGATGGCGCGATAGCGCTTCTCTACTTCCGGGATCAACTCCTCAATCAGCGCGTCGCCGTAGGGACCGAGATTGACGGAGTTCACGCCGTAACTGTCGTCGAAGTACGGCGAGGGGTGCTGCAGCGTCACCACCAACATGCGCGGGAAGTCGTCACGCGCCCACGCCTCTGCAATCTCGCTGCCGTCCTGGAAGCCGAGCGGCGCGCCGAGCCCGAAGTGGCCTTGCCGGTAGAGCACCGGGTACCTGACCGTCGCAGTGTCGTAGTCGCGAGGCAGCAGCACGGTCGCGCCGAGATAGATCGGCCGGCCCCAGAACTTCGTCAGCAGCGCGCTCTGAATCTTGAAGCGCTTCACCCACAGCGTGTCGGCCGGCACCACGACCGCCGGAATCATGTTGGTGGCCGACAACTTGATGGTTTCGGTGGTCGCGTCGATCCGCACCCGCTGTGGATCGCTGTAGAGGTTGCCCGGTGAGATGTTCCAGCGCTGCCCTTCCCACTGGTCGTCGTGCATCCAGACGACGTGGCCGTCGGCGCGCTTGAACTCAGAGTAGATGTTAACGAAGCCCTGCACGTAGTAATCGCCGGGCGGCAGGTCGCGAAGGCTGGCCACGGGTGTCCCCAGGTCCGTTACGTCGATGATGGCCGACTGCCCTGGCGCCAGCTTCTCGACGTCGCGTCCAAAGAACGGCGTGCCGGTACGGCCGATCTGCAGGCGGGGCTCGCGGTCGTTGGTGCGCGACACCATCACGTAGACCCGGCCGGTGACCGGACCGCTGTGGACGCTGGCGGGAAACGAGATCTCAACCCGCACGCCGCGGCTGGCCGCCGGCGTTTGCGCCATCACGCCAGCCACGGCGGCGACCACCGCCACGCTGAGAGCACCCACCCATCGCCTCATCACTACCTCCCGTCGGTCACGAACGTTGGGCCAATTATAGGCGCCGGACCTGCCACTTCGTCCCTGCTGCTCGCCTGACAGCCCCGCTCGCGCCATACTACTGACCATGCTGGAGCTGCGCCACCCAGTCGGACGCCGTCGGTAAGACATGGCCAGCCGCGACGCTGTCGACCTGCTGATCCTCGGCGCGCTATGGGGCGCCTCGTTTCTGTTCATGCGGATCGCGGCGCCTGAGTTCGGGCCGATCCCCCTGATTTTCGTGCGCGTCGCGATTGCCGCGATGCTGCTCGCGTTGGTCCTGTGGCACCGGGGGCTGTTAACGGTCCTGGTCCGGCAACAGCGGCCGTTGATTGTGTTGGGCGTCATCAACACCGCAGTACCGTTCACCCTGTTCGCGTACGCCGCACTCACGCTGCCGGCCGGCCTGAATTCCGTGTTGAACGCCACGGTGCCACTGTTTGGCGCCGTTACCGCAGCGGTCTGGCTCGGGGAGCGACTGGCGCCGGCGCGCCTCGCCGGGTTGGCCCTCGGCTTCGGCGGAGTGCTGGTGCTGGCCTGGCCCACGTTGGCCATTGGCGGCCAGAGCCTGGCGGTGCTGGCGGCGCTCACGGCGACCGTCCTTTATGGCATCTCCGCGCACTACGCCCGCCGCTCTCTCGCAGGCGTCGCGTCGATGGCCGTGGCCGGCGGTAGCCAGCTTGCCGCTGCGGCCGTACTGGCGCCGCTGGCGCTGGCGCGCTGGCCGGCCACGCCGCCGTCGCTGCAGGCGTGGGCCTGTGCCCTGGCGCTTGGCGTGTTGTGCACGGCCCTGGCCTACGTGCTGTACTTCCGATTGATCGTGCGCACCGGCGCGGTGACCGCGATGGCGGTGACCTATTTGATTCCCGTGTTCGGCATCAGTTGGGGTGCGGTGTTCCTGGCGGAGCGGCTTCCGGTCAGCGCGTTTGCCGGCGCGCTCCTGGTCCTGCTCGGCGTCGCCCTGGCCACCCGCCAGACCGCTGCGCGCACGACAGCCTCATGAAGTCTGATAAATTGAGATTGCCGTCATGAAGAACACAGCAGATGTCGTGATCGTCGGCGGCGGATGCATGGGCTGCAGCGTCGCCTGGCATCTCACCCAGCGCGGGATGACCAACGTCGTGCTGATCGAGCGCGAGCCGCAACTCGCCGCCGGTTCCACTGGCAAGAATGCCGGCGGCGTGCGGCACCAGTTCTCGCATCCCGCCAACATCGACCTTTCGCTTGAATCGATTGCCATGATGGCGCGGTTTGAAGAGCTGGTCGGCACGCCGATCGATTTTCACCAGGACGGATATCTCTTCCTGCTGTCCAAGGCCGGGCACGTCGCCACTTTTCTCAAGAACGTCCAGCTCCAGCAGTCGCGCGGCGTCGATGTGCAGTGGCTCTCCCCCGCCGAGGCCCAGGCGCTGGCGCCCGGTCTCGACGTCACGGGCGTGAAAGGCGCGACCTTCTGCGCTGCCGATGGCGTCGCCGACCCCAACGGCGTGACCGTGGGCTTTGCGAAGGGCGCGCAGGCCAGAGGCGTCGAGATTGTTCGCGAGACTGAAGTCAGTGGCATTCGCCTCGACGGCAACCGCATCGTCGAAGTCCGCACGTCGCACGGAAACATTTCCACGCCGCTGGTCGTGAATGCTGCGGGACCGTGGGCCAAGTCGATTGGCCGCCTGTGCGGCGTCGACGTGCCGGTCGAGCCCGAGCGCCGCCACATCTTCATCGCCTCAGCACCGGGCGGCGGGTCATGGGACGATCCCGTGAACGCCGGCCGCGTGCCGAAGAACAAGCTGCTGGTGATCGACTTCGATACCGGCTTCTATTTCCACCGCGAAGGCGGCGGACTGCTGTTCGGCATGGGCGATCCGGATGAACAGCCAGGCTTCGACATCACCGTGCGATGGGATTTCCTGCCACAGGTGATCGAGGTGGCGATGCAGCGTTTGCCCGCACTCGCCGATGCCGCCGTGTCACACGCGTGGGCCGGGCTGTACGAGATGACGTCGGATCACAATCCGATCATCGGGCCATCAATCGACGTCGAAGGCTTCTACACGATTGCCGGCTTCAGCGGCCACGGATTCCAGCATGCACCAGCGGCCGGCCGCATCCTGGCCGACGTCATCACGGGGCGCGACCCGAAGTTCGATCTCTCCCCGTTCGCGCTCGATCGCTTCAGTCGCCGAACCACCGCCGCCGAAGCCAACGTGGTTTAACAGCTCTTTACCTCGCGAAGCGCCTGAAGAAGCTGTCGCCGTTCCACTGCGGCCGCGTCGGGCGGTTGGCGACCGCCTGCACGACCGAGAGATAGATCGTGCCGAAGTTCTCGGCGGCCTGGCGGTTGATCGGCTGATCCAGGTCGTCGCTCGGCGCGTGGTAGCGCTCGGTGCGCCACTTGAGCACGGTCTGGTGCTCGGGCGAGCCCTTCACGAAGCCGACCTTCAGCGACAGCGCCGGCACGCCGGTCTTGATGAAACTGTACTGATCGCTGCGGATAAACGCGTTGCGTTCGGGCTCCGGGTCGGACAGCACCTCGATGGCGAGCGGCCGGGCCACGCGCTTGAGGTCTTCGGCGAGGTCCGACTCCTCCAACCCCTGCACCACCAGGCTCTTTAGCGGGAACAGCGGCAGGAACATGTCGGTGTTGAGATTGGCGACAATCGTGCCGCCGGCGATCGACGGCCGGTTGGCAAAATAACGCGAGCCGAGCAGGCCCTTTTCCTCAGCGGTCACAGCGACGAACACGAGCGACCGCTTCGGTGCACCCGCAGCCGCGGCGGCCGCAGCCGTCTCGATCAGCGTGGCAATGCCCGACGCGTTGTCCATGGCGCCGTTGTAGATGCGATCGCCGCCGATCGGCTCGCCGACGCCGACATGGTCGATGTGGGCGGAGACCGCGACGTACTCGTTGCGCAACGCCGGATCACTGCCGCGCAGCACACCCACGACGTTGTCGGACTCGATCGTCTTGGCGTCAATCGCCACCTTGACCCGCGCCGTCGCAGGAATGGCGAACCGCGGCAGCACCTTGCCGTCAGTTGACAGCGCCAACAGCTCATTGAAGGTGTGGCCGGAGCCGGTAAAGAACCGCTCAGCCCGCGCCGGGTTGATGGTCACCGCCGTCTGCTGGCCGAGGGTTTCGTCCAATGCCGGGTCCGCGATCGCCAGTGCCGGCATGAACCGCGACAGCTTCGACCGATCCCACGGGATGTCCTGACCCTTGGGGTTCTGGATCGAGAAGACGCCGACGGCGCCGGCCTTCTTCAGATACTCCCACCGAATCGACTGATAGTGCGCCAGCAGTGGCCCAGGGATGTGCGACGGCCCGCCCGTGAGCAACAATACGATCTTGCCCTTGAGGTCGAGACCGGCCAGATCGTCGTGCTTCGCTTCGGGCACTTGCAGGCCGTAGCCGGCGAACACGATGGGCGCTTCGACGCTCGGCGCCGGCTCGATGCGCATCGAGAACGTCGCCTCGTCACCGAGCACCACGGTTTCAACCGCACCGCCCGGCCGCACCAGCGCCAGGCTCGACTGCGCCTCGACGATGCGCCGCGAGCGGAAGCGAATGGGCTGGAAGTAGCCGTTGGTGCCGCCTGGCTCGAGTCCCGCCTTCTTGAACTCGGCCGCAATGTACTCAGCCGCCTTGCGATGCTCGGGACTGCCCGTGTCGCGGCCGTTCATTGAGTCGTTGGCCAGAAAGACGATATGGGCCCACCACTTGGCGGCGGGTTCCTGCGCGACCAGCGGCACACTGAGGAGGAGGATGAAGGCTAGTGAAGAGAGTCGTGACATGTCTGCCTTTTCTGTCGGTGCCTAATCTGCGTCTAATCGGTGGCTGTTCGTAATCTGCGGCTGTCCTTCGTAATCTGCGACCTACTGCTTGTAGATGTTGCCGCTCTTCATCACGAACTTCACGCGGCGCAGAGCCGTGACATCGGTGGCCGGGTCGCCGGTGACCGCAATCAGGTCGGCGAACAGGCCCGGCTTGACGCGGCCGATGCGCTCGGCCTGCCGGAAGTAAGTGGCATTGCCGGAGGTCGCCGCCACCAGCGCTGCCGCCGGCGTCATGCCCCACTCCACCATCAGTTCCAGCTCGCGGACGTTGTCGCCGTGGGCATACACGCCGACGTCGCCGCCGAAGCACATCTTCACGCCGGCGGCGAGCGCCGCCTTGAACGTCTCGCGCTTGCGCGTGATGCGCGCCGGCTCGGGGTCAACGCCCTTCTTCCACCCGGCATACTGTGAGGTGGCATCACCGGCGGCAATCGTCGGGCAGAACGCGACGTTCTTCTCGACCATCAGCTTCCAGATCTCCGGCGTACCGTCATCGCCGTGCTCAATTGTTTCGACGCCGCCCATGATGGCGCGGCGCATCCCTTCCGGCGACGAGGCGTGGGCGACGACCGGCCGGCCGCTGCTGTTGGCGGCCTCGACAATGCGCTGAATCTCGCCCAGGGTGAAGCCGGGCCGGGTCTCGCCATTCGGACCCCACCGGTAGTCGGCGTAGATTTTGATGACGTCGACGCCCTTGGCGATCTGGCCGCGGGCGACCCGCACGACGCCGTCCAAACCATCGGCTTCTTCGGCGCCCTGCGGCACGGTCACTTCAGGTGCGAAGCCCTTCGGCGCATAGCTGCCGGTGACGACCATGGCCGGTCCCGCCACCAGCATCCGCGGCCCCGGCACGATGCCTTCGTTGATGGCCTGCCTCAGTCCGACATCGGCGTAGGCGGCGCCCTCGCTGCCAAGGTCCCGCACCGTCGTCACGCCGGCCATCAGCGTGGCGAGAGCATGATTCACCCCGCGCGCGACTCGAAGCGCGAGCGGTTCGCGCAGCACTTGATCGTTCCAGGAGGTCTCGTTGTAGGGATGCAACAGCAGGTGCGAGTGGCCTTCGATCAGGCCGGGCATGAGCGTGGTACCCAACAGCGCGATGGTGCGTGCCCCGCCCGGGGCATTGGTCGTGGCTGGCGGACCGGCGGCGATGATGCGATCGCTGCGCACGACCACCACCCAGCCGGCGTGCATGGTCTCGCCGTCGAAGACGCGATCGGGCTGCAGGACAAATGCCGGCTGTGGCGCCTGGGCGATGCCGGTGGCGGTAGCGAGCAGAACGAGGGCAGACAACACGGTGGCGCGCATGGAGCGCAAGTATACTGCCCGTCCGGCGCCAAGCCGGACGGGCAGTCGATGGGGTTACTTGGTGCCCTTGTAGAGCGACGGCGGCATCGGGCCGGTCTTGCGGGAACCGGCCTTCTTCCATGCGTCATACCGCGTCCGCAGGGTCTTCACCGGGTTGCCGCTTTCGCCCTTCACTGTGTTGAGGTCGGTCACGCTCAGGTAGACCGAGTACTGGCCATCATTGTGCGTCGCGCCCATCGCATCGTCTTTTTCGGCGATGGTGATGTAGGCGACGTACGAGGTCTTGTTATCGCACGGCGCAAAGTCGATCACGCTGGTGCCGCAGTTGCAGCGGTGGTCGCCGCCGTTGGCGTCGGCCGCGTCCATGGCCGCCATGACGCGGTCAGCCATGGTACCGGTGGCGCGAGTAAACGCCAGGGCCGCCTGGTGCATCACCGCATCGCCCAGCAGCGTGTTGCCTTGCACCTGGTAGTGGATATCGCCGACCCGGCCGCCGAAGTACAACGACGACACCGAGTTGTTGGCGCCGTTGAAGCCGGCCCGATTGTTCTGTGCCGTGATCTGCTTGCCGTCGGGAATGGCGAGAATGCCGAACTGGCGGCGTTCCATCTGATCTTCGGGCTTGCGGTTGGCCTCGTGGGCCTTGAGCAGGTCGAGAATCTTCGTCGGTGGCGTTCCCTGCTTGAGCTCGGCGTAGACCAGCATCTGGTTCTCGCGGGTGTTGTCGGCGCCGGCCTGACACGCAGCCACGCCAATGCCCGGGACGATCACCGCCTGCAGTTCCATCAAGTCGCGGGACGGAGTCGGCTGGCGCTGCGGAAAGCCTTGCTGGCGGACGCACGTGGCCGAAGCCACGATGACCTGGCCGGTTCGCGCGTCAACGGCGATCACCGACCACGTGGCGAACGCCGGGACGTGGGCAACCAGAATAAAGACAAGAGCGAGAAATGCGCGTTTCATAGGGCTGCTCCTCTTGACCTAGAAGCGATAGCGAGCGCTGATGCGGAACACGCGCGCTGCTGGAATCGGGTTGGCCGACGCGGCGTCAATGCCACCGGTCGACAACGGCTTGTTGTAATTGGGGCCGTTGGTCGTCACCCGGCGCAGCACCACGCTCGAGTTGGTCAGGTTGAACACGTCGAACATCGCCTCGAAGGAGTGCCCCTTGAACAGCCCCATGGTCTTTGACAGGCGGAGATCTGACAACTTGACCCAATCGTAGCGGCCGGCTTGGCCCTCGACTGTGACATTCACCAGAGTGTTGAGCGCGTCGCGGACCTGGGCGATGCGGTTGTAGTACTCGCCCTGCTGGGCGGTGAACGTGGATGACACCAGCAACTTCCACGGCAGGTTGACCGTCCCGCTCAACCGCACACCCTGGTAGGTCTCGGGCAGTTCCCAGTTGTAGGCGGCCTCGTTCGGATTGCGCGGGGCAATGTTCTTCACGTCGCGCTTGTCGATCTGGTACGACGCCAGCAGCGACCAGCCGTTGGTATGGCTCTTATTGAACGTCGCTTCGAACGCGGTAAACCGGTCGTCGCCTTCGCCCGGCGCGGCGTTGGTGAACAATGATTGCACCTGCCCGAACCGCGGATAGCTGCGTGGCACCGACCACACGCGGACCACGCCATCGTCGGCCGTGCCGGCGATGTTGTCGCGGCCGGGATCGACGCCGGTCACCACGTCGCTGAAGGCCGAGAACGGCTGCGCCACGTTCAGTTCCTTGCTGCCACGGTAGTCGCCCTTGCGGACGACGTTAAAGCGGACCGAGGTGTCGCGACCAAGACCGAGATCGACGCCACCGGTGTATTCGATGAGGTACTCGCCCTTGAGGGACGGATCGAGGCGGCTGTCACGGCTTTGGCCGGTGACGCCGGTCAGATCGGCGGCGACCGGCGTGTACGGGATGCGGCCGTCCCACCGTGTGTACGTCGACACCAGCGTCGCAGCCGGGTTCACTGAGTTGGCGACCGGACCGGCGGCGGCATTCACGCCGGAGCCATTGGCCGAGTACCGCCCGTAGCTGGCCTTGATGGCAATGCGGCCACTGCCGGTCAGGTCATAGACCGCCGACAGCCGGGGGGACCAGGCATTGTAGGTTGGGAAGCTCTTGTTCTCGGCATAGACCCTCGCGGTAGCGAACGGTCCGGTGCCAGGGTTGCCCTGCTCGGGCAGCCGCGACGAATAGCGGTCGAACCGGACCCCGGCGTTCAGGGTCAATTGCGGCGTCAGGTTCACGCTGTCGTTGGCGTACCACGAGCTGTAGCGAATGCCGGCATTGGTGTTGTTGGGATACTCGAACACCTGCACCGAGTCGGGGCGCTGGAAGAAGTTGGTGTCGCCGGCCAGGCTGCGGTATCGATAGAGCTGCTGATTCGGGTAACCATAGTTCTCGACGTAGTTGGTGCTGTCGTACCCAAGCACGCCCGACTTGATCTCGTGGTTCATCTTGCCAAAGGTGCGGTACCACGACCACGTGCCGTTCCAGCCCCAGCGCACCGGTTCGCGCTTCTGCTCGAGGAAGGCACCGCGCGTGTGGGTCGTCGTGAGGTCCGTGGTCCGGACGTCATCGCTGTTCGCGTAGTCGGGCCACCAGTACCCGGAACGATTGAAGCTGGCATCGAGCGTCATGCTCTGGCTCATGATGCGCGTGAACTTCAGCGCCGGGCCGATCTGGGTCCACGCCTGCTGGTTCTGGGCGGCCTCCGCCGGCACGAACGAGCTGGCATTGCGATAGGGCTGCCACTTGCGGTTCACTTGCTCCGTCAGCTCGAGCTTGTTGTTCTTCGACAACTGGTAGGTCAGCTTCAGTGTCGGGTTGTCGAGACGCGTAAAGTACTCGACCTGTTCGTTGGTCTTGGTGGAGACAAAGCCGGGAATCAGCAAGCCCGAGTAGTTGTAACCGTAGGCCGCGTAGAACCACAGTTTGTCCCGGACGATCGGACCACCCAGATCGAGGCTGATATCGTTGTAGCGGGTGAACTTGTTGTTGCCGGGGTCGAAGCCCTGCTGCCTGAGCGAGTCGGTGACGTTGTCGCCCTGAAACGCACCGTCCTGCCACGCCAGCAGGTAGGCGCCGCTGAACTTGTTGCCGCCCGACTTGACGACGAAGCTGAGCGTGGCGCCTGGGCTCTGCGACTCGGCACCCTTGGCCGCGCCCGAGACCGAGACCTGATCGTAGGTGTTGTAGTCGCCGAAGAACTGATCCCACACCACGCCGTCGAACTTGATCAGTTCGCCACCGGCACGTCCGTACGATCGGGCGCCGGTCGTAGTCGAGCCGCCCACCGTATTACCACCGACGTCGAACTGGGTGGGCGACAGGCCGGGCACCAGGCGGGCCAAGCCGCGGATGCCGCGTCCGTAGGGCAGGTTCTCCATCTGCTCCTCGCTCCAATTCACGCCAACCGTCGTGGACTGGAGATCGATGGTCGGCGTGCTGCTTGTGACCGTGATCGACTCAGCCAGCGTGTCCAGTTGCAGTGGACCGTTGACAGTGGCCGTCGCACCGGCGTTGACGACCACGGCGCTGATCGTCAGGGCGCGGAAGCTCGGCAGCTGAAACTTCACCTCGTAGGTGCCGGGCGGCACTTGGCCGAAGCGAAAGCTGCCAAGCGAGTCAGTAACGGCCTGACGCGGACCACCGATCATCGCCGGACTCGAAATGCTGACGTCGACGCCAGGGAGAATGCCCCCGCTCGAGTCAAGTGCCCGTCCCGTGATGGTGCCGGTGGTTGATTGCGCTGCCGCAGGCAGCGCGGCGACCAGGATCGCAGCGGTCGTCACGAAAAGTCTCAAAACTTTAAAAATCATAGCTCCCCCACCAGATTCCGGTTCGGAATCTGGTTTGCCGGGGGAGGATATCAGAAACCGGGCGCCATCGCGGGCCGGCCGCTATACTGCCGAGGCCCCTGTCATGGACGCCGCTGACCTCTCACCGATTCCCGAAACGCAACGGACCCAGCCGGCATTCGACCTCTTCCTGATCTTCCTCGCCGCCAACGTCGTCGCGACGACGCTGCAGACCGGCGCGGTGCTTGCCTCCCGCTACGGCGGAAGGGACGCGATGGTGCTGGTGGTGGTGGGCGCGTTGTTCGGGGCGTTGCTGGTGGCCGTACTCGCGCCGGTCGGCTCCCGCTTCGGCGTTCCGTCGATGGTGGCCGCCCGCGATCCACTGGGGCTGCGCGGGGCGCAGGCCGTCTCGGGACTGCTCTACCTCACGAACTTTGCCTGGATTGCCGTCAACAACACCATTGCGGCCTCGGTGTGCTCACAGCTGCTCGGCGGACCGGGGTCGGCGTGGGTCTGGTCGGCGGCCATCGGCGTGGCGGCTACGCTGATTGTCGCGCGCGGACCACGTGCGGTTGGCCTGGCGGATCGCATCGCGGTGCCGCTGATGGCCATGGCGGGGTTCATGCTCACCTGGGCGGCCTTCACGCTGCCGGCCAGGGTGGAACTGGCTGTCGCCGTGGCGCCGCCATCGATCCTGTGGGGCATCGACGTGGTCATCGGCTATCAAGTGTCGTGGTTGCTGATGTTCGCGGACTACTCGCGTTACACCCGTTCACCGGGCGCGAGCGCGACGGCAGTGTTTGCCGGCCTCGCGATACCCGCGCTGTGGCTGATGCCGCTCGGCTGGAGCCTGGCGCGCATCGCGGGCAGTGACGACCCGGGGGCGATGCTGGCGGCGACCGGCATGGGATGGTGGGCGGCCTTGTTGGTCGTGCTCGCGACGGTCACCACCAATTTCGTGAACATCTACATGTCGTCGCTGGCGTGGCGGACGCTCGCACCACAGTCCACCGGCACCGGGTCGGTATGGGTGATCGGCCTGGTCGGAACCGCGCTCGGCTTGATCTCCACGGCCTGGCTGACGAGTTTCGCCGATCTGATGGTGCTGCTCGGTTCGGTGCTCGTCCCCGTCGGCGGGATCTTCCTGGCGCACTTCGTAATACTTCGCTCGAAGGTGGACGTGGCCGCGATCTACCAGACTGCGGCGATGCCGGCCTTCAACCTCGCCGGCGTGGCCGCGTGGGTCCTGGGATTTGCCGTCTACAAGCTCGCCGCGCCGATTGGCGCGACCTTGCCGGCGCTGGCCACGTCGATGGCGGTGTTCCTGCTGGTTAGAAGACTCGCGCGCGCTTGAGGGTCGCGGTCGGGTTGAAGGTCAGGATGATGTCGAAGCGGCGCTGGATGTTGATTGGAAAGTCGGTGGCAAACGCCTGGGTGTGGAAGGCCTGGAGCGTCAGCTCGGGAATAAGCGCGACCGTCCAGATTGAATAGTAGCGGGTGCCGGTCTCGTAGCGGTCGCCGTTGTAGGGTCCCTCTCTGGTGCTGTAGAAGGGATCCACTGCCATCACGCCGCCGGTTACGGCCAGGCGTTTCCATCGCAGGTCGGCCGAGGCGTTGAAGCCGTTGCCATCCACCGTGGCAATGCGCTGGTACGCCTCGAACTTGAGCAACGTGAGCAGTTTCACCGATGACGGCAACTTGAAGTTGACGCCTTCGCGCCAGATGTCGCGGCCGTTCTCATAGGTGTAGTCCACTGACGCCGCGATATGTGGCCCGAGACCGACATCGACCAATGCCTGACCGTAGTTCCAGTCGTCCATGCGATCGAATCGCTTGAACACGTTCGGCTCCCGGAAGTCGCCGAGATAGCCGGTGGTGACGGCCACTTGCTTGAGCCATCCCTTGGCCGGCCTCACGGTCACCCGCTCCCCCTCGATGAAGGCGTCGTTGTCGTAGGCGATGTGTTCTGCCATCTCGCCGCGGTTCATGTACAGGCCACCGGCCTGGAACTCGAGACCTTTTTTCGGCTCCGCCTGCGCGAACAGTTGCTTGAGGTTGAAGGCGCCGGAGAACGTGCCGAGGCCACCACCCGTATTGTTCCAGCTGGATGGGAACGTCAGACCACTCGAGGCAAAGCCGTTGATGCTGTACTTGGCGGCCTTGTCGAACAGGAAGCGGGCGCGAATCTGCGGCTGCCATTGCAGCGTGCTCGATACCAGCCGGCCGGAACTGTTCTCGAACCAGCGAAACCGGCCACCAAACGACAATTGCTGCACGTCAACCCAGCGGCGAATCGCCGGTGGCGGCGCGGCGGCGGGCTTGGCCGTCGGTTGAGGGGTGGCCGTCTGCGCGGACGCGGACGAGGTGGTCACGCACAACATCAGGCCCAGAGCAATAATGAGGTAGCGAATCATGAAACGATTGATTACTGAACAGTATAGTGCCTGAAGCAGCCTGGCGGCGTGTTACACCGATGTTACATTTGCTAGACCAACGTAAATTACATGCAGACCAGTAATACTCCTCAACGGCTGATCGTCGCTATCACCGGCGCCAGCGGCACCATCTACGGCGTGCGGCTACTGGAAATGCTCCAGAGCACCGGCATTGAGACGCACCTGGTGATGAGCCGCTGGGGCGCCCGCACGCTGGTTCACGAAACCAGCTACACCCCGGAGCAGGTGACGAAGCTGGCCACCGTCGTCCACCCCCTCACCGACCAGGGCGCGACCATTTCGAGCGGGTCATTCGTCACCATGGGCATGGTGATCGCGCCGTGCAGCGTGCGCACGCTGGCCGCCATCGCCCACGGCCTGGGCGACAACCTGATTCATCGCGCCGCTGATGTCGTGCTGAAGGAACGCCGCAAGCTGGTGCTGGCCGTGCGCGAAGCGCCGCTCAGCGAGATCCACCTCGAGAACATGCTGAAGCTGTCGCGCATGGGCGTGGTGATCTCGCCGCCCATGCCGGCGCTCTACTCGCGGCCGAAGACGATCGACGACATGGTCAACTACACCTGCGTCCGGTTGCTCGATCAGCTCGGGATACACATCGAGACAACACGCTGGGCGGGTCTGAGCAGCAGCGAATAGTCCCGCTATACTCTCGGTCTACTATCTGGCTCCGTTTTGCTGAGGTTGACCATGAACCGTGTGACATTCGTCCGTGCCCTGGGCTCTGTGGCACTTGCCCTGCTCGTCTACTCCACCGGAATTGACTCACGCGCGAATGCGCAAGGCAACGCGAACCAGGTGGTGCCGGCTAACGCCTACAAGGACCTGAAGTGGCGCAGCGTCGGCGCGACGCGCGGTGGCCGAGTCACGGCCTACTCCGGTGTTCGCCAGCAGCCCCACACGTTTTACTTCGGCGGCGTCGGCGGCGGGGTCTGGAAGACCGACGATGCGGGCATTTCGTGGGTGCCGGTCAGCGACGGGCAGATCGACACCGGGTCGATTGGCTCGATCGACGTCGCGCCGTCGAATCCGAATCACGTGTGGGTGGGGACCGGCAGCGCCGCCATCCGCTCGAATGTGATCATCGGCCGCGGGGTTTACAAGTCGACCGACGCGGGCAAGAAGTGGGAGTTCATGGGCCTGAAGGACTCCGGCCAGATCGGCGGCATCAAGGTGCACCCGTTCAACACCAACACGGTGTGGCTGGCGGCCCTCGGCTCCCCCTTCGGACCAAACGACGAGCGCGGCATCTTCAAGACCACCGACGCCGGCAAGACCTGGAAGAAGACGCTGTTCGTGAACCACGAGACCGGCGGTCGCGACATCGAGGTGGACTGGGAGAACCCCGACATTCTCTACGCGGCGATGTACAAGGGCTTCCGCAAGGGCTGGGACATTATCAGCGGTGGCCCAGCCAGCGAAGGCGGCATCTACAAGTCCACCGATGGCGGCGAAACGTGGAAGCACATCACCAACGGCCTGCCCAAGGATTTGATCGGCAAGATCGACATCGAGATCGCGCGCAGTAACCCGCGCGTGCTCTACGCCATGGTCGAGGGCCTGGGCAACCAGGGCGGCCTGTATCGCTCGAACGACGCCGGCGAGACCTGGACCAACATCAACAACAGCCAGCGGCTGCGGGCGCGGCCGTTCTATTTCCACTACGTCAACGTCAATCCGAAGAACGAAAACGACGTCTGGGTCAACGAGCTGGGTCTGCAGAAGTCGGTCGACGGTGGCAAGACCTTCGCGACGGTGTCGACGCCCCACGGCGATAACCACGGCATGTGGTTCAACCCCGACAACCCCAACATCATTCTGCAGGTCAATGACGGTGGCGCCAACGTCAGCCTCAACGGCGCGAAGAGCTGGTCGTCGATTCTCAATCAGCCGACCGCCGAGTACTACATGGTGGCCGTCGACGAGCAATATCCGTATCGCCTCTACATGCCGCAGCAGGACAACAGCACGCTGATCATCCCGAGCATTCCGCCGGTGTCGTGGGGCTTCGAGCACCCGGCGCAGGCGTGGCAGCAGGCGTCGGGCTGCGAGACCGGCCAGATCTGGCCGAAGAAGAACGGCCTGGTGGTGTGGGGCGCCTGCAAGGGTGAAGTCGGCCGCTACAACACGGCCACGGGCCAGGAGAAGCACTACTGGGTCTATCCGCAGAACCGCTACGGCCACGATCCAGACGAGATCAAGTACCGCTTCCCGCGCCAGACGGTGGTCTACGTCTCGCCGCACGACGAACGGGTGATCTACCAGGCCTCGCACGTGCTGCACCGCTCGATCGATGAAGGCATTTCATGGGAGGTCATCAGCCCAGACCTGACGGCGAAAGAGCCGCAGTATCAGATCGTTTCGGGCAACCCGATCACGCGCGACGTCACGGGCGAAGAGGTCTACTCGACGATTTACGCCATGATCGAATCGCGCCTCGAGAAGGGCGTGATCTGGGTGGGCGCCAACGACGGTCCGGTCAGCGTGACGCGCGACAACGGCAAGACCTGGAAGAACGTCACGCCAAATGACCTGCTCGGCGCGCGCATCCAGACCGTCGAAGACTCGCCGCACATGAAGGGCCGCGCCTACATCGCCGGCTACCGCTTCATGCGCGAGCATGACCTTAAGCCTTATATCTATCGCACCGACAACTACGGCGAGTCTTGGACGCTGCTGACCGACGGCAAGAACGGCATCCCCATCGATCACCCGACCCGCGTCGTCCGCGAGGATCCGAAGCAGGCCGGCTTGCTCTATGCCGGCACCGAGTTCGGCTTCTTCGTGTCGTTCAACAGCGGCAAGAACTGGCAGTCGCTGCAGCACAGCCTGCCGGCGACGCCGGTGACCGACATCAAAGTGCACCGCAATGACCTGGTGATCTCGACGATGGGCCGGTCGGCGTACATCATGGACAACATCACGCCGCTGCAGCAACTGGCGGCGCTGGCCAATGCGGCGCCCGGCGCAACCGGCGGTCACGACGGCGGTGAGTACGTCGTGCCCGGAGGGTGGGACTTTAGTCCCGCCGAACAAACCCGCGCGCTTCCCGCGGTGGCGCTGTTCCAGCCTCGCGAGGTGATCCGCTTCCGCAATGGCACCGCGGCGGCGTCGCCAGACGAGCCGGAGTACCCGATGACCGGCGCGCAGATCGATCTGTACTTCGCCACCGCGCCCGGCGCTGACACCAAGCTTGAAGTGCTTGACGCCAAGGGCGGCGCGCTGAAGACGTGGAACGTGCTGGCGCCGCGCAGCGCCGGTGCCCCCACAGCAGAGATGCGCGGACCGTTTCGCGGCGGTAGCGGCGGCTCGGCTGGCATTCGCGCTGAAGCCGGGATGCAGCGCATGACGTGGGACCTGCGCTATCCCGGTCCGTGGACCGCGGCCAATCCCGACGGCGGGGGCGGCGGACCCATGGTGCCGCCCGGCAAATACAGCGTCCGCCTGACCGCCGGTGGCCAGACCATCACGCGCACCTTCGACCTCAAGTCCGATCCGCGCCTGGCCGCCGACGGCGTCACCGACGGCGACATTGCCGAACAGGTGAAGTTCCAGTTGCAGGTGCGCGATGCGATCAGCGACGCGCGCAAGCTGCAGCAGGGCATCGAACAGGCCATGCAGAAGGCCGGCCTCAAGCCAGTGCTCGAAACCGGCGGCCCGGGCAGTTCGCCCGGCATCACGAAGTACGATCACCCGTTGCGCGAGCTCTACGCGAAGGTCGTCACGACGCCCGGCATCTACACGCAGGGCATGCTGGTCGATCAGCTGGGTAACGTGCAGCGCATGATCACGCAGGCCGATCAAAAGGTCGGCAAGGACGCCTACGACCGCTACGCCGACCTCGTGAAGGAACTGGCGGCCCTCGAAGCGCAGTTCAAGAAGATCGGCGGCTAATCACCGCCGGTGTGTAGTCCGCCTTCAGGCGGATAACTGTCTGACAAGAACGATGCCGGAGACGTATCATCACAGGCATGTGTTGGCCGGCACTTCACCTGGCGAAGGTCACTTTTTTCCTCGAAGGCAACGTCTGCCCCGATTGTGTTGATAGTTTTCGCAATGTGCGATTTCGGCCATCCTCACCCGCATGCCACCGACTTCGGCTTTCTCGTCGATGCGCCGGAAATTCGCGCGCTCGTTGACGAGACTCGCCGGCTGACGCACGACATTCCCGATACCGCTGCCCGCGTTGAGGCGCTGCGGCCGGCGTTCGGTAAGCTGCTCGGCGCCGATGGCTGGCTCCCGAGGAAATACGCCGAGCCCGATCTCGCGAGCGGCATGGGCAGCGGCATCGGGCAGTACGCGCTCTATCGCGCGGAGGACGGCTCGCTCTGCCTGTTCTCGCTCGTCATTCCCGCCGGCGCCGAGACGCCCATTCACGATCACCTCGCCTGGGGCCTGATCGGCGTCTATCGCGGCCGGCAGTCAGAGACGGTGTATCGTCGCCTGGACGATGGCAGCGATGATGGGCGAGCCACGCTGGCCGTGGCGCGCCAGCAGACGGTGAAGCGCGGCGAGTTTTACACGCTGCTGCCGCCGCTGGACGACATTCATTACGTGAAGACCGTGTCGAGGGGTCCGTCGGTGTCCATTCACCTGCTGGCGAACGACACCGCATGCGTGACGCGCCATCGCTTCGACGCCCAATCGGGCATCGTTACTCCGTTCCGCTCCGGCTACAGCAACGCGAAGTGCGCGGAGCGGCGGGTCTAACCAGGCGGGTCTGAAGACCCGCCGCTGGAGGTCATGTCGCCCCACCCGCGCGTCGGCGCCCTGCAGGAGCGCATCCGCTGGTGCAACCACTACGGCGTGCAGGAAAGCTGGTTGGTGCACCAGTTGACCCGGGAGATCGAAGTGCTGCAGCTCACCAACATCGGCGTCCTGTCCAGCCACACCTGCCGAGGCCTCGCGCCCATCGAATCCACGGTGCTGCCCTGCTTCGGCCTCGCACCAGAAGTGCTCACCGGCGGGTGACACGGCACGACAAACGACAAACCTGAAGGTTTGTCGCCACGGTGTGCCGGTAATGTCGTGCGGGTATGATGACAACGACCGGCATGGCCAAGAAGCTCCACGACAACATCCTCGAGACCATCGGCAACACGCCGATGGTCCGCCTCAACCGAATCCCGAAAGGGCTGATCGCGGCCGACGTCTACGCCAAGATCGAAACCGTCAACCCGGGTAACTCGACCAAGGACCGCATGGCGTTGCAGATGATCGAGGACGCCGAGCAGGCGGGCAAGCTCAAGCCCGGCGGCACCATCATCGAAGGCACCTCGGGCAACACCGGCATGGGCCTGGCCATCGCCGCAGTGGTCAAGGGCTACAAGTGTGTGTTCACCACCACCGACAAGCAGTCGAAGGAGAAGGTGGATGCGCTGCGGGCGTTCGGGGCTGAAGTGATTGTCTGCCCCACCGACGTCGACCCAGAGGATCCGCGGTCGTACTACTCAGTGTCGTCACGACTCGAGCGCGACACGCCGAATTCGTGGAAGGCTAACCAGTACGACAACCCGTCGAACGCGCAGGCCCACTACGAGCAGACCGGACCGGAAATTTGGGACCAGACCGACGGTACGGTCGACCACCTGGTGGTCGGTGTGGGCACGGGCGGCACCATCTGCGGCACCGCGAAGTACCTGAAAGAAAAGAAGCCCTCGGTCAAGGCCTGGGGCATCGACACCTACGGCTCGGTGTTCAAGAAATACAAAGAGACCGGGATCTTCGACAAGAACGAGATTTATCCCTACATCACTGAGGGTATCGGTGAAGACTTTCTGCCGAAAAACGTCGACTTCAACCTGATCGATCACTTCGAGAAGGTGACCGACCGCGACGCGGCGATCATGACCGGAAGAATTGCGCGCGAAGAGGGCATCTTCGCCGGCAACTCCGCAGGCTCGGCCATGGCCGGGCTGATCCAGCTTGCCGACCACTTCAAGAAAGGCGAAACCGTAGTCGTGATCTTCCACGACCACGGCACGCGTTACCTGGGCAAGATGTACAACCCCGACTGGATGCGCGAAAAAGGCTTTGTCGACCGCAAGGGCCTGACGGCGCGCGACCTGGTCGCCAACCGGCTGAAGGCGTCACTCGTCACCATCGATCGGAACGACACCGTCGAGAAGGCCGCCCACATCCTGACCGAGCACGCCTACTCCCAGATTCCCGTGACGGCTGATGGCCGCCTGGTAGGTTCGGTGAACGAAGGCTATCTTTACTCAGAGATCGTCAAGAATCCCGATGTGCTGCACGGGCCAGTGGAAGGCATCATGCAACCCGCCATCCCCTTCGCCGACATCTCCACGAGCGTCGATGCGCTGGCGGCGATGTTGACACCGGGAAGCCCGGCGGTGCTGGTGAGGGACTTCAAGCTCGACGCGACCTACATCATCACGCGCTGGGACATCATCAAGGCGCTGGCCTAGAAGTTGAGACTTGAACGTTGGCAGTTGGTCGTTGAAGTAATTACTTAAACTGTCAACTTTCAACTATTGAGTTCGCGGCCCCGGGTCTCTGGGCCCATCCACAACAGCAACAGGATCGACGTGGCGCCGCCGACGATGCACATCAACATGGCCTTGCGCAGATCCATGCCGCCATCCTGCAACGTGCCCACGATGTAGGGCGACGAGGCGGCGAGGCCAACCCCGAGGTGATAGGCGAACCCCGTGCCGACGCCGCGCGCATCGGTCGGAAATCGCTCGGCGAGATACCCCGGAACCATTCCCCATCCGCCGATCGACATCGTCCCAAAGATCGCCGCTCCGGCCAGCAGTCCCGCAGAGCTCGTTGAATACAGGAACATGTACACCGACAACAGGCCGCCGACCACGCCGACGGTGGCCGAGCCGCGCCGGCCGATCTTCTCCGACAAATATCCGAATGCGCCGGAACCGACGGAGCCGCCGAGGTTGAGCAGGACCAGGAACGCCAGCGGCTTCTGCTGCAGTTGCGTCAGCAGCGTCGGATACCAGAAGGTCGATGACTGGTACATGAAGACGAATGCGCCCATCAGGAGTGATGTATGCAGCGTCACCCACCGAAGATCTTGGTCGAACAACCGCGCCAACGACAAGCGACGGATACCGCCAGCGGCCGCCTGCCTGCGCTGATCTTCCAGCCAGACCGGACTTTCCGGCACGCGCCACATCAAGCCAAACACGATCATCGCCGGCACGACGCCGGCCCACAGCATGAAGCGCCACGCCCACTCGGGCCGATCGCTCACCAGCGGGTACGCCAGTTGATAAACGATCGACGACAGCAGGAATCCGGTGGAGTATCCGCCCTGCAGAATTCCGGAGGCGAGGCCGCGATGTTTCGCGGGCCATTGCTCGAGGGCCAGCGGCATACCGGCGGCCCACATCCCGCCCATGCCGATGCCGAAGAGGCCCCGCATGGAGAACAACATCACGTAGGACGTCGACATGCCGCTCAGCAGCGCAAACGTCGTGTACCACGCGATCGAGAACAGAATTGGCCCCTTGCGGCCAAAGCGATCCGCGAGTGTCCCGGCGCCGATGCCGCCGAACACCCGGAAGAAGAGCGTGACCGTGCCCAGCGCACCGGCCAGCGCCTTGTTCACAGTGAAGCTCTGCTGGATATCAATCAGGACGAACGTGAGGATGGTGAAGTCGAAGGCATCAAGCGTCCACGCGGCGAACGTGGTGAGGAAGGTTTTCCACTGCTGACGGCTGACTTCGCGGTACCACGGCTGCGACATGGTCAATAGCATAGGAGTAGAATGCGCGGATGACGGGCACGAATACGTCTCTAATTGTCGCCCTGGCCTGCCTGCTGGGCGCCTCGGCCGCCGCCCAATCCCCTAAGACCCACCGGCTGGAAGCCACACCCACCACCGTCGCCTACGGACACTATTGGTCCGAGACCAAGCCGGTTTTGACCATCGCATCCGGCGACGTCATCGATGTAGACACGCTGCTGACATCGGTGCCGGATCGCCTCGAGAAGGCCGGCGTGCCCGCCGCCGACGTCCAGGCCTCGCTGCGCGCCATCGTCGAGAAAGTGACCGACCGCGGCCCGGGCGGACACATCCTGACCGGCCCGGTCTTCATCACCGGCGCCGAGCCGGGCGATGCACTCGAGGTCAAGCTGCTGTCGATCGACCTGCCGATTTCGTACGGCTACAACGGTTGCAGCGGATTCGTCCGCGAGAACTGCGTCTCGGGCCGCGGGCCCACCATCATCCAGATGGACCGCAAGGCCATGACAGCCTCGTTCATGGGGGCCATGATCCCGCTGAGGCCATTTTTTGGCAGCATGGGCGTGGCACCGCCGCCGGCACAGGGCCGCGTCAGCAGCAATCCGCCGGGCATCCACGCCGGCAATCTCGACAACAAGGAACTGGTCGCCGGCACCACGCTGTGGATTCCCGTGCACGTGCCGGGCGCCCTGTTCGAGATTGGCGACGGACATGCCGCGCAGGGCGATGGCGAGGTCGACCAGACCGGACTCGAGACCTCGCTCCGCGGCAAAGTGCAGCTCACCGTCCGCAAGGGCATGACGCTGGCCTGGCCGCGCGCCGAAACCAGCACCCACTTCATCAGCATGGGCACGGACGTCGACCTCACCAAGGCGACGCGCATCGCAATCCAGGAGATGGTCGACTTCCTGGCGGCCACCCGCAAGATGGACAAGCATCAGGCCTACCAGCTCACCAGCATGGCCGGGGATGTGGCAATCACTCAGCTGGTGGACGGCACCATGGGCGTTCACGTCAAGATGCCCAAGGGAATCTTTCGATGAGGAGCTGGGGGGCTTGGTGGCTTGGGGGCTTGGGGGCGGTGGTGCTCAGTGTCGCGTGCTCAACCCCCGCGGCGCCCGCTGCCACGCCGGCGCCGAAGCCCAACGACGCGCAGCATGCGGGCATCACGACGCCGCATGGGGATCACTCGGCGCATCACGGCGGCCTGGTAATGATGAACGGCGAGGTGCACTACGAGGTGGTGCTCGATCGCGGCGGCAAGCATCGCATCTGGTTCAGTGACTCAGTGCGCGAAGACCTGCCGGCGTCGGTGGCCTCGAAGGTGATGGTGGTCGTGTCGCGCCAGGATGCGGCACCGGAAGAGATTGCCCTCGGCATCGACGATAGCGGCGAGAGCTGGGTGGCCGACGGCAAGCCGGTTGCCGGCGAAGATGTGATGGTGAAGATAACCTACCTGACGCGCGGAGAGCCGTTCGAGGTCGAGCTGCCATTCGTGGTCTCAGCGAAGTAGCAGCAAGCGGCGCCACACCACGAACGACAGTCCGAGAGCGGCCAGGAAGATTCCGATCCCGGCCCAGAGCCCTGGCGGAACGAACGAGAAGACATACCGGCCCGTCTGGCCTGGCTGCAGCATGACCGAGGCAATGCGCTCGGGTGGATGCTCGACGGTGCCGGCCGTGCTGGTCCAGCCGGGCCCCCAGTTGTAGTTCAGGTACAAACGCGTGGGCGTGGCGGCACCAACAATCGCGAAGTCCACTCGATTGGGTGTGAACCTGGCCCCGGTAATGGTCGCTTCGTCCTCGGTGAACAGCAACGGCTTCTCTGGACTTGAGTTGCGGACTAACTGCAGCGATTCATAGCAGTAGTAAAAGAACCGGTCGCTCATGAGCGCGCGCAGCATGGGCGACGTGCGCGTGTAGGCACTGGACTCGAAGTCAGTCGTGATGCCGTCATTCGGTCCGCCCAGCCACGGAAATGTCGTGTCGAACGGCTCGACGCTGAATACGCCCTTGAACTGGGCCCGGTTCACGCTAATCAGATGCGCGGCGATCGCCAGGCAGAGCACGCCGGCGACGACCTGAACGACGCGCGAACGTGCATCGAGCGCGAACCCACGCACGACCCAGCCCAGGGCCATCGCGCCAAACAGCAATGATGGAATCGTGTAACGGCTTGGAATCCTGAAACTCGAGAACAGCGGGAGGTGCTTCAACAACGAGGCCGGCGCCCAGGCACTGAACTCTCCGAGCGACAACACAAACAGGAATGCTGCTGTCAGCGCGAGGGCTCGGCCCAACCACGCATCGGGCGCCCCGCGACCCCACAAGGCCACGAACAATCCGGCGACCAACAACAGCGCCGAGGCCGGCCCGATGTAGTTGCCGTACTCGTGCCAGCCATGCCGCTGTTGATCCAGCTTAGTGCGAAGACTCTGGTCGGGATTCAAGTACGTGTGGGTGACCATCTCGAGCGTCATGCGATCGGGATGCTCGGTGGGATTGCGGGTATCCCAGAACCGCTCGTCGGATACGAACAAGCTGACGGGCAGCAGCTTGGGTGCCGCATAAGCCAGCCCTGCCGCGACAAACACCAGCGTGACGACCAACGGCCGCACGCGGCGCGTCATGGCGGCGGCCAGCGCGGCGAAGAATCCGACCGAGGCAAGCGCCATGGGCAGAATGTGGACCCCGCCGTTGAAGACCATCAGCGCGAGAATCGCAGCGGCGAGCAACGCGTCCTTAATCGCGCCGGTCGTGAAGGCGCGAAACAGGAAATACAGCATGGCCGGCAAATAGAACCCAGGCAGGAACACGCTGTGCCCGACCGCGACATGAATGGCCGGTGCACCGGCCGCCGTGACGAGCGTGGCCAGGAAGACCACCGCCGGGACAAACGTCAGCCCCACCACGCGCGTGAGCAACACGTGCATGCCGATGAAGCCGACCCAGTAGTGCAGCACGATGTTGATCTTCATCGCCAACTGCAGGGGCACGACCAACGCCAGCGGGTAGACCGGACTCAGCAGGCCGACTTGCGGGTTCTGCCACAGCACGTTGCCACCGCAGTACCACGGATTCCAGAACGGCGCCTGGCCGTACTCGACGACATTCTTCAGTACGGCACCGTAGTAGAAGAGATGCTGGTCCCAGTCGTTGACGCCCAGTCGATTGGGGTGCTCGAAGAGGGCGGCGCAAAAGACGACACTCAGGACGCCGTAGAGCGCGACCAAGAGTAGCGCGCGCTGACGGGGAAACCGCATGCCAGAGTGGTAGATCACGCGTCAGGGGCCGACCCGGCGAAGGATCGCCGCGGAGGGGCGTCGGTCGATGTCGTTGATGATTTCCGCGACGGCGCACCGGCCAGGTCCTGGGGATCGCTCTGTGGATCGGCAAGGTTGAAGAACAGTGGCAGGAAGTCGCCGTTCAGGTTGCGGCCGGTCGCCGCGATGGCGTCGCTGCCGACGGCGAAGTGCGCTTCATCGTCACCGAGATACACGGGGGCACCACCCAACCCGAACCGATACGCGACGCCAACGAGGACCAAGACCAGAATGCTGACGGCACGACACAGAATCATCGCCGATGCTTTACTCATAGCGCAGGGAGTCGATCGGATCCAGGCGCGAGGCGCGTCGTGCTGGGTAGTACCCGAAGACAATCCCGACGAGCGCGGCAATCGCAAACGCCGACACCACCGTGGTCAGCGACACCTCGGTCGGCCAGTCGAGCACGGCGGTCAGCCCTTCGGCCGCGGCGAGACCAATGACGACACCGATCGCGCCACCGATCAGGCTCATCACCATGGCTTCGACCAGGAACTGGACCAGCACGTCCCGACGGCGAGCGCCGACCGCCAGCCGGATGCCAATCTCCTTGGTCCGCTCGGTCACCGACACCAGCATGATGTTCATGATGCCAATGCCGCCGACGATCAACGAGATGGCGGCAATGCTGCCCAGTAGCGCCGTCATCGTGGCGCCCGCACGGCTGAGCGTGCTCGACATTTCCTGCAGTGTGACCTGATCAAGCTTGGGCATGTTCGCCAGCGCGAAGGCTGCCACCGAGGTATAAAGCCCCTTGGTCACATTGGCCGCCGCTTGCGTCTTGACCGTGAAGTCGTCGGCGCCGGCCATGGCTCCCGGCGCCTGGAGGCCGCCGAGCCCAGTGGCGCGAGTCGCCTGACGCCCGCGCTGGTGGCGTTCTCGCAAGAGATCGGTAATGGCTGCTGCGACGCGACTGGCATCCCCCGCCTGCTCCACTGACACCGTGATCGTGTGCAGGTGACGCACGTTCCACATCGCTTGTCCTGTCGCGAGCGGCACGAACACGGTTTCGTCCATGTCGGTGTCGTTGGTGCGGAAGTATCCGGCCACGACCAACGTCTGATCGCCGATCGTGATCTTCTCCCCCACCGGGTCGAACCCTTCACCAAACAGCTCGCGACTCGCCGCCCGGCCCATCACAGCGCGCTCCGAGCCCACTTCAAACCGGCCCCCCAACCATTCCCAGCCGTGAATGTCGGCGAGCGCCGGATCGACGCCGCGAATCTGCGTGAAGAACTGGCGATGGGCCGACTTGGCAAACGCGCGATTGCGCACGCCGCCGGCCACGTGTTGCACACCGGCGATCTGTCGGATCACGCCGGCATCCTCGGCCGTCAGCGTGGTTGCCGCTCCCAGGCCGCTGGCGATGTTCATGCTCTCGCCGCCACGGGTGAAATTGCCCGCACTGACCTGGATGATATTGGTACCGGCCGACTTCAGTGACGTCTCGACCGAACCGCGGGCGCCGGTGCCAAGCGCCACCATCGCAATCACGGCGGCGACGCCGATCACCACACCAAGCATGGTGAGGCCCGTCCGAAGTCGGTTACGGCCCAGTGCGCGAACCGCAATCTGCGCGCTCACATAAACGAACTGAAGCATCGGTCTCGTTTCTCCAAAAGGCCTGTCCGCCGTAGCCTTGGCGAAGGTGGAAGCCTGGGAACTAGTCTCGGCGCAGCGCGACGATCGGATCCAGTTTCGAGGCGCGGCGGGCCGGGTACCAGCCGAAAAACACCCCAACCGCCGTGGCGATGCCGAACGCGAGGGCCACCGACCATGGCGAGACGACGGTCGCCCATTGCAGCAGGCGGGCGATGCCGATCGACGCGATCATGCCAACGACAATGCCGGCCAGTCCGCCGGCGGCGCTGATGACGACGGCCTCGAACAGGAACTGGCGCATCACGTCCTTGCCGCGAGCACCCACCGCCATTCGCAAGCCGATCTCGCGCGTGCGCTCGGTCACCGACAGCAGCGTAATGTTCATGATGCCGATGCCACCGACCAGCAGCGACACCGCCGCCACCGCCGCCAGCAGCCACGTCATGGTCCGGCTCGCCCGCTCCATGGTCATCGCCAGTTGTTCAAGCGTGACTTTCTCAAGCTCGGCCACGTTCGAGGCCACGGCGCGCGCCACACTCGGCGGCAAGCCGCCGGTGGTCAGCGCTTTGGTTGCCTGCGTGATCAAAGTAAAGTCATCTGCCTCGTTGTCGCCAATGCCATGACGCACGCGCAACAGCTTGGTGATCTCACGGGACAGCCGCGAGATATCGCCAGACGATTCCGCCGTCACCGTGATGTCGTTCAGCTTCGACAAATTCAGCAGCCGCTGCGTCGTCGTGTACGGCATGTAGACGGCATCGAACTGGTCGTCACCGGCCGCCGGCTGCACCACCCAGGTGGCGCTGGTGACGACGCCGATGACTTCGAACTGCTGGTTCCACAGGGCGACGTCGCGTCCCACCGGTGTCGCGCCTGGGCCGAACAGCTTGTCGGCGACCACCTGGCCCAGCACCACGACCTGGGCACCGCGTTCCTGTTCGCGCGCGGTGAAGAAGCGGCCGCTGGAAAAGGCCCACGCCCGCTTGATCGACGGCATCATCACGTCGGTGCCGTGCATGCGCGTGAACCACCGCTTCGCATCTAGATGGACGCGCACGTTCTCGTGGATGCCACCGGCCACATACTGCACGCCCGGCAGTTGCCGCAGCGCTTCCGCATCGTCAAACGTCATGGTGGCCGCAGAGCCAAGCCCGGCTTCGAGGTCACCCAGGCGCTGACGCGCCGTCGGGTGATCGTGTTTCTCCATCGGATCGTCTTCCGGATGGAAGGTGATCGGCAACACATCGTCGTTCAGCCGATCGAGCGGATGCCGCAGTGACTCGCGCGCATCACCCTGGTGAGCGACGGCTTCGTCGCTGTCAGTCACCTTGGGTCGCCAGTTGCCGGCACGAATGGTGATCTGATTGAGACCCGCCGCGCGCACTTGCTGCTCGATGGACCGCTGCGCGCCCGCCCCCACGGCCATCATCGCCAACACGGTCGCCACACCCACGGCGATGCCAAGCATCGTCAGCACGGTCTGCAGCCGGTTGCGACTGAGAGCCTTGATCGCGGTGTCGACGACGGGATGACGCAGGAAGTTCTTCACGGTTTCTTCACCGGCGTTTATCCAACCTGGGCGGGCACGCGAGCGTCGTTGGCCTTGTCCGACACGATCAGGCCGTCCTTGAAATCCACGGTCCGTGTGCCATAGGCTGCGATGTCGCGCTCGTGAGTGATCACCACGACGGTGAGTCCCCGATCACTGCTGAGCCGCGCGAAGATCTCCATGACCTCGTGGCTGGTGGTGCTGTCGAGATTTCCGGTGGGCTCGTCTGCCAGCAGGAGTGACGGCTGGGTCACCAGGGCGCGCGCGATGGCCACACGCTGCTGCTGACCGCCCGACAGCTGGTTGGGATGGTGATCGGCGCGATCGGTCAGGCCCACGGCTTCGAGCGCTCGCATGGCTCGCTCGCGTCGCTCCGACGCCTTCACGACACCCTGCCTGGTGTACAGCAGCGGCAACTCGACATTCTCGAGAGCAGAGGTCCTGGCCAGCAGGTTGAAACCCTGAAACACAAACCCAATCGTTTCGTTCCGGACGCGGGCCAGTTCATCCGGTGGCAGCGTCGAGACATCACGCCCGTTGAGCAGGTAGCGGCCGGTCGTCGGCCGATCGAGGCAGCCAAGGATGTGCATGAACGTCGACTTGCCTGATCCCGAGGGACCGACAATCGTGACGAACTCGGCGGCGGCGATCGCCATGGAGACGCCCTTGAGGGCGTGCACCACGTGATCGCCGACGTGATACTGCTTGGCGAGGTCGTGAACGCCAATCATTCGTTGGTCTTGGTCGGCGCCGGCTTCGCGGGAGCCGGGGGAATCTTGCCGGCAAACGCATACATCAACGTCGCCACGGCCTTCTCGGCGCCCGCCATGCCGTAGACCTTGCCGGCGCCTTCGATCACATAATATTCATTGGCCGCGTGCGCGCGGCCGCCGTAGCCGGCGCCGCCGCCCACGATCGGCACGCCCTTGAAACTGGAGATCTTCTCCCCCACTTCGCCGTTGCCGAACATGTAGGCGGGCCAGTAGCCGCCGGCCGCGGCACCACCGCCGCCAATCGACCATTCGGCGCGCGGCTCACCGTGCGGAATGTTCATCACCTCGTAGGTGCGCTTCATGGCACGACCCAGTTCAGAGTCGGCGCTCATCTTTGCCCAAGGCACGTCGCCGACCAGGTTGACCTCGACGTCCTGGTAGCCGTTCTTGTCGAGCTGGGCGCGCAGTTTCTTGACGATTCCCGGGCCAGTCATGTTCGGCACATAGCGGAAGTTGTGCTTCGAGGTGACCTTGTTGGGCAGAATGGCGCCGGCGCCGCCGGCATACATGTTGCCGCCCCAGATGCCATCGAGGTTGAACGAGGTGCCGTAGCGCTGGCTCTTGAGCATGGTGAACGGATCGTCTGACGTGAACCGCGCCACGCCGACGTTTTCAGCCGCGACCTTCAGGTCGGTGCGTTCGGCGGCCGTGCGCAATTCAGCCTCCTGGAACTTCTCGATCGGCAGCATGCCCTCGTAAAAGCCTTCAATCAGCGGCGTGTTGCCGTCCTCGGAGACGAGCGACGACAGCATCTTGATGTGGCGCCAGGCCGGGCTGTCGACGCTGCGCTTATTGGAGCCGTGAATGTCCGAGCCGGTGGGCCCGCGGCCCCAGGCCTTGCCGCTGGTGATGAGTTCGACATAGACACAGCCCTCCGAACCGGCACCGTAGCTGCCACCGCCGCTGGCCGACTGGCCGCCAAACAACAGCATGGCGTCGGCCCCGGCCAGCAGGTCAGGATGATCCTTCACGAACTTACGGAGGCCGATGTCCATGCGCTCTTCGTCGCCCTCGGCCACGAAGATCACGTTGACCGGCAGCTTGCCGTGCACGGCCTTGATGGCGCGCAGGGCGTTCAACTGCGACATCTGCGGGCCCTTCGAGTTGGTGGCGCCGCGGCCGATCAGCACCTTCTTGAATGGCGCCTGTTCGACCAGCCGCGCCTCGAATGGCGGCGACGTCCAGGCATCCGGCTGGGTGATGGGCATGGTGTCGTACATCCAGTAGATGAGAACGGTCTTCTCGGCGCCCTCATCGCACTTGGCATACACCACGGGGTTGCCGGGCGAGCCGTATTCGGTGACGCCGACATCGAAGACCTGCGACTGCTGGCAGCCGAGCTCGTCGAAGAAGCCCTTCACCATCTCGGCCGACTCGGGAATGCCTTCGCCGGAGTTGGAGATGCTCGGCTGGCGAATCCACTTCTGCAGGTGCTCGACGTGCGCATCGATGTTGTCATCGATATGCGCGTAGACCTTCTGCACGTCTGGCGGCAGCTGGCTCAGGTCGGGCTGAATCTCGGTATCGCCCGCGGGGCGGATGCCGAGCTTCTTGGCGGGTGATGCCGGGGTGGCGGCCGGCGGTGCCGCTGGCTGGTTGCACCCGGCAACGGCAAACAAGACGCAAAGAGAGATGACGGCCCGACGCATGGATCCTCCTGCTGGCGCCGACAGCGGGCGCCGCGTTGTGATGAGATGCAGCATTCAGCCTCAATGGCAGCCGGAAGTCAACTGTTATGGACTCAAATGGCAATGCCATGCGACCTGTCCACCGAAGCGAAGCAGTCGCGAAGGTGGATGCGATGTCCTTGCCGCCATTGCGCTACAGTGAAGCGCGATGACATCGCCGTTCTTGCCCTTCGCGCTCGCGGCCATTGTCTCGGTCCTGATTGGGGTGGGGGTAGCGATGGAACCCTATTCTGCCGGCGACGTAACCATTGCGCGCGCCCTGCAATCGGCCTTGCCGGATGCCGAGTGGTGGGCGACACCGATCAGCCGGCTGGCGCCAGCTCCCGCCAATTACTACGTCATGGGCCTCACCGCGCTCCTGGCGTTTGCGCTGGCCGGGTTTCGCGGTCTGCTGTTGGCGGTCGCGTTCATCGCTCTCGAGCAATGGGGCGCGGAGTCAACCAAAGTGTGGTTCAGCCGGCTTCGTCCGTCGCCTGACCTGATCGCGGTCGTCGGAACGCCGAGAGGATTCGCTTTCCCTTCGACGACCATCACTTTTTTCGCCGTCACGTTCGGCCTGTTGGCCGTGATCGCCGCGCGCGTCAAGCAGACCCCGCTCGCGACCGGGGTGCTGGTGACTGGCTCGCTGATGCTGGCGCTCGGTTGCCTGGCCCGGGTTGCGCTCGGCGCGCACTGGCCAAGCGATGTCATCCTGACATCCGTCATCTGCCTGTCGTGGCTCTGGGCCACCGCTCGCCTCGTCTTACCGCGACGATGAGCACGACGATTCGAGCGATGGTGGTCGCGCTCTGCCTGCTGGTGCCGGGTGAGGCCCTCGCCCACCCGGCGCCCTTCAGCTACCTCGACTTGCACCTGGACGCCAGCGGCGGCAGCGGCACACTCGTCGTGCACGATCTGGATGCCGCGCACGACCTCGCGGTGGGGTCTGCCGACTCACTGCTGGAGCCCGCGATCGCGGGGCGCTATCGCGAGGCGCTGATTGCGCTGCTGACGCCGCGCCTCGACCTGACCTTTGACGGCCGGCCCGTCACAATCACGTGGGGCGCGCTCGGTGTGGAGGCGGATCGCCAGAGCTTGCGGTTGGCATTCACGGTCAGCGGCCAACGGCCGGGACGGTTGAGCCTGCGCGCTTTTGTGTTTCCGTACGATCCCATCCACCAAACCTTCGTGAACATCTACGAGGACACGGCGCTGAAGCACCAGGCCATCCTCGATGCCACCCGGCAAACGATGGACTACTACTCGGGTACCGCACAGGGGCGAATGTCGGTCGTGCGGACGTTCGTCGCCTCGGGCATCGAACACATCCTGATCGGCCCCGACCACATCCTGTTTCTCGTCGGCCTGTTGTTGCTGGGCGGATCGGTCAAGCGGCTCGCGTTGATCGTCACGGCGTTCACCATCGGCCACAGCATCACCTTGTCGCTCGCGGCCCTGGATCTCGTTTCGCCACCGTCACAATTCATCGAGCCCCTGATCGCGTTGACCATTGTCGTGGTCGGCGCCGACAACGTGCTCGTGCTTCGCACTGCCAACGGCACCGCGAAAGTGGCAACTGACATCCGCGCGTGGCTCGCCGCCGGCTTCGGCCTGATCCACGGCTTCGGCTTCGCCTCTGTGCTGAAAGAGTTCGGCCTGCCGCAAGCCGCGCTCGGCTGGTCGCTGTTCGCCTTCAATCTGGGCGTGGAATTTGGTCAGTTGCTGATCGTCGGCGTCGTGGCCGGTGTCCTGTTCGTGGTGCGGCGGCAGAGCGCCGTGGCGGCACACCGGGTGGCTATGGCGGGTTCGATTGCGGTTATTCTTGCGGGGCTGTATTGGTTCGTGGAACGGGTCTTTCTGGCAGGGGGCGTGTGATGCGGCGAGAACACGTGCTGGCAGTGATCGCTGCCGTGGGTGTCGCGGCCATCGCGGTGACACAGGCGCAACAGCCGGCGCCGACCGGGCCGAACGTGGTGCAGATCGAAAAGGTCAAGGACAACGTGGCGAAGATCTACGCCGAGCTGGGTAAGTAGCCTAGCGGACGCCATTCACAAACGGCTGCAGCACCGCGGCAATGAACTGGTGCGTGGGCGTGGGCACGCCCACTGCCTTGCCGAGGCGAACCACCGCGCCGCTCAGCCACGGCAGCTCAAGCCGGCGGCCGCGTTCGAAGTCTTCGAGCATCGACGACTTCGAGGCCGCCGGGAAGCTGCGGATGAGCGCCAGCGTGTCATCCACCAGCGTCGGCGGAAACACGATGCCGCGGGCGCGGCCGACGGCGATGGTCTCGTCGATGGCCGCCATCATCATCGCGAACAGCTCGGCGTTGTCCCGCACCACGGCCATTGACGAGCGGGTCACGGTCGTCATGCCGCTCCACGTCGCCAGGCGGACGAACTTGATCCACAAGTCGGTCTCCATCGTGGTGCTGGCCGTGGCCTGGAACCCGGCGCGGATGCCGGCTTCTTCGAAAGCGACGAGGCGTGGCGACCGCGTGCCATCGCGTTCGCCGAACACCAGTTGCTGGGCGGTGGTGTGGCGCAGGTGGCCAGGCTGGTCGATCACGATCACGATGTAGGCGACGCCGCCAGCCACATGCTCGGCGCCAACGTGCTTCGCGACCATGTCGACGGCATCGACGCCGTTCTGCAGGGTGATCACGACAGTGTTCGGCCCAATCATCGGCTTGAGGGCGGCGGCTGCCGCATCCACGTCGTAGAGCTTCACGGTGAACAGCACCACGTCGACCGGGCCCACCATCACCGGGTCGTCGGTTGCCTGCACGGTGGACAGGTGCAGCGCGCCGTTGGGGCTGTCGATGTGGAGGCCGCCCTGTTGCAGCGCAGCGAGATGCGTGCCGCGCGCAATGAACGTGACGTCCTCGCCGGCCGCGGCCAGCCGACCGCCGAAGTAACCACCGACGCCGCCGGATCCGAAGATGGCGATTTTCATAGTTTCACGGCATCCAGGCTGACAACAGGTTCGTCGCCGATGACGGCTGCGTTGTGGATGGTGTCGCGCGGAATCTCGATCCAGTCACCCGCGGTCAGCATCTTCATGTGGCCGCGCACGACCAGGCGGAAGCGGCCGGAGACGACGGCATCGATTTTGTCAACGCCGTGTTTGTGATCGGGAAACACCGTGCCAGGTTCGTAGACGTACCTGGCCACGGTGTAGCCAAGCGATTCGAGCTTGGCGCGTAGCGCCGCTTCGGTGGGCGCGCCGTCAGAGGTGCTCCACCGCTGAACGGCCACTTACGCGCCGGCGGCGGGTTCGGCGGGCATGCCTGGCACGGTGCCGCCCGCCAGCTCTTGATCAATCATCAGCAGGCCGACGCCGGTGTCGCCGGCCAGGCGGATGCGTCCGAGGACGGCACGAGCGGCCGCCTCTTCTTCCATCTGCTCGGTGACGAACCACTGCAGCATGACGACGCCCGGGCGATCCTTGGCTTTTTCGGCGATCACATACAGCTCGTTGATCGAGGCCGTGACGTCCTTCTCGTTCTTCAGCACGTGCTCGCACAGTGCCTCAGCCGTCTTCCACGTCATGGGCGGCGCGGCAATGGCGGGCAGCCCGACTTTCTGATCGCGCTCGACCAGGTGGTCGATGATTCGCTGCGCGTGCAGCAGTTCGTCAGACGACTGCTTGCGCATCCAGGTCGCGAACCCCGGCAGGTCGTGCTCCGACAGCCAGATCGACATCGCCAGATATTCGTGCGACGCGCGGAATTCGAGCTTGAGATGCTCGTTCAGGCCGTTCAGCAGGTCTTTCGTCATGATGGACTTTCGCTGTCACGGCGTGATGGTGAACTTCTGGGTGGCCGAGGTCAGCAGCGGCTGGCCGGCCTTGCGGGCCGTTACCAGCCAGGTGTGGGGTTCCGGCTCGAGGGCGACGGTGGCGGGCAGCTTCGTTTCGGTCGCGGTCATCACGGGGCTTTCCCACACCACGCGATCACCGATCACGGCCGTGATCTTGATCACGTAGCCGTCGGCGCCTTCGACCGCCGACCAGCGGAACATGTCGATGTGGCCGCCCATCGCGCCCTCAATCGGCTCGAGCAGCGATAGCGTGCCGGCCGGCTTCGGCGCGGTCGCGGCTACGGCCTCGGCAACGGGCGCGGCGGGGGCTGGCGCAGTGCCGCCACAGGCGACGGTGACAACAATCAGAGCAACAGGAGCGACGTAAGCAAGCACACGGTTCATGATCGACGACGCGCGAGCTCAAAGCCCACGCCTCCAAGAATGACAAAAAGTCCGGTTCCGGTCATAGCAAGCGGGAGTTGACCGTTTCCCCCGAAATACACCGCCGCCAGCATCGACAACACCGCCGTGGCCAGCACAGCGGAGACAAGGGCGGCTGATGGCTTGTGACCCATGCCCTTGATTCTATCTAATTGCGGCCTGCAACAGTTCGGTTGGATGAATCTGCCGCTGTTCGTTCAGCGGCCTAGCCGCCAATGCGGTCTGAGAGGAGCCCGACGGCCAGCGCATAGGCGTGGGCGCAGTTGTAGCCCAGCAGCGCGTCGTAATTCGCATAGACGAGGTAGTGTTTCTTGCCGGCGCGCAGCAGCGAAGCGGCCCGATCGACCGCGGGAAGTGCGGCGCCGGTCACCGTTCTCACGCCCAGCTGTTGCCACTGCTTGAGAGGCACGGCCACGGTCAGCTCGCGCGACGCGCGACAGCCGCTCTGGCGCAGGCCGACTTTCTCGACCAGTCGATCGGCGCCGCCGGCCGGCACCTTGACTTCCCTGCCCCACGCCTGCCGTGCGGTCCAGCCGTAGGCCTTCATATAGTTGGCGATCGACGCGAACACATCGGGCAGCGCCGTCCAGATGTCGCGGCGGCCATCGCCATCGAAATCCTGCGCGTGGGCCAGGTAACTCGACGGCATGAATTGGGTCTGCCCCATCGCGCCGGCCCACGAACCCTTCATGACCGCGAGGTCGATGAATCCCTTGTCAACAATCTCGAGCGCGTTCATGAGCTCGGCGGTGAAGAAGACGCCGCGACGGCCATCCCACGCGAGCGTGGCCAGCGCCTGCACGACCGGCCGGGTCCCGGTGAAGCGGCCGAAGTTCGACTCCATGCCCCACACCGCCACCATCAACGCGGGCGGCGGCCCGTAGTGCTTGCTGATCTCGGTGAGGAGCTGGCGATGCGCGGTCACCTGCTGGCGCGCAGTCCGGACAAACTGGCGGGTCAGGCGACGGTCAATATACTGATCGATGGTCAGCACGGTCTCGGCCTGCGTGCGATCGCGCTCGACCACCACCTCGAGCGGTGCGAGACCAGTGAAGGCAGCATCCACCGTCGCGACGCTGATGCCTTTCGCCAGCGCCTGCTCCCGCGCCTGGGCGAGGAACTCTGAAAACTGTGAGCGCGGCGTGTCCTGAGCGACGAGCATCGTCGTGCTCAGGACCACACCGATCGCGACACCGAAGAACGGCAACTTCAGAGCGCGTTCCCTGCCGCCCCATCGACCGTAATGGCCTGGCCGGTGATGTAGCTGCCCGCCTGCGATGCGAGGAACACGACCAGGTTGGCCAGCTCTTCCGGCCGGCCGAGGCGGCCCAGCGGGATGCTGGCGAGCGACGCCTGGCGGACTTCTTCGAGGGCCTTGCCGTTTTTCTGCGCGTTGATCGCGTCCAGCTCGGCGATGCGCTCGGTGTCGATGCGGCCGGGAGCGACGACATTGACGAGAATCCCCTGCGGCGCCAACTCGCGCGACAGCGTCTTGGCGATACCCCAGACGCCGGCCCGCAGCGCATTCGAGAGCGCGAGATTCGGAATCGGCTGCTTGATGGACGAAGAGGCGATGGTGATGACGCGACCGTAGCCGGCCTTCTTCATCTCGGGCGCGGCCGCCTGGACGATGCGCGTGAAGCTCAACAGGTTTTGCTCAAACGCCTTCTGCCACTGCTCGTCGGTCATGGCCAGCGTCTCGCCCGCGGGCGGACCACCGGCGTTGTGAACCACGATCTCGAGGCCGCCGTACTCAGCGACCGCCGTGTCCACCAGCCGCCTGGCTTCGCTGCCGCTACTGACGTCGGCCACCAGCGCCGTCACCTTGGTGCCGGTCTCCTTGCGAATGGTGTCGGCGGCCGCTTCAATGCGTGCCTGATCGCGACTGCACACCACGAGGCTGCACCCTTCACGGGCGAGGCCGAGCGCCGACGCATAACCGAGTCCGCGACTGGCGGCCATGACGATGGCGCGCTTTCCTTTTAATCCGAAATCCATGTCTGCTGTTCCTGTCTTGGTATTTTGAAAAGATGACTCGGTGTCCTCGGTGGCTAGTTCTTGTGGACGGCCAGGAGATCGAGCCGGGCAAGAATGTCGTCGAGGTCCTTCAACGTCTCGGCATCCACCGCCGCGAAGGGCGCGCGGACCCGCGAGTGCTTGATCACGCCACGCAGTTGATAAATATGCTTACGCAGCGCGAGGTTGATGCGCGGCTGGTTCTCAAAGCGAATGATCGGCAGGAACTGGTAGAACACCTCGGTGGCGCCGTCGAGATCCCCGGCCGTAAATCGAGTGTAGATGTCGACCAGGATCTCGGGGAAGGCAAACCCGGTCATGGTGCCAATGGCGCCGTGGCGCAGCTCTTCCAGGAACATCATGCCGCCGAGGCCGCCAAAGATCTTGACGTCCTTCGAGGCGGCCCGAATCTGCGTGATCTTCATCGGCGCAGGCTCGTCTTCGAGCTTGAGGAACGACAATCGGGGCGTCGCGGCGCCGAGCTTCGCGATCAACTCGACGCTCATGGTGATGCCGCCGACCGCCGGTGGAAAGTCCTGCACCACCACCGGGATGTCGACCGCCTCGGCGACGGCGAGATAGTGGCGTTCGAGGGCCGCGTCGTTGGTCCGCGCCAGCTTGGGCGGCGCCACCATCACCGCCCGGGCGCCCAGTTCCTGTGCCCGGCGGCTGTAGGCGATGCACCCGTCGGTGCCGGCATGGGTGGTGCCCACGCAGATCGGAAAATCGGCGCCGGCGGTTTCCATCACGATCGCGGTCACGCGGTCGCGCTCGCTCTCGGTGAGCTTGTCGGCCTCGCCCAGGACTCCGAGAATGGTCATGCCATTGACGCGTGTGCCGCGGGTAAACGCGGTCAGGCGCCGCAAGCTGTCGTCATCGAGGCCGCCATCGGGCAGAAACGGCGTCGGCGTAATGTTGTAGATGCCGGTCAGGTAATCAAACATTGCCTCGTACTCTACCTCGCATCCGGGAAGCGGGTGACGCGGTTGACCACCGGCGTCAGCGTGCGGAGATACGCGTAGATGGCCGCCAGGTCTTCCCGCGTCATGCCGGCATAGGCGGTCATCGGCATCACGGTGTTCTGACGCCGCTCGTTCTCGCTCAGCACGGCATCGGACGGTGTCTCGAAGGCCTTGAACTTGTCGACGAACTGCTGCTCGGTCCACGAGCCGATGCCGGTACCGACGTCAGGCGTGATGTTGGCCGAACGGACCCGACAGCCGGTCTCCAGGAACTCCAGGCCGCCGGCAAAGTCTTTACCCGGCAAGGGCTGCCTGCGATCATCGATCGGCGTGTGGCAATCGCCGCACAGGGCCGAGCGCGTCATGTACTTCCCGTACCCCACCTGGTCGGTGGGCGCCGGCACCTGGTGTTCGATGGCCTTCCATGAGCGGATGTAGGCCAGGATCGCGTGCATGTCGTCGGCCGCCATCGCCCCGAAGTGCGGGTACGGCATCAGCGGGAACTCCTGGCCACCAACGCCGAGGCGGTCCGGCTTGACCGGACCCGAAAACTTCGTCCAGTCGCGCTCACTGTGACAGGAGGTGCACCCCGTGACGTGGTCGCTCAAGTACTTGCCGCGCGCCAGCCGTTCCGGGGTTGGCTCGATCGTGACCACCGCCGGCGGCGGCACATTGGGAAAGGCCAGCATCAGGTCGCCAAGGCCACCGAGCACCAGAACCACGACCAGCCCGACCAAGGCTCCCACAATCTTCAGCAGCATCTTCATCGTCTGTCGAATCTCCGTTGGAAGCGGAAATTTTAACAGGAGACGAAGAGATCAAACTAGCCTCCTAATCTCCTGTGAGATTCAGTCGGTCCGCAGCGCCGTCATCGGATCGATGCGCATCGCCCGGCGGGCGGGCACGAAGTTGGCGAGACCGGCCGCCAGGGTCATGGCCGTGCAGGCCAGGCCCCACACCAGGGGGTCGAGCCGCTGCACACCGTAGAGGATGCCCTGCAGGACAAACACCACAACTGCCGCCAGCACGCCGCCAGGCCGCGTGTCTCGAAGCCGACGTCGGCGCGCTGAGACGCGCCGAAACTGCGCAGCAGCAAGCCGGCGACGACGAGCAGGAGGGCGGGACTTCAGTTCCGCCGAGCTACACCTTCCGATACCGTCGTCCCGCGCTGGCCGAGACGGCCTTCACGATGCTTCGGGGCACCACGCCAATCAGCCAGACCAGGAACTGGTAGGCGCGCCCAGTCACGACGACCGAGTCGCCGCGCATGACCGCGTCATAACCCTCGCGCGCGACGTCGTTGGCGTTCAACCACAGCATGGCCGGCACGCTGCCCATCTTGTCGCGCGTGCCCGTCACGTCGTGAAACTCGCTGTCGGTGAAGCCGGGACACACCGCGGTGACGTTCACGCCCCTGGGCCCGTTCTCGGCCGCCAGCGCCTCGGAGAAGCGGATCACAAATGCCTTCGAGGCGCCGTACAGCGTATGACCGGCCGGCGCCGGCACCATGCCCGCCACCGAGGCAATGTTGATGACGCGTCCCCATCCGCGTTCGAGCATCGGCGGCAACAAGCGATACGTGAGATCGCACACCGCCGTCATCATGATCTGGATGAAGCGCTGGTGGTCGGTCCACGGCACGTTCACGTAACTGCCGGGCACGCCGTAGCCGGCGTTATTGACGAGGACATCGATGTGGAGTCCTTGCGCGCGAACCGCCTCGGCAATCTGCGCGGACGCCGCGGGTTCGGCGAGGTCGGCGACGATCACGTGCGCGACCACTTGGTGTTGAGCGGCTAACTGCCCCGCCAACTCGTCGAGCCGGTCGCGGCGCCGGGCCGTCAGCACCACGGCATAACCCTTGGCCGCCAGGAGTTCAGCGAATGCCTTGCCGATCCCGGACGAGGCGCCGGTCACGAGTGCCGTCCGGCCCTCTCCTTCTTTCATGCCCATCAGTGTAGCCTCCGCTGGCGCGGTGTAGCCTCCGGCTTTAGCCGGAGCTTGCCAAAGTCGGCAACGGTCCGCCTAAAGGCGGACACTACATCATGAGGGGTATGATGGCGCACCCGGTCGGAAGGAACCCATATGCGCTCATTACGAGTCCTGCTCGCTCTCGTCTCCACGGTTGCCTTGACGGCCTGCCTCAACAGCACCACGCTCATCAAGCTGCAGGCTGATGGCAGCGGCACCGTGGAGCAAACCACGTTGATGAACGTGGCCGCACTCAAATCGTTCGCCCCCGGCGCCGACAAGCCGATCGGCGGGGTGAACCAGGCCGACCTTGAACGCACCGCGACCCGCATGGGCAAGGGCGTGCGACTGGTGTCGGCCGAGCCGGTCAAGGCCGCTAATGGCTTCGAAGGATCGAAAGCCATCTTCGCCTTCGATGACATCAACCAGATTCAGGTGAACCAGGGTCCCAGCATGAGCGGCAGCACCGACGGTCGAATGTCGTCTGAGCCTTCGCCCGACGACCCGGTCAAGTTCAAGCTGACCCGCGCGGGCGGCACCTCGACGCTGACGATTGCGTTCATCGATCAGCCCGGCGGCGGCAGCACGGCCGAACCCGGCGCCAATCCCATGGCCGACATGGATCTCACCAACCCGATGATGATGGGGATGCTCAAGAGCATGTTCGCGGGCTTCAAGATCAACATCGGTCTCGAAGTGGCGGGTTCGATCGTCAAGACCAACGCCGAGTACGTCACCGGCTCGCGCCTGACGCTGCTCGAGATGGATATGGATTCACTGCTGGCCGACGAAGCGAAGCTGAAGGCGCTGCAGGGCAAGCTCGGCCCCGACACGTCGCTATCGGCGATCAAGCCCTACCTGAAAGACATCAAGGGCATCAAGGTCGATGGCCCGACCATCTCGGTCGAATTCAAGTAAAGCACAGCAGCCGGCCGGCGGTGGATCCGATCACGATGCGGCCGGCCGCCAGGGCGGGCGATGCGCTCATCGCCGCACCTTCATCGTGTTCCCACACCACCTTGCCAGTGGCGAGATCGATCGCATAGAAGCGCCCGTCGTTCGAACCCACGTAGGCCCGCCCGCCGGCAATCGCCGGCGACGAGTCGATGCGCGCGCGCGTCATGTAGGTCCAGCGGGCCTTGCCGGTCTTCGCATCCAGCGCGTGCACCATGCGATCGCGACCTCCCAGTACCACCGTGCCGTCGACGACAGCCGCCGACGAATAGAACGGGAACTTGCGCTCGGGATGTTCGTAGCGCCACAGTACCTTGCGCGAGACGAGGTCGAGCGCCAGGACCTGGTTGTCAAAGGTGCCGAAGTACGCCACGCCGTTGACCATCGCCACTGAGGCGCCGGTATACGCCGTGGCCGAGGTGTTGAGGCGTTCTTTGCCGGTCTTGACGTCCACGGCATGGAAGATCTCATCGCAGCCGGCGAAGTGCGCTACGCCGTTGACGACGCACGGCGTGCCATGGACGTAGTTCTCAGTCGGGTAGGCCCACACCTGCTTGCCGGTGGCGGCATCAAGACCGTACAGCGTGCCGTCGTACGACCCCATCAACAGCACATCGCCAACCACGACCGGAGATGACTTGATCTCGGACTTGGTCTGGAATGTCCAGGCCGGCTTGCCGTCGGCGATGCGCACGGCATGGACCACGCCGATCAGGTCGCCGATGAAGACCAGGCCATTGGCGACGGTCGGCGATGACTCGCCAATCGCCTCGCCGGCCTTGTAGCGCCAGCGCAGCTGACCATCGGCCAGTCCGATCGCCACCAGCTCGCCGGTGGCCGTGCCGACATAGACCACGCCGTCGGCAATCGCTGCGGACGAGTCAAACGCCTCGCCGCCCTCCCACGCCCACGCCAACTTCGGCGCCGGCGCAATGGTGGTCAACGACACGCCGGTTAATGAGGGAGAGCCGCGGAACTGCACCCAGCGGTCCGCGGGCGATGCGGCGGGCGCCTGAGCCCACATCGTGCGGGGGCCAACAACCAGCGCCCCGCACGTGAGGAAAAAGTCGCGGCGGTTCATGGTGGTCTAAGGACGCATGGTCCGGCTGAAGCCGGACTCTACTTCTTCAGCTGAGTGCCCTCGGCTAGCGCGTAGAGCTGGTTGCGGTTCATCACGAACAGGGCGCCGTTGGCGGGCACGGCCGTGGCGTAGACGGAACTGCCCATGTTCTGCTCCGACACCAGCTTGAACGTCTTGCTGTGCTCGATGACCGTGACGTCGCCGTCTTCGTCGCCGAGGTAGACCTTGTCGCCAATCAGCATCGGCGACCCCCAGATGGCCGCGAACATGTCGTGGGTCCAGTACGGCTTGCCGGTCTTCAGGTCGAGGCAATGTAGGAAGCCGCTGAAGTCGGCGAGGTAGATCAGGCCGTCCTTGATGGCGGCCGTTGAGATCGAGCGGCGGATCTTGTCGAAGTGCCACAGCCGGCCCGACTCGGTGATGTCACCGCGCTTGGTGGCGTCGATGGCGTAGGCGTGGCCGACGCCCTCGCCATGCTCGGGGTCCTGCCCGTTGGTGATGTAGACGACGTTCTCGTAGATCACGGGCGTGCTGATCACCTCGTTGCGGGTCTTCGGCCACACCGAGTCCTTGGGGTTGGTGTCGAACTCCCATAGCTTCTTACCGGTCTGTGCCTCGTAACCGCGCACTACGCCATCGCCCTGGGCGTGCACGACCTGCCGGACGCCGCCGATGTCGCCCGCCGCGGGGGTCGACCACTGGCCGTGCAGAATGCGCTCGCCGACCGAGTTGTCTTCCCACGCCAGCTTGCCGGTGAGCCGATTAACGGCAACCAGCGACGGCGCCTTGGGCGACGGAATGTTGACGTGACTCTCATCCTGGCCGTTGCCGGTGCTGCAATAGAGCAGGTCACCATCGGCGACCGGTGAGCAGTTGGCGAGGTTGTGCGGGAACGCGCCGACCTCCTCGATCATGTCGAAGATCCAGAGGATATCGGGGTCGTTCTTGCCGGTCAGCTTCTCGTCCTTCACCGGGCCGTCGTTCTCGCCGTCGTGAAAGCCCTGCAGATCAACCGCGACAATCTGGCCGCGGTTCGAGGTGAAGTACGCGATGCCGTCAATCACGAGCGGCGAGCTGGCAATGCCCTGGAATGGCCAGTCGTTGGCACGGCCCGACGACAGCTTCTCGAACGTCGCCTGCCACATGAACTCACCGGTCGCTTCGCGAAACGCCATCAGCACGCCGCGATCGCCGGGCTGCTTGGGATCCCGCAGCGCTTCATTGTTGGTGCCAACCATCACGACCCCGCCGGCGACCACCGGGTTGCCATACGACTGCGAGCCGAGTTCGGCGACCCACTTCACGTTCTTGCCGGTCTTGAGGTCCCACGCGATCGGCAGGCCGGTCATGGGCGACACCATGTTACGGCTGGGCGTACCGCCCCACATGGGCCAATCGGCGGACAGGCCGGTGCTGGTGGCAACAAGCAGGGCGAGGAGGACGGACGCGCGTTTCATCATTGGCTCTTATAGACCTTGAGGTTGTCGAAATAGACGTCGGAAATGCCATCGGCATAGATGCCGGGGCTGCCCATCTGGTGTGGAATCTTGTCGATCTTCTCGATCGTCCACGCCGCCGGCTCGGCCTCCGCCGCCGGCCACACCTTGCCGCGCACGCGCGCCGAGCCATCGGCCAGGTGATCGACGCGCAGCTTCATGCGGTACCACTTCTCGGCGTCCCAGATGAACGGCACGCGCGCTGTCATCTCATCGGCGGCCTGCCACGGATGCAGCTCGAGCTTCTGGCCGTTGCCGAACAGCACGAGTCCGTAACGTTCGTTGATCAGGCCGACATCACCGCGCTGGCGGCGCTGTTCGCGGCCGCGCACGTCGGCCTCAACCGTGTAGCCCGACAGGTTCGGCTGTCCGAAGAACACCTTCGAGCGGCGCCCGACGGTATCGTCGCGGGGCCGCATCAGAACCTTGCCGGCGCCTTCAATCGTGCGCTGGAACACCTTGCCGGGCGCGCCGGTCCACCACGTGGGCGGCGCCTCAGCGACGGCCGCCTCAAAATCCCAGGCCCAGGGCAACGGCTCGATGACGCGCACCCGGGCGGTGCCGCTAATCGCACCGACGGTCGCCTTGACCACGCCTGCTGTGGAGCCGGCCGGCGACGCGGTGTACGTCCCCTTCGCGTCAACCGCTCCGGTCAGTTGCTCGACGGTCCACTGCGCGGCCGGTTCTTCCCGGATGAAGTTGCCCTTCGCGTCGAACAGCCGTGCCTTCAGGCTCACGGTCTGCCCAGGCGTCAGCAGCGATTCATACGGAAACACCTGGACCACGGCGGGTGCGGCAGGCGCAGCGGGTTCGGCACCCGACCCACGAGCTGCACCTGAGGCACTCGGCCGGCGCTTGCCGATCGCATAGAGCGCATCCATGCTGGTCACGTAGACCCGGCCGTCCGCGATAATCGGCGACGCGACAATGACCTCCGGCGCCTGCGGCGTGCCCAGCACGTCCTCGTCCAGTACCTCGACGCCGGTCGCGCTCGGACGCAGGATGTAGAACTTGCCGTTCTCGGTGCCGACATACAGCTTGCCGTCGGCCAGCACCGGCGAGCCCTTCTGGAGCGTGCCCAGCGTCTTCTCCCAGAGCTTCGCGCCGGTCTTCAAGTCGAACGCGCCAACGATGGCGCTGTTGTCCACGGTGTAGAGCCGCTCGGCGTCTGCCACCGGCGAGGCGAAGGTGGGCAGGAAGCCGCGCGTGCGCCACGTGAAGGCATCCGTGGTCAGCAGGCCGCTCCTGGTGGCGTCGACCGCCGCGATCATCCCCATCTCGGTGGTGTCCATGTTCTCTTCGCCGTGCGTGAGATACGCCACGTTGTCGCGCAAGAGCGGGCTGTTCAGGATGGCGCGCTTGCTGACGTCGAGCGACCACAGGCGCTCGCCGGTGTTGAGCTTCAGCGCATGGTAGGCGCCGTCGGTGCCGCCAACAAGGAGCGCCCGGGTGCCGTCGATGGTGCCGACGATCGGCGTCGAGTAGTTGGTGTCGTAGTGCCGCGTCTGCGGCGAGGCGATCCAGATGGTCTGGCCGGTCTTCTTGTCAAAGGCGAAGTAACGGTTGCCAGTGCGGTTGAGGTCGCCCCAGGCCAGAATCAGCGCGTTCAGAATGACCTTGTCACCCTCGATGATCGGCGACGTCGTGCGCCCGCCGTGCGTAGTGACCGCGCCGTACTCATCCGGCAGCGAACGATTCCACAGCACCTTCCCGTCCGGCGCGAGGCACACCAGCTGCGCGGCGACCGTGAACAGGTAAATGTTGCCGGTTTCCGGATCGACCGAGGGCGAGGCCCACGACGACCGGTGCTGCGGGACGTCGCTCAAGTACAGGCTGAAGCGCCGCTCCCACACGATCTTGCCGGTCTCGGCATCAAGCGCCACCAGCCGTTCCTGCGTATTCGCCGGATCACCGGTCGGCGTATTGAGATAAATGCGATTGCCAAACACGACCGGCGACGAGCGGCTGCCAATGGGGATGCGCCACGCGAGGTTCTCACCCTTGGGCGACCACTTGCCTGGCAGATTGGTCTCGGTCGAGTGGCCATCACGCGACGGCCCTCGCCATTCGGGCCAGTCAGCGGCGCCGGTCACCGTAATCGCGCCCGCCACGAGCGCCGCCGCCAGGCCGGCGCGGCGCAGAACTGACTGCCGTAATGCGAGATACATGATTGGCTTACGCGATCCTTTCAGTGGCTGTTTACGCCACCATCGTCGGGGCACAACTCACCGGTCCGGGGCGATTCGGACCGCTGATTGACATCAAAACAGTGCCATGACCACAAAATAGGTTTCCCAGTGCACGGGTGGACAATGACGACCTTAGTGTCATACGACCCGGGCACCGCCTCCAGCGTCCGATAGACAGAAGGTAACTATAGTGTTTGGCATGGGCGAATACCTAGCCTCGTTGGCGAGATGGTAATCGGCAGGAGATGAACCGTCGCCAGAGCCGCGAGCAGCCACACCACCAGCGCCGGACGCTGCTCGATGGCCTGAGTCGCTACGCGTCACAAACGATGGAACCTCGGTCTCGACAATGCCAAGAGGCCGGATTCTATCCGATTGACCCGGCAGCCGGATGCCTGCGACGCCCGGTCGTTGTCTCGATCCCCAGTGACTAGTGGCGTGCTGGTGGTCGTGCTGACGCTAAGATGTCGTGGTGGAACGCCGGGGCTTGCGCCCGTTTCTCAAATGGGTCGGTGGCAAACGGCAGTTGCTGCCGGTGCTGCGGCGCTTTTACCCAAACACCCACGGCGCCTACTTCGAGCCGTTTCTCGGCAGCGGCGCGGTGTTCTTCGATCTGCTCGGCCAGGGTCTGCTCGACGGCCACGCCGTCACCCTCAGTGACGACAACGCCGACCTGATTGGCTGCTATGCCCGCGTCGGCGACTCGCTCGACGCGGTCCTCGCCGCGCTCGACAGTTTGGCGGCAGGACACGGCCAGGGTGGGCGCGACCACTACCTGCAGGTGCGCGACTCCCGGTTCAACCCGGCGCGCGCGGTGTGGCGCGACGCCGGTAGCGACATCACCACCTACCCCGCCGAACTGGCGGCGATGCTGATCTACCTGAATCGCACCGGCTACAACGGGCTCTTCCGGCTCAACTCGACCGGCGAGTACAACGTGCCGCCGGGCCGCTACGACCGCCCGCGCATTGTTGATCGGCTGCTGCTCGAGCTGGCCTCGCGCACCTTCACCTTACCTGACGTACGGGTGCAAGTCGCAGGATTCCAGCGGGTGCTGGACGAGGCCCTGGCCGACGACTTCGTCTACTTCGATCCCCCGTACGCACCGTTGAGCGCCACCGCCAACTTCCGAGGCTATACCGGCCGCGGGTTTGGCGACGCCGATCAGCAACGGTTGCAACAGGTGCTGATCGCGCTCGCCACGCGCGGCGTCAAGGTGCTGCTCAGCAACTCCACGGCGCCCGCCGTCACACGGCTGTACGAAGGCAATGCTGCCGTCGGCGCCGCGGGCTTGCGCACGTGGCGCTTCCCCGCCCGGCGCGCCGTCAACTCAAAGGCAGACCGGCGCGGCCCCGTCGAGGAACTGGTGGTCTCGAACATCCGGCCAACACCTTCGCTACCGTCGACCTGGCAGTCTCGTGCGAGTGCTTCGAACACGGCACCACGCGGACCCGGCCGGAGGAGTCGCCTGGCTCCCAGTCGGTAGGGTGGGATTACGACCGCAACCTGAATCGGCAGGACTTTCGAGACCCGCCTCGATATTGAGGCGCCGTTCGACGAGCACGCGTGCTTGCGGAACGAGGTGTCGCACGACCGGTACGTCGTCGGCCGCAAGCGCGGCCGCCTGGAGCGGTCGCTCCGCCTCGACCTTGCTCAACTGGCGACCGACCTCGGCGGGCGCAATACCCTGGTCCGTCCGGCCAAGAAGCCCAGGCTCCGCGGCAAATGATCGCCGGTCCGTGCTACTCTTGAAAGGCTCCGCGCGCGAAAGTGGCGGAATTGGCAGACGCGCCGGCCTTAGGAGCCGGTGGCCGAAAGGCTGTAAGGGTTCGAGTCCCTTCTTTCGCACATCCCTTTAAAGATCCATGAAATCAGAAATCGTCGACGTGAACGAAACGCGCCGTGATCTCACGGTGGAGGTCCCGAGCACCGTGGTTGACGAGGCGATCGGCCGCGCCGCCGCCAGGATTGGCCGCGCCGCGAAGATCCCGGGCTTCCGTCCCGGCAAGGTGCCCGTCACGGTGGTCCGCCAGCGCTTCAAGGGCGAGATCATGCAGGACGTGGCCGAGTCCCTGATCAGCCGCGCCGTCGGCGATGCCCTCACCGAGCGCGGCGTCGAGCCCATTGCCACGCCCGATATCAAGGACCTGGTGCTCGAAGCAGGCAAGCCGCTCACGTTCACGGCCTCGTTCGACGTCGTCCCGTCATTCGACCCGGGCGACCTCGCTACAATCGAAGCCACGCAGCCGGCGGCGACGATTGCCGCCGAAGTCGTGAACCAGTCACTCGAACGGCTACGCGAACGCGCCGCGCGCTTCGAAGCGGTCGAGACGGGCCTCGTGGATGCGGGCCACACCGTGGTAATCAGCCTCGAACGCCAGGGCACCGACAAGGACGGCAAGAAGGGCGAGACCGAAAAGCACGATCAGGTCTCAATCGAACTGGGTGCCCCCTCGAACCCACCGGGCTTCGACGCCGAGATGCTGGGCCTGGCGCCGGCTGCGACCAAGAGCTTCACGATCACCTACCCCGCCGACTACACCATCGCCGAACTGGCGAGCGGCACCGTGGATTACACGGTCACGCTCAAGGAGATCAAGAAGCGCGTCGTGCCGCCGCTGGACGACGAGCTGGCGAAGGACCTTGGCGAGTTCGACTCGCTCGAGGCGCTACGCACGCGCGTCCGCCAAGACCTGGAACACGAGGCCATGCACGCCGCCGAACGGCAACTGCGGCAGGACCTGTTGAAGCAACTCGCCGCGCGCGTGCCCTTCGCCGTGCCCGAGACCCTGGTCGCACGCGAGATCGAGCGCCGGCTCGAAGACTTCGCCCGCCGCTTGATGGATCAGCGGATCGATCCGCGGCAGGCCAACATCGACTGGAACGCGTTCCGCGAGGGCCAGCGCGCGCCGGCCACCGAAGCCGTCGCCTCGGCGATTGTCCTCGACGAAATTGCCAAGCGCGACAACGTCACGGTGACGGACGAAGAGATCGACGTCGAACTGCAACGCTACGCGGAGCAGACCGGCCACACCGTGCCCAGCATCAAGGCGCGCCTGCAGAAGGACGGCGAATTGGGCCGCCTGGCGGCGGGATTGCGACGGGAAAAGGCCGTTTCCCTGGTCATTTCCAAGGCCAAGATCACCAAATCGTGACCGGCCCTTTGGCTATTGCACTTCCCCGCATCTCAGCCGATAACAGTAGAGAAGCCTATAATATGAGCGTCTACCCTCAGAACCAGCTTGTGCCGATGGTGGTCGAACAGACCAACCGTGGCGAGCGCGCCTACGACATCTTCTCGCGACTGCTCAAGGACAACATCATCTTCATCGGCACGCCGATCGATGACAACGTCGCCAATCTCGCGATTGCGCAGATGCTGTTTCTCGAGGCCGAAGACCCGGACAAGGACATCCAGCTGTATCTCAACAGCCCGGGCGGTTCGATTACCGCCGGGTTTGCGATTTACGACACCATGCAATTCATCCGTCCCGACGTGCAGACGATCTGCATCGGCCAGGCGGCGTCGATTGCGGCGGTGCTGCTGACGGCGGGGACCAAGGGCAAGCGCTTTTCGCTGCCGAACTCGCGCATCCTGATCCACCAGCCGTGGATGTCGGGCCTGGGCGGCCAGGCCACCGATATCGACCTGGCGGCCAAGGAAATCATCCGCATGCGTGCGCGGATCAACGAGATTCTGGTCCAGCACACCGGCCAGGACATGAAGCGCATTCAGGACGACACGGAACGCGACTACATCATGTCGGCGGACCAGGGTAAAGAGTACGGAATTATTGACGATGTCATTCGGAAACGGGTGTAACCTAGTGCTATCGGCATGGTAAAAAAGAGCGGTGACGGCGGCGAGATTTTGCGCTGCTCGTTCTGCAACAAAGACCAGAACGATGTCCGCAAATTGATTGCCGGACCGACCGTATTCATCTGCGATGAGTGCGTTGAGGTCTGCAACGACATCATTGCCGACGACAACCGTTTCGATAACCGCGGGACCCGCACGTCCCTGCCGGCGCCCCCCGAAATCAAGAAGTTCCTCGACGAGTACGTGATCGGCCAGGAACGGACCAAGAAGAAGCTCGCGGTCGCGGTCTACAACCACTACAAGCGCCTCGAAATCCAGAAGCAGCCGCGCAGCCGCAACGACGTCGAGCTGACCAAGAGCAACATCCTGCTGGTCGGTCCCACGGGCTCGGGCAAGACGCTGCTGGCGCAGACGCTGGCCAAGCTGTTGTCGGTGCCGTTCACCATCGTCGATGCCACCACGCTGACCGAAGCAGGTTACGTCGGTGAAGACGTCGAGAACATCATCCTCAAGCTGTTGCAGGCCGCCGGCGGCGACATCGAGAAGTGCCAGCAGGGCATTGTCTATATCGACGAGATCGACAAGGTCGGCCGCAAGGACGAGAACCCGTCGATCACGCGCGACGTGTCGGGCGAAGGCGTGCAGCAGGCGCTGCTGAAGATCCTCGAAGGCACGGTGGCCAACGTGCCGCCGCAGGGCGGGCGCAAGCACCCGCACCAGGAATTCTTCCAGATCGACACCACCAACATCCTGTTCATCTGCGGTGGCGCGTTCGTCGGCCTCGACAAGGTCGTGGAGCGCCGCATCGGCAAGAAGACCCTGGGCTTCAAGGCCGAGATCAAGTCGAACAAGAATTTCGACGTCGGCGCCATTCTCGAGCAGGCCGAACCCCAGGACCTGATCAAGTTCGGGCTGATTCCCGAGTTCGTCGGCCGCCTGCCGGTCATGGGCACGCTGCACGAACTCGACCGTCCGGCGCTTGTCCAGATCCTGACCCAGCCGCGCAACGCCATTACCCGTCAGTACCAAAAGCTGTTCGAGTATGAGAACGTGAAGTTGCGCTTCACGGAAGACTCGCTCGAGGCGATCGCCGAGATGGCACTGGCGCGGAAGATCGGCGCCCGCGGCCTGCGGATGATCATCGAAGACCTGATGCTCGAATTGATGTATCAGATGCCCGGCCAGAAGAAGGCCCGTGAAGTCGTCATTACGCGCGAGATGGTTCTCAGCAAGAACACTGGCCTCGAAGTGATCGAGAAAGCCGGATAGGCTTGAGACGTGCCGAGAGCCATCAGCTGAGCATCGTTTCAGGCCCCAAGCCCCAGATCCCAATTCCCAGGCCGACCGTTTGTAAAATTTATGGTTGAAGTCTACGAGACCCTCCCGATCGTCCCCCTCCGCGATGTCGTGGTCTTTCCGCACATGATGATGCCGTTCGTCATCGGGCGGCCGTCGTCAATCCGCGCGCTTGAGCACGCGCTCGGCAAGGACAAGCGAATCTTCCTGGCGGCGCAGCACGACGCCTCGACCGACGATCCCAGGGGCGAGGACATCTTCACCATGGGCTGCGTCGCCAACGTGGTGCAGAGCCTGAAGCTGCCCGACAGCAACATCAAGGTGCTGGTCGAGGGCGTCGAGCGCGCGCGCGTGATCGAGTGGAAGGAAGACAAGGGCTTCTACCGCGTGGTTGTGAAGGTGCTGCAGCGGCAGAAGGATTCGGCCGGCGACGTCGAACAGACCATGACCAAGGTGGTCACGCTGTTCGAGCAGTACGTCAAGCTGTCGAACAACCTCCACTACGACGCGATGATCGCAGCGGTGCGCGTGGACGACCCGGGCAAGCTGGCTGACACCATCTCGGCGCACCTGCTGGTCGGCATCGACGAAAAACAGAACCTCCTCGAGATCGTCTCGCCTCTCGAGCGCCTCAATCGCATCGCCGGCCTGCTCGAAGCCGAAGTCGACAAGCTGCAGGTTGACCGCCGCATCCAGTCGCGTGTCAAGAAGCAGATGGAGAAGGCGCAGAAAGAGTACTACCTCAACGAGAAGATGAAGGCGATCCAGAAGGAACTGGGCCGCAAGGACGACAAGGGCAACGAGGCCGACGATCTGAAGAAGAAGATCGAACAGGCGCGGATGCCCAAGGACGTCGCAGAGAAGGCAGTCCAGGAACTGAAGCGCCTGGAAGCGATGCCGCCGATGTCGGCCGAGGCGACCGTCTCGCGCAACTACCTTGACTGGCTGATCGCGGTGCCGTGGCACAAGAAGACCAAGGAGAACCGCGACCTCAAGAACGCGGAAGTGGTGCTGAACGAAGACCACTACGGCCTCGACAAGATCAAGGACCGCATTCTCGAGTTCCTCGCCGTCCGCGCCCTGGTGAAAAAGCCCAAGGCGACGATCCTGACGTTTGTCGGCCCCCCGGGCGTCGGCAAGACCTCGCTCGCCAAGTCGATTGCGCGCGCCATGAACCGCAAGTTCGTGCGCCTGTCGCTCGGCGGCGTCCGTGACGAAGCGGAAGTTCGCGGCCATCGCCGCACCTACATCGGCGCGTTCCCCGGCCAGATCATCCAGATGATGAAGAAGGCCACGACGATGAACCCGGTGTTCCTGCTCGACGAAATCGACAAGATGTCGATGGACTTCCGCGGCGATCCCTCGGCGGCGCTGCTCGAAGTGCTCGACCCCGAGCAGAACAACACCTTCGCCGATCACTACCTCGACGTCGAGTACGACCTGTCGCACGTGATGTTCATCTGCACCGCCAACGTGCTGCACACTATTCCGCAGGCGCTGCGCGACCGCATGGAAGTGCTGCAACTGGCCGGCTATACCGAGCAGGAAAAAACCGAGATCGCCAAGCGCTTCCTGGTCAGCAAGGCGGTCGAAGGCACGGGCCTCACCGAGAAGAACATCACCTTCGCAGACGAGGCGCTCACCAACGTGATCCAGCGCTACACCCGTGAGGCGGGCGTCCGCAACCTCGAACGCGAGATCAACACCATTTGCCGCAAGCTCGCGCGCAAGGTGGTGGTTGAGGGTCCGAGCACGTCAGAGCTCATCACCGCCGAGAAAGTCACCGAGTACCTCGGTGTGCCGCGCTACCGCCCGAGCATGGCTGAGGAGAGCAACGAAATCGGCGTCGCCACCGGCCTGGCGTGGACCGAAGTCGGCGGCGAGATCCTGGTCACCGAGTGCACCTTAATGCCGGGCCGCGGCCGCCTGATCCTCACCGGCAAACTCGGCGACGTGATGCAGGAATCGGCGCAGGCCGCGATGAGCTACGTGCGCTCGCGCGCCGAGGCCTTCGGCATCCCGAAAGACTTCAACCGCAAGGTCGACGTGCACGTGCACATCCCCGAAGGCGCCATTCCGAAGGACGGCCCGTCCGCCGGCATCACGCTCGCGACGGCCCTGATCTCGGCGCTCGCCCGCATTCCCACGCGCCGCGATGTCGCCATGACCGGCGAAATCACCCTGCGTGGCAAGGTGCTGCCGATCGGCGGCCTCAAGGAAAAAATGCTGGCCGCACATCGCGCCGGCGTGAAGACCATTCTCGTGCCAAAAGACAACGAGAAGGACCTGGCCGACATTCCGAAGAACGTGCTCGACCTGCTCAGTATCCACATGGTCAGCCACATGGATGAAGTGCTCAAGGTCGCGCTCGATGGCCCGTTGACGCCGCTGACGCCGACGCCCGATGCCGACATCGACGAATCGGCTGAAGCCATTACGCACTAGTCTTTGAAGGTATTTTCAGAGTTCGTCACGAGCGCGGCGGGAGCCGCTGGGTTCCCGACCGACGGCGTGCCAGAGTTGGCCATGGTGGGCCGCTCGAACGTTGGCAAGTCGACCCTGATCAATGCTCTCGTCCGGCAGAAACTCGCCCGGACGAGCGCCGCTCCCGGCAAAACGCGCCTGGCGAACTTTTACCGGGTCAATGTCGAGAGCAGACCGCCGTTTTACCTGGTGGACCTCCCCGGCTACGGTTACGCACGCGGGGGCGAGAAGAGCCGCCAGGAATTCGACGCGCTCGCGGCTGAGTATTTCAGCAGCCGGCATGCCGAAGAGGATCCCGACGCGGCCGCTTCTGGACGGAAGGCACCAAGATTTTGCGGGGTGCTGTCGCTGGTGGACAGCCGCCACCCGGGACTCGACGCCGATCGCATTACCTGGACGTGGTTGAGCCGCATGGGGATTGAACGCCATGTGGTGGCCACCAAGGTGGACAAACTGACGCGTGCCGAGCGGCATCGTCATCTCTCGGAACTGGAACGGCTTTACTCAATGCCGGTCACGCCCGTCTCGGCGGAAACCGGTGAAGGATTGGACGCACTGTGGACGAAGATCGCAACGCTGACAACAACACCGCGGTAGCCTCAGGCTCGTCCGCCGTAGCTTCCGCGAAGGTGGAAGCCCCCGCCGGCCGCGAAGGCGGGCCCCACGAACCGACGACGCTGGACCTGTCGACCCTCAAGGACATGAGCGTCACGGCGCTCACCAAGATCGCGAGGGACCTCGACATTCCCAACGCCACCGGCATGCGCAAGCAGGAGCTGATCTTCGAGATCCTCCGCGCCCGCGCCGAGAAGGCCGGGTTGATCTTCTCGGAGGGCGTGCTCGAAGTGCTCCCCGACGGCTTCGGGTTCCTGCGCGCGCCCGACTACAACTACCTGGCCGGCCCCGACGACATCTACGTCTCGCCCTCACAGATTCGCAAGTTCGACCTGCACACCGGCGACACCATCTCGGGGCAGATTCGCTCGCCCAAGGAAGGCGAACGCTACTTCGCGCTGATTAAGGTCGAGGCCATCAACTTCGAGCCGCCCGCCCGCGGCAAGGAGCGCGTGTTCTTCGAGAACCTGACGCCGCTCTATCCGCAGGAGCACATCCACCTCGAGGCCGACCCCGAAAACCTGTCGACCCGGGTAATGGACCTGATGACGCCGCTCGGCAAGGGCCAGCGCGGCCTGATCGTGGCGCCGCCCCGCACCGGCAAGACCATGCTGCTGCAGTCGATTGCCAACGCCATCACGACCAATCACCCCGAGGTCTACCTGATCGTGCTGCTGATCGACGAGCGGCCCGAGGAAGTGACCGACATGCAGCGCTCGGTGAAGGGCGAAGTGGTGTCGTCGACGTTCGACGAACCGGCCCAGCGCCACGTGCAGGTCGCCGAAATGGTGATTGAAAAAGCCAAGCGCCTGGTCGAGCACAAGAAGGACGTCGTCATTCTGCTCGACTCGATCACGCGTCTTGCCCGCGCCTACAACACCATTGTCCCGACCTCGGGCAAGGTGCTGTCGGGCGGCGTCGACAGTAACGCCCTGCAACGGCCCAAGCGGTTCTTCGGCGCCGCGCGCAACATCGAACAGGGCGGCTCGCTGACCATCGTCGCCACCGCGCTCGTCGACACCGGCTCGCGCATGGACGAAGTGATCTTCGAAGAATTCAAGGGCACCGGCAACATGGAAGTGCACCTGGACCGCAAGCTCGCCGACCGCCGCGTCTTCCCCACCATCGACATCCAGAAGAGCGGCACCCGCAAGGAAGAACTGCTCCTGTCGAAGGAAGACCTCGCCCGCGTCTACGTGCTGCGGCGCGTGCTGACGCCGCTATCGGCGGTCGAGGCCATGGAACTGCTGCTCTCGAAGATGAGCAAGACCAAGACCAACGCCGAGTTCCTGTCGGCGATGCAACAGGGGAAGTAAGATACCGAGATGGCCGCGTCGACCACGGTGAAGGTGGGCCTCACGCAGATGGCGTGCGGCGAAGACCCCAGGAAGAACCTCGCGAAGCAGTTGGCGCTGCTCGAGCGTGCCCTGAAGAAGGGCGCCAAGATCGTCTGCACGCAGGAGCTGTTTCGGTCGCAGTATTTCTGCCAGAGCGAAGAGCATCGTTTTTTCGCGCTGGCCGAGAGCATCCCCGGTCCGTCCACCGACGCGTTCTGCAAGCTCGCCAAGAAGTATCGCGCGGTGATCGTCGCGTCGCTGTTCGAGAAGCGCGCCGCCGGCGTGTATCACAACACCGCCGCCGTCATCGACGCCGACGGCTCGCTGATGGGGGTGTATCGCAAGATGCACATCCCGGACGATCCGCTGTTCTACGAGAAGTTCTACTTCACGCCCGGCGACACCGGCTTCAAGGCCTGGAAGACCAAGATGGCCACCATCGGCGTGTTGATCTGCTGGGATCAGTGGTTCCCGGAGGGCGCTCGGCTCACCGCCATGCAAGGCGCCGAGATCCTGTTCTATCCCACCGCGATCGGTTGGCACCCGTCTGAGAAGAAGCACTACGGCGCGGCGCAGCACGACTCGTGGGAGCTGATTCAACGCAGCCACGCCGTGGCCAACGGCTGCTACGTCTGCGTGCCCAACCGCATCGGCCACGAATTCATCACGAGCGAGTCCGGCAAGCCCGTCGACAAGGACGGACTGGTGTTCTGGGGCCAGTCGTTTGTCGCCTCGCCCAATGGCCAGGTGGTCGAGCGGGCGCCGATCAACAAAGAAGCCGTGATGGTGGTGCCGTGCGACCTCGCCAATGTCGAGTTCAGCCGTACCCACTGGCCGTTCCTGCGCGATCGCCGCATCGACGCCTACGGCGATCTCACTAAGCGCTTCTCGGATTGATGGCCAGGGCTCGCACGCTCAAGGGCACGCCGGCGGATCACGGCTTTTCGTTCCCGCCGGAATGGCACCCCCACCGCGGCACATTGATCTCCTGGCCCCGTCCCGAGGGAATCTCGTTCCCCGACCGGCATCACGAAGCCATCGAAGACATCGCTGGCCTCATCCGCGTCCTGGTGACGCGCGAAGAGGTGCACCTCAACGTGCCTAACGGCAACTACGAGCGGCTGGTGCGCGAGTTCCTGCGATCGCGCAAGGTGCCGCTGCGGCGGGTGCACTTCCATCACATCAAGACCAACGAATGCTGGGCCCGTGACCATGGTCCGGCCTTTGTCCTGCGCTCGCGGCGCGGTAAGACCGAAGCCGCCATCGTCGATTGGGACTTCAACGCGTGGGGCGGCAAGTATCCGCCGTACGATGCGGACGATGCCGTGCCGACGCGGATTGCGGAGGAACTCGGCCTGCCCGTGTTCTATCCCGGCATCGTGATGGAAGGCGGCGCGGTCGACTTCAATGGCGCCGGCACCGTGCTGACCACGACGTCGTGCCTCCTGAACAAGAACCGGAACCGCCACCTTCGCCAAGGCTACGGTGGGCAGGCTGCGCTGAAGTCACGTGTCGAGCAGTACCTGCGCGACTACTACGGGCAGCAGCACGTCGTGTGGCTCGGTAATGGCATTGCAGGCGACGATACCGACGGCCACATCGACGACCTGGCGCGGTTCGTGGACGAGCGGACCATTGCGATTGGCATCGAGGACAATCGGCGCGACCAGAACCAAGCCATCCTGCAGCGCGCGCGCCGCGCGCTCGACAGGGCCCGCGACCAGGACGGGCGGCCGTTCGACATCCTCGAGTTGCCCATGCCCAAGCCGGTCTGGTACGACGGCCAGCGCCTGCCGGCGACCTATCTGAACTTCTACTTCGTGAACGGCGCGCTGCTGGTCCCCACCTTCGGCCAGCCCTCCCGGGATCGCCAGGCCATGGCCGTTCTGCAGCGTCACCTCCCGAAGCGCGAGGTCATTGGCGTGGACTGCCGCGCCCTGATTTGGGGCTTGGGCGCGATTCACTGTTTTACCCAGCAAATACCAAAATACTAAGGGCCCTGGGGTTCCTGGGGTGCTGGGCCGCGTGCTAGAATGGGAGTTTCGTAAGCGCGCTGGAAAGTGAGCCTACCGCTCCGGATCCAGCAGAAGGACGCTGACCATGAAGCCGAATATTCACCCCGAATACCTTGAAGTCGAAGCCCACTGCGCCTGTGGCGCGAAGTGGATGACCAAGTCGACGAGCAAGGACCTCCACCTGGATGTCTGCTCGAGCTGCCATCCCTTCTTCACCGGCCGCCAGAAGCTGCTCGATACCGAAGGCCGCATCACGCGCTTCACCAAGAAGTTCGGCGCGCAGACGGTCGAGAAGGCCAAGACCGCGGCCACCGCGGTGAAGGCCACCAAGGCCAAGACGGCCAAGAAGCCCAGCTAAGTCAGGCCGGAACCCAATGTGTCGTCCAGGGCGGCCACCAGGCCGCCCTGTTCGCGTACGGCCAACTTGCGGTCGAGCCGCTGCAGCCGATGCTCGGCAGCGGCTTTGCGGTTGCCCTCGAGATCGTCCTTCAGCACATCAAGAACCAGCGAACGCGCCTCGCCGAGGTCGCGCGAGCGATGCTCGTGATAAATCGCCAGCGCTTCCTTGGCTTCGCGCCTCAGTGACCCGGCGCATCGCGGCAGTATCGCCAACTCACGCCAGGCCTCCGCGGCTTCGTGCACGCGGCCGGCTCGCCGGCGGATCCACGCCAGCCGGCGCAAGGCATCGGCGTGCACGTCGGGCTCGGAGCCGATTCTCTTCGCCAGGTCGATGCAGCGCAGCAGCGCGCCTTCCGCGTTGTCGTGCGAGCCGGCTCGCTCGTAGAGCCGCGCCAAGCCTAAGCACTCGTGTGGGTTGGACGATTCGAGCGGTCCGCGGCTGACCAGGGTCAGCGCCCGCGCCATGACGGCGGCCAGCGAGACCAGGTCCAGGCGGTTGTGCTCGAGCACGGCTTCCAACGGGCGGGCATCGCCGTCGCGGACAAACTGGAAATACCGCGACGGTATCTCGAAGCCGGGCACGTCGCCCACGCGATGCAGGCCCGCCAGGTGCTTCTCGAGCACCGACAGCGAGCAACTGCTCTCATCAGGATCCGGTCCGGCGGTGGCCGGCCGGCCGCGCCACAATCGCCGCGCGGGGTGCAGCATGTCAAGGTGCGGCGTCTCGGCCAGCGGGAATGGCAGGCGGTGAAACAGGAATCGCGTTTCGATCAACGGCACGTCGAAGGTCTTGCCGTTATAGGTCACAAGCGCCCCATGCCTCGCGGCAAACGCCGCCAGTTCCGCGAGCACCGCGCGCTCGTGCTCGAAGCCAGGCATCAGGAACTGACGAACGCAGATGGCGTCGCCATCGATCACCGCGCACCCAACCAGGAAGGCCTGCGTGCCAGCGCCGGTGAAGAGGCCCGTGGTTTCCAGGTCGAGAAACAGCAAAGGTGAAGAAAGGGCCTTGGTGGGCCAAGCACGGGCGATGGCCGCCAACGCGTCCCGCTCTTCGTTCAGCGTCTCGATGATGTCGCCGATGCGACAGCAGCCATGCAGATCGTCAGCGCGATATTCGCGGTCGACCACGATCACACCGCCTTCGGCACGTTCGCGGACCGAGCCGCCGAGCGTTGAGGCGGCGCTGGCGATGTCGGGTTGTGAGGAAGTCGCTATGGGAACTGCCGAAGGCTTGGTGCCCTGGACGATGCCGCGCAGCCGGTCGAGCGTCGACATGGCTAGAAGGGTACCAGGTCTTCTGGGGACGAAATGGCCGGCGGCGGCAACTCGGCCGCGCCAGTTAACAGGTGCTCCAGCAGCCTGAGTGCCACCGTCTTGGCCAGCGGTCCGGTCTCGCCCACGGGGCCCACGCATGTCGGGCAGCCGGTCTCGCAGTCACAACCCGCGATCAGGGCGCTCGCCTTCGACAGCAGCTCCCGCTGCATTCCCCACAGGGGCGCGCTAAAGCCGATGCCGCCGGGATAGGCGTCGTAAATGAAGATGCGCGGCGTGTCGTCTCCGTCAGTTTCTCCAGCGTTCACCGACAGTCCGACGTCGCGCGCGTCGCACATTAACAGCAGCTGCGCCACCTGCTTCATGGCAAACGCCAGCCCGACGACGCCGTCGCGGCGATCGTCGGTGGCGTACGGCAGCATGTTCATCATCGCCAGCGGGATCTCGAGCCAGTACGAGGTGGTGTGCATCTGCTGCTCAGGCAGATCAAGTTCACCCGAACCGACGTTCTCGTTGGTGTGGAACTTGATCTTCTTGAAGCCGACCACGCGCGACACCACGTGCACCTCGCCGTGAAGCGCCACGCTCGGCGAGTCGGCCGCAAAGCGACCCAGGATCGTCACCTTGGTGTAAGTGATGGCCGTGGTGTAGTAGTCGCAGTCCACTTCCTTCACGTGCGCCTTGCGGCCCACGAAGTCGAGCTCTTCGACCTGGAAGATCTTGCCTTCGACCATGTAGATGGCCTTGGGGTGCAACGTCGAGAGCGCGCTCGTGAAGTCGGTTTCGCCAATCACCTTGGCGCCGCTGGTGTGGTCGGTAATCACGAAGTTGTCGGAGGAAATAGACCGCAGGCTCACGGCGTTGGCCGGGTACGATTCGCTCGTCCAGTGCCACTGCCCCGCTTCATCCTCGTGGCCAGACCGATGCACCAGGCCCGACTCCTGCAACACGCCCAGCACCTCTTGCACGTTCACCTGGCCGTAGGTCTCTTCGGTGGTGAATGGCAACTCGAAGGCCGCACACTTCACGTGGTCCACGAGGATGTGCAGGTTGTCGGGATTGACCAGCGCGTGTTCCGGCGAGGCATCGAAGAAATACGAGGGATGCCGCACGACAAACTGATCAATCGGCGCGCTCGACGACACCATCACGGCCGCCGACTGACCGGTCCGCCGGCCGGCGCGGCCGGCGCGCTGCCAGGTGGAGGCGATCGTGCCCGGATAGCCGGCCATCACGCACACGTCGAGGGCGCCGATGTCGATGCCAAGCTCAAGTGCGTTGGTCGAAACCACGCCGCGCACCTCACCGGCGCGCAAGCCCTTCTCGATCTCACGGCGACGCAGCGGCAGGTAGCCACCGCGGTAGCCGCGAATGCGTTCGGGCATGCCCGGCACGTCTTCGAAGTCTTCTTTCAGGTAGGTCGTCAGGATCTCGGTGGTCGTCCGGCTCTGCGCGAACACGATCACCTGGAGATTGCGGCGCAGGAACTCGCCGGCGACGCGCCGCGATTCTGCGACGTACGACTTGCGAATGCCCAACTCGCGATTGACCACCGGCGGATTGACGAACACGAAGAACTTCTCGCCTCTCGGCGCGCCGCTCTTGCTCACGAGCGAGAACGGCCGCTCCGCCAGCCCTGCCGCCAGTTCCGACGGATTGGCGATGGTCGCCGACGAGCAGATGAACTGCGGATTCGAGCCGTAGTGCCGGCAAATGCGCTGCAGCCGCCGCAGGACGTTGGCCAGGTGGCTGCCGAAGACGCCACGGTAGGCATGCAGCTCGTCGATGATGATGAACTGGAGGTTCTCGAACAGCTTGGCCCAACGCGGATGATGCGGCAGGATCCCGGAGTGCACCATGTCGGGATTGCTCAAAACGATGTGGGCCTTGGTGCGGATGGTACGGCGCGCATCCTGCGGCGTATCACCGTCGTAAGTGTGGACGCCGATCTCATTCTCGTCACCGGCCACTTTGCTGATCGCGCCGACTAGCTCGTGCAGCTCCGCCATCTGATCCTGCGCCAGCGCCTTGGTCGGGAACAGATACAACGCGCGGGTCGCCGGGTTCTTCAGGATGCGATCGAGAACGGGCAGGTTGTAGCAGAGCGTCTTGCCCGATGCCGTGGGCGTGGTGACCACGACGTGCCGGCCTTGCGTCACCAGGTCGAACGCCTCGGCCTGGTGCGTGTAGAGCTGCTGCACACCACGCGCTTCGAACGCGGCGCGCAGGCGCGGGTCGATGCCGGCGGGAAATGGCGCATACGCCGCCTCGACCGCAGGCAGCCGCCGGACCGCGGTCACGACTTCGTCTGGGGTGTCCGCGCGGTCGAGCTCCGTGCCCGAAGCCAGAACGTGGAGCGCGCTCTGGAGGGCGACCTGCTTATGTTCGAGCGAGCGCCGTGCGGGCAGCGTCGCTTTGTCTGACGCCATAGGTAATCATGTGCAATGCTACACGATCATTGGACGAAAGGGCGAACAAACAACAAAAGTCAGCCTGTCCGCCCAAAGGCGGATGCTACGTCTTGATCAGGACCACGCGGCGATTGCGGGCGCGGCCGTCTTCGATGCCCTTCCCCGTCAGCCACGCCGCTACCGCCGCGGCGCGCGCAGTGGCGAGCTTCAGGTTGGCAGCCTTGTCGCCCACGTTGTCGGTGTGGACTTCGATACGCAGTTTCCACTCCGTGTTGGCCGTCTATACCGCCAGCACGTCGTTCAACACGGCACCGGATGCCGGCGTGATCGCGGCCTGGCCCGTCGCGAAGGTAATGCCATAGACGTCCGACGTGCCGCTCTTCGCGATGGCGTCGGACATCGCCTGCGCGCTCGCGGAGATGTCCTGCGCTATCACTTTCACCAGCACCGAGTTCCACTGCGCGCCCTTGCGGGCGGTGACGACGGGAAAATCGCGGTCGGCATGGGGACCGCTGAAGATCTGCGTGTAGCCGCCCGGTTCCTGAGCCCACGCCGGAACGGCCACCAGCAGCGCGAACAGCAGAATCGAGGTCGGTCACACCATGTTTGCCATTATAGTTTCCCCCAGCATGGCTACTCTCGTTCGCCGCCTTGGCCTCATGAGCTCGATCGGCCTCGTCATCGGCATCACCATTGGCGGCGGTATTTTCCGCACCCCGGCCGGCATAGCCACGCGGGTGCCCGATCCCGTCCTGATGATGGGCGTGTGGGTGCTCGGCGGCATAATCGTGCTGTGCGGGGCACTGGCCTTCGCGGAGCTGTCGGCGGCCATGCCCGAAACGGGCGGCATGTATGTCTACCTGCGCGAGGGCTGGGGCCGGCCCTACGCCTTTCTCTACGGCTGGGCGCAACTGGTGCTGATTCGCGCCGCAGCGCTCGGCGGCATCTCGTCGGTATTCGGCGAGTACTTCATGCGGGTGTTCGGACTCGATCCCATTGCTCATCCGGCCTGGGCTGACTACCTCGCGGCCGCGGCGATCATCTTCGCCGGGGTGACGAACATCGTCGGCGTTCAGTTGGGTGCGCTGTTCGCGGGTATCTCGACCGTGACCAAGTTCGGCGCGCTCGCCTTGCTGGTCGGCGCTGCCTTTCTGCTGGGCGGCAACGCCGGCGCGTCGATTAGCCACCTGGCGTCGAACGGTGCCACCGTCGACGCCGGCGTCTTCGGCCTGGCGTTGATTTCGGTGATGTGGGCCTACGACGGGTTTGCGGATCTGACCTTTGCCAGCGGCGAGGTCAAGGACCCGCAGCGCAACCTGCCGCGCGCGATCATCATCGGCACGGTGATGATCATCGCCATCTACGTGCTGGCGAACGCGGCCTACCTGTATGTGAGCCCGATCGAGACGATGGCCAGCTCGCGCCTGATTGCCGCCGACACCATGGGCGCGCTGTTCGGGCAGGCCGGCGTCTCGTTCATCGCGGTGGTCGTGATGATTTCCACCTTTGGATCGTTGATGGGCAGCATGCTCGCCTCGCCGCGCATCTTCTTTGCCATGGCCGACGACAAGATGCTGTTCGAGCCGATCGCCAGGGTCCACCCGAAGTGGCAGACCCCGCATGTGGCGATTGGCTTGGCGACGGTGCTGGGTGTGGCCATGGTGATGACGCAGACGTTCGAGCAGCTCACCGACACATTCGTGCTGGCGATGTGGCCCTTCTACGCATTGAGCGTCGCCGCCATCTACACCTTGCGCAAGTCGCAGCCGAACCTGCATCGGCCTTACAAAGTGGTGGGATATCCGTTCGTGCCGGCCGTGTTCATCGCGGCGGCGGTCTATCTGGTGGTCAACGCGCTGATCAGCGATCCGGTGTGGACCTCGATCACCTTCGGCGTGGTGCTGCTGGGGCTCCCGGTGTATTACGTGTGGTTTAGAACATCCGCGACTGACAGCCGTCCACAACTACGGTAGTGCCGCTCACCCAGCTGGCCTTGGGAGAGGCCAGGAATGCGATGGCGGCGCCAATCTCATCGGGCTTGCCGAAGCGGCCAAACGGCAGTTCGCGCGCAACGAAATCGGCCATCCCCTTGGGATCGGCCTGCACGCGCTTCCACCACGATCCGCCCTCGAACAGGATCGACCCAGGCGCCACCGAGACGACGCGGATCTGATCCTTCGCGAGCTGTTGCGCAAGCGACTTGGTCAGGCTGATCTCTGCGGCCTTCACGGCGTTATACGTCATGCGGCCGCCCGACTCTCGGCCGAAAATCGACGACACCGTGACGATCGCGCCACCGCCTTGCTTGCGCATGTGCGGCACCGCCAGGCGTGACGCGCGAATGGCCGGGAACAGCGTCTGATCGAACGCGTCCTGCCAGTCGGCATCGGTCGTGCTCTCGAGATCCGCGCCCTTCGCCAGGCCGACGTTGTTGACGAGCACATCAAGACGGCCGAACGTCGCGACCGCGGCGTCAATCACCGTCGCCACGCCGGCTTCGGTCGACACATCGGCGGTGACGCCTGCGGCCTTCGCGCCATTGGTCGCCACCGCGCGCACCTGCTCAACGGCCATCCGCAACTGCTCGGCGCCACGCGCACATACGACCACATGCGCGCCCTCCGCGATCAACGCCTTCGCCGCCGCGAACCCAATGCCGCGGCTGCCGCCGGTCACGACCGCCACCTTTCCTGTCAGCCCTAGATCCATAAATCACCAAATGGCACCGTACGCACCCTATCGACCGGTCAAGTCGTTCAATCTCCAATCGAATGCGTGAAACACCATGCTGAACTCGTTCGTGCGCAAGAACTCCGCTTCGTTCGGCACAATCAACGGCTCGATCAAGGCCAGTACGGCTCGTTCCAGCGGGCTTCGTGAGGCGTAGACGGCCGGCGCGCGACTGGCGAGGGTGCGGGTGAACAGCGCTTCGCGCCACGAGAACATCGGGTTCACCGACAGGCGGTTGTTGCCGGCATCCACCTGCACGAGTACCCGCCGCGTCACCAGTTCGCTTGTCATCGTCGTCAATTGCTGGTCGAGCCGTTCCGACGTGAACGCTTCGCTCTTGAGGCGGCTACCGCCGACGGCCCCGCGGCTGAGCGCGAGCAACGCGCGCGGGTCATCGAACGCGCCGATCACGTCTCGCTCAATCGCGTCGAGCGTCAACTGCCGGCCGCCGACGCGGAAGGTGTGCCGCTCGAAGGCACCGGGAATCTGCCTGATGCTGTTCGCCGGGTAGTCCGGGGCCTTGCCGCGAATCGGGTAGCCGTCGATCACGGTGCGCAGGACAAAGGCGTTGTAGGCGTTGATCCAGTACGCCAGTCGCCGCGGTTGCGGCCACTTGGCGAGCATGTCGGCACTGACGTCGCTGACCGCCTGCACGTAGCGATCGAACTTGCTGCGCTCCACCTTGAGCGCGTAGTAATACACGAGGCCATCACGGACGTAGAGGTCGAGAATTTCGTCAAATGGTTTGTGCAGAGGGTCGACCGTGACCGCGACCGGTTCCTGCGCAGCCGGCAGTCCGGCCACTAGGGCAACCAACAGGGCCATGGCAATCACTCGCATCGTCTTTAGAGCTTAGCCAAGAACGCGGTCAACGCGGCGTTGAATGCATCCGGCTGCTCGAGATTCGACAGGTGGCCCGCACCGGGGATCGTGACGAGGGTCGCGCCCGGCACCGCCTCGGCCATGCGCCGCGAATCCTCGGGCGGCGTCAGTTCGTCTTCTTCGCCGACGATCACGAGGGTGGGCACGGTGATCTGCGGCAGCAGCGCGGTCGAGTCGGGCCGCTGCATCATGCGGTGAATGGCGCCGCGAATGGCCACCGGCGACTGCTGCTTGATCAGCCGCCGCACCTGCGCTTCGATGCCGGGATTCGACTCGCGCGTGGTCTTGCCGAGCAGCTTGGGCATCATCTCGCGCGCCACGCCCGACGGCCCTTCGCGGTCAACCAGCGCGAGCAGGTTGCGGCGATTGGCACGGCCTTCAGGCGAATCCGCCGTGGCCCGGGTATCGGCGAGCACGAGCGCCTCGATCACCTGCGGGGCGCCCTGCAACAACGCCAGCGCGGCGTAACCACCCATCGACAGTCCGCCAATCACCGCCCGCTCAACCGACAACTCCTTCAGCAAATCCACGACGTCGTCGGCGAAGTCGGTAATGGCCAGCGCGTTGAGCGAATCGAGCTCCGTCGAGCCACCAAAGCCGCGCAAGTCCGGCGTAATCAGCCGCCAACCGGCCGGGATGCTCCGTATTTGTGGCTCCCACTGGTTGGCGCCAAGCGGAAACGCGTGCAGCAACACGTAGGTGCGCAGCGTGCTGTCACCCGGAGCCGAATCAAGGTAGGCAATGGTGCTGGAGCCGACGTGACAGTACTGACGCGTCATTGAAGGGTGGCGGCATTGTATCTCGCCGCTTCGTCGTCAGGGCGTGGCAATAATCGAGAGGATCAACTCGCCGAGGTCTGCCGACTTGCGGTCGCCGACGCCTTTGACGTGACGTAGTTCCTCGATCGTCTCCGGCTTGGTGCGCGCGATCTCGCGCAAGGTGGTGTCGTGGAAGATGACGTAGGGCGGCACGCCGCGCTTGCGCGCCACCTGCATCCGCATGGCGCGCAGCCGCTCGAACAGCTCGCGGTCGACGCCTTCCCACCCTTCAGTCTCGACCCGCGCCCGCTTGGGCAGACGGCCCTTCTCGGGACGCTTCTGCCGGGCGAGCGACAGGTCCGGTTGCGCGCCGGCATCTTTCAAGAGCGCCAGACCTTCGGCCGTGAGCTGCAGGATCGGATACTCGTCTCCACCCTGTTGCAGCAGCCCGTGCGCCAGCAGTTGATCGATGTAGCCACGCAGCTCGTCGATGCTGGCGTCTGTCATCAGGCCAAAGACCGACAGCTCGTGGTGGCCGCGCGATCGCACCTGCTCGCTGTCGCTGCCGCGCAGCACGTTGCCGACGTGAGCGGCGCCGAAACGCTGCCCGACCCGAGCCACGCACGACAACACCTTGCGGGCAATGGTGACGGCATCGGCCATCGTTTCCAGCTCGCCCAGGCAGTAGTCGCAGGCACCACAGTCATCTTTCGTGAACTGCTCCCCGAAGTAGCCGACCAACCGCTTGTGGCGGCAGCCGACGCTGGCCGCGTAACGCTCCATGTCACGCAGCAGGGCCCGGCGCGCGTCGGACATCTCGCCGTTCTTCTCGAGCATCACGCGCCACTTCAGGAAGTCGGCGCCCGACGCGATCAGCACGCACTCGGCCTCGAGGCCGTCACGGCCGGCGCGGCCTGATTCCTGTTGATAGTGCTCGAGCGATTGCGGCGCGCCCGAGTGGATCACAAAACGCACATCGGAGCGATCGATGCCCATGCCGAAGGCCACCGTCGCGACCACCAGGTCCACTTCTTCGTTCAGGAACGCATCCTGGTTGCGGCTGCGCTCGTCGTCTGGCAGGCCGGCGTGATACGGCCGCGATCGCCAGCCGGTGTCGTTCAGCCATTGCGACAGGCTGTCCACTTCCTTGCGCGAGGTGCAGTAGATGATCCCGGCTTGGCCGCGATGGCGGCCGAGCACGTCGAGAATCTGCGCCTTGAGCGTCGCCCGGGCCAGGACGCGATACACCAGGTTCGGCCGGTCGAATGACCCCACCAGTTCGGCGGCATCGCGCAGGCCGAGCTGGTCGATGATGTCGCGGCGGACCCGGGCGGTCGCGGTCGCGGTGTAGGCGTGCATGCTGACCGACGGCCATCGCTCGCGCAGCCGCGCCAGCTGCCGGTACTCAGTGCGGAAGTCGTGGCCCCACTGGCTGATGCAGTGCGCCTCATCGACGGCGATGAAACTGACGGGGTTCGATTCGAGCAGCTTGAGGAAGCCGTCGCCGCCATCACCGACCAGCCGCTCGGGCGCGACGTAGAGCATCCGGTAGCGGCCGTCGCGAATGCCGCGGGTGACCTCGGTCCGCGCCTCTGACGACATTCCGCTGTTGTAGTACGCCGCCGACACCCCGTTGCCAACGAGCGTGTCGACCTGGTCCTTCATCAACGAAATGAGCGGCGACACGACAATGGCCAGCCCCTCGCGGGCGATCGCCGGCGCCTGGAAGCACAGCGACTTGCCGCCACCGGTGGGCAGCACCAGCAGCGAATCGCGGTCGGCCATCACCGCCTCCATCGCCTCGAGCTGAAGCGGCCGGAAGGAGCTGTAGCCCCAGTATTTTTCGAGTATCTCGAGCAGGCCCACGACGTTCCTAAAGGAGAAAAGGCCGGGATTGCTCCCGGCCCTCCCTAGTTCAGCCTCTTACCAAGCGTCCTTCGTGGTTTGACTACGCGCAGCCGCTGGTCGTGCCGCAGTTGCTGCACTTGTAGCAGGCGCCGCTGCGCACCATGATCGACCCGCAGGTCGTGCACGGTGGCGCGTCCTCCTGGTTTTGCATGGCCGCGAACTGGTGGGTCTGCGGCACGATCACACCCGTGGTGCTCACCTTCGCGGTGGGCGACGCGGTCACCTTGGGTGCGGGCACGGCGGCCGGTTCCGCTCCGTAGCCAACCGCTTCGTCACGGTTGTTCACGCCGGCGTTGAACTGCGCCTCGGCCGACAGGAACTTCGACGCCATCCAACGGAAGATGTAGTCGACGATCGACTTGGCGAAGCGCACGTCGGCGTTCTTGGTCATGCCCGACGGCTCGAACCGGACGTGGCTGAACTTGTCGACCAGCGCCTGCAACGGCACGCCGTACTGCAGCGCGTAGCTGATGGCCTGGGCGAACGCGTCGGCGAAGCCCGAGATGGTCGAGCCTTCCTTCGCCATCACCAGGAAGATTTCTCCCGGCATGCCGTCTTCGAACAGGCCCACCGTGATGTAGCCCTCGTGTCCGGCAATGTCGAACTTGTGCGTGATCGCCTGGCGTTCGTCCGGCAACTTGCGCCGGGCGGGGGCGCGCTGGGCGAGCGCGGCCGCGACCGCCGCCTTCACGGCGTCGGTAGTCTGCTGGCTGATGACGACGCCCTTGGCATCGATCGCCGCCTTCGAGGTATTGAGCGGCTGCGTGCGCTTGGAGCCGTCACGGTAGATCGAGACGGCCTTGGCGCCGAGGCGCCACGACTCGAGGTAGGCCTGTTCGATGTCCTCGACCGAGGCATCCTTCGGCACGTTCACGGTCTTGCTGATCGCACCAGAGATGAACGGCTGGGTGGCACCCATCATCTTGATGTGGCCCATGTAGTGGATCGAGCGTTCGCCCTTCGACGCCTTGAAGGCGCAGTCGAACACCGGCAGGTCGCGCGCCATCAGGTGGGGCGCGCCTTCAATGGTTTCCTGCTCGTCGATGTGCTTGATGATGTCGTCGATCTGCGCGGCCGTGTAGCCGAGCTTCCTGAGCGCGGGCGACACCGTCTGGTTGACGATCTTCATCATGCCGCCGCCAACCAGCTTCTTGTACTTCACCAGCGCGATGTCAGGTTCGACGCCGGTGGTGTCGCAATCCATCATGAAGCCGATCGTGCCGGTGGGCGCGAGCACGGTAGCCTGCGCGTTGCGGTAGCCGAAGTCTTCGCCGAGCTCGACCGCCTCATCCCACGCCTGCTTGGCGCCGGCATAGAGGTCATCGGGCACGTGCTTCTGGTTGATGTCCTTGATCGCATCGCGATGCTTGCGCATGACGCGCAGGAACGGCTCGCGATTAATGTCGTAGCCCGAGAACGGACCGCCGTGGTCGCGCGCGATGCGCGCCGACTGGGCGTAGGCCTCGCCGGTCATCACCGCGGTCAGCGCACCGGCGTAATCGCGGCCGCCATCGCTGTCGTAGGGCAGGCCGCGCGACATCAGCAACGCACCGAGGTTGGCGTAGCCGAGGCCGAGCGGACGGAAGGCATGGCTGTTCTTGGCAATCGCCGGAGTCGGGTAGCTCGAGTTGTCGACCAGAATCTCCTGCGCGGTGATCATGGTGCGGCACGCCGCGCGATACGCCTCGACGTCGAACTCGCCGTCGTCCTTGACGAACGTCATCAGGTTCAGCGACGACAGGTTGCAGGCCGAGTCGTCCAGGAACATGTATTCCGAGCACGGGTTGCTGGCGTTGATGCGGGCCGTGTTCGGGCTGGTGTGCCACTCGTTGACGGTGGTGTCGAACTGCATGCCGGGGTCGCCGCACACCCAGGTGCCTTCGGCGATCAGGCGCATGAGGTCGCGCGCCTGGTAGGTGTCCATCACCTCACCGCTGGTCACCGCTTTGGTCTGCCACAGGCCATCATCCAGCACCGCGCGCATGAACTCGTCGGTCACGCGGACGGAGTTGTTCGAGTTCTGGAAGAACACCGAGCCGTAGGCGGTGCCGGTGAACGAGCCGTCGTAGCCGGCATCGATCAGCGCCCACGCCTTCTTCTCTTCCTCAACCTTGCAGCTGATGAAGTCGACGATGTCGGGGTGCTCGGCGTTGAGAATGACCATCTTGGCCGCGCGGCGCGTCTTGCCGCCCGACTTGATGACACCGGCGAACGCGTCGAAGCCCTTCATGAACGACACCGGCCCCGAGGCCGTGCCGCCGCCGGCAAGCAGTTCCTTCGACGAGCGAATCGCCGAGAGGTTGCTGCCCGTGCCCGAGCCGAACTTGAACAGCATGCCCTCGGTCTTGGCCAGGCCAAGAATCGAGTCCATGGTGTCGTCAACGGCATTGATGAAGCACGCCGAACACTGCGGCGCCTTTTCGAACCCGCAGTTGAACCACACCGGGCTGTTGAAGGCCGCCTTCTGGTGCACCAGCAGGAACTTCAAGTCGTCGCTGAACGCCTGAAGCGCCGCATCGGACGCGAAATACTTCTGCTTGCGCGCCCAGCCGGTGATGGTGTCGACGACGCGGCCAATCAGTTGCTTGACCGACTGTTCACGCTCGGGCGAGCCGACGTGCCCCCGGAAATATTTTGAGACCACGATGTTGGTGGCCTGCTGCGACCACGACTTCGGCATCTCGACGCCCCGCTGTTCGAAAACAACGGTGCCCTTCTCGTTGCCGATGATGGCGTCGCGCAGCTCCCATTCGACCAGGTCGAACGGATCACTACCGGCAGCCGTGAAAAAACGCGGAAACTCCAGGCCGGTGGAGGCCTGAGACTTTCGGTTTCTTGCTGACTCCGTCGGCTCTGCGTTGCCCGACGACGAACTCGCGGTCTGTCCGGCGGGTGCCGCTGACAAACCCTTCTGGGAAGCGTCCTGCATGCTTCTTCCTCCGAATGGCGACACCCCTCCCCTATGGGGCGAACGCCCTATCTGAACTAATTACTTCTAAAGTTGTTTATTACGCGCGGTCTGACGTCTCTAAATCGGCTCTTTTCGTTTCGTACTCGGCTCCGATTCAGCCTCAATCGTTTGACGCCGGGAGGTGTCTGGCGATTGAAAGTCATCTTCGAGCGCGGAGCCAAATATGCGCCTGTAACTAATGGTTGTCAAGCACCTTGGGCACAACATATTGCGCTTTTCTTTTAGGGCGTCCGCAATATCTCGCGGATTTTGGCCGTAATGCTTTGATTCGTTATATTTTCGCTTAACGAAAGTTTTTCGGCAACGTAAACAATCGTCACGGTGCAGGCGTGTGCAGTCGCGACAACCAGAAATTAACTGCCCGCACGGCGGCGCTCGTCGCCGCCGGCTAGCGAACGAGCAGAGCGGCGATGGTGGCGGCTTTATCGGCGAGCTTGCCGGCAAACACGACGTTGCGCCCCTTGAGCGCCTCGTTGGCTTGCTGCAGGAAGCGGCGGGCCGCCTCGGCCTGGACGCGGCCGTCGGCATTCAATGACGCGGCGTTGACTCGCGACAGGTCACGCGTCGCCCTGGCCATCAACTCGCGAATCGCCACCACGGTCTGCGCCTCGGCACCAGGAGACGGCGTGAGCGTGAGCGACGGCGGTGAGGGCCTGGGAGCTTCCGGCACTGGTTCGACGGGCGCCGGCGCCTCGGGCTTTGCATCGGGACGCGCGGGTCGCCCTGCGGGACGCGCGGGAACGGCTTCGACCACTGGCGGCGCTGGCACCAGCGGCGGCGCCTCCTGGTAGATGGTGACGACTCGAGGTGGCGGCGGCGGCGGGTCGAGGAGTGGCACCTCGACCTCGGTGCGCACCTGTGCCTTGGCGGCGCACGCACCAAGCGACGCCGTCAGCAGCACCAGCGCCACAAGACGTCCCCCTCTCATCGTCACGATTGTATGCCCTGGGCCTTGGGCAAGACCACGACGAATGACGTCCCGCCGCCAACCGTGGATTCGACGTCGATGGTGCCGTCGTGAATCTGAATGGTCCGGAATACCAGTGCCAGCCCCATCCCGGTACCACCTTCCCGGGTGGTGAAATACAACTCGAAGATCCGCTCGAGATTCTCGGGCGGAATGCCGACCCCTGTATCTTCGACGCGCACGCGGACCTTTCGGTCGGCCACGCTCGCGCAACTGACGGACAGGCGGCCGCCGTTGGGCATCGCCTGAATCGCGTTCTGCGCCAGGTTCATGAACGCATCTCGCAGGAGCGCCGCATCGCCTTCGACCTCAAGTGACGGATCCGTGCAGCCCGCCTGCATCGCCACGCCGGCGCGTTCGGCTTCGGGCTGCACCGCGGCCAGCATGCTCTCGAGCATCGGGGCGACCGGAACCGGCGCAAACGTCACATCCGACGGCTTCACGAACCGCATCAACCCCTGGACGCGGTCGTCGAGGCGGCGGACTTCCTGCCTGATGACCTCCACGTGCGAGACGGCCGGGTCGCCTGCCAGCTTCTGCTTGAGCAGCTCCAGGTGAATGGTCATCGCGTTGAGCGGGTTCTTCAACTCGTGCGGCACCCCTGAAAACTGGCGGCCGGCAATCTGGATGCGACGCGCCAGCTTCACCAGCTGCGCCGGGTTGAAGTCCTCGCGCGTGGCGGCGCGCAACTGCGCGCTGACCTGGTCAAAGACATCGCCCAGGTCACGCAGTTCCTCGTCGGCCCTCAAGTCGAGCGTGGCCCCGAGGTCCCCTCGACCCAGCCGCGTCAGGCTGCTGCGAATCACGTGCATCGGCCGCAGCACCAGTTGCGCCAGCAGCATGGCCACCACGACCGCCACCAGCAGCGAGATGCCGGCGGCCAGCGCCGCCGGCGCCAGCGAGTTGCTGAGATCGCGCCGCACCAACAGCGTCGAGAGGCCAATGCGAATCTCGCCAAACGGCTCGTCACCAAGGGCAATCGGCTGGCTCCACTCCAGCGTCTGGCCCGTCGCATAAATCGCGCGGACCTGCGCCAGCCCGCTCGCGGCCAGGATGATATTGAGCGGCACCCGCGCCGCCACGGTCTTCCCCACCTGCGCCGGATCGCTCGAGGCCAGCACGGTGTTGCCCCCGTCCACGATCACCGCGTCGACGACGTCCTGGGTGTAGATGGCGGCTTCGAGCGCCGACTGGACGTTGCGGCTCGACCGCAACTCTTCGGCAGCCGCCGCGCGGCTGGTCACGACATCCCGCGCCTGGCTGTAGACGCCGTTCGACAGCAGGTCGACGCGCGCCCGGCTTTCGTTCAGCAGCACCCGCGCCACGTTGACCAGGTGCAGCAGGCTGAGCGCCGTCACGATGACTGCCACCATCACGGTGACGCCGAGCACCTGCTTGTGCTTGATGGAGAGACGCCTCACCAATCAGAGTGCCTTCGCGCCATCTTCTTTGAAGCGGTTGAGTTTGTTGTGGAGGGTCTTGAGGCTGATGCCCAGCATCTCGGCCGCGCGGGTCTTGTTGCCATTCGACGCCTCCAGCGTGGCGACAATCAGCTTCTGTTCCACTTCATCGACGGTCATCCCCGGAACGATGGTCACGCCGTTGGCCGCAGTCGCGGCGAGCGACGGCGCGCCGAGCACCGGCAGGTGCGACGGCTCAATGACCTCGCCACGCGCCAGGATGATGGCGCGTTCGATCACGTTGCGCAGTTCGCGCACGTTGCCGGGCCAGTCATATTGTGCAAGCAGCCGCATCGCCGGCGGCGCCACCGTCTTCACGGTGCGGTGGTCACGGGCGTTGAATTCGTCGATGAACGCCTGGATCAGCAACGGCAGGTCGTCCGTGCGGTCGCGCAGGGGCGGCAGCGTGATCGAGAAGACGTTGAGGCGATAGTAGAGGTCCTCGCGGAGGCGGCCCTCACGAATGGCCGCAGCGGGATCAATGTTGGTGGCGGCAATCACGCGCACGTCGACCGCTTGCTCGGTACGCCCGCCGAGGCGGCGGAACTTGCGTTCCTGTAACACCCGCAGCAGCTTCACTTGCGTCGCCGGCGTCATCTCGGCAATCTCATCCAGAAAGAGCGTGCCGCGGTCGGCCAGTTCGAAACAGCCCAGGCGCCGGTCAGTGGCGCCGGTGAACGCGCCCTTCTCGTGGCCGAAGATCTCGCTCTCGAGCAGGGTGTCGGGAATAGCCGCGCAGTTGAGGGCGACAAACGGCGCGGTGGCGCGCGGACTGAGCTGATGAATAGTCTGCGCGACCAGCTCCTTGCCGGTGCCCGACTCGCCGAGCAGCAGCATCGACGCCGGCGTCGGCGCGGCCTGCTCCAGCACCTGGTAGAGCGCCCGCATGGCGGCGCTGTGGCCGATGATGCGGCCGAAACGGCCACTGCCGGTCAGCTGGCGCCGCAACACCTGGTTCTCGCGCTTCTGCTGGTTGATTTCGGCCAGGCGCTCCAGGAGCCGTCGCAACTTGTGTGGATCGAGCGGCTTGGTCAGATAGTCTTCGGCGCCGGCCTTCACCGCCTCAACCGCGGTGTCGACCGTGCCCTGCGCCGTCAGCAGGATCACCTTGATCTGCCCGACGTCACCGGCCAGGGCCTTGAGCAGATCGAGGCCGCTCATCCGCGGCATGACCAGGTCCGAGACGATGATCGAGGGACGAAAATCGGTAACCCGCGCGAGGGCCTCGACGCCATCGCCGACCGATTCGGCGGTGAAGCCCCACGCCCGCACCAATTCGGTCAACCCGGTACGTGTCGCCGGATCGTCGTCAACGATCAGGACGCGCTCGGCGGCATGCGAAATCGGCTCGGCCACTGTTTCGAGTGTACCATCGGCCTGAGACTGACTGAGCGTGCTGCCTGTCACCCCCGACCACATCGAACCCGGACTCGAGGAGGTGCCGCCGGTGCCGCGAGCCATGCGACCGCCATGGCAGGTGTGGGCAGAGATCGTCTTGTGCTCGGGGTACCCCTCGCAGATTCTGCTGGGCGTCTTGCTCAAGGACCTGGGGATTGCCCCGCTCACAGCCGATGGCTCGTTGTCGGCGACCTTCGTCTTCGCGTTGTCACTCGCCGACACCGTGGTGCTGATCGCGCTGGCGTCGTGGCTGCTCGTCCGCAACGGCGAACGGCCTCGCGACGTCTTTCTTGGCCGACGGCGCGTCAGCGAAGAGGCGGTGGTCGGCGTGCTGTCAGTGCCGTTTGTCGTCGCTCTCGTCCTGGTGCTCTCGCTGCTGATCCGGGCGGTCGCCCCCGTTCTTCGCAACGTGCCGGTCAATCCCCTCGAAGGCCTGCTGGGCACCCAGACCGGCCTGCTCGCGTTCCTGTTCGTCGTGATCGTGGCCGGGGGACTGCGCGAAGAACTGCAGCGCGCGTTCCTGCTCCATCGGTTCCGCCACAACCTGGGCCAGGCCGGCATGGGGCTAGTGATCACGAGCCTGGCCTTCGGCCTCGGCCACACGCTGCAGGGCTGGGATGCGGCCATCCTGACCGGCGCCCTCGGGGCGACGTGGGGCGTGTTCTACCTGACCCGCGGCAGTGCCGTCGCCTCGATCGTCAGCCACAGCCTGTTCAATGGCGGCGAGTTGTTGCGCGCGTTTGTGCGGTGAGCGACCTGTTAGCCACAGAAAACACAGAGAACCCAGAGGAATATCCCTCAAAGACCAGTGTCCTCGGTGTCCTCTGTGGCATTTACTGCGGCAGGATCACCACGTCGGTGCGGCGACGGAGGTCGGTCACCCAGTCGGCAATCAGTTCGGCGCGGCGCGAGGCGATCAGCCGGTCGCGCAGGATGAACGACGCTTGCGCGAACGTGGTCCCCGCGCGCTCGAACTCCACCCGTTGCTGCGCGAAGGCGGCGGCAATCTCACTCTCGGTCGGCGTGCTGGCCGAGGCGAACCGTTGCGCCAGGTAGGCCACCGTCCGCAGGTCGTCCCGCACCCACGCACGCAGGCGCACCTCGGTGAAGCCCGTCTCGTCCAAGGTTCGCGACCAGAGGTTCGCACTGGACCAACGTTGGCGAATCTCGTCCATCCCGGCCTCGACTGAACTGTCAGCTGGCGGGGGCGGGGCATAGCGTTGCACCTCGCGGAGCATCAGCTCCCGGTCCACCAGTAGCTGCGTGACTGCGGCTGGCTCGGCCGGCGGTGGTCCCGCGATCAGCCCGAAGCGAATGGCTGCGCGCGCGTCGCTCAGGGTGATCACCTGGGTGCCGACAATGGCGAGCGTACGCTCGATCAGATCACCTTTTGAGGCGATCAACTCCCCGGTCTGCGCGGCAGCATCACTGGCGCCACCGAGCCACAAGACCGCGAGCCAGCCCAGAACACGGCGCCTCAAAATGCCTGCCCCAGGGAGATGTGCAGCACGTTGGACCGCTCTCGACCGCCGGTCGTCAACAACTGCGTGCTCAGCTTGAAGCCCCAGTCCACCCGCAGCGGACCAATCGGCGAGCGATAGCGGAAGCCCACACCACTGGTGAGGCGCAGTTCATCCAACCGGAGATCGGAGGCCAGCTTGAAGATATTGCCCGCATCGGTAAACCACACCAACTGCACATTCTTCCAGTAGGGCGCCCGCGCCTCGAGGTTGAACACCGCGAGGCCGTTGCCGCCCTGCGGAAAGCCCTGCGGGTCGAGCGTCTCTGGCGTACCCAACCGATCCAGGGCGAAGCCACGCACCGTGGTGTCACCGCCGGCAAAGAAGCGCTCGCTCGCCGGCAGGTCACGGATGACCGTCGGGAAACTGGCCGCGCGAGAACCCGCGCGGGCGATCGCCCCGTTGGGCGAGGCCGCGATCTCGTCGACGGCCGGGACCATCTGCGCGAAGCCGACGGCCACGCCGAGGCGTGCGCCGGCGGCGAGCACGAAGCCGCGCCCCGGCAAGCGGCGATAGACGAACGCCTGCGCAAATGTCTTCACGAACCCGACCTCGGAACCGAGCACCCTCGCCGCCACTGCTCCATCGACGCCCAGGACCGACCCCTGCTGCGGATCGAGCACATCGTCGCGCGAGTCGCGCAAGACCGAACTGAACACCTTGGACAGCCGGACCTGCGGAAACAGGCGATCGATCAGCAGCTGGTCCTCGGGTTCGATGCGCTCGTTGTACAGCTCGGTGTAGTCGAAGGTGTAGCGGCCGGTGACGGTGAAGCCGGTGAATCGCTTGGCGTAGTCGGCCGTGACGCCCTTGCGATTGAAATCAAAACTCGACCGCAGGCCCTGCTCGAGGAACGCGCTGACCTGAGCGTCGCCGGTCGTGCCAAAAGCGCGCGGTTCGCGGAACGTGAACAGCCCGCGATAGTCGTTGAAGCCATAGCCGGTGCCGTTCGCGCCGTCGACCCCTTCGACGCCGTTACCCCGGCGCAACGTCACGCGGGCGAAAAAGGTGACCGACCGGTTCTTGCCCCACAGGTTGCGACGGCTCCAGTCGAAGAAGCCACGCGGGGCGACGTCGAATTCCTCGTTGGCCTGGCCGTCATCGTCCTGGCCGGTGATGCGGCCCACTTCGAAACCGCCGCCGTAGCTGATGGTGGTCGCGGGCGCCTCGGCCACGTCAACCAGCACGTCGCGGGTGTTGGACCCGGAGCGCGGCAGCTCGCTCACCCGCACGCGGCGGAACAACCCGGTCGCGGCCAGTTGCCGTTGGCTCTCAAGTAGCGCCGTGTCGCTCATCGGGCTGCCGGACTTGATCGTGAGCTCACGCCGAATCAAGTCGACGCCAACGCGCTCGTGGCCTTTGATCAAGACACGGTCGACGAGAATCTGCGACCCTTCGGTCACGGTCCAGGTGACGGCGACACGCCGCTGCTCGTCGGCGAACGCCAACTGCGAGGTGACCGAGACGTTCTGGTAGCCGAGGTGGCGATACGCCCGCAACAAAGTGTCGCGGTCGGCGGCCAGTTGCGGCCGATAAAAGGGCCGGCCGGCTGACAGCGCCAACTGAGAGGCGATGGCCGACGGCTCGAGGGCCGTGACCCCGTCAACCGTTGCACCAGTCACCAGCGTTTGCGGCCCTTCCTGGATCTCGAATTGAAGCTCCACCGGGCGAAACGAGGCACCGGCGCGCGTCTCGGGCGGCAGCACCTCGATACCCGGCTTGACGGCGGCTTGTGCGAAGCCACGCACGCGGTACAACTCGGTGATCGCCGACGCGACCAGGCCGACCCGTGATTCAACGAATGGGTCACCGGCCTTCAGTTGCAGCAATGGGGCGATCTCGGCGTGCGCCAGAGCGGCGAAGCCCGACACGGCCACGGTACTGACTCGGTACTGTGGACCGCGGGTCACGGTAAACGTCACGATCACCTCGTCGCCCTCCTGGCGGCGGTCAAACGGCGCTTGCGCGGCGCGGTAGCCTTGCCGGCGCAGGGCCTCGGCAATGCGCAAGCTGGCGTCTTCCAGCAGGTCCTGGTCAACGGTCCGTTCCTCGCGCACGGGTACCAGGTCTTCGCTCTTGCCTTCGAGGGGATCGCCTGCGAACACCACGCGAACATGCGGACCGGGCTCGACCGTGATCTCTACCGAGACGGTCGTGCCCTCACCGGAGAACTCGTGAACCTGCCGCACCCGTGCTTCGTAGAAGCCACGACCACGCAAGTTCTCTTCGTAGTCGGCCATCCGCGCCTCGAGGGCGTGGCGATCGAAGGGCCGACCGGCCAGCAGGTCCAACCGTCGCAGCACCTCCGACTCAGGCTCACGCGGCGTGGTCGTCACGGTCGCGGTCTTGATCGCCGCTCGCGCGCCGGGCTTCAACGCCAGCACCAGCGTCATCCGCTCGGGCCGTGACTCACGTTCCTCGAGCCTGGCGACAATGGCCGCCTGTCGAAACCCGCGCTCGGCGTAGAACGCCTCGAGGGCAGCGACAATCTCGGGGACGCGGGTGGCCGACGGCATGGCACCGAACCGATCGCCGAGCTCGGCCCGAATGGCCGGCTCCGGCACCTGCGCCTCACCGTCGAGCACGATCGCGCTGATGCGACGAACCGGCGTCAACTGCCAGCGCACCACCACGCCCTGGTCAGACGGGTCGGCGAAGACGCGCACATCCTCGAATCGGCCCAGTCCGACCAGGTGATCGATCGTCGACCGGACGTGAATCATGGTGAGCGGCTCGCCAATGCGGGTCTCGATCAGGTCGATCAGTGAGCGATCGATCAGGTCGATCAGTGAGCGACCGACCAGCGGCACGCCCGAGACCTCGACCTGCACGTCGGCGATGGTCCGCCCCACGTACTGTTGCGCCGTCGCGGCACCGGCCGTCAGCACGACCACGGCCATCACGGCCGCCAGGCGAGTCACGGTTTGTCCGGCTGAAGCCGAACGCCACAGTGGCACGGGCATCAGAAGGAGTGCCTCTTGCGGACTTCCAGCGCGTAGGTCCGATCCTCGTTCTGCGACAGCACCCACGACAAGGTGTCGCTCTCATCGAACTCCAGCAGGATGATCTGGTCGTATTCGGCCGACGACAGGCTGCGCGCGTAGGTCAGGAAGACCCGGCTCGAAATGCGCTTGCCGATGGTCACGCGCGCGGTGGGGTTGAGGTTGATCCGCGCCGACTGCTGATAGGGATCGTTCAGGAGCGGCGTGATCTGAAACGTATCGACGCCAAATGTCTGTTCGACGACACGACCCACTTCGGCCGAGAGGGTGCCGGTCAGCGCGCGGGTCGCTCGGGCTTCGACCAGTCGCTGTTCCTGTTCGTTCGGCCGCTGCAGGCGGGCCAGCTCCATGTCGCCGCTCGGTGCCTGGTCGCTGAACAGCAGGGCCAGGATGTCGAGGGTCTGCAACGGCGGATCCGACTGGAACTGCGGTTGCAGTCGGTCCGTGGTGCCCGCCATGCGCATGGTGATGCGATAGGTCTGTCCCGGCACCCGGACCCGCGTCTCGGCCTCGATGTCGAAGAACGGCTGGATGCGGACGGGATTGGCGAAGTCCAGGCTGCCGCGGGTCACGACATAGCGCCGGCCCTCGAATTCCGCTTCGCCGCGCACGATCTCCGCGGTCCCGAAGATCAGGGGCCGGTCGAGGGTGCCGCGCAGCGTCAGGTCAGCACTCGCGACCACGCGGGCCTGGTCGTTGTCGATGTGCAGGCTCGACGGCGCGATCAAGCGCACGTCGAAACGCAGGGCCGACGGCGGCGCCACTTGTCCCTGCATTGCGGGCAGCGCCGCCTCGCCGCCCAAGCCACTGAACAGGCCGCCCGAGGTGTCGATGCCGCGGGTCCAACTGGCGTTCTTCACGGTGACGGTTCCGGTGACGACCGGCGACGCCGCGGGTCCCTGCAGCGCGAACGTGCCATCGACCAGCGATCGCATGCCTTCGGGATAGCGCAACCGCATGTCCTGGCCGACCGCCGTCACATCGAATTCGCTCAACTGGTACCCGGACAGTCCAATGCGGCCGCCAAATCGGAGCGGGCCGCCACCGAGACGAGCCGTCAGGCCATCGAGCCGGACGCCGCTGACATCGAACGTCACGATGCCGTTGACCTCTTCCATCGCATGCGGGAACGCCAGGTAGCGCACCCGGCCATCAGTCAACAGGGCGTTGCCCGCCACCACCGGTTCACGCGCCGTGCCGCCAATGCGCGCGGTCACCTCGGCGCGGCCGGAACTGCGAACATCAGCGACAAATCCCTGCAGCACCGCCAGGTTCGCAGCCCCGTTGGCCTGCAGCGCCAGCGACTGATCGCGCAGGTCGACACTGCCGGTCAGGTCCAGCTCGGTGCCATCCCCAACCAGCCGCAAGGCATCCACTTGCAGCGACTGCCCCTCAACGCTCAAGCGAATCGGCGCGGCGTTGTGCAGCCGGTAGTCGATCAAGCGCAAGTCCACCGACTCGACCGCGGTGTCAATGCGCAAGGCGTCGGGATTGTAGAGCTCGCCGACGACGCGAATGGTGCCGCTGGCAATCGCCGACGTGAACGGCGAAAAGGCCGGCTGGAACGCACGGATGAACGGATCGAGAGACGAGTCACTGACCCGGAACGACATTTCGGCATCCATCTCGTCGTTCAGCTCGATGCGGCCCGTGCCCGACATCGCCAGTCGCGTCGACGCGACTTCCACCTCGTAGGTCATCAACAGGCCGCGCATCGACAGCCGGCCCGACATCTCGCCGACGCCTTCGTCGCCGAAGAACAGGTCGCTGGCGCTGAAGCGCACGTCATAACGCGGCGCCTCGAAGGTGCCGGTGCCGCTGGCGCTGAAATCGAGCGACCCAAAGAAGGTCGGGTAGCCGGGATAGGTGGTGAGCGCCAGCGTCTCGACCGCGATGTTGCGGCCGTCGGCATTGAACGAATACGTGCCATTCCAGCCGACATAGGCGGCCCCGGTAATCTCGCCACCGCCCTTGGACATCGCCAACGCGTCGAGCCGCACGCCGGCGCCCTCGAACCGCAGCGCCGTCTCGGCCACGGCGAACGGTTCGTCGTAGGCCAGGCCGCGGGCAATGGTCATGCGGCCGAAGCCCTGCGGCCCTTCGTAGTGGCCATAGACGTGGAAGTCGCCGGACAGACTGCCGTCGACTTCGTAATCCTGCAGATCGAACGCCTCGCGGAAGTCGACCAGATCGCGTTCGGTGACGCGAATGCGCGCGTCCATCTCGTCGCCGCCGTCGGCCCGCGGATAGCCGAGCGAGAACTGACCGGTCACATCCATGCGCGACGAGCCGGAGCGGATCACGGCGCGGCTGACGTTGGCGTAGGAGTTCTCGACGACGAAGTCGCCATCCACCTCGCCCCAGTTCACGTCCCACCCGCGCATCTCGGCGCCGACCAGGTGGCCCTCGATCCGCGGCCGGCGAAAAGCGCCGAGCATGACGCCCTCAAACCGGCCCACCCCGTCGATCGGAATCGCCCGGGTGCCTGCGCCAAAGGCGGTCATGATGCCCGCCAGCATGCGATCGCTTTCCTGCCAATTGCGGCTGGTCAGCCGGAACGGCAGCTTCGACCGCTCGCCGTATGCAGTGGCACCCTCGAATGCCAGATAGGTGTCCTCGGTGAAGACCTGGCTTGGCTCGAAGCGAATCGCCTCGGGATCAAACGCGTAGGTCAAGTGGCCGGCCACCGGCATCGGGTTGAGCGGCGTGTGGTTACTGAACGGCCCGGGGATGGTGTAGCGATCGCGCGCGTCGGCCGCGGCCCCGGCCGGCAGTTGCGGGCCCTGCAACGGCACGCCTTCCGGAGCGGCAACAGTCACCTCGCCGCTGCCACTGCGATCGGCGAACTTTCCGAGCGTCCACGCCATCTCGTTGTGACCCGTGGCCCGTCCCGCCACGCGCAAGCCGCGCATCTGGAAGAAGTCCGAGAGCGCCGAGAGGTCGACGTCGGTGTACTTGGCGTCGAACGTGGCGCGCGCCGGCGTGGTGCGATTGCCGAGCGGGGCCATCTCGTACCGGAACTCGGTCGTGCCACCGTAGAAGCCAGAGGTGGCACGCGTCACTTCCATCTTCTCGCGCACCCAGACCACCGAGCCGGCGAGATTGGGAAAGCGGTAGTCGTTGACGCCGGCTGCCACGCTGGAGAAGTCCCCCTTCAACTCACGCCCCCCCGCGAACATGTGGAACGTACCCGTGAAGTTGCCCTCACCCGACAGCGTGAACTGATCACGGGCGAAGAAAATCTCGCGCATCTTGGGAAGCTGCATCCGCGACTTGACTTGATACAACTGCTCCGGCCACTGCGCCGGATCGATGACCCCCGACAGTTGTGACACGGCCCCGTCGGTAACCAGGTCCATGCGGTCGAAGACGATCTTGCCGTCGGTGAGTCTGAAGGCCGAGCTGAACTGGGCCGTGATCGGCACGTACTTCTGAATGGCGATGTTGCCGCCGTCAAACTTCAGGGTGCCCCGGTACTCACCAATTCTGGCCACCGTGACGTCGAAGTTGGGGAGCACGGCAAACCAGTCGGAACCGTAGTCGTTGATGACCAACTCGCCACGGTGCGCGTGGACATACTGCAGCGTCGTCCTCACCAGCCCCGGACCGCTGCGCGGCGATCGCGGCGGCCCGGTCACGCGCGGAAACGTCTGGCGGCCATCAGGAAACGATTCGACCGTCATGCGCCAGTCGGTCATCTCGATGTCGTCGAGCAGGAGCTCGCGGCCGAACAACGCGCTCCACGCCAGCGACACGGAAATGTGCTTGGCCACCAGCCAGGGCGGCTCGCCCGGCAGCATCCCTTCGATGCGGAGGTCTTCGATCGCAAAGCGGCCAGCGGCGAGGTGGATGCCGAGCCGGCCGATGGTCAGCTTCCGCGCGAACCAGTTGCTGCCCGCCGACTCGGCGCGCGCGCGCAAGGCGGGGCCGAGGTCGATGGTCAGGGTCGAGACGAGAATCACGGCGACGACCACGCCGATGGTGACGGCAAATCGCCGCGCCAGTCGATACCCGACGCTGACCGCCGAACGCAGCCTGCTGGTCATCGGCGTCGTCTGGGTCATGCCGGCAGTTACTCCACGACCAACAGGAGCGCACCCGCGTCGACCGACTGCCCTTCCGTGACCGCGACGTCGCGAACACGGCCGTCGCGCGCGGCGCGCAGTTCGTTCTCCATCTTCATGGCTTCAACCACGACGAGGCCTTGCCGGGCCTTCACCTCGTCGCCGGGTTTCACCAGCACGCGAACGATCTTGCCGGGCATGGGAGCGGTGATGCGTTGCGGTCCGGTGCCCTGGGCCGCGCCGGCCTTCTTCTGACGGCCAAAGCCGCCCGCCAGGCGGACCTGGACGGGAATGGTCCGGCCCGCGACGTGGACATCAAAGTCACCGGCGGTTCGCCGAGCCGCAAGGGACGCGTCCACGCTGTGCACGGGATCCGCGCCACCCGCGGGCGCCACCAACAACGACAGCTCCATGTCGCCAACCCGGCGGGCATCGACGACCACCGTACGGCCGTCAATCGACACCTGCAGCTGTGATCCCTGCCGAGTCACCGACACAGTGCGCACGCCGTGGCCAACCGCGATCTCGAAGTTCATCGCAGGGCCTCGGCCCGGCCGGCCTGTTTCCAGATGCTCACCGGCTCGCTGACCACTGTCGCGGTCGACCGCGTGAACATGTGAACGGCAGCGGCGATCACGGCGAGGTCTTCGTGCGCGGAATCGATGGCTTGTGGCAGGCGGCTTCCGGGCGCGCCCCACTTGCGATCGATGAAGGTGGTGTCGAACCGCGCGGCCTTGAAGTCCTCGTCGTCGAGGAGCCACTGGAAGAACGGGATGGTGGTACGGATGCCGCGCACCTGGTATTCCGCGAGCGCGCGCTTCATGCGGGCAATGGCGTGACCGCGGGTCTCGCCCCACGTCACCAGCTTCGAGATCATCGGGTCGTAGAAAATCGGCACCTCGCCGCCCTCGTAGGCGCCACTGTCATCGCGCACGCCGGGGCCATGCGGCACGCGCAGACCCTGGATGCGACCGGGTGACGGCATGAAACCAGTCTCCGGATCCTCGGCATAGATGCGGCACTCGATCGCGTGTGCCTTGGGCGTCAGCAACGATTCGGGAGCGAGGGTCAACGGCTCGCCGCGGGCAATGCGAATCTGCCACTGCACCAGGTCCACACCGGTCACCATCTCGGTGATGGGATGTTCGACCTGCAGGCGCGTGTTCATCTCGAGAAAGTAGAACGACCCGTCGCGGTCGAGCAGGAACTCAATCGTGCCGGCGTTGGTGTAGCCGACGGTCTTCGCTACGGCCGCGGCCGCCGAGGTCATGCGCCGGCGCAACTCGGGTGACACCGCCAGCGAGGGGCTCTCTTCGACCACCTTCTGGTGCCGACGTTGAATGGAACACTCGCGCTCAACGAACGGCAGCACGGTGCCATGGTGATCGCCGAGCAATTGCACCTCGATATGGCGGGGCGCCAGAATGCGCCGCTCGAGATAGACGGCACCGTCGCCAAACGCCGACAGCGCCTCGGAGCGGGCCGCCCGCAGGGCCGCGGGCAGGTCAGCCGGCGTCGACACCATGCGCATGCCTTTGCCGCCGCCGCCCGCCACCGCCTTGAGCATCAGCGGATAGCCGATGCGCTCTGCCACCGTCAGGACGTCAGCATCCGACGTGTCCTCGCTCAGCGGCTCTTCGGTTCCGGGCACGACGGGCACCCCGGCCTTGATCGCCGCCTGTCGCGCCGCGGTCTTGCTGCCCATCAAGGTGATGGCTTCGGGCGACGGGCCGATGAACACCAGGCCGGCATCACGGCAGGCGGCCGCGAAGTCTTCGTTTTCAGCCAGGAACCCGTAGCCCGGATGCACCGCATCAGCGCCCGACTTCTTCGCCGCCTCGATGATCGCGTCGATGCGCAGATAACTCTCGCGCGGCGCACTCGGACCCACCGGCCACGCTTCATCAGCGAGGCGAACGTGCAACGCGGCGCGATCGCACTCCGAATAAATGGCGACCGTCGCGATGCCCATGTCGCGGCAGGCACGAATCACGCGCACGGCAATCTCGCCGCGATTGGCGATCAGGATCTTCTTCATTGAGCCCAAACCGCTTGCGATTCTATCAGTTACAGGGACTGCTGTCGTCTCGGCGGCGACGAGAAGTGTCGGTCGAGGAAGGCGTCGAAATCCGCGCACGTCGCGGTGGGTGGTGGCTGCAACCCGGCGAAGTGGCTCTCGCTGAAGCTGGTGGTGAGGGCGACGACCGGCATGCCGGCGGCCTGCGCGGCCACGATCCCCACCGGCGCATCTTCGAAGACCAGACAATCAGCGGCGGCGATGCCCAGCTGCCGGCCGGCCTCGATAAACACGTCGGGCGCGGGCTTGCCTCGCCCGACTTGATCGCCACGAACGATGATCTCGAAGGTGCCACCGAGACCAATCTCGCTGAGCGTATGCACCACGTTGGGTTCGGGCGCCGAGGTGGCGAGCGCGACTGGGATAGCTTCGTCCGTCAAGCGCGCCAACAATCGCAGGAGACCGGTCATGGGCGCCAGCCGGCCGCGCGAGATCTCGCGATAGAGACCTTCCTTCTCGTGCTCGAACGCCAGCCACTCGTCGCGCGGCACCTCGCGGTTGAACAGGATCGGGAAGATCTCGCTGTTGCGCCGGCCGTCGAGAAGGGCGCGATCTCCGCTGGTCAGCGGTGGCAGGCCGTGACGCCGCGCGAATGCCGCGAAGGCCTCGGCGTGCAGCGACATGTTGTCAACGAGCGTGCCGTCGATGTCAAAGACAACGGCGCGGGGACGCAGGCGCATCCGCTACTTCAGCACGACGAAGGCCGCACGTCCCGAGTAGGCCACCTGGCGGCCACCCTTGAAGGCGCCCACCGCCCAGTAGTAGGTGCCGGCGCCTCGGAGGCCTGTGCGCACGCCACGCTCGCCACCACCAGACCGGCCAGAAGGTTAGAGCGGAATGTTGCCATGCTTCTTCGGCGGGTTCTTGTCACGTTTGTGATCGAGCGTCGCCAGCGCCTGCACCAGCTTGGCGCGGGTCGTGCGCGGCAGAATGACTTCGTCGACGTAGCCGCGCTCAGCGGCGACATAGGGACTGGCGAAGCGCTCGCGGAACTCGGCGATCTTCTGCGCCCGCATGGCCGCCGGATCGTCGGCCTTCTCGATCTCGCGCTTGTAGAGGATGTTGACGGCGCCTTCGGCGCCCATCACGGCAATCTCCGCGCTCGGCCACGCGTAGTTGAAGTCGGTCCGGAGGTGCTTGCTCGCCATCACGCAGTACGCGCCGCCGTAGGCCTTGCGCGTGATCACGGTGATTTTCGGCACCGTGGCTTCGGCAAAGGCGTACAACAACTTGGCGCCGTGGCGAATGATGCCGCCGTACTCCTGCACGGTGCCGGGCAGGAACCCGGGCACGTCCTCGAACGTGATCAGCGGAATGTTGAAGGCGTCGCAGAAACGCACGAAGCGCGCGCCCTTCACCGCGGCATTGATGTCGAGCGTGCCGGCGAGATAGGCCGGCTGATTGGCAACAATACCGACCGGCCGGCCACCGAGCCGGGCAAACCCCACCAGCAGGTTGCGCGCGTAGTGCTGGTGCACTTCCAGGAAGTAGCCATCGTCCACCACCGTGTGGATCAGGTCCAGCATGTCGTACGGCTGGTTGGGCGACGCCGGCACGAGTGAGTCGAGAGACTCGTCTTCGCGATCGGCGGGATCGGCGGTCGGCTTACGTGGTGGATCGTCGAGATTGTTGCCCGGCATGAACGACAGCAATTCGCGAATCAACGCCAGGCATTCGGCATCGTCTTCAACCGCGAAATGGGCAACGCCGCTCTTCTCGTTGTGCGTCATCGCGCCACCCAGGTCTTCCTTGGTGACGTCCTCGTGCGTGACGGTCTTAATCACGTCTGGACCGGTGACGAACATGTAGCTGGTCTCTTTGACCATCACGATGAAGTCGGTGATGGCGGGCGAGTAGACCGCGCCGCCAGCGCACGGCCCCATGATCGCGGAGATCTGCGGGACGACGCCCGAGGCCAGGGTGTTGCGCAGGAAGATGTCGGAATAGCCACCGAGCGAGGCGACCCCTTCCTGGATGCGCGCGCCGCCCGAGTCGTTGAGGCCAATGACGGGTGCGCCGTTGCGCACGGCCATCTCCATCACCTTGCAGATCTTCGCGGCGTTGGTCTCCGACAGCGAGCCGCCGAACACGGTGAAGTCCTGCGCGAAGGCGTAGGCGACCCGGCCGTGGATGCGGCCGTGGCCGGTCACCACCCCGTCGCCCGGCACAATCTGCTGCTCCATGCCGAAGTCCTGGCAGCGATGGGTGACCAGCTTGTCGACTTCCTCGAACGTGCCGGGATCGAACAGCCGCGTCATGCGCTCGCGGGCCGTGAGCTTGCCCTGCTGATGCTGTTTCTGGAGGCGCGCCTCGCCACCACCCAGTTCGGCGAGGCGCTCGCGTGCTCTCAGGCGTTCGACCGGATTCATCGGCACGGGTTGCTGAGCGTGCCGACGCCTTCAAGCTTGACCATCATGCGGTCGCCGGGGACCAGGGGTCCGACTCCGGACGGCGTGCCGGTGGTGATGACATCGCCGGGCTGCAGGGTCATGAAGCGGGAGACGTGCTCCACCAGGTATGGCACCGGAAAGATCAGCTCGCGCGTGTTCGAGTGGTGGCGCTTCTCGCCATTCACCCAGCCTTCAATCTCGAGCGCCGACGGATCGAGACCGACGGCAATGCAGGGGCCGAGGGGAGCAAAGGTGTCGAAGCCCTTGGCACGTGAGTACTGGACGTCCTGCACTTGCAGTTCGCGCGCGGTCACGTCGCACAGGCACGTGACGCCGAGGATGTAATCCATGGCATCAGCGGCTTTCACCTGAGACGCCCGCTTGCCGATCACGACCGCCATTTCGGCCTCGTGCTCGATGCGGCCGGCCCAGCCGGGCAGCCGGATCGCCTCGTCCGGGCCAATCACCGTCGTCGCCGGCTTGAGGAACACCAGCGGCTCCTCGGGTAGCTTCTTCTTCATCTCCGCGGCGTGATCCTTGTAGTTCAACCCGATGCAGACGACGATCGACGGCTGTACCGGCGCGAGATACGTGAGGCCCGGGCCGGCGGGAATTTCATCGCCCGGTTCGTAGTTACCGAAGACGTCGCCGCGCAACCAGAACAGGTTGCCGTCGCGCTCCACGGCGTAGCGCCCGCCCATTCCCTGCTTCACCCGATAAATACGGTCCATGATCCTCACGTCCTTGGGCTTGGGACTTGGGGCTTGGTTTCAAACCTCAAGTCGCAAGTCCTCATCCTCAACGCGCCGTCTCTTCCACCCGATTCGACTGCGGGCTGACATTCTGCGGAGTGGCGCGGTCAACCGCCACCACGACGTAGACGTAGCGCGTGCCCGCGCGCGCCGTGGTGTCGCGATAGGTCGTCGCCACCACCGGCTCCGGGGTGACCGCTCGAAGTGTGTCACCGGGCGCTTCGCCACGCAAGACCAGGTATCCGGCGAGGTCGGTCTCGATGTTCGGTTCCCAGATCAAGCTGATCACGCCGCTGCCAGCGATGGCGGCCAGCGAACGCGGCGCAGCAGGCGGGAACGTGTCCGCCGGCGTCACGCAAGTCTTCGGCGACGCGGGTCCCATGACCGTGGCACCGGCGAGCTTGTCCACCGGCCGCACCACGAAGCACCGTTCCACGCCGAACGCTGCGCCGGTGATGACATGCCCGGTCACCGCCAGGGGAAGGGCCGTCAGCGGGGTGGGCAGCACGATCGCGAAGGGATCCTCGGCGGGCGGCATCGCCGGCACCTCGAACAGGTTGTAGGTCGTCGCTTCAGACTGGAAGCCCAGCGACTTCGCGACGAGCGGCGCCAACGGGATCGGCGGCGGCTTCAGGGTCGCGGGCGAGGCATTGCCTGGCGGCACGACCACCGGCGGTGGCGGTGGCGGTAGCTCGGCAAACACCGCCGAGCGCGCGTCGGCTGGCGGTGTCCAACTGAGTGTGAGCCCGGTTTCTGCGACCACGATCTGTGGTGCGCCCGGTGCTGAACTGGCGGCCTCGAGCGGCACGGCGATCGCGGCGGACGCCGGCGCCTTGCGGCCACGCGGACTGACGCCGACGACGAAATAATAGCGGCGCGGCAACTGGGTCGGCTCTGGCGCGATCAGCGGACCCACCAGGGGGTCTTGAGCCTCCGACACGACCGGCGCCACGGTGCCGGGTTTGGGAGGCAGGGGCACGGCCACTCGCATTTCGGCGGTGAGCGCTTCCTTGACGACCGCGGGAACCGCGCGATCAATCCCCGGAGGCAAGAGTGGTAGCTCAAGGGGTTTACCCCCGGTAGCAACCTCAGGCGAAGAGGGAGTTGCGAAGGGAGGGAGGATCGGCCGCACCGGCAACGTCGCCACCAGGGTCGCCAGCTCGCGCTGTTCGTCCGTCTCCGGCGGGCTGATGGCCGTGATGGCATAGATTTCAAGCGACCCAATGTCGGCCGGCTGCTGGCCGTCCACGTTTGCGGTCGGCACCTTGAACGTCACGAACACGTCATCGCCACTGCGCTGGGCGGTGACATTGTCCACCGTCGCCGGCACGCGCGCGAACGGGGCGAGCGGCGGCCCCTTCTTGCCGCACGCGGTGGCAAGCAGACACACCAGGCCGATGGCCGTTCTAATCGTCGGGCGATTCACAGGATGTAGCGAGACAGGTCTTCGTTCTTGACGATATCGGCCAGCATGCGTGTCACGTAAGCCGCATCGATGGTCACCGACTTGTCCTCGAGAGTCGGCGCGTCGAACGACACTTCGTCGAGCAGCCGCTCCATCACGGTGTGCAGGCGCCGGGCGCCGATGTTCTCGGTGCGTTCGTTGACGAGCGTCGCGTACTCGGCAATGGTCGCCACGCCATCTTCGGTAAACGTGAGGTCAACGCCCTCGGTCGCCATCAGCGCGATGTACTGCTTGATCAGCGCGCTCTTGGGCTCGGTGAGAATGCGGACAAACTCGGCCTGACCGAGCGCGTCGAGCTCGACGCGAATCGGGAAGCGCCCCTGCAGCTCGGGAATCAGGTCCGACGGCTTCGAGACATGGAACGCGCCGGCGGCGATGAACAGGATGTGATCGGTGCGTACCAAGCCGTGCTTGGTGTTGACCGTGGTGCCCTCGACAATCGGCAGGATGTCGCGCTGGACACCTTCGCGGCTCACTTCGGGCCCGTGGCTGCCCTCGCGGCCGGCGATCTTGTCGATCTCGTCGACAAAGATGATGCCCGTCTGTTCGACCCGTTCGACCGCGGCGGCCGAGACCGCCTCCATATCGATCAGCTTCTGCTCTTCCTCGGTGGACAGCCGTTCGCGTGCTTCAGCCACCGTCACGCGGCGGCGCTTCGAGCGCCCCTGGAACAGCCCGGGCATCATCTCGCGTAAGTTGACGCCGACGTCTTCCATCGACGGTCCGGAGATCAACTCGATCGACGGGAACGACTTCTCCTGCACCTCGATTTCGACCGAGCGCTCGTCGAGCTTGCCCTCGCGCAGTTGCTCCCGCATGCGCTGGCGGGTGCCGTGCATCTCGTCGCGAATGCGGCCGGGGTCTTCATCGGGGGCGGCCGGACGCGGCGGCAACAGCAGGTCGAGCAGGCGCTCTTCGGTATTGAGCTCCGCCTTGACCCGCACTTCCTCGATGCGCTCGTCGCGAACCATGTTGACGGCCAGCTCGACCAGGTCGCGGACCATCGACTCGACGTCGCGGCCAACATAGCCGACCTCGGTGAATTTCGACGCCTCGACCTTGATGAACGGCGATTGCGCCAGGCGCGCGAGGCGCCGCGCGATCTCGGTCTTGCCGACGCCGGTCGGGCCGATCATCAGGATGTTCTTGGGGGCGACATCTTCGGCCAATTCAGCGGGCAGCTGTTGCCGCCGCAGGCGATTGCGCAGGGCGATGGCCACCGCTCGCTTGGCCTTCGCCTGGCCGATCACGTACTTGTCGAGTTCGGCGACGATCTGGCGCGGCGTGAGTGAGTCGATGAACGTGGACGGGCGCTCGGGCAAGGAAATGGACATCCTAGATTTCTTCGATCGTGAAATTGCTGTTGGTATAGATGCAGATTTCAGCGGCGATGGCCATCGCTCGCTCGGCAATCTCACGCGGCGACAAGGTGGTGTTGCGCACCAGCGCCTTGGCCGCCGATTGCGCGAACGCTCCGCCCGAGCCAATCCCAATCACGCCATCGTCTGGCTCAATCAAGTCGCCGGTGCCTGACAGCAGGAACATCGACTTGCGGTCGAGCACGATCAGCATGGCTTCAAGGCGGCGCAGCGCGCGATCCGTGCGCCAGTCTTTCGCCAACTCCACCGCCGAGCGCTCGAGGTTGCCGCGATATTGCTCCAGCTTCGCTTCGAATCGCGCAAACAGCGCGAACGAATCGGCCGCCGACCCAGCGAATCCGGCGAGGATGCTGTCGTTGTAAAGGCGGCGGATCTTGCGGGCGTTCTGCTTCACGACGGTGTTACCGAGCGTGACTTGCCCGTCCCCGGCCAGCACGGCCCGATCGTCGCGGCGCACCGCGAGGATGGTGGTGGCGTGGAACGTCGACTCCATCCCTGTAGTGTCTCACACGGCGGCCCGCGCAATCGGCGCGACCGTCGGCCGCCTCGGCACCTAGCTGGTCGCGATGGGTTGCTGGCTTGCCGCCACGAAGTAGAAGTACAGCGGGATGCCCGCCACCATTACCGCCACGCCCGCGAGGGTGGTCATCGGCGCGGAATAGAAGCCGTTGATCACGGTCGCCGTGCCGACGATCACAAACAGCGCCGGCGTGTACGGATAGCCCCACGCCTTGAACGGGCGCTCGGCGTTGGGTTCCCGCGAGCGCAGCACAAACACGGCGGCGACGGCGATGGTGGCAAACAGCGTGACCGCAAACCCGGTGTAGGTCGTCAGGGTGTCAGCCGAGCCTGACATGATCAGGATGCTGGCCCAGATGGCCTGCGCCACAATGGCCGCGGCTGGGGTGCGGTAGGTTGGATGGATGCGCGCGGCCGCGGGCAGGAACACGCCATCGCGCGCCATCGCGTAGTAGACGCGCGGGCCGGCAAAGATGTTGGCGCTCACGCTGGCCAACAGGCTCACGATCGACACCACACCCATGATGTTGCCCGCCGCCGACCCGAGCATCTTGTCGGCCACGACATCAAGCACGCTGCCCTGCACTTTGGCGAGGTCCCCAACCGGCATCACGTAGAGATACAAGGCGTTCAACAAGAGGTAGATCACGATCACTGCGCCGGTGCCAAGCGCCAGCGCCTTGGGCACGTTGCGGCCAGGGTCGCGGATCTCCTCAGCCATGTACGATGCGGCGTTCCAGCCGGAATAGGTGAACATCACGGCCAGCAAGGCGAGCAGCCACGACGAGGCGGCGACCGGCCCGGCGACCACCTGCATGTTGACCGATGACCCGGCCCCCATCGAGAACCCGGCGGCAATGAAGATCAGCAGGGCCGCGACTTTCAGTACCGCCAGGAAGTTCATCAACAACCGGCCGGGACCCACGCCGCGGTAGTGCACGTACGACAAGGCGATCACTGCCGAAATCGCCACCAGGGTGCGGCGCGACACGGTCAGCGGGAAATACGGGAGCGGGATCACGAAGAAGGGCGTGTGGTCGGCCGCTCCGGGGAAGAAACGATCCAGGTAAAACACCAGCACCACCGAGGTCGCCGCGATCGCACCGGCGAACCCGGCGACAAATGATACCCACCCGGTCAGAAAGCCCGCGAGCTGGCCATACGCCGCGCGCAAGTAGACATACTCGCCGCCCGCCTTGGGGCGCAGCGCCGCGAGCTCGGCATAGGCCGAGGCGCCGCAGAACGCGAGCACACCGCCCGCGAGCCAGATGCCCAGGAACAACCAGGGATTCGGGACCCCGGCCGCGATCAGTGGCGGCGTAAACAGAATGCCGCCGCCGATGACGTTGGAGACGATGATCGCCGCCGCATCGAACGGACCGAGGCGGCGATCGAGAGTGTGGGCAGGGGCCGAGGAACTCGCCATCGCGGGCGATTATAGCCCTACTACTTCGTAAGGAGTTGGCGCTGAATCGGATACTCGGCGAGCTTGGCCCAGACTTTGGAGCCCTGCTTCAGGAAGATCTCGACCTTGGCGTCGACGAATTCCTTGTTCTGCAGCATTTGCATCCGCGCCTCGGTGCCGGTATAGCCCAGAGCCGAGCGCATCACCATCGGCTGGGTCTCGGCGCCGGCCGCCAGGCCCGGGTTGCGGGGAATGGCCCATCCGAAGTACTCGCCCCACATCTCCTGCTCGCCGACACGGCGGAAGATGGCGTTGATCTGAATCGACTTCAATGGCTCGCCAGACTTGTTACGCAGCTTGAGCGTGACGCTCGGCACCAGCTTGTTCTTCTGCCCCACAACGAGGCCATCGTCGAACCAGCCGGTGACGACATCGATCGGCTCAAGGGCCGCGACGGCCGCGACTGAGGCTCCGCAGTTGGAGGAGAACAGCGCCAGTACGGCGACGAGAACCAGCCCCGGCGCGCGCGTCAGCAAAGATGCCATCTCGCTATTCTAAGACACCGGCCCCCGAAGAAGGTTCCGTCGTGGCGCCGCCCTAAAACTGGCTGACCTGGACCCGCTTGCGGGCCTCGTCGCGATCGATCTTGCCGGCCCGGTAGGCAATCAGGTCGGCGCCCTTGATGCGGTAGATCATCGTCACCACTTCTTCAATCGGGTCCTGCGGCGCGAGCGTGTCGCGGCCCTCGTTGTCGCGCGCGGCGACGGTCAACCACTGGTCGGGGCCGAGGGCCATTGGCGTGCTGTAGTCGATGATGGCATCCACCAGCGCGCGGGTGACCGCCTCGGTGTAGGCGCGATTGGGATCCTGCGCCCACGCCTTGTCGCCAACCGCCGGGGCCAGCCGCGGCGCGGCCACGCCGGCTGCGGCGGCGGCGCCGACTCCGCCCGAGGCATTGTCAGGAATAAGGACCCCTGGCGCGACCGCAGGATTGGCAGGGTTGCCGGTTCGCGCATAGCCGTTGACCGGTTCCGACTGGGCCTCGAGCTGCTTGAGCGAGCGCTCGAAGGCCGCCCGCGAGGCCGGCTCGGAGATGCTCTGGCCAATCTTGCGCATGTCATTGATCGCCATTTGCGCGGCGACGTTGTCCTGATCGAGCATCGTGCGCACGCTCCACATCATGCTCTGGCGCATCATCGGCACCTGCACGTCAAAGTAGACGCCGTAGCCATCCAGGTAGACACCACGCGCCTGCGCTTGACCGGCGAGCATGAAGAGGCCTGGAATCACGGCCAGGATCTCGCGGTTCAAGGCCTTGGCGCCGTAATCGACGGCCCGCGCCAGCGCGCCTTCCATCACGTAGATGTGATGGCGCATGTCGTTCATGTTGACCGGCTTGGTGGCGGTCGCTTCCTGCGCCACGACGGGCATCGCCGCGACCAACGCCGACAGGACAACCCACGTGCTCATCTGCTGCTTCATGACTGGTCTCAATTTCTTGACTCTGACACTCACTAGCGTGAGGCACCGTCGGTGCCTCACTCGTGAGGTACCGTGGACGCCCGGATGACGTAGTTCAGTTGCTGGCGCTGCTTCGCCACTTCGACGCCGGTGTGGCCAATAGCCTGCTCGACGCGCAGCAAGTCGGCGCGGCGCTGGACGTTGATGTCACCCATCAGTTGGGTCATGCGGAACGCCAGCTCACGGTTCTGCTTGGTCTCGCTCGCCTCAAGCAACACCCGCACCCTGGCCATCGTCGCATTGTCCACTTCTGATCTCGACGCCGCGCGCACCGTTCCGGTCTCTTTGTTGGCGCGAATTCCATCACGCAACTTTTGCTCGAGGGCGATCAACGCGGGCCGCCACTGTGCGTCGCCGGCCGGCGCGGGAACCACCGCCGGCGCTACTGAACCAGCCGTCGACGTCATCCAGCCGGTCGAGACCACGAAGCCCTCGGGACCCGACTTGACCTGCACGTTGGCAATGGCCGCACTGACGGCCAGCACGAGGATGGCGGCCACGGCCTGGGCCCACACGGGCACGGTGTTCCACCATGGCACGGGTCGCAGCACCGTCGCGGACGGCGGTGGCGCGCCGGCGCGCACGACGGTAACACCCAATTCGACGTTGGGAGCCGCCCACTGCGTCAGCTCGATCCGCACACCAGCGAGGGCGCCCACGTCGGCCGCGCAGGCCGCGCACTGCCGCAGGTGTTCGTCAACGCGCAGTCGGGCCTGCGCATCAAGCTCGTCGTAGAGGTACGCCACCAGGGTGGCCTTGTCGTCACAGGTGAACATGAGGCTCATGATGCTCTTCCACTCGCAAAACTCGTCATGCCCTGGCTCTCCAGGTGCTTGCGCAACACGCTTAATCCTTGGTACAGCCGCGTCTTGACCGTACTCAGCGGGCAGCCCTGCAGGTCGGCGATCTCCTGAAAGGTCAGGCCGTGATATTCCTTCAGAACAATGGCCGTGCGCTGCTCGTCGGGCAGCAGCTTCATGCCCTCGGCCACGATTCGGCTCATCTCGTTTCGGGCGACCAGGTCTTCAATCGACTCAACCGGCCCCCGGTCGGCGGCCATTTCGATGACGTCCATGTCCTCTGGCATCTGGACGACGGGCGTCCGCTTTTTCCGGCGGATCCAGTCCCGGCACAGATTCAGGGCGATTCGGTAGAGCCACGAGGAAAATTTCGCCTGGCCCTTGAACCCAGGCAAGGCGCGGAAGGCCCGCAGAAAGGTTTCCTGCGCGACGTCCCGGGCATCCTCATCCCGGCCGATCACGCGGTACGCCAAGGCATAGATCGGCCGTTCCCAGCGTAAAACCAGCTGGTTGAAGCTTTCTGCGTCGCCGGCCATGGACCTGGCGACGAGTTCTTCGTCAGTTGCAACCATCAAGAACGTTTGGCCAATGGCACTTGCGATACCCCTAAGACGGCGGGGGTGCCCCGAAAGTCGGTAACCTAGCGAAGGCTGCCACCTTCGCTAACGCTACGGTGGACAAGTCGGCAGGCTAAACCGAAGTGTTAGGGTAAGATACCGGTTTCAGAGACATTTAGTGGGCGTGAATTTTCCAGACGATGAAATCTTTCTCACGACCGAGGAGGTCCTGGAATACCTCCAGGTGAACCTTCGCACGGTCTACCGGCTGATCAAGGCCGGAAAGATCCCTGCGGTCCGGGTGGGCCGGCAGTGGCGATTCCGCAAACGGGACATCGACGCCTGGTTGGACACCCAGCGCCCTCACGGCGGTGGGCCGATGCCCCAGGCGGAAGTCTCGGACAAGCCGCAGGCCCGCGAAGGCCGTTCGCGCGTGCTGGTCGTGGACGACGAGTCGAGTATCCGGGAACTGCTGGCCAAGACCCTGGCCCTCGCCGAGTACGACGTTGACACCGCGCCTGACGGCCGGGCCGCGCTCGAGCGCCTGCGGCTCGGTCACTACGGCCTGCTGATTGCCGATCTGAAGATGCCTGGCATGGACGGCCTCACACTAATCCGCGAAGCCAAGCGGCTGAAGTCGGACATCCCGGTGATCATCATCACGGGCTTCTCCACCGAGTCGAGCGCCATCGAGGCGATCAACCTCGGCGTGGCGGGCTACCTGACCAAGCCGTTCCGCGTGCCCCAGGTGTTGGCCGCCTCGGCTCGCGCCCTCGGCGAATAGAACCGGCTTGGGGCTTGGGGCCCCAGGGCGCAAGCCTCCGCAATGATCCAGCTTCAAGACGTTACCAAGTCGTTCGGCGAGAAGACCCTGCTTGAACACGTGACCTGGCAGGTCGGTGACCGCGATCGGGTCGGCCTCTGCGGGCCGAACGGGGCCGGTAAGACCACGCTGCTCAAGATGCTGGCCGGCTTCGACGAGCCCGATGCCGGCGTCATCCAAAAACCCAACGCGCTCACCTTCGGCTACCTGCCGCAGGACGGCCTGTCGCATAGCGGACGCACGATCACCGCCGAAGCCAGCCTCGCGCTGAAGCCTCTGCTGGATCTCAAGGCCGAGATGCACGACCTTGAGGCGCGCCTCGGCGATCCGGCGATGAACGAGCAGGAGCACGACGCGTTGCTGCACCGCTACAGCGACGTGCAGGACCAGTTCCGCCTCGGCGACGGCTACCAGATTGAGCTCAAGGTCGCGACGGTCTTACGGGGATTGGGTTTCGAAGCCGAGATGCACGACCAGCTCACCGATCACCTGTCGGGGGGCTGGCAAATGCGGCTGGCTCTGGCCAAACTGTTGCTGAGCGCGCCGGATCTGCTGTTGCTCGACGAACCGACCAACCATCTCGATCTCGAGGCGCGCAACTGGCTCGAGGAATACCTGGTCGGGTATCCGCGCTCGGTGATCCTGGTGTCGCACGATCGCTATTTCCTCGACGCCGTCGTCACGCACATTGCCGACCTGTCGCTGCGGACGATCACCAACTACCACTGCAACTACTCGAAGTATCTCGGTCAACGCGATGCCCGGCTCGAACGCTTGCGCGACGCCAAGCGGCGCCAGGACGAGGAAGTGCAGCGCGTCGAGGACTTCATCAACCGCTTCCGCTACCAGGCCACCAAGGCGGCGCAGGTGCAAAGCCGCATCAAGATGCTCGAGAAGGTGGTGCGCCTCGAGGTACCGCCCGAACGCAAGCGCATCCACTTCCAGTTTCCGGCCTCGGCCAAGAGTGGCCGCATGGTGCAGGAGCTCAAGGGCGTGCGCAAGGCCTATGGCAGCGCCGCGGCGCCCGGTCAGAAGATCAACGTCGTGCTGGACGGAGTCAACCTGCACATCGAGCGGGGCGACCGGATCGCGCTCGTCGGCCACAACGGCGCCGGCAAGTCGACGCTGATGCGCATGCTGTCTGGTGAAGAGAAGCCCGACGCCGGTGAGCGCAACGAAGGCCACCAGGTGGTGATGCAGTACTTCGCCCAGGACGAGGCGACCCGCCTCGAGCCGACGCTCACCGTGCACGAAACGCTCTCGGACGGCTCGCCGAACCACATGGTTCCCGCCATCCGCAACATTCTCGGCGGCTTCCTGTTCAGCGGCGACGATGTCTACAAGAAGGCCGGCGTGCTGTCAGGCGGCGAACGCACGCGCCTGGCCGTGGCCCGCATGCTGCTGCGGCCCTCGAACACGTTGCTGCTGGACGAGCCGACCAATCACCTCGACATCGATTCAAAAGAAGTGCTGCTCGACGCGCTCGCCGACTACGGCGGCACGCTGATCTTCGTCTCCCACGATCGCTACTTCGTCGAGAAGCTGGCGACTAAGATCGTGGAGGTCGGCAACGGCAAGGCCATCCTGTATCCAGGTTCCTACGAGTCGTATCTGTGGAGCAAGGAGCAAGGTGCCAAGGGTGCCACAAGTGCCAATGTGCCAAAAGGAAAGAGCAGCGCACCCGTGGCACCGTTGGCACCCGTGGTACCCGTCGCACCTGCGAAGTCCTTTGACGAGCGCAAGCGCGACACCGCCGAGAAGCGCAAGCGCGAGCGGGCGTTCAAGACGTTGAAGGACCGCGTCACCGATCTTGAGGCCCGCATCGCTGAACGCGAGAAGGCCATCAAGGACGTGGAAGTGAAGATGGCGGCGCCCGAGTTCTACACCGACCACGAAGGCTCAAAACCTGTACTGGCCCAGCATCAGGCCCTGATGTGGGAGGTCGGCGAGCTGCTCAGCCAATGGGAAATGCTCCAAAGCGAAGTCTCGCAGTTCGCCGATTTGCAGAATTCGTAGTTCGATTACATTTTCGTCATGCCGGCCCGGTCTGGGTCATAATCCAACTTCTGTAATCGCAACGACTTAGAGCGTCACCCGGTTCCTTCAGTTCGAGGCATGAGCTTTGCTCCCGCTTGTGCCGGCGTCATGCACATGCCGAAACGCGCTGCGAAGCCTTCGCGACTGACCGATGTTTTCTTCCGCCATATGGTGGGCAACATGCGCAATGGCGTGCTCGCCATTGCCCGTGATGGCGCGGTGGTGCTGGTCAACGACGAAGCCTGCCGCCTGTTCGACCTGCCGCCGGGCGCCAGCCTGGTGGGCATGCCCTACGGCGAGGTGCTGCACGGTCATCCCGACATCGTGCGCGTACTCGGTGGCGCGTTCGACATGGTCACGCTGCCCAACCGCGCCGAGTTGCGGCTCCGCTCTACTAGTACGGTGATTGGCTACACCCTGTCGTTGGTCCGCGACGAAGCGGGCACGACGGTTGGCGCGGCGCTGTTCTTCAAGGACCTGACCGACGTCGAGCAGATCGAAGAACGCGAGCGCCTGCGCGACCGGCTGGCCGCGGTCGGCGAGATGGCGGCGGTCATGGCGCACGAGATCAAGAACCCGCTGGCGGGCATCGAGGTCATGGCGGCCCTGCTCAGGCGCAAGACCCGCGACAACCCCGACGCGCAGACCCTGGTCACCGAGATCATCAACGAGTCGAAGCTCGCCAACGCGATCGTGCAGGAGGTGCTGGCCTTCGTGCGGCCGATCCGCCTGCAGTTGTTTCCCACGTCGGTGGCCGATGCCCTCAACAGCGCCCTCACCCTCGTCGACGGTGAAGCCGCGCGCGGCGCCACCGCCGTCACCTTGCACGTGCCGACCGACCTGCCTCCGGTCGGCGGGGACTACCATCAACTGACGCAGGTCTTCGCGAATCTCTTGATCAACGCCTACCAGGCCCTCGCTGGCCGCGGTCACGTGCACGTGACGGCGCGCCTGGCGACGACCGAGGAGGCAGGGGCCCTGGTTCCCGGCGGCCAGACCGCGGCGCCAACTGTGGTGGTGGAGGTGGCCGACAACGGTCCGGGGGTGCCGGCCGATGTCGCCGACAAGATTTTCAATCCGTTCTTCACGACCAAGCCAAAAGGTTCGGGGCTTGGCCTCGCCATTGTCCGGAAGATCGTGGACGCGCACGAAGGCCGTATCGACATGACCACCACTGACGGCCGCGGCACGTGCTTCCGGGTCACGTTGCCGGTGGCACCGCACCAGCACGGCACGCACCACTAACGCCACAGACGGAGACCTCAGCATATGGCTCGCATTCTTGTCGCCGACGATCACGACGCCCTCCGCCGCGGGTTGGCGCTGTCGCTCACCACGGCCGGTCACGAGGTCGAAGAGGCCGGCAACGGTAACGCCGCCATCGCGCGCCTGCACGAGGGCTACTTCGACGTGGTGGTCAGCGACCTCAAAATGGGCGGCTCGGACGGCCTGGATGTGCTGCGCACCACCCGCCAACTGCACCCGGCGACGGCGGTCATCCTGATGACGGCATTCGGCTCGGTGACCACGGCGGTCGAGGCGATGAAGCACGGCGCCTTCGATTACGTGCAGAAACCGTTCGAGCTGGAAGAAATGGAAGTGAAGGTCGAGAAGGCGCTGGAGCTGAAGCGCCTGCGCAACGAACTCGACTACCTGCGCAACGAACGCCAGGAGAACTATGACTTCGACCGCATTATCGGCAGTAGCGAATCGCTGCAGCGCGTACTCGCGGTGGTCCGGAAGGTGGCGAAAAGCAAGTCCACAGTGCTGATCCGCGGCGAAACCGGCACCGGCAAGGAACTGATTGCCGGCGCCACCCACCACAACTCGTTGCGCGCCTCGCGCAACTTCGTCAAGGTCAACTGCGCGGCGCTGCAGGAGAACCTGCTCGAATCGGAACTGTTCGGCCACGAGAAGGGCGCCTTCACCGGCGCCGATCGGCAACGCATTGGCCGTTTCGAACAGGCTGATGGCGGCACGCTGTTCCTGGATGAGATCGGCGACATGGGCGCCACCACCCAGGCCAAGATCCTGCGCGTGCTGCAGGAGCACGAGTTTGAGCGCCTGGGTGGCACCCGTACGCTTCGGGTCGATGTGCGGTTGATTGCCGCGACCAACCGCGACCTGTCGGCCATGGTCGCCTCAGGCCACTTCCGCGAGGACCTCTACTATCGCCTGAACGTGGTCTCGATCGAGACGCCGCCGCTGCGCGATCGCAAGGACGACATCCTGCCGCTGGCCACGCACTTCATCCGCCGCTTCAGCAGCGAACTCAAGAAGCGGCTCGACGGCCTCGATACCGACGCGCAGAAGCTGCTGGTGCGCTACAACTGGCCCGGCAACATCCGCGAGCTGGAGAACGCGATCGAGCGGGCGGCGCTGCTCTCCGAATCCAGCATCATCACGTCGGCCGACCTGCGGCTGGGCGACTTCGCCCCGGCCGGCAGCGGCAGCCGCGACGGCCAGAGCATAGTCAGGATTCCGCCCACCGGCATCGCGCTCGAAGACATCGAGCGGATGGCCATCACCGAGGCGCTGAAGATGGCGAACTGGGTGCAGAAGGATGCCGCGGAGTTGCTGCAGATCAGCCCGCGGGTGATGAATTACAAGCTCAAGACGCTGAACATTGAGATGCCGAGACGGAGAATTCTGGCCTCGGCCTCGTAGGGCGCACGCCGGGCGAAGCGAGGCGTCCTAATACGCAATCGCATAACAGTCCCGGCGAGGATCAGCGGCAGCGAAGCGATTGCCGGTGGCCGGATCGATCATCACCGCGGTCGCACATCCTGACATGCCGAACGGCCGCAGCCGGCTCACGTCGTGGCCGCGCGCCTTCAACTCGTTGTAGACCGCGTCGGGAATCGTTGCTTCAACGTTCAGCTGATTGAAGCCCGCCGTGTGGGGCCAGAACGATCCGTAGAAGTGCATGGTCTGTGCGCGCGGGCGTTCGAGCGCGGCGTGCAGGTTCGGATACCACTCGTCCCAGAAGTCGACGATGCTGAGGAACGCCTGCAGGATGGTCTGGTCCTGGTTGTCGCCGCCGGGCGTGCCGAGGCCCATCATCGGCGTATCGCCCTTGAACACCAGGCTCGGCGTCAGCGTATAGCGCGGCCGGGCGCGGGGGCGAATCTGGTTGGCGTGCGTCTTATCGAGCCAGAACTGCTCGCCGCGCACGCTCATGCCGATGCCGGTGTCGCCGAGAATCACCGCGCCCGGCACCCAGCCGCCGCTCGGCGTCACGTCGAAGATGTTGCCGTCCTTGTCGATCACCGCCATGTGGGTGGTGTCTTTGACGATGCCGGACGAGTCGTCTTGGACTCGGCCGGCCCTGGGCGTAGCGCCGTTCGCGACGTTCGCCTTCCAGAACGGCCACTGCTTCACCTTCGAGTCATACTTCAGCGGATCGCCGGCGATGAACGCGGTGGACGACTGCTTCGGATCGATCAGCGCCGCGCGTTCTTTCGCATAGGCCTTCGACAACAGGCCTTCTGCCGGTGTCTGCACGAATGCGGGATCCGCGTAGTAGGTATCGCGATCGGCGTACGCCAGCTTGATTGCCTCGATCACCGTGTGGAGATAGTCCGCGCTGCCATAGCCCATGGCGTGGAGATCGAAATTCTCCAGGATGTTGAGCGCCTGCAACATCACCGGACCCTGGCTGCCGAAGCCGTGCTTGTAGACCGTATAACCACGGTAGGTCGTCTTGGCGGGCTCCTCGATGCGTGCGTAATAGTCCGCGAAGTCGGAGGCATCGAATGGCGCGCCGTGCTTCTGGAGGAACGCCACCATCTCCTTCGCGATGTCGCCCTTGTAGAAGCGGTCACGCGCGGCGGCGATGCCGGCCACGCGGCCCTTGCCCTTCGCCGCGCGCTCGGCGGCCACCATCCGCTTGAGGGTCCGCGCCAGCGCCGGCAGCTTGATGGTTTCGCCAGGCTTGTAGAGGGAGCCGTCCGGCTTCAGCCAATAAGCCTGGTTGCCCGGCCACTTCTTGAAGAACGTGAGTTGGTTCTGAATCGCACGATAGGTGCTCGTGCGCATGGGAAAGCCGCCTTCGGCATAGCCGATGGCCGACGCCGCCACTTGCTCGAAGCTCATCGTCCCCCACTTCTCGAGGACGGTCAGCGAGGCGTGCAGCGCGCCGGGCACGACAGCCGGGTCAAGGCCTTCGCCCTGCAGGTTCTTCTTGCGAGACAGATACCAGTCGACGTCGACCGCCTTCGGCGCCCAGCCCTGGCCGACGATCGCGGTGACCTTGTTGTCTTGCTTGGGATACACGAGGACGAGCGCCTCGCCGCCAAGACTGTAGAGATCCTGCTCGAGCACACCACCGGTGATCAGCGACGCGACCCCGGCGTCGAAGGCGTTGCCGCCCTTCAGGAGAATGGCCAGCGCCACGGATGTCGTGAGGGGATGACCGGTGGAGACGCCACCGGTCGGTCCCATCACCGCAGGCCTCAACGCCGAACCGGCAGGCTGCCGATCCTGCACCGGCACCTGTGCCGCGAGGGAAGCCGTGAGTGCCAATGTGACAACGAGTAGCGAAGCTCTCACGGTCCCCTCCTTACTTCTCGATCGTCGCCTTCTTGATGAAGTCCAGCTTCGGAAAGTCCTTCATCAGGTAGGCGTTGCCTTCGGCCTGGGTGCGCCCCTGGTCGGGACCCTTGCCGCGCGGCGCGCCTTCACCGTAGCCGGTGTGGATCTTGTTGACTACGTCCTTGCCTTCAATGACCTCGCCGAACGGTGCGAAGCCCATCGAGTCGAGGTTGGCGTTGTTGCCGTAGTTGATGAACACCTGGGTGGTGCGGGTGTCGGGGCTGCCGCCCATCGCGTAGGTGATGTACATGGGCTTGTTGCTCTGCTTGACCGGATCGACGCCGATCCGCGCATTGCGCCAGGCCGCGGACACGGTCGGGTCACCACTGATGCCGAACTGCACCATGAAGCCCGAGATGGCGCGGAAGAAGCGCGCCTCGTCATAGAAGCCGCTCTTCACGAGGTTGTAGAAGCGGTCGGCACCCAGTGGGGCCCACTCGCGGTTCACCTGGATGACGAAGACGCCCACGCTCGTATCGAACTTCACCTTGTAGGAGGCCGGCGCCTGTTCCTTCAAGGAAGCGGGGTTCTTAAGCGACGCCCCCTGGGCGGCGGCGCCGGTGGGCATCAGAGCCAAGGCGGCAAATAGGGCAAACGCAACGGTCGTGACACGAATCATCAGAATCTCCTCCAGTAACAGGCTCGTAAGTATCGCCCCGGATGCGGTTTCGGCGAAAGGGGCTCGTTGAGCATCCTGTCAGGGCGTGCGGACGGTGACCGTCACGCCAATGCGGTCGGGCTCGCGGCCGGTAAACGCCGTCGGGCCGGTGACCGGCCAGCTGGCGCTGACCCAGGGGAACGGGTTCGAGACGTCCATCCAGAAGAAGCTGACGTTAACCAGGCGGTTGACGTCGACGAAGCCGCGGACCACCAGCTCGCGATCCTTCTTGCCCATCTGGACGCCGTACAACCGGTTCAGGGCGAGGTACTGGATCATGCTGTCGTCGCGCGACAGCTCCTCGCGCACGAAGCTGAAGCCGGCGCGGACCTGGCCGGTAATCGGCGCCTCGAGCTGCGCGCCCATGAAGTAGCCGGCCTTGTCGATGGCCGCGAGATCCGGCAAACCGACCAGCTCGCCAGAGGTCAGCGTCGGCCCCCACGTGTACTTGGCGTACTCGCCAAACACCGACGCCCACGACGTCGGCGACAGCTTCACGCTCACCACCAGTGCATCGTCGTTGCGCTTGGACGCCCAGTAGCTGGGCAGGCGCTCCACCTTCGAGCCGGTGTAGCCCTTCTTGAAAGCGGCCCGCACGTCGATGGCCTTGATCGGCGTCATCCGCGCCGACGCCACCACGGTGATCGCGCTGTTGGTGTCGAGCGAGGTGTTGACGAAGTAGAACCAGTCGTAGTCCTTCTCGCGATTGCCGTCGCCGAGCACCGCCATCAGGCCGGCATCGAAGATGGCGCGCTCGCCGCGCCGGGCCGTGACCGCGAGCATGGCGCCGAAGTTGGCTTCGGCGTTGAGTCGCGTGAGACGCGTCATGTCCTTGGCAGTGGCCGCGCCGACATCGCGCGGCGCGAAGCCGATCGGCAGGATGAAGCGGCCGCCGCGCAGCGAGACGCTGTCGGAGATGCCCCAGTCGAGGTAGCCCTCGCGCAGGATGCCCTGCTGCGTGATGTAGTCGAGCGAAAAAGTGTTGTAGGTGTCGACGCGCTTCAGGCCGTCTTCAACGTCGCACTTCACGATCGGGCCGATGCCGGCGTAGAGGTTGGGGTCGCTGGGAAAGAAATAGTCCTTCTCGCCACAGGCCGGCCGCGCGTTGGTTTCGCTGACGGGATTCACCGAGGCGAAGAAGCGCACGTGATCGCTGACCTTGCCCGCGACCGAGAGAATGGCCATGCCGACGCGGCCCTGCTTTTCGAAGCCCAGTGCCGCCTGGGCGCCATCGTGCGACCAGCCGACCACCAGTTCGCCGCCAAACTTGAAGCGTTCGCTCTGCGAGAACTTGAAGCCGAAGAAGTCGACCGGTTCGCCTGGTGGCCTTGACGCCGGCGCGGTCTCTTGCCCGTAGGCGGGAACGGTGACAAAGAGGATGAGAAGTGCGGCCGCCGTGCAAAGCGATCGGTGTCGGACGAGAAGTTTCGAAGCAGGCACCTGGCGAGATTCTACTCGCTCTTTGCGGCTCGCGGGTGCGATTTGCGATAGACCTCGATCAGCTGCGCGGCATTGACATGGGTGTAGCGCTGGGTCGTGCTGAGGCGCGAGTGGCCGAGCAGCTCCTGGATGGCCCTGAGGTCGGCGCCGCGCTGCAACAGGTGCGTCGCGAACGAGTGACGCAAGGCGTGAGGGCTGATACCCAGCCTCGTGCTGCACTGCGCGACGTAGCGTCGCAGCAGGCGGTCGACGCTGCGTCCGGTCAGCCGGCCGCCGCGGGCATTCAGGAACAAGGGCTCGGTCGGGGCCTTCTGCCGCCCGCCGGCGACCGTCTTGCGGGGCGCGACCACGGTGCGCCGCCGCGCCCGCGTTTGTCGGTCCGCCAGAATGCCGGCCCGGTCGGCCAGCCAGGCCCGCAGTGCCAACACCGTGCTCTGGTTGAACGGCAACAGGCGTTCTTTGCCGCCCTTGCCCATGACCCTGACCATGCGGCCCGATAGGTTGAGGTCCTCGAGATCGATCCCGACCAGCTCGCTCAGGCGCAGGCCCGAGGCATAGAACAGCTCGAGGATGGCGCGGTCGCGTCGGCCGAGCGGATCGCCGGTACTGGGCATCTCGATCAGCCGCGCCATCTCAGGTTCCGAGAGGTGGGTGGGAATCGTCTGGTCGCGCTTGGGCGCCACCGCCATGGCCGTTGGGTCGTGCGCAATCAGGTCCTCGCGCCGTAGGTACTTCACGAACGTCCGGAGTGCCGACAGCTTACGCGCCACCGACGAGCGCGCTTTCCCTGCCTTGTTCAGCTCGGCGAGGTGGGCGCGAACCGACGTCAGGTCAAGGTCGTCGACGGTCAGCTCGGACATCTTGCGCTGCTGGTCGCCGGCGACCCACGCCAGATACTGCGTGATGTCACTGTCGTAGGCGCGCACGGTATGCGGCGAGACGTGGCGATTGAGCTTGATATAGGCCAGGAATTCCTTCAGGTGTTCACGCACTAACGGCTGCTCCGCGCCACCCATCGAGAGCCGCGAGCGCACGCTCGGCGATCATTAACTTCTTTTTCATTTTGTCGCGCGGCGGGTCGTCCAGCGGCGGCATGATGCCGTGGGTGATGTTGGTCGGCTGATAGGTCTTGGGATCCGCGTGCGACACGTAATGCGCGAGTGACCCGATGGCCGTGTTGCGCGGTGGCGCCTGGGGCGCCTCACCACGGGCGAGCGCAGCGGCGTTACGGCCGGCGACCAGTCCCGAGGCGGCGGACTCGACGTAGCCTTCGACACCGGAGACTTGGCCGGCAAAGAACAAGTCGGCGCGATGACGCGTTTGCCACGTCGGCAACAGCACTTTGGGGCCGCAGATGTAGGTGTTGCGGTGGACCATGCCGAAGCGAACGAACTCGGCGTTTGCCAGGCCGGGAATCATCTTCAGCAGCCGCGATTGGTCGCCCCATTTGATCTGGGTCTGAAACCCGACCAGGCTGTAGTGATCGCCGGCGAGCGTGTCTTGCCGTAACTGCACCACGGCATACGGCAATCGGCCAGTACGTGGATCCTTCAGGCCGACCGGTTTCATGGGGCCGAATCTGAGGGTGCCCTCACCGCGATGCGCCATCACTTCAATCGGCAGGCAGCCCTCGAAGAATTTGGTGTTGTCGAAGTCATGCACCGTGGCCGACTCGGACGCGACGAGCGCCGCGTAGAAGGCGTCGTACTCGGCCTTGGTCATCGGGCAGTTCAGGTAATCGCCTTCTTCGGTCGTCTCCAGGGCCTCGCCCGGGACGGCGCTCCAGACGTTGCGGCCCCAGCGTGACGCGCGGAAGACCTTCGACAGGTCGATGGATTCGGCCAGCACGATCGGGCTGATCGCATCGTAGAACGCCAGGTGTTCCTCGCCGACCATGGCCTGGATGTCCTGCGACAGCGCATCGGACGTCAGCGGCCCGGTCGCGATGATGACCGGCGACCACTCGCCGCCAGGCACCTTCGCGACTTCACCACGCTCGACCGTGATGCGCGGATGCGCCAGCACGGTCTCGGTCATGGCCTTCGAGAACGCGTGGCGATCGACGGCCAGCGCGGCGCCGGCCGGCACCCGCGTGGCATCGGCCGCCCGCATCACGAGCGACCCCAGCCGCCGCATCTCTTCCTTGATCAGGCCGACCGCGTTATCCACCTTGTCGGCGCGAAACGAGTTGCTGCACACCAATTCAGCCAGCCCGTCGGTCAGGTGTACCGCCGTCGGCTTCACCGGCCGCATCTCGTGAATCGTGACGTCCCTGCCGGCCTCAGCGGCCTGCCACGCCGCTTCGCAGCCGGCCAGGCCGCCACCGATTACATGAATCATGTCAGTTGAAACTTGAACATTGATAGTTGGCAGTTGAAGTTGGAAGTTTCAGTTTCAGTGGAACATCTGCGGCCGTTTTGCGTCGATCATCGTGACGCCATCTTACTGGAAGCTCGCAGATTCTTCGTCATGCCAGCGTTCTCGAGGTCGCAGATTCAGCGTGGTCGACACCCTCGCTGCGACTGACGCTGGCGCTCGGGAACCACCTTGAGGCGCACCCGGCGACGACGCTCGAGGCCAAAGACGGCGACGGCTAAAGCCATCTCCCGCCGAGGGCCTACTCCGCCTTCTTAGCCTTCTTGGCGGCCTTCTTCTTCGCCGGCGCCTTCGCGGCCTTGCGGCCACGCGCCGGTTTCTTCGACTTCGACATGCCTTCGCGCGCCGCCAGCAGCTCCACCGCGACAGCCATCGTCACCGCCTCGACCTGCGTGCCCTTTGGCACCGAGGCGTTGGTGGTGCCATCGCTGACGTAGGGGCCATAGCGGCCGTCGAGAATGCGGACGTTTTCGCCGCTGGTCGGGTGCTTGCCGAGCGCCTTCAGTGCTTTCGGCTCACTCCGCTGCCGACGACCCGACTTCTTCGGCTGCAGCAGCAGTTCTTTCGCCCGCTCCAGCGTAATCGTGTGGACATCATCGGTCTCTTCGAGCGAGCGGAACTCGGTGCCCTGCTTGACATACGGACCGAAGCGGCCGACGTTGGTCAGGATTGCTTCACCGTCTTCAGCCACGCCGAGTTCACGCGGCAACGACAACAGCTTCAGCGCCACCTCGAGCGTGATCGTGTCTTCGGTGTGATCGCGGCCGAGCGAGGCGCGGCGCGGCTTGATCTCGCGATCCTCCGGCGTCTCACCCAGTTGCACGTAGGCACCGAAGCGGCCGTGCATGATGTAGACGTGCTGGCTGCTGGCGGGATCGACGCCAAGCGACTTCGGGCCCTGCGCCTTGGCCTTCAGCAGCGCAATCGCTTTCTCGAGCGTGAGGTCGGCCGGCGCGAGCTCCTCCGGCAGTGACGCGCGTGGGCCGTTGTCGGCCTGTGAGCCCATCTGCAGGAACGGACCGTAGCGGCCAATGCGCACGCGAATGGGCAGGTTGCTTTCGGGATCGATGCCCAATTCGATGATCGGGTATTCGATATTCTGGCCCTTGTCCTCGACCAGGTGCTCGAGGCCGGGGTGCTTGCCGTCGCCGCGATAGAACTCGGCCAGAAACTCCAGCCAGTCTTTTTCGCCGTTGGAGATCTTGTCGAGAATCTCTTCCATCTCGGCGGTGAACGCGAGGTCGACGTAATCGCCGAAGTGATTGCGCAGCAGGCGCGTGACGGCAAAAGCCGTGAAGCTCGGCACCAGCGCCTTGCCCTGGCGCGAGATGTAGCCGCGACGCTGAATGGTGGCGACGGTCGGCGCGTAGGTCGAGGGACGGCCAATGCCTTCTTCTTCGAGCTTCTTCACCAGCGACGCTTCGGTGTAGCGCGCCGGCGGCGAGGTCTGGTGGCCCTTGGCGTCAAGGCCCAACAGGATCAGTTCCTGCTCCAGTTTGTCAGGCGACCAGACCTGATCGCCAACCGCGAGCTTCGGCAACACGGTGTCCTGCTCAAGCAATTCGGCCGACGGATCGTCCGAACCTTCGACGTAGGCGCGAAGGTAACCGGCGAACTCAATCGCCTTGCCGCTGGCATTGAACGTCGCGGGCGTGCCGTTGCTCGATTCGCCGGTGATCTCCACCGAGGTGCGCAGCAGCTTGGCGTCGGCCATCTGTGACGCGACCGCGCGCTTCCAGATCAAATCGTACAGGCGCATCTCGTCACTCTCGAGAATGCGTTCGAGCGACGCCGGCGTGCGACGGAAGTCAGTGGGGCGAATCGCTTCGTGCGCTTCCTGGGCGTTGCGGACCTTGGTCTGGTACTGGCGCGGGCCCTTGTGGAAGTCGGCCCCGTACAGCTCGACTACCGCGTGCTCCGCTTCGACCAGCGCCTTGTTGCTGAGCGTGGTGGAATCGGTTCGGTGATACGAAATCAAACCCTCGAGATCACCGCCGCCCAGGTCCATACCCTGAAACAACCGCTGCGCGATCTGCATGGTGCGCTCCGAGGAGTAGCTCAGCTTGCGGTTCGCTTCCTGCTGCAGCGTCGAGGTCGTAAAGGGTGGCGAGGGCCGCTGCGCGTAGGGCTTCTCTTCGACGCTCGTCACCGACCACGGCAACTGGCGCATCAGCGTGTCGCGCCAGTCGGTCGCGGTCTTCTCGTCGAGCAAGCGGACGGTGCTCGATTCGAGCACGCCCTTGCTGTCGAAGTCCTTGCCGGTGGCGACGCGCTGGCCGCCGACCTTCGCGAGCGTGGCGGTAAACTCAATCGCGCCACCGCGCAGCTTGGCCTCGAGGTCCCAATAGCTCGCGGTGCGAAACGCCAGGCGTTCTTCTTCGCGCTCGACAATCACGCGAACGGCGACGCTCTGCACGCGGCCCGCGCTCAGTCCGGTCTGCACCTTCTTCCACAGCACCGGCGACAGCGTGTAGCCATACAGGCGATCGAGAATGCGACGGCTCTCTTGCGCGCGGACCAGGTTCTCGTCCACGTCGTGTTGCTCGGCCAGGGCAGCTTTCACGGCTTCTTCGGTGATTTCGTGAAAGACGATGCGGCGAACCTTGACCTTGGGCTTGAGCAGCTCCTTCAAGTGCCAGCTGATCGCCTCGCCCTCACGGTCGGGGTCGGTGGCGAGAATCAGTTCCGAGGCGTCCTTCATGGCGGCCTTGAGGGCCGTGACGTTCTTCTTCTTGTCGCCCGGGACGACGTAGTAGGGCGTGAAGTCGCCGTCGGTGTCGATGCCCATCCGGCCCCACGACTTACCCTTGATCTCCGCCGGCACCTCAGAGGCCGATTCTGGAAGGTCCCTGATGTGGCCATAGCTGGCCTCCACCCGGTACTTCTTGCCGAGAAAACGGGCGAGGGTCCGAGCTTTGGCCGGGGATTCGACAATTACTAACGGTATCGGCATCGAAATATCTCTACACCTTACTCCGGGATCGAACGAACCTGCCCGATCCAATTCGGCGAATTTCCCCGGTCAGCTCCCATTCGAGCAGTCGGGCCAGCGCATCGCCCGCGGAAATTTTCAGTTCAGCAGCAATGTCATCTACCGTGAATTCAACGGTTTCCGGGTTTTCTGACATGGCAGACCCGGTGTGACCGATGCCCAGCTCTTGCAGGATATCGACCGCTGACTCCACGAGCTTTGCCCCGTCCCTCAACAGGGCGTGGGCGCCGCGATTTCGGCCGCCGGCCGTCAAGCCGGGCATGGCCATCACGTCGCGGCCCTGGTCCGCGGCCAGGCGGGCGGTGATCAGTGACCCGCTCTTCTCGGCGGCCTCGACCACGAGAACCGCCCGCGACAGCCCGCTGATGATGCGATTGCGTCTCGGGAAGTTTCCCGGAAACGGCAAGGTGCCCGGCGGGAACTCGCTCATAATCAGCCCCGAGCGGCCAATGCGCTCAAACAGCGCCGCGTTTTCGGGTGGATAGACGATGTCGATGCCGGTACCCAGCACGGCGATGGTTGTGCCGCCGGCATCTAACGCGCCGGTGTGGGCCGCGGCGTCAATGCCACGCGCGAGCCCGCTGGCGATGACCACGCCGGCCCGCGCCAGGTCGCCGGCCATCGCCTCGGCCGCGATCATGCCCTCCCGAGACGCGGTTCGAGCGCCAACGACAGCTACCACCGTCCGGTCACAAGACGACAGATCTCCGCGGAACCACAGCACCTGCGGCGGATTGGAGATTTCGGCGAGGAGTGAGGGAAAACGCGGAGCGCCCAGCCTGATGGATTCCATGAAGAAACCTCGACTGACGCCCGCCTGACCTGAACAGGACGATACCGTACTTGCCGCCCCCGGGGTAGGCCGATATAGTGCAGAGAGGATCGATGTCTGTACGCCCTCTGGTTTTGGCGTTGTTTGTGGTCGTGGCGTCGGCTCCATCTGCATGGGCCGAGCAGCGGGGTCAGGCCAAGGAACAGGTCGAATTCGGCATCCAGGTCGCTCAGCGCGGTCTGTGGAAAGAGGCGATCTACCGCTGGGAACGCGCCGCCCAGCTCGATCCTACTTACGCCGCAGCGTTCAACAACCTCGCCGTGGCCTACGAGCACCAGGGTCAGTTGGCAAAGGCACGGGCGGCCTACGAAAAGGCGCTCGCGCTCGAACCCAACAATGCGCTCGTCCGGCAGAACTACGACCTGTTCAAGGAAATCAATGACCGCGCGGCTCAGAAAGACGGCGCTCAGCGTTAGCTTGGCGCTCGTAGCCGCCCTCGTGGCGTGCTCTGCCAGCTATACCGAGATCCCCATTGAAACGCCGATCCAGTCCAAGCTGGACGTGTCGGCGTTCCAGCGCATCTTCATTGCCGGCTTCATTGCCGGCGCCAACGAAGACGTCGACGCCAACATGGAAACGGTGCGCCTGCTCCGCAGCCAGTTGCGCAACAAGGGCATCATGCGCGTGATCGATGCCGACACCTTGCCTCTGCTCGAAGTCGCCAAGCAGAGCGGCGAGACCCCGGCGCCGCCGGTCCCCGATCAGCAGGCCGTCGCGCCGGTCCAGGAACCCGAGGCCAACAAGCCGCCGGTCTTCAACGACGAGAAAGACCTCGAGCCCTACAACCAGATCTTCGCGAACGTGGCGTACTGGAAGCGGATTGGCGAGGAGTTCCAGCAGCCGTTGATCGTGACCGGCGCGGTCTTGTTCGCGCCGCAACAGCGCTCAGGATTCGTCCAGCGTGAACAGGAAGTCTACGACTCGTTCGGCCGCCGCCAGGTCGTGCCGGTCCGCACCTACATGGAGCGCAAGGGCTTTGTCCTGCGCCCCACGTTCATCTTCATCGACGGCCGCACCGGCGAGACCCTGCATAGCGAGACGTTCCGGGAAGAAATTCTGTATAACGCCAACCAGCAGACCCCGGCGCTGTCATCCTATTTCGAGCTCATGGATCGGCTGCTGCCGGCCTTCCTTAACACGTTGAGTTCACAGAAGATAAAGGGCACCAGGACCCTCCTCAAATAACTTGTGGTATGCTTTGTAGTTCCTGTGGCGCGGGAATTCAGTTCCGCCGCCTGATTCGGAGAGTTGACCGTGTTTGCAATCATCCAGGCCTCGGGCCGCCAGTTCCGTGTCGAGACGGGCGCCATTATCGCCATCGACGGACACAACGCCGGTGAAGCCGGCGGCGAAGTCTCGTTCGACCAGGTCCTCCTCGTCAGTAATGACGCCGGCGACGTGACCGCGGGCACCCCGTTCGTGACGGGCGCCAAGGTGGTCGGCGTCATCGGCGAGCTCGACAAGACCAAGAAAATCCGCGTCTTCAAGAAGAAGCGGCGCAAGCAGTACCGTCGGACCAAGGGCCATCGCAGCCTGCTGACGCGCGTCCGCATCACCGACATCCAGGTCTAAGCGCACATGGCTACTAAAAAAGGTCAAGGATCCTCTCGTAACGGCCGCGACAGCAACTCGCAGCGGCTCGGCGTCAAGCGCTTCGAAGGCAACCTCGTCACCGGCGGGTCGATCCTCGTGCGCCAGCGTGGCCGTAAGTACCAGCCCGGGCTGAACGTCGGCCTCGGCAAGGACGACACGCTCTTCGCGAAGGTCACCGGCAAGGTGAAGTTCGAAGATCACGGTCAGCGCGGACGCTTCATCTCGGTCCACCCGGTCGAGTAACTAAGTACGTGTTCGTCGACGAAGTCGACATCCACATCGAAGCAGGCGACGGCGGCAGCGGGTCTCTCAGCTTCCGTCGCGAGAAGTTCGTCCCCAAGGGCGGACCAGACGGCGGCAACGGCGGTGCGGGCGGTTCCGTCTTCCTCGTCGCCGACCCTCACCGCAACACGCTCGTCCACTTCCGTTTCAATCCCGACTACAAAGCCCAGCGTGGCGGCAACGGCGCCGGCGCGCTGCGTACCGGCCGTGGCGGACGCGATCTCGAGATCCCCGTGCCGGTCGGCACGCTGGTCTTCAAGATCGATCCCGAGACCGGCGAGAAGCAGCAGGCGGCGGACCTCACGGTGGTCGGCCAGCGCGCGCTGCTCGCGCAGGGCGGACGCGGCGGCCTCGGCAACGCGCATTTCGCGACCTCGACCAACCGCGCGCCCCGCAAGGTGCAGCCGGGCGAGCCGGGGCAAGAGTTCGAGCTTCACCTCAAACTGAAGCTGCTGGCCGACGTCGGCCTGGTCGGCTACCCCAACGCCGGCAAGTCGACGTTGATCTCGGTGATCTCGGCCGCCAAGCCGAAAATTGCCGCCTACCCGTTTACCACCCTCACGCCGAATCTCGGTGTCGTCGCGCTCAGCGGCGACCGCGACTTCGTCGTCGCTGACGTGCCGGGCTTGATCGAAGGAGCGCACGAAGGCCACGGCCTGGGCCACCAGTTCCTGCGCCACATCGAACGCACGAAAGTGATCATTCACCTGGTGGATGTCTCCAGCGCCTCCGGCCGCGACGCGGTTGAAGACTTCGACACCATCCGCAAGGAACTCAAGCTCTACAACCCCGAGTTGCTGAAGAAGCCGCACCTGGTGGCGGCCAACAAGATCGACGCCGTCGATGACCCGAAGCGCGTCACCGCGCTCGAGAAGCGCGCGAAGAAACTCAAGCTCAAGTTTTTTGAGATCTCCGCGGTGGCTGGTACCGGCGTGAAAGAACTCATCGAGGCGGCGTGGCCCATCATCGCCAAGGCGCGTGAGCTCGAAGCCAAGGCCATCGCGATCGATCAAGATGAGCAGGAAGAACGCGAAGTGCCGGCGGACTACAATCCCGCACTGATGCCGCCCCTGCGCAGCGGCACGCCCAAGAAGCGATGACGCTCGGCGTCCTCGGCGGCACGTTCGATCCCATTCACAATGGCCACCTCGCGGCCGGCTTGCGCGCGCAAGCCGCACTCGGGCTGGCGCAGGTCCTGGTGGTGCCCTCGCGAATACCGCCCCATCGGTCCACCGGCGCATCACCGCAGGACCGGCTGGCCATGGCGAGCCTGGCGGCCGCGCAACAGCGGGGTTGGACCGCGTCGGACATCGAGCTGAAGCGCGAGGGACTGTCGTACACCTTCGATACGCTCACGGCACTCCGCGCGACCTTGACGCAGCAGTTTTTCTTCATCATTGGGGCCGATGCGTTCGCAGAAATTGCCACTTGGTCACGCTACCCGGCCGTCCTCGACCTTGCTCACTTCGCCGTCGTCGCGCGGCCCGGAATCACGCTAGACTCTCTGCAGAAGCGATTGCCCGACCTTGCTGAACGCATGACGACGCCGGACTTGTTCAAGCCCCCCACCTACGCCAAGGCTTCGGCGGGCAAGCAATCATCGAGCGTTCGGCCTGCAATCATCCTGATTCAGGCGGAAACTCCGGATCTTTCGTCGACGACGATTCGCCGGCGGGTTCGCGCCGGTGAGAGCATCAGCGAGCTGGTTCCCGCATCCGTCGCGTCGTACATCTCCACCCATCATTTGTACGTGGGGACAAACCTTTAGGTTTGTCCGAAACTGGAAAGCACTTTGCATGGCTAAGACTCCGAGTCCGCGGAAACCCAAAACCAGCACGAAGACTCCGGCGAGTGCGCCCAAGTCGTCCAAGTTGCCCAAGCTGCCCAAGTCCATTCAGGCGGTGATCGAGGCGGCGCAGGACAAGAAGGCTACCGGCGTGGTGGTGCTCGACCTGAAGAAGGCGGGCGCGTTCACGGATTACTTCGTGATTTGCTCGGGTGCCAATCCGCGACAGGTGCAGGCCATTGCCGATTCGGTGGAAGAAGCGCTCAAGGCGCAGAAACAACGTCCGTCGCTCGTGGAAGGCTACGCGCGCGCGGAGTGGGTGCTGCTCGACTATTTTGATTTCGTGGTTCATGTCTTCTCGAAGCACGCGCGCGATTTCTACGCCCTCGACCGCCTCTGGGGCAGCGCGGTCCGCCACGAACTCCCCGACCTCGACTAGCCACGTCCGTAGGGACAAACCTTCAGGTTTGTCCAACCTGAGGCGCGCATGACCTTGCGCGCCCTCGCCAACACGCTGCTCTCGTCCCTCTTCGAACCGCCGTGCGCCGCGTGTGCGCAGGTGCTGCCACATCCGCTCGACGGCGCGGTGTGTGAACACTGCTGGGCATCCATTCGCCGCGGCGTGGCGCTGAACGAGCACCTGCATGGCCGGCACGCCGTGGACTGGGTCGGCGCAGTTGACCTATACGAAGGGCGCCTGCGCGACATCATTCATGCCTTGAAATATGAGCGGCGCCGCTCCCTTGCCCGCCCGCTCGGCACCTTGATGCGGACCAGCGGCGCGCAGCTGCTGGCTGGTGCCGAGGTGGTGGTGCCGGTGCCGTTGCACCCTCGCCGTGAGCAAGAACGCGGCTTCAATCAGGCCGACGACCTGGCGCGACAACTTGGCCTGCCGGTCGTGCCGCTCCTCCGCCGCATTCGACACACGACATCGCAAATCGAACTCCCGGCGGATGCGCGTAACCAGAACGTGCGTGACGCATTCGACCTCGCGCGGATCCCGGATCCCGGCTCGCGTCTTCCGACAGTGATCGTCTTGGTGGACGACGTCTCGACGACGGGGGCGACGCTGGAGGCCTGTGCGAAGGTGTTGAAACGGAGCGGGGTGAAGGAAGTGCGGGCGCTTACCGCAGCCCGAGTCGTGACCGGACGGCGGTGAGCACGTCAGCCGACACGGCATCCTTGTCGCGCGCGCCGTCCAGGTGCATCCAGTTGGCGTCGCGGCCGGCCTGGTGCAGGTAGCTTTCGCGCACCCGGCCCAGCAGCGGCAGGTCGCGCTCGAACTTGTCGCGCGCCACTTGCTTGCGATTGAGCGACGCGTCGGGCGGAATGTCGAGCAACAGGGTTAACGACGGCTGCGGCAGGCGGCTCTGAATCTGGGTCAGCCACACGGCGTCCAGCCCCTGTGCCTCACCGTACGCAATGCTCGAGGCCAGGTAGCGATCGCACACCACCATACGGCCGTCATCGAGCCATCGCAAGATCTGCGGACGGAACTCGAAGCGGTTGGCGATGTAGAGCAACTGCAGCGTGTCTGGGTCGTAGTGGCGCTCGCCCTGCAAGGCGTGGCCAATCTCGGTGCCGATGGCCGTCGTGTATTCAGGAAAGGTCAGGAACTCGGCGCCATGTCCGGCGGCGCGAAAGGCCGCCAGCAGCCGCTCGGCTTGGGTCTGCTTGCCGCTTTGGTCGAGGCCTTCGAAGGCGATGAGATGTCCACGGGCGGCCACGTTATTCCTCAAGCGAGAGCAACTCGTCGAGCGTCTGGCGGCGGCGGATCACCCGCCATTCGCCGCGTTCGACCATGACTTCTGGCGACAGGGGCCGTCGCAGATAGGTGTGGGCCATGCCGGCGCCATAGGCGCCCACGTCGCGGACGGCGAGCAGGTCGCCCACTTCCACTGGTGCGAGCAGGCGATCTCGCGCATAGGCGTCGGTACTTTCGCAGATCGGCCCGACGACATCCACTGGGCCCGGCTCGCCGGCTCTCGGCACGACCGGTTCGATGCGGTGAAACGCGTTGTAGAGCGCGGGCCGCATCAGCTCGGTCATGCCGGCATCCACCACCACGAACCGCTTGGCACCCGGAAACTGCTTCACGTCAACCACCGTCGTCAGCAGCACGCCGGCCGGACCGACGAGCACGCGTCCGGGCTCGATCGCAATTTGCAGGCCGCTGGCCCGGGTGGCGGTGACCAGCGCGCGCACATAGTCGGCGGGATTCACGACCGGGCCGCCGTCGTACGAAATGCCGAGTCCGCCACCCATGTCGAGATGCTGCAGGGCAATGCCTTCAGCACGCAGCGCATGGGCCAGCGCCACGACGGCTTCGGCGGCGCGGGTCAGCGGATCGAGCGTGGTGATCTGCGAACCGATGTGGACGTGTGCCCCCACCGGCCGCAGGCCCTTGCGACGCGCCATCTCGCGAAACAAGGCCGGTGCCTCGTCGATTGGCACGCCGAACTTGTTCGACTTCAACCCGGTCGAAATGTGGGGATGGCTCCTGGCGTCGATGTCGGGATTGACCCGCAGCGCGACGCGGGCGACCGTGCCTTGCGCGACCGCCCGCTGGTCAATGCGGTCCAGTTCGCCCGGTGATTCAACGTTGATGGCGAGCAGGCCGAGCGAGACGGCGCGATCGATCTCGGCGGCGCTCTTGCCGACGCCGGTGAAAATGATCTGATCGGGCCTGAACCCGCAGCGCGTCGCGACGTCCACTTCGCCGAGCGAATTGGCATCGGCGTGGGCGCCCAGTGCGTGCAACAGCCGCACCACCGCCAGTGCCGAATTCGCTTTCAGCGCGTAATGAATCGCGTGCGGATAGCCCTCAAACGCCTCGTCCAAAGTGGCGTAAGCGCCACGAATCAGGTCGGCGTCGTAGACGTAGCAAGGCGTCCCGACGGCGGCGGCAATGTCCTGAAGGCCCACTTCCTTGATTCTATCGCGTCGACGGGGCAATCCAGCCGTGACGGGATGATATGATTTCGGGTCGGGGACAGCTCGTCCTCGACCCTCTGACACATGGCTGATCTCATACCGAATCCCACGGCAGCAATCGACGCGCTGATCGCCAGTGGTCTGGCCAGAATGCCTTCCAGGCGCTGGAACAGGCCGACCGCGTCGAGTTGCTGCGCCAGGCGATGGCCGAGTTGCCGGAAGGCACCGCGAAGTCGCGCCTCAACCGCGGCCGCACCGAACTCGTTCGCCAGGTGCAACGCATTCGAGAAGAAGACGAAGGGGTAACCGGATGAATCTCACGACCGACCGTGCTCAAGGTGTCGCCATTGTCCGCATTAGCGAAACGCGACTGATGTATCCGCTGCTGGCCGATTTCTCCGGCACGGTCATGGCGCTACTGACATCCGGCACCGAGCTCGTCCTCGACGGCGACCTGCTCGCGAGATCAATCACCCGGTCGGCCAGTTGACCGATGATGAGCGGCGGGCGTATCTCGCGGAAAACCTGTTCCTGGACCAGGTCAAGTACGAGAACGACAAGCTCGAGGCGTATTTGTAGAAGATTGGGAAGAGTTGAGAAAGTAGTGAGGCACTAAGAAACCTGTCATGTCGCTCAACTATCAGGCGACGCGTTTTACGTGTTCGTGGCCGTGGTCGATTGGCGTGCTGCTGTGCGATGGCCGCATGGTGTGCGGCTGCGCCGATCCTTATGCCAAGCGCGTCCTCGGCGACACGCGCACGACGTCGGTGGCTGACATCTGGCAGGGGCCGGTGGCCTCACAACTGCGCGCCGACCTCAACCACGGCGGCTCCAGCTTCTGCGGCGATTGCCCCCTCAAGCTGCCGCTCGCCGAGGACCAAGCCCCACCCCAGCGTGATCTCAACGTCGCCGGCATCCCGGGACGGCTCTACATCGAGTGCACCGCTGCCTGCAACATCTCGTGCCTGAATGCGTGCTGCGCGCCGGAAACCGGCATCACGCGCACGCGCCAGGCCGGCATGCTCGACTTCGAGGTCTTCAAGAGGGTGGTGGACGAGGCCGGGCCGTCACTCGGACGCATCGACTTCTTCAATTACGGCGAGGCCTTCCTGCACAAGCGGGCGGTCGAGATGTGCGAGTACATCAAAACCACGTTTCCACACATCTACCTGTATACCAGCACCAACGGACTCGCTTTCACCGAAGAGAAGGCCCGCCAGCTCGCGCACTCGGGCATTGATGAAGTGACCTTCTCACTCGATGGCTCGTCGCAAGAGGCGTACGTCAAGTACCGCCAGCGCGGGAACTTCGAGAAGGCGATTGCCAACCTGCGTGCCTTGCTTGACGAAAAAGCCAGGAGCGGGCGCGATGTGCCGTTCGTGAACTGGCGCTACATTCTCTTCAACTGGAACGACCACGACGAAGAGATGACGCGCGCACAGCACATGGCAGCCGACCTCGGCGTCGACCGCCTGTGCTGGGAGATCACCGATCACCCCGAAGATGGCTACTCGCGCCGGTTCGCGCCGGGCACGCCCGACCACGATCGCATCCGCCACGAGATCTGGGACAGCAACAACCTTGGCAACGCCATTCCGGGCGCCACGCCAAGGGCCGAGATCGACGTCCGGACCGTGCTGCCCGACCTGCCGTTCCTGGCTCGCACCGATACCCCGCTGACGCTCACGGCGCACGTCAAAAACCTGTCGGCGCGGCCGTTCCGAGCCCAGGCCAGCTACGGCCGGCGCCTGGTTCGCCTCGGCGCCCAATTGACGACCGACGCCGGCGCGATGATCAATCGCGACTACGCGCGGGCGTGGCTGCCCCACGACCTCGCGCCCGGGGCGCAGGCCGCGGTGCAGATCGAAGTCCCGGCGCCGCTGACGCCGGGACGCTACGGGCTGAAGTTCGACCTGGTGAGCGAAGGCATCGACTGGTTCGAAGCCTGCGGCTCGCCCACTATCACTCGAGGGTTATGGGTTCGATGAATAAGACCATCCTGGGCGTAGTCCTGCTCGTCGGCTGCCTCTCGATCACGGCCATCGCCCAGCAGCGGGCGGCAGACGGCGTGACCCTCAACGACGAGGGCTTGCCTCAATACTCCACGTTCTCGCTGTGCGCGATCGATCCGATCACCGGCCAGTCAGGTGCGGGTGTGACCACGCGCGTACCGTTCGTCGGTCGAGCGGTGCCGCACGTGCGCGCCGGCATCGGCGCGGTCTGCACGCAGGCGTCGACCATGGTTGAATACGGACCACGCGGATTGGATCTGCTCGCCAAGGGTGTGGAACCGCAGACCGCCCTCTCACAGTTGCTCGCCAATGACGAGCAGCGCGAATCGCGTCAGCTCGCCCTGATCGACATGAAGGGCCGCGCCGCCGCTCACACCGGCAAGCAGAACGGCAACTGGGCCGGCAGCCGCCAGGGCCTCAACTACACCGTGCAAGCCAACATCATGGTTGGTCCGGAAGTGGTCGAAGCGGTCGCGACCACGTTCGAGGCCTCCGCCGGCACCGGCATGCCGCTGGCGGAACGGATGATTCTGGCCATGGCAGCCGGCCAGGCCAAGGGTGGCGATCGGCGCTGGGGCAACCTGCAATCGGCCGCCATCAAGATTGCGGATCCCAACGATCCCGGCCGCGGCGGCGATCACATTACGCTGGCCATTGAAGTCGGCGAGCACCCGGAGCCGGTGGCGGAGCTGAAGCGCATCTACTACACGACCGCTCGCCGGTTGGGCTATCGCAACTTCTCGAAGGTCGAAGGCGCCGACGTCATCGAGTTGAAGCGGATGCTGCACGCGCTGGGCTATTGGAAGGCCACGCTCGCGACCTTCCCGAGCGCTCCTGCCGCCATGAACACGCCCGCCATGCAGGAACTGCGCAAGACGAACCCGGCCGCGTTCGAAAAAGCGCAGACCGAGGCGCGCCAGGCGTCAGCCGCCTACACCCGTGACTACGCGACCTTTGACGATGACACGATTGCGGCGGTGGACAAGTTCCGTGCCGACAAGAACCTGAACTACCAGGGCAACCCGCCGGGCCTGGTGGATGCACGATTCGTCGAAGCGCTGCGGGCCGAATACTTCGCAAAGACCAGGAAGTAGACGCCGGCCCGCCGTAAAGGGGAGCCCTACTCGATCGTTACGGGCGCGATGCAGTCGCCCTTGGCATCCGCGCCAATCGGCATCCAGCCGGTGAAGTCCGGCTGGGAAGCCATCATCAGGGTCGGCGATAGCGCGGCCGGCTTGAAGTCCGGGCCGGCTTGCGCACCCAACGCCGATCGAAATCCCTCGAAGCCTGTCACGGAGAACCGCACGTAATACAACTGGCGCGTCGCGCCCATCGCCGAGACGCGCTTGTAGCCGACGCACTCTGGAGTGATCGCGGCTTTATCCAATCCCGCGGACCGTGCCAATTCCAGGACCTGGCCCGGCGTCACCGACGCCGGCAATTCCTGCCTGAGCGCCAGCGGAATGCCCGGCTCGCTGGGCGTGCCCATCGACTCCATCTGGCGGCTGAACAACTGCCGGAACAGGTTCATCGGCATTTCCGGCGGTGGTCGCAACGACACCACGGAACCTTGCGAGTCGGCCGCGGTGTCGATGCCGAGTGTCCACCCCTGCAAGTGGCGCACGGAGATCACATAGGGCTCGGCCCTGGCGTCTTTGACGGAACGAATGAACAGCAGGCCCAGGCCGGCCAATAACAGCAGCACCACCCCAACCTTGATCAGGGGATGCACCTTCCGCGGTGGCTTCATCACCTACGGTTCCCTCGACGCGGTGTAGGCAGCGATCGCGATCATGTCGTCAACGGTGAGCTTCTCGACTGCGCTCTTCATCAGCGCCGACCACGGCCCCTTGCGCACCCCCTGCTGCAGGTCGAATAACTGCCGGACCGTGTAGCTGGGCGAGCGACCCGCCAGCGGTGGCACCGGCCCCAGGCCTTTGAGGTCTGGACCATGGCACGTGCCGCACGCGACGGTCTTCCCTGCGCCGCCGGTTTTCACCAGCGACTCGCCTTTCGCAACGCTCCCCTTTGGGACGTACGCCACGAATCCAGACGCGGCATCCCGCAGTTCGGTCCGTCGCAAGTCCTCAGGCATCTCGACGATGCGCTGGCCGAGCGGTTCAGTGCCTTCCCCGGTCGGCATGTGCATCGATCCGGCAATGCGCGTCTTCAAAACGTCGGCCGCTTCGACCACGCGAATCCACTTCTTGAAAGGGAACGAGGCGAAGTACGCCGCCGCGGTGCGGATCTCTTCCTCGTTCGCGGCCTTCGCGTCCTGGATCATCGCGTTGGGTGGCCCCATCCTCGGCTCGGCACTCTTGCGGTCGCCGCTCTTGAAGTCGGCCATCTGCTGAACGATGTACGCCGCCGGCAGTCCCGCCAACGAGGCGTTCTCCGGACGACCTTGCCCGTTGACGAGGTGACAGAATCCGCACGCCCGCATCTCGGGCCGGCGACCGTGCGCCACGGCTTCGGGCATCGAGGGATGCGCCGAGGGATGCCAGTCAGGTGGATTGAACGCATCGCGCGTCTGCGCGACGGTGAGCGATGCCGTGCTACCGGGCACCTGCTGCGGCGCCGGATCGGGCGGCGGCGGCTTGGCGCCAGGCGACGGCGGCGGGTTTACCGTGTAGGCCCACGGCGGAGGCGGTGCGGGAGACTGCGCCTCGGCAACTCCCACGGCCAGCATGACGGCGCAGAGCGCCAGTCCCGATTGTTGAATCATGAATCTCTGTCCCTGTTCCTTTGTGCGAATTGGCGTTCGCCGGTGGCTCAGGCCGGATAGGTTTTCCTGACGTGCTTGACCGAGGCGACGATGAGCTTCGTCAAGGTTGGCACGTGCACCTCAGACAGCCGCCTGATGTGCAGGCACCCCGACATGATGTCGAGAGTGATGTGGTTCTTGCGCGGGGCGAACGCCGTCAGCATCCACCCTACAAGCTAGCGCTTCGGGAGCTCGAAGACGTACAAGGTGTGGCCGTTGGCCGGCGGGTTGATCTCCGGCGTGATCGTCCGCGGCACGACACGCGGGCTGCCGCCGCCGACGCCGGTCGTGACGGCGACATACTGCTTGCCGTTGGCGGTAAAGGTGACCGGGAAACCCTGCACGGCGGTGCCGAGCCGGGCCGACCACAACACTTCGCCGGTCTTCACATCGTGGGCGCGGAACTGGCGATCCAGATCGCCGATGAACATCACGCCGCCAGCGGTGCTGAGCGCGGCGGTCAGGTAGGCCGCTCGCTGCTGCACACTCCACGTCTCCTTCATGGTCGTGACATCGATGGCCAGCAGCTTGCCGACGTTGCCGTCGCTGCCGGGCATCTCGAAGAATTTACGCGCGGCCGAGGTACCGCCAGAGCCTTCGGCGAACTCCACCTTGCGGGCGACGATCTCCATGCACGACTGGCTGAGCGGAATGATCAACTGGTGGGTCGGCGGGTGATACGTCATCGCCTGCCAGTTGTGCCCGCCCTCGGTGCTCGGGCAGACCGCCAGCCATTCGTCGATCTTCTGGTCAATGATGTCCTGCCGGTAGGTCGGCGTGCCCTTCTCGGGATCGATCTTGTCGAACATGTTCTGGAACACGGTCTGCTGGTAGCCCAGGAACTTGCCGGTCTTGCGCTCGAGCTTCCACAGGATGCCGGCCTTGCCGATGGTGAAGACCGCCTTCTCGGGACCGTTGTCGACCAGCACGCGCTCGTAGACCTCGTCCTGGTCGAGCGTCTCACCGGGAATGTGCTGGTAGTGCCATGCCAGCGAGCCGTCCTCGGCTCTGAGCGCCACCGTGGAGCCGGTGTAGAGGGCCGCGTCACTGACCTTGGTGCCGCGGCTCGCCGGCATCCACGGCTTGGCCTGAGCGACACCGTAGTAGATGAGATCGAGGTCGGGATCGTAGCTGCCGACGATCCAGGTATCACCTCCTGCGCGCATCCCGTCAGGCAGTGCGCCCCAGGTGTCGCCGCCCGGTTCGCCGGTTCGCGCGACGGTATGGAACTTCCACAGCAGCTTGCCGGTGCTTGAATCGTAGGCACTGATGAAACAGCGCTCCGTGGCGCGGAAGCGATCGCAGCCCTGTAACCCCTGGATCACCTTGCCGCGAACCACCAGCGGACCGCTGGTCTGGTAGTAGCCTTTGGTGTTGTCGGCCACGGTCACGGTCCAGACCACGGCCCCGGTCCGGGCATCGAGCGCATACAGCTTGGCGTCGGTGGTCGAAAGGAAGATCTTGTCCTGGTAAATCGCGATGTTGCGCATCGACCCGAACGAACCGACTATGGCGTTCGGACCGACCTGGTTTTCCCAGATCAGATCGCCGGTGGCGGCATCGAGCGCCTGCACCATGTTGAGCGTGTGGGCCAGGTACATGATGCCGTTGTGCACGAGCGGCATCGGCTGATTGGCGCCCGCCTCGTTCATCGACCAGCTCCACGCCAGCTTGAGGTCCTTCACGTTCTTGGTGGTGATCTCTGCGAGCGGGCTGTAGCTCCACGCCTGGTAATTGCGGCGCGCCATCAGCCAGTCGCCCGGCTCGGGGTTCTTCAGCATCGCGTCGGTGACCGGCACGTAGTTCTTCACTTCGCCCTTCACCGAGTGGCCGCGCGGTGGCGCGACGGCAGCACGGGCCGGCGGTGCGGCGCCGGCTGGAGGTGCTGGTGTGCCAGGCCTGGCGGCAGCGCGCTGGCCGGTGGCAACCGTGCCGATGGGCGTCGCGGTAGCGGCGACCAGCGGCTGCGCACCCGCGGCCGCGCCGTTGAACTGCAGGATGTAGGCGGAGATGTTGAGGTACTCCGCTTCACCCAGGCTCGGCTTTCCGGGCGGCATGGTCGCCGCCATGTACTCGACCAGATCCTTCGTCGTCCGGCCGCGCCACGTCGTCATGAAGTTGGCACCGGCCAGGGCCGGCGCTTCGTTCTGCCCCACGAGCGTGGGCTGGTGGCAACTGGCGCAGTTGGCTTGATACGACGCCTGACCCGCATCCGCCTGTGCGGCGGTGTAGACCGCCGGCGACGGCGTCTGCGTGGCGGTGAGCGTGAGGTGGGCGCCGGAAATGAGCACCAGAACGGCGAAACTAATCCACGTCCTCATTTCTTGCCCTCTTGAATGAAGAGCCAGCCCCAGAGGTTCCCGTCTGGCGCCTTCTCGCTATGCAGTTGAATGTAGATTCGTCCGTTGGCCAGGTCGTCGACCTGGTCTTTCGTCAGTTCAAGCGTGCCGCTGATGGTGCCGCTCGTGCCCGGCGTGATCTTAAGGTCGCCGATCGCCGGACCGCGCATGGCGGTCCGCGGACTGCGATGCACGCGCGCGACTGTCGACGCCGTCCTGAAGCCAGTGTAGTTGCCGGTCAGCGTCAGGGTGGTGCCGTTGAGGGTCGCCGTCACCGAGCCGGAGCCGGCAATCGCGGCTTGCATGGCCACGTCGAGGGCGACCGGCGAGAGGCGTGTGCGGTACTGGCGCGTCTGCGCGCCGACCATTGCCACTGAAGCTGCCACCGTGAAGGCGGCAACGAAGATTAACCGTCTGGTCATGGACCAGAATAATACCTAAGAACTAAGTGCCAAAGGTGCCAAAGGTGCTACCGGTGCCAGGGGTGCCAGGGGCACATCCCCGACTAGAATCGTTTCTGATGACAAGTCGCTCGCTGGTACACGCCGTCGCTTTGGGCCTCCTGGTGTTCTCAAATGCGCCGGCTCTCGCCGGCGCCCAGGCGGCCCCGTCCTCGCAACCCTCCCGAGGTGCGATCCTGGCAGCCAGCCGAGACGTCATCGCGAAGGCGCGCTATTGCACGTTCATCACCATCGCCGCCGATGGCCATCCGCAAGCGCGGATTGTGGATCCGTTGGGCCCGGACGAGGGGTTTATGATTTGGGTGGCCACCAATCCGCTCACGCGCAAGGTTGATGAAGTGCGGCGGAACGCCAGAGTGACGCTGTCCTGCTTCGAGGCTGCGACCTCAAGCTATGTGACGATCATCGCGCGTGGAGAACTCATTGCCGACGCCGCCGAGAAGGCGCGGCACTGGAAGGCGGAGTGGACGCCGTTCTATCCGAACGGAGCAAAGGGCACCGACGTCGTCCTGATTCGCCTCAGCCCGCTTCGACTTGAAATCGTCAGCACTGAACGCGGCATGGCTGGTGACCCCAAGACCTGGCTACCGCTGACGATCACCTTTCCCTAATCGGCGAGGGATGTGGATGCTGCGCGTAGTGCTGCCGCAGCAGGTCCTTGCCGTAGTCATTTCCGTTCGGCGTCCGCACGACGACGTGGATGTGTTGCGGGTTGGGCGCCGTGGGGTCCTTCGCCAGGTGCCGAAGGTTGGCCGGCGTCTGGTGATCGAACTCGATCAGAATCACCGGGCTGTGGATGCGGTAGTAAAACACGCTACCGGGCGCCGTCTCGCCGATCCACGCGAACCGGGTCTGGTCAATGTGCCGGCGCACGTCATCCATCCGCACACGGGCATGGCCGTCGGCCATGTTGGCGACATACAAGCCGATCAGATCGACGAGCTGTTGCTGCTGAGCTGCTGAGAACTCCGCGGCCGAGGCGCCGGCATAGTCGACGACCGCATTGTCCCTCCATGCTTCCGTCAGGTTGTTGTTCCGGGTCTTGGCGGCGCTGATCATCGCCGCCTTGCGCTGCGCCTCGGCCAGCGCGTTGATCATCTTGCGGCCCGCCGCCTGTTCGTCCTGAAGCACCGCGGTGCCGCTGTACTTGCCCGAGGTCGCGATCACCGGCTCCGAACCGGCGAAGAACGGCGTCATCACCACCTGGTCGCCGAGCACGAAGTAGTTAATGATCGCGTGATGCCCGTCGAACTGCCAGCCCCACGGTTCGGTGGCCGACGGTGTGCCCATGACGGTGATGTGATAAAGCCATTCGGAGTAACGATCGAAGTCGTTGCCCGTCAACTCACCGAGCGTGTGGTTCAACTTCATGATGTCGCGCGTCTGCTTCAGCCCTTTCGCGCTTAAGCCGGCGCGCAACAGAGCGAAGCCCGCTTCGCGCTGGGCTTCGGTCATGTCGTTGAAGCCGACACCCTGCCGCACGTAGAAGTCCTGGTTCATCCACTTGCGCCATTCATCGTCATCGACCTTGAACTGGGTCGCCGATCGCGCCGCGCTCGACAGGGCGGCCAGGAACGCGTCGGCGGCTTTGCGCACGGACTCGGTCGACACGCCGGTCGAGCGCACCCCAAACAACCCGGGAGCAATGCTGCCGTTGGCTGTGATGCCCTTGAACGGCTCCGACAGACCCTTGGCCTCGGCATCAATCGATTGCTGCTTGAACCGTGCGGCTCGCTCTGCGATGGCCTGCGGCGTCAGTGGTTGCTGTGATGCCGAGACGGCGGCAAGCCCGGTGGCGATGAGGGCGCCAGCGAGAATCAATCGGTGACGCATGGAAGTCTCCTGTCGGCAGGCAGTTTACCAGAGGACGGACGAAAGGGCGATGGCGGTCGCCAGGGCGGCGACCAGCTGCAACCCCAATTCGGCACGCTCGCGCAGGAACACGGTGCCGAACACGGCGAGCGCCACACCGGCGGCGAGGAAGCGCCAATACAGTTCCTGCACCTGCCCTTCTTCAGTCGTCGTCGGTGCCTGGCGGCGGCCGGCATCGATGATGGCGTTGGCAATTTCGCGATCAACGTCGCGACCCAGCTCGAAGTACTGACCGCCGCCGGCGGCGGCAATGCGCTGAAGGGACGGGCGATCAAGTCGCGAGCGTCCAGGCGACGGCACTTCGGCGCCGTCAGCGTCCCTGCTCACCGGCAGCATCCCGCCCGACAGCGTGCCGACACCAATGACATTGAGCGGCACATGCGCCTGGCCGGCCAGCTCGATTGAGCGTGCCACCTCGCCGCTCCAGGACTCGCCGTCCGACAGCATCACGAACAACTTGGCATTGGGCGAGGGGCCGTGAATCTCGCGATCCTTCTCGATCAGCCGCAAGCCCCAGGCAATGCCCTGCTCCAAGTTGGTGTCCCACGTCGTGTCGTCGTCCAAGCGAAACGGTGGACGCACGAACAGGTGATCGAGAAAAAAGAACACGGTGTTGGGATCGCGCGTCAACCGGATCTGCGGCGTGGCAATATGCGCGAAGACCGTGAGCGCCAGGCGGTCGTCGTTCCAGCTAAGCGAATCTCCGAGCAGGCGGAGAAACGTCATCGCCCGCTGCCAGCGATTGCCCGGGACGTCGGTCACGTGCATTGAGGCCGAACCATCCTGCAGCACGACGATGTCGACGCCGGCGCGGCCGACGACGGTGGTGACGCCCTGGGGGCGAGCGGTGGCGATGATCAGTGCGGCCGATGCCAGCAGCAGGCACAACCAGAACGGCAGGTCACCTGCCACGCCGAATCGTTCGCGAATCGGAATGGTGCGGTGCGCGCGCAGGCTCCGCAGGTCAGACCACCGGCGCCACACGCGCCAGCACCAGGCCACCAACAGCACGGCCGGTGCGGCCAGCAGCCACAGGAACTGTGGCGCGCCGAATTGCAGTCCTTCGCGCACTTACCCTTTTCGCTGGATCTTCCCGCCAGGCGTGGCCTCTGGCTGGGCTTCGCGGTCGCCGTATTCCATGGGCGCAATCACCTGGAACTCCTCGGTCGGGGCATCGGGAGGCGGACCGCCGGGACGGCCGTGGATGGTGTTGCCCTCGGGTAAGTCCCCAGCGCGGCCACGCGCCTTCGCCACGGCGACCGGCGGGGTCTTGCCGGCCACCCGAGACGCGACCTTGTCGCGAACGCGCGACACGTACTCGTAGTTGTAGGCGGCATCGGCATGACGCGGCGATGCCTTCAATACTGCGGCATAGGCCTGCAGTACCCCATCCAGCTGCTGCACCAGTTGCTGCTGCGGCGCGGCCGCCTCGCGTTCGCTGACGCGGAACGCCGCGTTGGCCGCCGTCAGCAGAACCTCTGGATCCAGCTCCTGACTCCTCTCCTCTATCACATCGTCGTAGCCGCCAATCCAATACGCCACCCGCGCGCGAATGCGCCGGATGTCACTGGACAAGCTGCCCTGATCACCAGGCATGTAATCCGATAGTGACGCGGCCGGCTTCAGCGTGTCGTCGATCTGGAACTGCAGGGTCGCCATCTGCTGTCGAGCGTCGGCCACTCGCGCCGCCAGCCTGGCTTCAGACCAGGACAGCCACGCGGCCGCCGACAAAACGATCGCGATCAGCATGCGGGTGATGACGGCGCTATTGATCATGGCAATTTTCCAAACCAGGGCGTCGCGAGCTTGAGACCGGCGGCTGATGTCCACAGCACGGCGGCGGTGAGCGCAAACAGACTGAAGCGGGATTGCTGACTCGAATACTGGCGCGTCTCGATGGTGCCGAGGGCCTCGCGATCGATGTCTTCGACGGCGGCGATCAGGCTGGCCTCGTTCTTGGCCACGTAGTAGCGGCCGCCAGTCTTCTCGACCGCGGCCTGCCACTTCGCGTCGGGAATGCCTTCGCCGAACTCTTTGTTGTAGTTGGTGCGGACAAAGAACAACGGGATCTTGTTGTCGACCGCACTCTTCAGGATGTCGTCTAGGCTGCGGCCGTGGACAATCGACGTGGTGTCTTCGCCATCGGTGAAGATCACCATCAGGTTGCCCGAGGCCTCGAGATAGTTGAAGGCCTTGAAGATCTCGATGCTCTCCTCGAGCGCGCTCGCAATGACGGTGCCCGACTCTGGGAACTGCGAAAACTCCACCGGATCGCCAATCAGCGACATGCTCAATAACAGGTTGTCATAGTCGCTGGTGAACGGCGTAATAACGTAGGCGCGGCTGCCGAACTCAACCAGCGCCATCAAATCTCGATGGCGGCCCTTGCGCCGCAAGTGCACGAACCGCTCGGCGGCGGCGATGGTCGTGAAGAAGGCCGGCTGCACGGTGTTGCGGGTATTGAGCGTGGCGGCCGTGAACGCGGTCTGCATGCTGTCGGACGCGTCGATCATCAGGCTGATGCGACGGCCGGGATAAGTGACGTTCTCGACCACCAGCGACGAAAACGGATCGGCAAACGCCAGCAATGCGGCCGGCAGTGCGGCGACAAACAGCACCACCGGCAGGTGACGCGTCCAAGCCAGGCGCGCGCCTGGCATCGAGCGCAGTAACGCCGGCAGGATGATTTGATGGTGTCCGGGTTTGCGGGCGGCCGCGGCGCGGAGCAGCAGCATCAGGATCGCGATGCCGGCGACGGCGAGCAGGGCCAGGCGGCCGGTATCGCGACGCCAGAACTGCAAGCCGGCGAAATCAAACACCGCCCACTCAGCAGCCACCGACTGGGCCACCGCGGTCAGCGCCGAGATCATGATGCGCCTTGGCCGCCGACCCGTCCCCCGTAGCCGCGGCGAAGGGGGAAGCCTTGGCGAAGGCGGCTCCAAGCGCTGCGGTCGCGTTGCAGATCATCCGCCACTTCGAGACCGTGCCGCACGGCCTCGTTCAGGGTCACCGCATCGCGGCTCGGCGTCTGTCGATACAACGCCGCCGTCAGGTCGGTCAGCGCCGACTGCAGGCCTGCAAGGTGTTGCCGATGCGTCAGCGACTTGGCCAGATCAGCGGCGGTCACCGGGCTCGACACTGACGCTCGGCGTGTTCTCAGCCAGCCGTGACTGACCGCAAGCCGGCCTTCAGGCACCGGCGCCGTGGCGGCCAGAATCTTCTCGCTCACGGGTTGGCAGATCGCCAGGGCCGCGATCACGCGCACCGACGCCAGCGCCTTCGCCACGGCTTCGTCCGTCCACCCATCGCCCGTCGCGGCCGCCTGAGCCTCGGTCAAGGCACGAGCGGCATGCCGTGCCACCGCGCGGTCCGGCAGACGGTCGCTCTCGACGACACCAGCCTTGCCGGTGCCGCGGGTCAACGGCATCAGCGCCATGACGGCCATCACCGCAGCCATCGCACCGAAGGCGACCGCCAGGATCTGAAACAGGCTGCTGCGGAACCGCAACGACTCGACCGCGCCCAGGCTCGCATCCGAACCATCGCGGATGTCGATGGCCTCCCTGGGCACCAACGACAGCACCTTGATCGGCAGCGCCGGCATCAGGTAGGTGAGGTCGCGGCCCTCGAGCGCGGCGGCTGCGCCGACGCGACTGTGCACGCGATACGGAATCTGCAGCGCCGGCACGTTGACATCTCGACCAATAGCGTCGGCGCCAATCAACCGCAACTGGTAGTGATACTGAAAGAACCGGCGTTGGTCGCGGTGCGCGTCGGCCGGATGCGAGCCACCAAGAATCTCGAACGGTGCCATCTGGATGGAGGCAACCCCAAGCCGCGATTCGTCAGCCACGACTTGCATCGACGCAGTCTCAATCACGGCACACGTCAACACCACGTCAAACGATTCACCGATGGTGATCGCCCCGGCGCTTGACTGCCACCAGCAGCGAATCGGGTCCACACCTTGCGCCGGTGCCACCGCCGGAAGCATCAGCGCCACGATCACCAGAATCGTTTTCATGGCACCGGCACCTGCGCGATGACGTCGCGAATCACCGCCTCGGCCGTCAGGCCATGAGCCGCCGCGTGCGGCCCCAGCCAGATGCGATGGCCCAGCACAAACGGCGCGAGCTCCTGGATGTCTTCGGGATAGACCTCGGCCCGCCGGTGCTGCAGCAGCGCCCAGACTTTGGCCAGCCGGCTCCAGCAGATGATCGCGCGGGGCGAAGCGCCCAGGTCCACCCCCCGCTCCACCAGGTCCGACGCGGAGTGGTGCCGCCAGTCGGTGTCTTCATTGTACGGCCGCGTCGCCGCCACCAGTCGCTGAATGTAGCGGCCGAGCCGATCGTGGAGAAACACACCCTTGCTGATCACCGCTCGCAACTGGACAATCCGCTCCTTCGACAGCAACGGGTTGAGCCTCACCTGCTTGAAGTCGAAGTTCACCAGCTTCTCTTCTTCTTCGGGCGGCAGGTAGCCGATGTTGATCATGGCGGCGAAGCGGTCGGTGGCGGCTTCCGAGAGCGGAAACGTGCCCTGCCCTAACTCCACCGGGTTCATGGTGGCAATCGCAAAACTAAACGTCGGCAGCTCGTAGGTCATCTTGCCAACGGTGATGGTGCGATCCTGCAGCGCTTCGAGAAACGCGCTTTGCGACTTCAGGGGGATGCGGTTGATCTCGTCCAGCAGGATCACCTCTGCCGACGCCATCGGACCAAACTCGGTCACCAGCTCGCCAGTTGACGGGTTGATCATCTGGAAGCCCACCACCTCGGTCGGCTGCAGGTCGGCGCGGCCCTGGATGCGCGCAAACTTGGCATCGCTGATCGCCGACAGGATCACGCCGAAAAACGTCTTGCCGACTCCCGGGACCCCCCTCAGCAACAGGTTACCGGCGTTGACCTGGCGCTCCGAGCGCTTGTCATAGGTCGTCGGAATCTCGGACAGCAAGACCACGTTCGCCACCGCCTTCGCGGTGTCGTAGCCGACCAGGGCCTTGCTGCCTTCGGCGATGACCGCGACGTGAAAGTCAATCGCCTCCTGGAGCTCCGCGTGCACCTAGTGGCGCCCCGACTGGATCTGCTTTGCGACCTTCTCGACGTCGGCCATCACGCGCAGCAGGTTGCCGCTCCAGATCTTGCCGATCTGCTCTTCGGTGTAGCCGCGCCGCACCAGCTCGAGCGTCACGTTGAACGTCTCTTCGGCGCCGTTCCAGCCGGTCACGCCACCACCGCCGTCGAAATCCGACGAGATGCCGACGTGCTCGAGGCCGATCTTCTTGACGAGGTAATCGATGTGGTTGACGAAATCGGCGACCGTCGCCCGCGGATCGCCGGGGGTCTTTTTGTCGATGTCGGCCACGCCAGCATCGAACTTGGCGCGCTGCTCAGGCGACAGCGCGTTGAGGCCGCCTCGGCCGCCGCCACCACCGCCGCCGCCGGGAGCACTGAGGCCGACGGTCTTCCGCAGGGCGAGAATGGCCGCCGTGCGCTCGGGCGAATCGGGCTTGTTGACCTTCACGTAGCTGGCAAACGCCACCGTCTGGATCACGCCGCCGTTCTTCTTCAACGCCAGCAACTGTTCATCATCCATGTTGCGGCTGTGGTCGGCGAGCGCGCGCGCCGCGGAGTGCGAGGCGATGACCGGCGCCTTCGACAGGGCGATCGCCTGCAGGTTGGCAGCCTTCGACGGGTGCGACAGGTCGACCATGATGCCCCACTTGTTCATCTCGTCAATCGCCTGCTGGCCCAGCTCGCTCAAGCCGTTGTGCAGCCACTTGCCGTCACGCTCGCCAGTGTTGGAGTCAGCGAGCTGGCTGTGGCCGTTGTGCGCGAGCGACATGTAACGGCCGCCGCGGTCGTAGAACTCTTTCACGCGCGTGATGTCGGTGCCGAGTGAGTAGGCGTTCTCGATGCCGATCAGCGCGACCTTCTTGCCCGACTTGGCGATCCGATTCACATCGGCGGCGGTCAGCGCCAGCTCGATCTGGCCCGGCGCAATTTCCTTGGTCAGGTGATGCACGGCGTCGAACTTGGCGACCGCCTGCTTATAGGCGCCGTCGTAGCCTTCTGGCGTCAGCGGCCCCTGGCCGACGTAAACGATGAAGAACGAGGCATCGAGGCCGCCCTCGACCATCTTCGGCAGATTGACCTGGGTCTCAAGGCGCTGGGTATAGTTCTGCTGGCGGGTGAAGTTATCCGGATTGATGTCGTCGTGCGTATCGAGCGTGATGACGCGCTCGTGGATGCCCTTGGCCTTGGCCACCAGCGCCGCGTCGGCGCCGGCCTGAGCGGCCAAAGAGCCGCCCTGGGCCGAGGGCCGCGGGTCGGCGAGGCTGACGAACAGTAAAAAGGCGGCGGCAAACGTCACAAGGCGGGTCATAGGCGATCTCCTGACGCCCAAATCCTACCATCCCGGCTGACGGCACGACGGTCGTGAAATACCGCGTGCGCGTTACTTACTGAAGCTGGCCAGGGCCTGCTCTTCGGAGTCGAACGTGTCGAACACGGTCAGCAACTTGGTGATGGTCAGCAAATCGGTGATGCGGCTGGTCAGGTTGGCGAGTTTGACCGCGCCGTTCACCTTGCGTGCCGCCATCGAGCAGCGAACCAGTTCGCCCAAGCCGCCGCTGTCCATGTAGCCAACGCCCGCGAGGTTCAGGATGACCTTGGTCCGACCCTGGAACACGACGCTGGCGACCTTGTCGCGCAACAGCGTCGCGCCGTCATCGATCGTGAGTTTGCCCTGAAGGTCCAGAACGGTGATGTCGCCGACGGTGCGTTCGTTGATCTGCATGCGGAATCCTTGTCGGCCCGGACGCACCCGGGCGGGTGGGGAGACGATGCCGCGGTCCGGGGGGGGGCGGCGCCTCGCAGGGTGAGTCTACCTCATCCTGATGCCGCCTTGGCGCCTCTTAGTACGGCACGTCGGTCAGGCGATCGCGATCCGTGCGCATGTCTTCTTCCAGCCGTGCCAGCAGGGCCTTGGCGATGCCACCGGGGCGGCCGTCGCCAATCTTCGCCCCATCCCATTCCACGATCGACGCCACCTTGATCGAGCTGCCGATCAGCATCATCTCGCGCGCGGCCCGCGCGTCGGCCGCGGGAATGTCACACACCTCGACGCCCGCGATCAGGCCAAGCTCGACCAGTGCGGGCGCCAGTTCCAGCAACCGCAGCGAGGTGCAGCCCGACAGGATGTGATCGAATTTCGGATGCCGAAGCACGCCATCCGTCGTCACGAACGCGACGTTCATGTTCGAGCTCTCACCGACATTGCCCGAAGCATCCAGGAACACGCCGTTGTCGAGCCCGGCCTGCTTGGCTTCCATCTGCATCAGCACGTTGGGCAGGTAATTGGTGCTCTTGGTGATGGCATAGAGCGGCGGCTTGATCGGAAACGTCGTGGTCATCACCCGCAACCCCTCAGTGGACCAGCGTTCGGGATACGAGAGACCGGCGAAAATCATGACAAAGAATCCCGGCTCGGCGCCGGCGGCCGGGCTGAGCTCAAGGCTCCCGGGGCCCGACGACAACCAGTAGCGAATCGAGCCATCCCGCTTGCCGCTGAGCGCCGTCGTCTTGATGATGAGCTCGCGCATCTGCTCCCGGCTGCCATAGAGGGCCAGGTTCGATCGTTCAGCCGACCGCACGAACCGGTCGAGGTGCGCGTCCAGATCGTAGATGCGGCCATTCACGATGCCGGCGGTGTCGAAGATGCCGTGGCCGCGATGCACCATGTGATCGTCGAACGGGATCACCATCAGCGCGGGATCGGTGACGACGCCACCGAGCTGGCTGGAAAAAAACGCCCAGTACTTGACCGGCTGCCGTTCGCGCAGCGCGCGCAGTGCGTCGAGCGTGTCGCCGCTGGTCAGCAGCCGCGGAGCGAAAGGGGTGGCAGGCATGGGCGCCACTCTAGCATGATGAAAAACGAAACGCACGGGGCAGCGGCTGGGAGGCGGCGGCCGCGAATGACGGGGCCAGCCCGCAGGAGGTATTTCACGGGCGCGTCCGCAGCGACGGCCCGTAGAGCACGCGGCCGGGACGCGCCGCGGTCATCTTGCCGCCCTCGAAGGCCACCTGGCCGTTGACGATAACAAGACTGACGCCTTCGGCGTAGCTGTGCGGCTTCTCGAAGGTGGCAGTATCGCGCACGGTGGCGGCGTCGAACACCGCGAGGTCGGCCTTCAGGCCCTGGCGGAGCACACCGCGATCGCTCAAGCCGAGGCGCTGCGCCGGAAACGCCGACATCTTCTGCACCGCGGTTTCGAGCGACAGCAGCTTCTTGTCGCGCACGTAGAGACCCAGCACCCGGGCGAACGTGCCGTAGCTGCGCGGGTGTGGCACGTCGCGGCCGAACATCGGCACCTCACCGTCGGAGCCGATCATGGTGGCTGGGTGCACGAGAATGCGCTGCAGATCTTCCTCACCGATGGCGTGGAAGATGCCGCCACAGCCGCCCTGCTCGACCATCCACATCGTCGTCTCGGCCGCGTTCTCGAGCGTGACCGCGAGGCCGCGGCCCTGGGTGATCTGCGCCAGGTTCTGGCCCGCCAGCTTGGGGTCGAACTGGCACGCCGACACCGACACGTTCTTGGGGTCGCCACCGCCGCGCTCGTCGCGGATGATCGCCGTGCTCTCGGCCTTAATTTTGGCGCGCGTGGCTGGGTCCTTCAGCCGCTTGAGCGTCGACTCACGGCCACCCTCGAGCGCCCACGCCGGCAGCAGCGCCGAACCGATGCTGGTCGCCGAGGCGGTATAAGGATACTGGTCGATGGTGGCGTCGACGCCGCGCGCGCGGGCCTCATCAACCATCCGCAGGGTTTCCACCGAACCACCCCAGTACTTCTTGCCGACCACTTTGTGGTGCGTAATCTGCGTCGGCAGGCCGCCCTTCTCGCCGATGGCGATCGTCTCGCGCACGCTGTCGGCGAGGCCCCTGGCTTCGTCGCGCATGTGCGAGATATAGATGCCGCCCATGCGGCCCGCGATCCTGGCCAGATCGATCACCTCTTCGGTCGGCGTGAAATTGCCGGGCACGTAGAACAGCCCAGAGCTGAGGCCGAGGGCACCCTCTTCCATCCCCTGGGTGACGAGCGCCCGCATCTTGTCGAGCTCGGCCCGCGTCGCCGGCCGATCGACCTCGCCCATCACCTCGCTGCGCACCGTGCCCTGGCCGATGAACATGGCAAAATTTGGCGTGATGCGCAGGGCCTGGACCTTGGCGAAAAACGGCGCCAGCGGCAGCGGCGAACTGCCGTCCGGGCCTTCGATCAGGGTCGTCACGCCCTGACGGACGTAGTTGTCAGCCGTCGGCACCTCGAAGATGCCGCGCCGGGCGTGGGTATGAATGTCGATGAACCCGGGCGCCACCACCAGGCCGGTGACATCGACGACGCGACTGGCCGGTTCGGTGATCCTCGGCGCGATGCGGACAATCGTGTCGCCCTTGATGGCGAGGTCGGCCTGGTACCACGGGCTGGAGGTGCCGTCGATGATGCGGCCGTTGCGCAACACCAGGTCGTAGACCGGCGCCTGGCCGGACGTCAGTACGGGAATCAGCAGCAGGAGCGGAAGGAGTCGGCGCATCGCGCGACTATAACGCACGCCCGCCCACAGACCGCACCGGCACAAAAAAAAGGCCGCGGGGCGCCCCGCGGCCTAATGCGTTCACATTGGAGGTTGAGCGAGAGCTAGTGTGCGCGCACCACTCCGGGCACGCCGACAGTATCGAAAGCCCCTTCGGGCACGGCCGATGGCGCCTCGACCAGGCACCACGCCTCTTGATCGTTAAGAATCTCGGCCGCCAGCTTCGTGTGCAGGGCATGTCCCGCGCGATGCGCGACGACGTGACCCACGATCGGCCGGCCCACGAGCGCGAGGTCGCCGACCACGTCGAGGATCTTGTGGCGAACAAACTCGTCTTCAAATCGCAGTGCGTTCAGCACGCCGGTGTCGCCAATGACGATGGCATTCTCGAGCGAGCCACCGAGCGCCAGGCCGTTCTGGCGCAGCCATTCCACTTCCTTCAGGAAGCCGAAGGTGCGCGCGGCGGCGATGTTGTCGGCAAAGCTGGCTTCGGTAATCCGTTCCGTGCGCGACTGGTGCCGCAGCAGCGGATGGTCGAAGCTGATGGTGTAGCTGACCTTGAAGTGATCCGACGGGTAGATGGCAATGCGCTTGTCGCCGCTGGCAATCTGGACCGGCTTGAGAATCTTCAGATACTTGCGCGCCGGACCGAGCGTCTTGACGCCCGCTTCCTGCAGCAAATACAGGAACGGCGCGCTGCTGCCGTCCATGATTGGCACTTCTTTGTGATTGAGCTCGACGATGACGTTGTCGATGCCGGCCGAGACAAGCGCGGCGAGCAGGTGCTCAACCGTTTCGACCGTGGCGCCCGCCTTGCCAAGCACCGTGGCGTGCTGGACGCTCGAAACTTCAGAGACCGCGGCGGGAATTTCGACGCCCAAGTCCGTGCGACGGAACCGGATGCCGGTGTCCGCGGCGGCGGGTTTCAGGGTCAGCGTGACCTTCTGGCCGGAGTGAAGCCCGATGCCAGCGCACGAAATCTGCCGTTTGAGTGTCCGTTGTGCGTCCATTCCGTCTACGGTTCCGGTCGCTAGAGAAGCAAAGTCGATGCCTACGATGCTTCGATCTTGGTGAATGGACTAAGCCTTTTGTTTACAACGCTTACACGGATATGCACATCACGACCCACCCGACGGCTGTGTTTCCAGAGCCACAGCCTTACAGGCTGAAAGTGTGGCAAATCGGCCACTAGCCCTTCAACATTTCCGCCAAAAACTGGCCGGTCGCCGAGTTCTTTACCTTCGCGACCTGCTCCGGCGTTCCTTGCGCCACGACCCGGCCGCCGCCTTCACCGCCCTCGGGGCCCAAGTCGATCAGCCAGTCGGCCGACTTGATGACATCTAGGTTGTGCTCGATCACTACGACCGTGTTGCCCTGGTCGACCAGCCGCATCAGCACGTCGAGCAGCTTGCGGACGTCTTCGAAGTGCAGGCCGGTCGTAGGCTCATCAAGGATATAGAGCGTGCGCCCGGTACCGCGCTTCGACAGCTCACGCGACAGCTTCACGCGCTGCGCCTCGCCGCCGCTCAGCGTCGTCGCCGATTGCCCGAGCGTGATGTAGCCGAGGCCGACACTTTGCAGCGTCCGCAACTTGACTGCCAACGGCGGAAAATTCTCAAGCAGTGGGAGCGCCTGGTCCACCGTCAGATCGAGGACGTCGGCAATCGACTTGCCGCGGTACTTGATCTCCAGCGTCTCGCGGTTGTAGCGACGGCCCTTGCACTGCTCGCAGGTCACGTAGACGTTGGGCAAGAAGTGCATCTCGATGGCAATCACGCCATCACCCTGGCACGCTTCGCAGCGCCCGCCCTTGACGTTGAACGAAAAGCGACCCGGCTTGAAGCCGCGGGTGCGCGCTTCAGGCACCATCGCGAACAACTCGCGGATGAACGTGAACAGGTTGGTGTAGGTGGCCGGATTCGATCGCGGCGTCCGCCCGATCGGCGACTGATCGATCTCGATCACCTTGTCGATCAGGCTGATGCCCTCAATCTTGTCGTGGGCGCCGGGCTCGTCGGCGGCGCGGTAGAACTCGCGCGCCAACGACTTGTAGAGAATATCGTTGACCAGCGTGCTCTTGCCCGAGCCGCTGACGCCGGTGACTGCGACCAGGCGGCCGAGCGGGATCTTCACATCCACGGCCTTGAGGTTGTGGGCGCGGGCGCCGCGAATCACGATCTCGCCTTTGGCCTCTTTCCGCCGGGCCGTGGGCGTGGCGATGCTGTGGTGGCCGGCGAGGTAGGCGCCCGTCAGCGAGCCGTTGCCGTTCGCCAGCAGGTCCGCGGGCGTGCCCTGGAAGATCACCTGCCCACCCAGGTCGCCGGCACCGGGACCAAGGTCGACGACGTAGTCGGCGGTGCGAATGGTTTCTTCGTCGTGCTCCACCACCACCACCGTGTTGCCGAGATCGCGCAAGCGGCCGAGCGTGGTCAGCAACTTCCGATTGTCGCGCTGGTGCAGGCCAATCGACGGCTCGTCCAGGACGTACAGCACACCGGTGAGGTTCGAGCCAATCTGTGTCGCGAGGCGGATGCGCTGGCCTTCACCGCCGGACAACGAGGCCGCTGAACGTGCCAGCGTCAGGTAGCCGACCCCAACGTCGTTCAGGAACCGCAACCGGTCGCGAATCTCTTTCAGGATGCGCGTCGCGATAATCGCCTCGCGATCCTTCAACTCGATCGCGTCGAACACGGCCAACGCGCCTGAGACCGGCAGGTTGACGTAGTCGGCGATCGACTTGCCCTTGAGCGTGACCGATTGGCTCTCGGGCCTGAGGCGGTTGCCCTTGCAGACCGGGCACTCGCGCAACGCTCGATACGGGTCAAGCTCTTCCTGCACGGCCCACGAGCCTTCTTCGAAGCGGCGCCGCAGGTTGGGAATCACGCCCTCAAAGTCGCGGCCGAACGGCTCGGGCGTGACCAGCTTCTTCTTCACCGTCTTCTTGACGGTCTTGACGGATGGTTCGGCGAGGGTTGCGGCGGGACTAAAGTCCCGCCCTCCTGACGAGCCGGGGCCGAGCAGGATCAGGTCGCGATGCTTCTTCGGCAGTTTGCCGAATGGCACCTGAGGGTCGATGCCGTAGTACGACGAGATGGCCATGACCGCGTCGCCCACCAGCTTGCCGTCGCCCCGGCCCCATGGCGCGATGGCGCCGGCCGCCAGCGACCGCGATTCGTCCGGCACAATGCGATGCGGGTCGAAGTCCCAGGTCGCGCCCAGGCCCTGGCACGACTGGCAGGCGCCGTGCGGTGAGTTGAACGAAAACGCCCGCGGCGACATTTCCGGCACGCTGAGGCCGCAAACGACGCAGGCCAGCTTGCGTGAGAACAGCCGGTCCCCCGCATCCAGTGAATTGATCACCACCACATCGTCGGCCATGGTCAGCGCCGCTTCGACCGATTCGGCCAGTCGTTTCTCGATCCCGCTGCGCACGATCAGCCGGTCGATGACGATGTCAATGTCGTGGTTGCGGCGGCGATCGAGGGCGATGTCCTCTTCGAGTGACCGGAGCTGGCCGTCGACGCGGGCCTTGGTGAAGCCGCGCGTGCGCAGTGCCAGCAGTTCCTTCTTGAACTCGCCCTTCCGGCCGCGGACGATCGGCGCCATCACGTTGATGCGCGTGTCCTGCGGATACGTCATCACCATGTCGACGATGCGTTCAAGGCTCTGCGAGGTGATTTCGCGGCTGCAGTTCGGGCAGTGCGGGACGCCGATATTGGCGAACAGCAGGCGCAGGTAGTCGTAGATTTCGGTGACCGTGCCAACGGTCGAGCGCGGATTGGACCCGGTGGTTTTCTGCTCGATCGAGATCGCCGGCGACAGGCCCTCAATGAGATCGACGTCCGGCTTCTCCATTTGCTCGAGAAACTGGCGGGCGTAGGCCGACAGCGACTCGACGTAGCGGCGCTGCCCTTCGGCGTAGAGCGTGTCGAACGCCAGCGACGACTTGCCCGACCCCGACAGACCCGTGATCACGACGAGCTTGTTGCGAGGCAGGTCGACGTCGATGTCCTTGAGGTTATGGACGCGAGCGCCGCGGACGGAGATCCAATCGTGGGCCATTGAGGTACTGCGGGGCCCACGGCGTGGACCCCAATCCCCAATTCTACTACGGGCTTGTGGCTTGAGACCTGGGGCTTGAGCAAAGCTGGCCCAAGTCCCAAGCCACAAGCCGTTCTTATTGCTGACGCAGTTTGCTGTGTTTGTAGCCGTAAACGGCGTACCACGCGATGCCGATGACCAACCACCAGCCGAAGCGAACCCAGGCGTGATACGGCAGACCGACCATGATGAACAGGCACGCCGCCACCCCCAGCGGGGCAATGACCCACACGAACGGCACCTTGAACGGCCGGTGGCGCTCGGGTTCCTTCACGCGGAGCACCAGCACGCCGGCGCACACCAGGGCAAACGCAAACAGTGTGCCGATGTTGGTGAGGTCGTAGGTCTCCGCCGCATCACCGATCGCCGACGCCAGGGCGACGACGATGCCGGTGACGAGCGTCGCGGTGTACGGGATACGGGTCTTCTGGTCAACGCGCGCCACCCACGCCGGCAGCAGGCCGTCGCGCGCCATCGCGAAGAAGATGCGCGGCTGACCATACTGGAACACCAGCAACACCGCCGACATCGAAATCACCGCGCCGAACGCCACGATGGCGCCGACCCGCTCGTAGCCGATCAGTTCGAGCGCGCGCGCCAGCGGGTCAGCGACGCCGAGTTCGGTGTAGGGCACCATGCCGGTGATGACACCGCCAACCACGACGTAGATCAGCGTGCAAATGGCGAGTCCGCCCAGAATCCCGATCGGCAGGTTGCGCTGCGGATTGATCGTCTCTTCAGCGGCGGTCGAGATGGCATCGAAGCCGATGTAGGCAAAGAACACGATCGCCGCACCATGGTGGATGCCGGTCAAGCCGTTGGGAGCAAACGGTGTGTAGTTGTCAGGATTGATGTTGCCGAGGCCAACGAAGATGAAGAGTGCCATCACCAACAGCTTGATGATCACCATCACGGTGTTCGCGCGGGCGCTCTCGCGCGCGCCTCGCAACAGCAGCCAGGTGATCAGCATCACGATGCCAAAGGCCGGCAGGTTGACCAGCACCGGGATGCCTAAAATGTGCGGCGCGGTGGTCAGCAGGCCGCTAACGTCGGGGTTAGAGCTGAGCAGCGCCGTGCGGTAGCCGGTGGTCAGCCACGCCGGCAGCTCGATGCCAACGCCGCGCACCAGCGAGTTGAAGTAATCGCCCCACGAGATGGCGACGGCGACGTTGCCAACGGCGTACTCGAGCATCAGGTCCCAGCCGATGATCCACGCCACCAGTTCACCGAGCGTCGCGTACGAATAGGCGTAGGCGCTGCCGGCCTGCGGAATCATCGCCGCCAGCTCCGCGTAGCAGAGCGCCGCCAGCGCGCAGGCGCCGCCGAGCAGGATGAACGAGAAGATCAACGCCGGCCCGGCGCCGTAGCGAATGACGGTGCCGTCAGGCGCCACCTGCCCGGCGGCCGCGGTGCCGATGGCGCCAAAGATGCCGGCGCCAATGACCGCGCCGATCGCCAGCATGATCAAATCGCCGGCGCCGAGCACGCGCTTGAGCGAGCGGGAGTCGTTCTCGTCAATGACGAGTTCGGCAATGGGCTTGCGCTTGAACAGTTGAGTCATGGACGCCTGAATTCTAGTATGGTGGCGCCATGCGGCAGAGTCTTTCTCTCATCCTAGTGGCGGTCTTCGCGGCGGCGTTGTCGGCGCAGACTGCGGCGCCCTTCAACGACTCCATTCGCCTCGCCGAACTGAAGGCCGACCTCTACTACCTGGCCGGCGACGGCTTCAAGGGCCGGCTGGTCGGCACCCCGGAAAACGCGCTCGCCGCCGACTACGTGCGGTCGCGTTTCGAGCGCGCGGGCCTGAAGCCGGGCGCACCAAACGGCGCGTTCGTGCAGCCGACGCAGTTGATGATTGCCACCTTGGGTGAGCGCAACAGCCTGGCGGTCTCGCTGCCCGGTGGCACGACGCTGGACCAGAAGCCCGAACAGGATTTCTACCCGCAGCGGTTCAGCGCGAGCGGGTCGATCAAGGCACCAGTGGTCTACGCCGGCTTTGGTATTCACGCGCCGGCGCTTGGCTACGACGACTACGGCGATCGCGTGAAGGGCCGCATCGCCCTGATCCTGGAACACGAACCAGGTGAACGCGATCCCAAGAGCCCCTTCGACGGCGTCGTGACGGCCGAGGCCGCCGTGGCCATCAAGAAGGTGCTGGCCGCGCAGGAGAAGGGCGCCGTCGGCGTGTTGTTCGTCACCGACATCCATAACCATCCGGGCGCCACCAACTTCGAGGCGTCGGCGCGCGCGTTCTGGCCGCCGCAAGCACCGCGTGTCGATCGCTTCACGCTGGCGAGCTGGGCGGATCGGGTCCGAATTCCGGTGGGACAGATCTCGCCGGCGTTGGCCGAGATCATGGTGCGCGGCACCGGCCAAACCCTGCTTGACCTGTCGAAGGCGGCGGAAACCGCGCGTGGCTACACCGCTATTCTCCTGGACGGTGTCGAGGTCGCGCTCACCACCGCCGTGAGCCGGCACATCGTTGCCGACCGCAACGTGCTGGGCGTGATCGAAGGCAGCGATCCGCAACTCAAGAACGAAGTCGTGATCGTCTCGGCACACTACGATCACGAAGGTGCGGATGGCGCCGTGATCTACAACGGTGCCGACGACGATGGGTCGGGCACCGTGGCGTTGATGGCGATTGCCGATGCGTACGCGAAGGCGGCCGCAGCAGGCCAGCGGCCGCGCCGGTCAGTGCTATTTGCCTGCTGGGGATCCGAAGAGCGCGGTCCGCTGCTGGGTGCGTGGGCCTATACCGAGAACCCGACGTTCCCGCTTGCCCAAACCGCCGCCGTACTCAACATGGACATGATCGGCCGCAACGAGGAAGTGCAGGTCGGTGGCGGCCCGCGCTTCAACGGTCTGGAGATCCAGACGGCGGAGTCGAATCGCAACGCCGTCAACATCTTGGGCTACAGCCGGCACCCCGAGTTGAGTGCCGCCGTCGAGCGCGCCAACCGATCCGCAGTCGGGATCGGGCTCGAGCTGAAGATGCGCTACGACAACAACAGCTCAAACCTGCTGCGGCGCAGCGACCAGTGGCCGTTCCTGCAGAACGGCGTGCCGGCGCTGTGGTTCCACTCGGGATTGCATCCCGACTACCACACGCAGTACGACCGGCCCGAGAAGATCAACTACGAGAAGATGGAACGGGTCGCGCGGCTGGTACACCAGTCAAGCTGGGTGCTCGCCAACCAGGATGGGCGTCCGAAATAGTGCGAACAGATCGACCTCACCAAGGTGGGTGGGATGAGGGCCGAGCTGCTCACATCGAGAAACTCAGCCGGAGCTCCTGGGGGGACACGTGGCGTAGCTTCAGTCGGCCCTCTGCGCGTTCGTACGGCGGCTCGTTCAGCGGGCTCACGACATAGTTTTAGCCCTTGAGGTAGAGCTCACGAAACGCCAGCAGGCCGCGCGGCTCGAAGGCGGCAGGGTTCCACTGGCATTCAATGGCATCCACCGCGTCGCGCCCCCGCGGGACGACGAAGTCCACTTCACGCTGCTGCTTGTCGCGCCAGAAGTGAAGCCGGTCGGTTCCCGAAGCGATCAGCGCATCCAGCACGAGGTGCTCCCACAACACGCCGCAGTCATCCGGACGCAGGGCACCTCCAGCCAGTTCGTGATGGTCGGCCGGGAAATCTGACTCTCTTCCGAGAGCTTCGTGACATCGAGCATCCCGCCGCTCTGACGCAAGAGCAGCTCGAACACCCTGAGGAAGCCCGTGCGCTTCTCCACATTGAACAACTCCTGCGTCGATCTTCAGCAAACGGCCCGGGTCGCTCAACTGGTGGACTTCGTCAAAGACGACCGTCTGCTTCTGCAGGCTTCGATAGAAGGTCTCCGGATCGTGCAGGCCGCTGGGCCCCGGCTACAACTGATACGGAATGCGAATGCCCGGCTCGCCGGCCGGAAAGTCCTTGGTGTTGCGGGTCACGAGCAGCGCTGATTCACGGCGGGCGGTCGCCCAGATCACAGCGTCAGGCAGGCGGATACGAGTGACGCGTCGAATCTCGGCTGCCTCTCTGGAAATGGCCCGCGTCAACTCAATGACCTCGAAGTCGCGGAGGAACATCTCAGCCACATCGGCCTCTTCGTCGTTGCGGACACCTCCTTGGACCTCTATCCATGTCACGCGGCTGATCAGGCGCTGCCGATGGCGACCAAGCTCGCCTTCGGCAGGCTCGATGCCCTTCAAGTAATCGATCAAGATGTTGGTATCGAAGAGGGCTTTCACGAGAAGTCACGCTCACGCGCAGCCCATTCACTCCGCAGTCGCTCCTGGTAGGCCAACCCGTCTTCGGCCATGTCCTTCCACATCCCGAAGGCGCGTTTCGCCCCGCTGGCGTGGTGCTTACGCAGGTGTTCGGCGACGGCGCGGCGCACGGCCTCGGCCCTGGACACGCCTTCTGCCAGGCACCAGGCATCCAGGGACTCGACTTGTTCTGCCGGCAAATCCACGATGGTTCGCATGCGTCATCATAGCACGTCATCAGATGCCACAGTGCCAGGGATCAGGGATCAGGGGAGAAAAAACACCGTGACCGCCAGGCCCGAGAGGAAGGCCCAACGGAGCGTGACCAGCCAACCGGGGCTGTCTCCGGCACGCAGCCAACCCGCTCGGCGACCGCGCGAGCGGAACCACCACTTGGTGATGTCGAACACGCCCGCCGGTGACAGCGACAGCATCAGGCCCAGACCGAAATCGTAAATGCGATAGCGGTTGGCCACGTCGAACACCACGGCCGTCCAGATCGCGCCAGCGATGATCGACAGCGCCAGGCGATCCAGTGGATGGACGGTGAGAGGCAGCATGACCGAGGTGGTGCGAAGACCGAGGCAGAGGCCGGCCAGTATGACCAGCAGCGCGAGCAGGACGGTCATGCGGGATTGGTCCGGCTAAAGCCGGACGCCACATCGGAGGCGGACGCCACATCCGTGGCAAACGAGAAGATCGATTCGTTTGACGCGACCGCCATCCGACCGTCAGAACCAAAGGCGACTCCCACCAGACCCGCGCCGGCCACCAGCAACTCTGGCGGTGAGCCCGGGCGAATCGCGAACACGCCACTCGCGCCCGCGAGCGCTTCGACCACGTGCAGGGTACCCGCGGCATCAAAGGCCAGGCCCTGGGGCCGGCCGAACGGAACATCCAGGGTTTCGACGACGCCGTTGGGACTGATGCGCCGCACCGAGTCATACGACGCGAGTGTCGGCGCCGACACGTACAAATAACCATCGGGCGACATGGCCAGGTGAAACGCGGCCACGCTCGACGGCACGGTCGCAAACGTTTCGGTACGGCCGCTGGGGAGAATGCGGAAGATGGTGCCACCGCGGTCGCCGACGTAGAGGGCACCTTCGGCATCGAAGGCCAGGCCACAGGCGACGCCGAGATCCGAGGCCTTCACTTCGTAGCGGCCATCGTCGAACACGCGATAGACGCGGCCTTCAAACCGGCTCGACACGTAGAGCCGTCCGTCGGGACCGATGGCCATCGAGGTGGGATTAACGAGTCCATGCACGAACGGCGCGCGCGCGCCGCCATTGGCTGGAATGCGAAACACCGACACCGACGCTTCCTGGCCGCGCGAACCACTGTAGGTGACGTAGAGCGCGCCGTCGGGACCAAAGACCGGATTGTCCACCTGATGGAGGCCGGTGGCCAGCACGCTGCCTACCTGGGCATACAACGTCGCGCCGGGCACCCACGCGACCTTGACGGGCATGGCGCCACCCTCGAGGCCGGTGGGCACAATCACGGCAAGTCGGTCGGGCGAGGCAAACGCCAGGCGCGCCGGGACGCCGCCAATGGTGACAAGGTCGGCGGTCGACTCGGGCTGTGGAAAGCCGTCGCCACGCAGCCAAAGCCGCCCGCCTTCAAGACAGCGAACCGGCGCCAGGCTAGTCAGGGCTGGCAATGGCTAATCGCTCTCACGCTCACGTGGCATCTACGCGTCGTCCAGCTCGAGATTCCAGTACAAGTAGTCGCGCCAGCTTTCCGGCGCACTACGCAGTCCGATGCTGATGCGAATGGCGGGTGCCGACATGGGCCGCCGCGGTGGCCGCATCAAACGCATCCGCGCCTCGGATGGCGTGCGCCCACCCTTGCGCCGGTTGCAGGTCACGCAACACGTGACGATGTTCTCCCAGTCCTTGCGGCCACCCTGCGAGACCGGCACGACGTGATCGAACGTGAGCTCCTGGGTCGGGAGCACGTCTTTGCAGTACTGGCAGGTGTATTCGTCGCGCGCGTAGATGTTGGCGCGCGAGAACGGGACGTAGTCGAATCGCTTCTTGATGCGGACGTACCGCAACAGCCGGATGACCGAGGGCAATTTAAGGGCGAACGACACCGCGCGGACTTCGCGGTCGTGATGCGCGATGATCTCGACCTTGCCCTGGCACCACAACGTCACCGCCTTTTGCCAGTTGACGACTTTCAGCGGCTCGTAGGTCGCGTTAAGGAGGAGCGTTTGCTCCATTTACGCGATATTGTGCCACGAATCACGCGGGACTACACAATTCGACACACCGGCCGATAAGCTGCGGATAGATGGTTCGCACTCTCGTCGCCACGGTCCTGGCGGTCATCGTCACCGGCTGCGCCAGCTCGGGCGGTATGGTCCATACGCCCCGGCCCTTCCCCATGCCAGGCGGCGGCACGGTGGCCGGGCCGGCCCCGGCTCCGGCCGAGGCCGGCGTCCCGCCGGGGGTGGTTCCCCCGCCCGCAGCTCCGGGGCGAGGCTCGCCTCCGGTCAGTGGCCTGCCCGCCGGCGCGAACACCGACGGCTATGCCCTGTCGAGTACGGCCCTGTCGCTGCGCGGCGCGCCGTACCGAAATGGCGGCGTGGACCCGGCCAGCGGCTTCGATTGCAGCGGCTTTGTCCGCTATGTCTACCAGCAACACGGCGTGCCCATGCCGCGCGCGGTGCGCGAACAGTTTCAGGTGGGCAAGTCGATCAAACGCGACCGGCTGGAACCCGGGGACCTGGTGTTCTTCAGCACCGTCGCGCCAGGCGCGTCGCACGTCGGCATCATGATTGGCGGCGATCAGTTCATCCACGCCCCAAGCGAACGCGGGGTGGTGCGGGTCGAGAACCTCGGCGCTCAGTACTGGGCGAGCCGCTACCTCGGCGCCAAGCGGGTCAGCTAGGCGGAGCTACGGGAGGCGGTGCCGGTGACGGCGCGTCCTTGATCCCCATCCTGCGGATGATGATCTGCTGACGACGCAGCAAACGGCCGGTCGGCTTCGCGGGGCTGTGCACGCGAGGGTTGATGATGGCGCCAGCCATCAACGCCGCCTGTTCCACGCTGAGTGACGCACACGGGCTGCCGAAATACGCGCGCGCGGCAGCCTCGCAGCCGAAGATGCCGTCGCCCCACTCGATCATGTTCAGATAAATCTCGAAGATCCGCCGTTTGGTCAGCGCAGCCTCCAGGCGGCGCGCGATCATCAGTTCCTCCACCTTGCGCATGGGATTGCGGGTCGGCGACAGGTAGAGATTCTTCGCCAGTTGCTGGGTGATGGTGCTGCCGCCACGCAGCAGCTGACCTTCCTCCCAGTTTTTTTCAAACGACGCCTTGAGTTCGGTCAGGTCAATGCCGTCATGGTCGTAGAACGCGGCGTCCTCGGTGACGATCACGGCCCGGCGCAGGTTCGCGGACACCTGGCTGTAGGGCACCCACCGGTATCGAATCTGAAACTTGCTGCGGCCGGCATCCGCGGCCTCGCGAATCCGCAGTTCCATGAACGCGGTGGTGGTGGGATTGGTGCCGGCCAGCCGGCGGACATCCGGCAGCGAGAGATAGAGATAGGCGACGTAGGCGAACCCGACGGCCGCCACGGCGACCAGGGTCTTGAGAATTCGCTTCGCGATCGACCGCCACGGGCGCGCCACGCAAGGATTATAGGGGTCAGACTCCTTCGACGATGATCTTGATGCGCTCGCCGGTGGTCGGCTGCGCACTGACCTCGTGGTCGTTCATGATCGCCAGCGTCGCAGCGTTGACGATGTTCTTGCCCTGGCGAACGGCGATCGATTGCCACGAATCACCGGGCCGCACCACGTAGAAGTCGACGCGGTTCGGCCGCACTCGCGAGGCCTCGGCCGGGGTCAGGGTGCGAAACGACTGAATCGCCGACAGCACCTCGCGATCGACCAGGTTGAACTCCGCCTCGGGCGCGAATCCCGCGACGGCATACGTCTGGCGGCCCATCGCAATGTGCGCCGCGCGCATCAGCACCTTGCCGGTGCCCTTGGCGGTGCCCCGATAGAGGCCAACGTGGGCATCCTGGCCGTTGATCTGCTCGAAGCGGCCCTCGACGACGCTGTACCCGGACTGGCGCATGGCAGCGACCGCCACGTCGCCCAACGAGTTGCCGCCCGCGCCTCCACGCGGCCGCTCCACTTCCTGCAAGACCATGTAGTGTTCGGTGCCGGGTTCGCGCGCCATGACGGCTGCAGGTGAGTTCATCACTTCCCATCCGTCCGGAAAGGTCAGGCCGAGCCGCAGCGACGGATGCAGAAACACGTTGCCGCGCACGATGCCGTCCTTGGGATCGTCACCGTGCAGAAGGCCGGCAATGCGATCGAGGTAGACGTCGCGATTCTTCTTGGTGGCATTAGTCGAGGCGAACTTCCCGGCGACCGGTTCGGCGCGACCCACGCGCGACTCGGGCGCCGGATGCGTCGACAGCCAGTTGGGCACGCCGCCTTCACTGAGCGCATCGACGCGCGCGAGCGTGGCCAGGAACCGCGGCACACCGGTCGGATCCCACCCGGCACCGGATCCGTACTCAACGCCCAGTCGGTCGGCTTCGAGTTCAGCGGCGCGATCGTTCTTCAGGAACAACACGCCGAGGCCCGCTGAGCCAAGTTCCGTGAACGGCTGCATGCCGGGCACGAAAATGCTGAGAACCGTCAGGCCGAGGCTCGCCTGCGCTTGCCGCGTGTAGGCCTGCGCCGCGTGCCGCGCCGTAACGTGGCCGATCTCATGGCCGAGCACGCCGGCTAATTCCGATTCGTCATCCAGGTAGGCAAGAATGCCGCGCGTGACATAGATATAACCGCCCGGCAACGCGAACGCATTGATGGCCGGGCTGTCGACAATGGTGAACGTCCAGGGGAGGCTGGGGCGATGCGAGACGCGCGCCAGGTCCTGGCCGACCTCCGTGACATAGGCCTGCAGCCGGGGATCGTCGTAGACTCCCATCTCGCGGCGAATCTCAAGGTCCTGCTGTTGCCCGATGGCGAGTTCCTCGGCCTCGCTGAGCAACGACATCTGGCTCTTGCCCGTCACGGGATTGGTGGCGCAGGCGGTCGTCGCCAGCAGCAGGGCCACAACCAGGAAGCAGGTTCCTTTTCTCATGCCAAAGTGAATGCAACCCCCGTACCACGGTGGAATGTCACGCTTTTAGGACTCTCGGCTTGGAGCCGCGATCAGATTGGTGGCGAGGACGATTGCAAAGATGGCAACGGCTGGCGCCAGGGTCCAGGGAAATCTGGCGACGGCGTTGTAGTTGCCCGCCTCGGCGAGCATGGTGCCCCAACTCGCAACCGGGTCGGGAAATCCCAGTCCGACGAACGACAGCGTGGCCTCGGCGAGAATGAAGCCGGGCAGCAACAGCGTGGCTTGCACGATCAAGTGTCCCGAACAAGCGGGAATGAGGTGATGCACGAGGATGCGCCCCGGTCCGGCGCCGAGCGAGCGGGCGGCCTGCACGTACTCACGGTCGCGTTCGGCCGCGACGATGGCGCGCACGCCCTTGGCGACGAAGGGCCAACCAACCGCGACGAAAATGCCCGCGACCAGCATGAAGACGGTGGACGAGGGCAACACCAGCGGCAGTACCGATCGCAACACCAGCACGACATAGATCACCGGCAGGATCAGGACGAAATCGGCCACCCGCATGACGGCCCCGTCGACCCAGTCGCCACGCAGTCCAGCCCACGCGCCCACGAGCGCGCCGATCACGACGGCGCCGAGTGTCGCAAACAACGCCAGTCCGACCGAGGTGCGCGCACCATAGAGCAGACGAGACAGGACATCGCGGCCAAAATTGTCGGCGCCCAGCAGGAAGACCGGTTGATCGACCGTGCCACCAAACCATGGCAGTGGGATGGTGCGGAACTGGTCCGCTTCGAAGCGCTGCTCGAGACGGTCGGCCAGCACGATGGGATGCACGACCGGCGCGAGTCCTTCGAGATAAGGCCGCATGGGGGGCGCGTGCAGGAAATCGCGGAAACCCTGGCCGGCGGGGTACGGCGCGAGCATGGGCGCGGCCAGCGACAAGGCTGTGAGGACAACCACAAACCAGGCGGCACGGCGGGTCACTGGGCCTCCTCCGAACGCACGCGCGGATCGGCAAACGCCAGCAGAACATCGGTCAGCAGCGTCGCGGCGGCGAGGAAGAACGCGCCGCTGGCGGCGCAGCCGGCCACCAAATACAAGTCACGTGCCTTGAGGGCGTCGTACATCAAGCGGCCGAGGCCCGGCCACGATGTCACCACCTCGACCACGAACGAACCACTGAACAGGGCGCCGATCATCACGCCGTAGAGACCGAGGACGGACCGCAACGAGACGGGCCACGCATGTCGGATCACGGCCTGTATCGGCCCCAGGCCGCGAGCCCGGCTGGCCGCCACAAACGGCTCGTGAACCGCCTTCACCATGGCCTCTGACTGCAGCCGCTCGAGGGTCGCGGCCAGTGGCAGCGCGAGCGCGAGTGCCGGAACCGGCAGGTGCCTGGCCAGGTCCGCCAGCCACTGGGGCCACGCCTGGTCCATGCCGGATGCCGAGGTCATGCCGCCGACTGGCAACCAGCCGGTACGAGCGGCGAGAAAGACCAGCGCCAGCGAGCCGATCAACGGCGGCACCGACAGCGCGATCACCGAGCACACGCGCACCACGGCGCGGCCCAGGCCGCGCGACTGGCTGCCGGAATAGGCACCGAGCGGGAGGCCGATCACTGTGGCCAGCAGCAGCGCGACGCCGGCGAGCACGGCGGTGTTGAGGGCGCGCTCGCCGACCAGCGTGCTGACCGGCCGCGAGTACAACAGCGAGCGGCCGAAGTCGAGTCGCGCCACGCCACCAAGCCAGGTCAGGTACTGGACGGCCAGCGGTCGATCCAGGCCCAGCTCGGCACGCAGCCTGGCGCGCGCCTCGGGATCGAGGACGAGCGCTTGCTCGGTGGTGACGTCCCCGGGCGCCAGCCGCGTGAGCAGCAACGACGCCGACGAGACGACCAGGACGAGGAGCAGCGCGAAGCCGAGACGCCTCAGGAGGTAGCGTCCCATGCCGGTCTACCGCCCGCCCTGCCCTGTGACTGGGGGTGAACGAACGGTAATGGTGTCGGCGGCCCACAGCAACTGCGGCCGCAGAATCGACGGCGACAGCGAACTGACGCGCGAGCTGACGCCGATGTACATCCGCGGCGCCACGAAGTGGATGGCCGGCAGGTTTTCGGCGAAGATGTTCTGCACCTGGTCGAAGAGCCGCTTGCGTTCGGCCGGGGCGACGCTGGCCGTCATCTGGTGCATCAGGTCGTCAATCTGTTTCTCCCACTCAGTGGCGGGTGTGGCCTGGCCGATGTTCCAGATGTGTCCAGAGCCTGAACTGAGCCAGAAGTCCGGCGACATGGCCGGGTCGAAACTGCTCGACGAGAAGAAGAAGAAAATCGACTCGAAGTCGCCCTTGAGCATGCGCTCGATGAGGGCACCCTGCTCGAGGGCGACCACGTCCACGGCAATGCCGATCGGCCGGAGGTCTTCGCGCAGCACCGTGGCCGAGCGCTCGAGCGAGGTGTTGCCGCGAAAGGTCAGCAACGTAAACCGGGCTTCGGTGCCCTTCTCGTCCTCGAGCCACTCATCGGCGTCACGATTGGCCAGGCCCAGGCCGGCCAGCAGCGCCTTGGCACGCTCGACCGAGAAGCTGTAGCGCGGCACGTTGGGTGAAAACCATTGCTGGTTGCCGGGGGTAATCGGTCCCCAAATCGGCACGCCGGCGCCGAGGAAGACGGTGTTGGCGAACGCTTCGCGGTCGACGGCATGAGAAATGGCCTGGCGGAACTCGCGGCGCATGATCCAGCTGCCGCGAGGGTCTTTGGCCCAGCGCTCGGGCCGCAGGTTGAAGAAGAACAGGTCGGGATCGGTGCCGACCCCCAGTTCCAGCAACTGCAACTTTCCCTGGTCCACCAATGGCCGTAGCGTGGCAATGTCCTCGGGGCGCACCTGTTGCTGCAGCATGTCGATCTGCCCAGCCTGCAGGCGCACCAGTTCGGCGTCCTGATCGGGCACCACGTCCAGGACGATCTGATCGAGATACGGCAGCACCACGCCGGCCGCATCCTTCTTCCAGTAGCGCGGGTTGCGCTCGAAGACCAGCCGCTGCCCCGGCTCGTAGCGTGCAAGCACGAACGGTCCGAGTGACACGAGCTGGTCCGGCGAGGTCGCCACGCCCCACGTCTGTGCAAAGGTGCCCGCGGCCAGCGCCGCCTGCAACTTGTGCTTCGGCGCCAGGACAAGGTTGTCGAGTATGGCAATGCCGGGGCCAAAAGAACCCGGGAAGCCGATCACGACGGTTCGGGCATCTGGCGCAGTCACCACGAGTGGCTGGCCATTGACCTGCAGCGAGCCGGCCAGGATGCTGCCGGCCTTCGGATCGTAAATGGCCTGGAAGGTGAAGACGACGTCGGCCGAGGTGAACGGCGTGCCGTCGGACCAGGTTGCCTCGCGCAACGTCAACGTGAAAGTGCGGTTGTCGGCCGAGGCCGTCCAGGATTCGGCCAGCCCTGGTTCGACCTCCTGCGTCGAGCGGTTGATGCGAACCAGCGTGCTCTGCATCAGGTGCGACATGAAGACTGTTGGGGAAGTGCGATCGACCCACCGGTTGAACGAGCGGGGTTCGCTGCGCAACGACGACGTCAGCACGCCGCCGCGGGTGCTGACGTCCGAGAAGACGATTTCGGTCCCCTGGTCGGCGTGATCCTGCTGACTGGACCACCAGCGCCAGCCCATGAAGGCGATCAAGCCCAACAGCAGAACGCTCAGCAATGCCCGCGGTTGTCGGTTCACTTCTTGTCCTGTCGGCCAATAGATTGGCCGTTTTTTTCAATGCACGGAAACCGAATTTCGTTCGCCTTGCGTGCAATTTGGCGGTCGGCCGAACCGACTACCTCGGCCAGGGCAACGCCTTGGCCGTCGCAACCGGCCCGGCGGCCGACGCGATTGTCCGCATCGTAAAACACCAAACCCTTCCGATGCAATCACTTAGCGGAATCTGGCGGCAATGCCTCCTCAGATGGCACTGGCCGTGCCATTCAGGTGTGCGGAGAAGCACTGCAATAGACGTTCAAACACTGACATTGAGCGACGCCTCAAGGGCGTCCAGCGCGTGCTGACGGAATCGGTAGAAGACAATGCGCGGCGCGCACGAGTGCGCCACGAGTTTTCACTGCCGTTTTTCCACGTTGTCCGTAACGAAATGGTCGCGATTCTGGAGTCACACATGGAACGACCGCAGCTGAATGGACTGAGGCGCCGCACCGGCGCCTGGTCAACGTGGCAAGCCGCCACCGCCCTGTTCACCATCTTCGTCCTCCTGGCCTGCGCGACTTCGTCTGCCACCAGCGGACGGCGGGCACGGTTGTCGTCCGGTCTGACAGCACACGTCAACTCCGGTTCGTCGGCGCCGGTGAACCTGATTGTCTCAGGGCCGCAGGAACGGATCGATTGGCTGGTCAGGCGTCACGGTCTGCGGGTCAAGAAGTTCCTGAGTTCAGGTGCGGTGTTGACGGCCTCGAGAGCCGCCATGATCGCGCTGGCGGACGATGACGAGATCGAAGCCCTGTCGGGCGATCCGATGGTGCGCTCGCACATGGCGGTGACGACGGCGACGACGGGGGCTGATGCGGCGTGGGCGGGCAACTACGGCACCAACGATCAGAACCAGCAGATTTACGGCAGCATCGCGTCTCCAGCCATCTCGCCATACGCGATCACGGTGGGTGCCATCCGCACACCGGGCACGGGCGACAAGAGTGACGACGAGGTTGCTCCTTGGAGTTCCAAGGGTCCGACCCTCATGGCTGACATCATCAAGCCTGATCTGGTTGCGCCCGGTTCGGGGAGCCTGGACCTGGCTAACGTGGACGCCGACAGAATCAAGACTGTGATGACCATTTCGCGACGGATGACCTTCACGCCAGAAGATGGCACCCTGAATGGGCAGTCGATTATCTGGGGCAACTCCGCCAATGGCCAAGATTCGATCATCTGGGGCAACTCCATCAGCAGCGCTGTCCGGATGGTGCTGGTAGCCATCAACCACGAAATCTCGTCTGTCCTGTCAGTTGTGTATCTGAAAGAGCGGTCGCGAGACGTGCTTTGCGCAATTGATGCAATTGGGATGCACTCGGGCGGTGTTACCGGTCTAACGGTGCAGCTTGGGTCGAAAGTCACCGGTTGAGTGGCAGTCGCGGATTCAGAAATGACCCTCCGAAACATCCGAGCATTCACCAGGCACGGTCATGACCGATTCACGGCTGAAACATTTCATCGCCGAGGGTCTACTAGGCCAAGCGCTATCTCTCATAAGCGATCTCCGCCGTCAGTCGTCCGTTCCAGAACGTGTGCTGGGCCTTGAGCTGAATTCCCTCACATCCGCGAAAGGCAGCTGCTCGCGGGAGTCGTCATACTTGCTGTCTCGCAAAGATTTGACTGGGCGAGATCGAGTCCGGTGCTTGGTCGTGGCGGCGACAGGCCAATTGCGCTCGGGTAGTGACGATGCCGGGCGTGCGACATTCAAGAAGGCGGTTTTGCTAGCCGAAAGTATCGACGCCGAGATCGCCTGCTACGCTAGAGTCCTGCAGTTGGCCGCGATTGCTTCGTGGATCGGTCCCGGAGCCGCGTCTCTCGAGGTGGCGCCAACTCGGCATCTCGTGACGAGCGCAGGCCGACCAGACTTTATGGTTCGATTTCACCTGGCCTTGGCTGAGATCGCCGCCAAGCAGGGTTTGCTCAGACGAGCTCATCGACAACTCGAAGTTGTGGCCGAGTTACTCTCTTCATTTCCAAATCGATTCCTGCAGGCTGAGCATGCCATTAGGGCGGGGGCTGTCTGCTTACTCGCATCCGATCCTGAGGGTGCTGCGGCCTTCTCGCATAAGGCCATTGGTCTGGCCGTCGAATGCGGCGCACCGACACTCGAGGTCGTCGCGCGATCCAATCTCGCGCACGCTTTTCTGTCCCTGGGGCAACTCCACCTATGCCATTCAGAGCTGTCTCAGGCGCTCAGCTTGTGCAGACCTCGAGGCAGCGCCGAACTCGGGATCTTGGACGGCCTGATGCAATATGCATTGGCCTCCAACGATGAACAACTCGCCGGTCGAATCTCAGATTCGACCTATGGCCACTCACTTGAGATTGAACAGGGTCATTCCTACTACGGCCTCTGGCATCTCCTTACGCGCGTGAAGTGGCTCTATCGCACAGACCAGGCGGAGGCCGGCGTCGCCGTCGCCATCGATGCCATCCCCCGAATCGAGCGCATGGCCGACCGCAACCTGCTCGAACGGATGCAGTTGCTCGCCGCTGAAGGCCTGGGGCGCATTGGCCGCACCAGCGAAGGCGCGCGCCTCATGGCGACGGCAGTCACCGCCAACCCAGACCCACCGCTGGAAATGATGGCCGAAGCGTCGCGGGTGGCCGGTCGCCTGACCGCGCGCGACGATCCGCTGGCCGCCGCCAGTCATTTCGATCGCGCCACGCGCATCCTTCACCGCGTCGGCAACCTCACCGCCTGCGCCGAGGTCGAGCGCAACGCCCGCGAAGTCACGCAACGCCCAGCCGTCTTCAGCGCCATGGCCACCGGCGCGCTCGACGACGGCCCCCTGATGGTCCGCGAAGACCCGCCGCCGTGGCTCGACTGCGGCCCTCGCTTGCCGGCCGCCGCCTACGCCGAGCGCATCGCCGCGCTCATCGACCTCGCCGCCCATCCACCACTGCTCGCCGCTGAAACCCTGTCCCTGCTCGCCGACACCGACACCGCCCTGCACATCCGTATCGTCGCCGCTGGACCAGCCGGCGAGGTCGAACAGCGAGACTCCTTCGCCGCCCCAGAGGCGCCGGCCTGGCGCGACGAGCATGCCGACATCATCACGATCGCCATGGGAAGCCATCGCGATCGGGAATTTGCGGTCCGCGTCCTGCCGCGGTCCTCGGCCGCGGCGCGCGCGACACTGCTCGCCGTTGAGCGGTTGGTCCAGTTCGCGATCGCACTCGCCCGCGCCCGTAACCAGGAACGCGAACAGACCGCACTGTGGCCCGAGCCGTCACCAGAGCAACAACTCGGCCTGGTCTGCGTTTCCGAGCGGATGCTGGAACTGGTCAAGTCAGTGCGCCGCATCGCCCCGTCGAACGTCACCGTGCTGATTTCCGGCGAAACCGGCGTCGGCAAGGAACTGTTCGCCCGCGCCTTGCACCAGGCCTCGGCCCGCCACGACCGCGTCTTCCTGCCCTTCAACTGCACCACCGTCCCCCGCGACATCGTCGACAGCATGCTGTTCGGCTATCGCCGCGGCGCCTTCACCGGCGCCCAGGATGATTCGCCCGGGTTGATTCGCGCCGCCGCCGGCGGCACCTTGTTCCTCGACGAGATCGGCGAGATGAGCCTTGAGGCACAGCCCAAGCTGCTGCGCTTTCTCGAGTCGGGCGAGATCCTGCCGCTCGGCGAGACCCGCCCCCAACTCGTCGACGTCCGCGTCGTCGCCGCCACCAACGCCAATCTCGAGCAGTTGGTCGCCGACGGCAAGTTTCGCGAGGATTTGTACTACCGCTTGAGCGTGATTCCCCTGCACGTGCCGCCGCTGCGCGAGCGGCGCGAGGAAATCCCGCTGCTCGTGGAGCACTTCCTTGACAAGTGCTCACACGAATTGCAGAAGCCGCTGCTGCGGGTCGCCGAAGAGACGCTGGAATACCTGGTGCTCTATCGCTGGCCCGGCAACGTCCGGCAGTTGGCCAACGAGGTCCGGCGCATGGTGGCCCTGGCCGAGGCCGGCGCCGTGCTGTTGCCCGAACACCTGTCACCCATGATCGCCGCGAGCCGGCGCACCGTGCCCGCCGATCAACGAACGCTGGAGCCGACCGAAATGGTGATGCGACTCGACCAGCCACTGGCCGCCGCCACCGAGCACCTGGAGCGCGCGTTGATTCAGCGTGCCCTCAAGAGCTGCGGCGGGAAGGTCGATGACGCCGCGAAGCTGCTCGGCCTCTCCCGAAAGGGGCTGTATCTCAAGCGCCAGCGCCTCGGACTCACCGAGCGACATTCAGGACTTACTGCACAGGAACCACCATCCGGCGCTTGACGCCGGCACAAACCGGAACAGATTGTCTGCTGCTCAGATCCCAGCCCCCCTTCGCCCCGG
>NSIL01000039.1 GCA_002737365.1 Acidobacterium sp. | reverse complement strand
GGGCGTGGACCCTGAAGATCAAGCAGCAGACGCGTGTCGTCCAAGTCCCAAGCCTCAAGCCCCAAGCCATATGATCTGCGACGCGCACGTCCATTTCTTCTCGCCGGGCTTCTTCGCCGCGCTGAAGGCCGATCGCGCGGCCGTCGCAGCGCTCGGCTTCGACTTTCCAGACTCGGTCGAGTCGCTGGCCGATCGCTGGGTAGGAGAGCTCGACGCGAACGGCGTTGTTCGCTCGGCGCTGATGGCCAGCCTGCCCGGCGACGCCGATTCGGTGGCCACGGCGGTGGCACGCCATCCCTCGCGCTTCGTCGGGTTCTTCATGCTCGACCCCACTCGCGATGATGCCATCGCGTACGCAACGCGCGCGCTGGACGCCGGGCTGAGGACCATCTGCCTGTTTCCGGCCATGCATCGCTACCAGCTGCACGACGAGCGCGTGACGACGGCGTTTGAGCTGGCTGCCGCCCGGCCTGGCACAGCCGTGTTTGTGCACTGTGGTGTGCTGTCGGTCGGCATCCGCAAGAAGCTGGGACTGCCCAGTCCGTTCGACATCCGCTTCGGCAACCCGCTCGACCTCCACGGCATGGCGCTCAGGTTCCCGCAGGTGCCGATCGTCATCCCGCACTTCGGCGCCGGCATGTTGCGCGAGGCGTTGATGGTGGCCAGCCTCTGTCCCAACGTGCTGCTCGATACCTCCAGCTCGAATTCCTGGATCACGCAGACGCCGGGCTTGACGCTCGATCAGGTCTTTCGCACCGCGCTGGAGGTCGTCAGCGCCGAGCGATTGCTGTTCGGGACCGACTCTTCGTTCTTTCCGCGCGGCTGGAACCGGGCGATCTACGCGCAGCAGCAGGCGGCGCTCGATGGTCTCGGCGTGCCGACGGGCGACCAGGAGATGATCTTCGCCGGCAACTTTCAGCGGCTGTTTCGGCTGGGTTGTCGGCAAGGAGCCGGTCGTGCTGATTGAGTTCGACTTCGAAGGCGACGCGGTGGCCAAACTCGGCATGCCGGCTACGCACGAGCACTGATATGAAAAGACTGATTCTCGTCCTGGCTCTTGTCCTGGCGTCGGCCTTGCCGGCGCACGCGACCTTCTCAATCGTCGGCATTGATCCGGTCACGGGCGATCTCGGCATTGCGGTGGCCTCGCGCTACTTTGCCGTCGGCGCCGTGGTGCCGTGGGCGGATGCCGGCGTCGGCGCCGTCGCGACCCAGGCCGGCGTGAACGTGGGCTACGGCCCGCGCGCGCTGGAGTTACTGCGCCAGGGACTCACGGCACAGCAGGTCATGGACACGCTGTTCGCCGAAGACACCTTCCCCGGCAAGGACGGCCGTCAGTTAGCCATTGTCGATGCCAAGGGCAACATCGCGGTGTTTACCGGCGATGCCGCGCAGCAGTGGCGTGGTCACACCAAAGGGAAGACGTGGTCGGCGCAGGGCAACATCCTGGTCGGCCAGCACGTGGTCGAGGCCATGGGCCGCGCGTTTGAGGCGACCAACGACGAACTCGCCGAGAAGCTGTATGCGGCACTCAAGGCTGGTGACGACGCCGGCGGCGATAGCCGTGGCCGTCAGTCGGCATCAATCCTCGTCGTGCGCAAGGCCGGTGGCCGCAACACCAACAACGACCGCTATGTGTTCGTGAACGTGGACGACCACCTGGATCCATTGGGCGAACTGCGGCGCCTGATGAACCTGCAGATGACCATCAACCACGGTGGCGCGCTCAATCGCGCCATGAGCGCGAGCGATTTCGCGAAGGCGCTGGCGTCAGCCGAGAAGCTGGTCAGCTATTCGCCGCTCGACCCGGCCGTCCACCTGCGCACCGGGTTCATTGCCTATCTCGCCGGCCATCGCGACCGCGCGACCGCGGCCTTCAGCCGCGCGAAGCAGCTGACCCTGCCGGCGCAGTTCAAGACCCTGTGGGATGGCCAGTCCTCGCGGACCCCGGCGTTTGCCAGGGTCCTCGAGGACAAGGCGTTCGTGGCGACCATCCTCCCCGCGCAGTAACCAGCCATGCGTACGCTCACCGCACTGACTGTTGCCGTCGCGATCGCCCTGGTTGCGACAACACCCGTGGCCTCGCGGCAGTTCCGCTCGGGCACGGCGCTGGTGCTGGTGGATGTCGTGGCGACGCAGGCCGACGGCAACCTGAACCGCAACCTGAAGCGCGACGACTTCCTGATCTTCGAAGACGGCAAGCCGCAGGAGGTCAAGCAATTCCAGGTCGTGGATCTCGAAAGCATCGCCGCCGAAGCCATTGATCCGCCGGGCGTGTTCAGCAACCGCGCGGAACCCGGCGCCGTGTTCGCGCTGGTACTCGACGACATGAATGTCGATTCGAAGCACACCGCGCTGATGCAACAGACGGCGCGGCGGTTTGTCGACGAGCAGGTGCGGATGGGCGACTACCTCGGCGTGATGCGCACCGGCGTCAATTCACCACTGCTGCTGACGACCGACCGCGACCTGGTGCGCCCGATCATCGCGCAGACCATGGGACGGCGCGATATCAACGATGTGAGCAGCCTGACCGGCGCCGCCGGCGACACGCTGCCGACGCAGACCCTCAACACCTCGCAAATGCCCGACTTCGGCGCGCTCGGGTTGTTCGATCAATCGCCCTCCGCGCGTATTCAGGCCGAGCAGAGCCTGGTGATGCTGCAGCGCGTGGTCGAGTATCTCGCACCTATCCCGGCGCGACGCAAGGCCGTGTTGCTGTTCAGCCAAGGCATTGCCTTCGACCTCGAGGCGTTCGCCGCCGACAGCAACTCGCGCAGTTTCGACACCATGCGCCGGCTGCTGGCCGCCGCCCGCGAGGGCAACGTCGCGGTCTACACCATTGACCCAAGGGGATTGCCGGGGTCGCAGGACCCGGTGACCGGAGCCACGCCGGTGCCGGTCACCCGCGACGCCGGTGTCGACACGCTCCGCGACCTGGCCACCGCCACTGGCGGTCGTGCCGTCGTCAGCACCAACGAGATGGCCGGCGCCTTCAATCGCATTGCGAGGGAGAACCGGTTCTATTACCTGATCGGCTACGAGCCGTCCGACCTCGGCACTTCAAAGACGCGTGCCCGGCAGATCGAAGTCAGGACGCGCGCCCCGGGCACGACGCTGCTGCATCGCCGCGCCTATGCGCCGGCGGCGGCGACGGCCGTCGCGGCAGTGGTGAACCGGACGCCGATCGCCTCGCCGCTGCCGGTGTCGGAGCTGTTGATTTCGATGGCACCGGTCGTGTTTCCCGATCCCTCTGGTGGTGCGTCGCTGGCCGTGCCGTTTGAGATCGGCGGCAACCTGCCCGGCAACGACACGGTGAAGTACACGCTGGTGGCGGTCGACGGCCGTGGCCTGTCAACGAGCCCCATGACCGGCAAGGTGAAGGTGTCGGACGGTTCAGCGAAGGGGATGGTGCGCCAGAAGCTGGCGCCCGGCCGCTATCAACTGCGGCTGCAGGCCGAGATCGAGGGCCGTGGTATTGGCGTCGCGCTGGCCAATGTGTTGATGCTCGAGCCCAATACCGAAGGGCCGGTGTGTGGCGGCTTCATGCTGTTGCAGCCTGAGGGTGGCACGCCGCGACCGAATGTCACGCGCTTCCTCGACCCCGACCGGTCGGTGATGGTGGCGATGGTCTTGTCCGCGCGCAACCTGGCCAATACGACGCTCGCGCTCGTCGTGCGCCGGCCGGGTGGTGCGCAGGAAGCCGAATTGCCACTGGGACGTCCGCAACGGGTCGGCACTGGCCTGTGGAGGATCGAATCGGGCATTCCGGCGAAGACTTTTGCCGGTGACGCGGAACTGATCCTGCTCGCCAACGAGCAGCCGGTTCCCGGATGCCGTACCGAACTGTCGTTTGAGTGACACTGCCACGTGTCTGAGACCTGGTTCGTGGATCGTCGTTGCCCTGATAGCACTGACCCTGCTCGGCCAAGCCCATAAGTACGCGGCGGCGCAGCCGCCGCGCCTACTTCGCGCGCGCCATTCCCCACTCGACGGTCGTGCCCATGGCACCGGCGACGCCGGCAATCTTGTCGCCCGCCAGCTTGCCCTTCATCTCGTAGGTCATCTTGCCGTCACGGTCGATGGTGAAGCTGATGCTGTCGCCCTCGATGGTGCCGTTCTGGATCGGCCAGGTGCGGCCGCCACCCATGTCGAACTGGCCCGTGAGCTTGGTGCCCTCGGCCTTCAGTTCGACTTGAGCCGTCACCGAGCCCATCGGGCTGGACATCTCAAACGCCCATTTGCCATCGAGGCTCGATTGGGCTGATGTGACGACCGACGCCGCGACGAGAAACGCTGTCAGTAGGTATCGCATGTCAATTCTCCAATCTGCTGAGACGCTGGATTTCAGCCGTCGGATCCACGTCATCCCTTCTGAACCGGCTTGACCGCCGGGAACAAGGCGCCGGCGCCCACCATGTCCTTCACCAGCCCCGGCACCTTGGCGACCACGGCGTTGGCCTGATCGATCAGCCCCGGCAGCGCCGCCTTCGTCTCGCGGATCTGCATCAACTGCGTGTTGGTCGGCAGCGTCGTCGCTGACATCACCGCGCCTTTCAACTGGCCGATGCGGCCACGAACGTTCTCGGTATTGCCGCCTCCACCACCGCCACCAAATACCTGCTGGCCAAGACCCAACCGGCGGCGCACTGCTTCGAATTCTTTCACCACGCCATCGAGCTGCTGCTTGACGTTCGGCGACAGCGTGGCACCGCGCGTCTGCTGCTGCAGGACGCCGACCTGCGCGAACGCGTTCTGCACCATCTCGGCGACGTCGTTGGCCTTCGCCTGCAGGTTATGCAAATCCTTCGCGGTGTCGTGCCAGATCTTGCGATCGGCATCGGTGATCTGAATCTGGGGATCACCCTTCACGGTGACGTCGATGGTTTGCGCGTCGCGGCCATTGAGGTTCAGGGTTGCCTTGTAGGTGCCCGGCAACACGTACGGCCCGTTGTTGCCGCCACCGCCGAACCCACCGCCACCCGCCCCACCAGCCGCACCAGCCCCTGGTGGCGGCGGCAATGGACGCAACGGCTGAACGCGCAGGTCCCACTTCAGGAGGTTGAGGCCGGCCTTGTTGCGGTCGCGCGTGGCATCACCCGACAGTTCGCGAACCACCGTGCCGCTGCCATCCTTGATGACGATCTTGACGTCCTTCGCCTCAGCTTTCAGGCGATACGCGATGGTGGCGCCCGCTACCGGGTTCTGGCCCAGGAACAGGCGGTCGCCCTCGAAGCCCTTCATCTGATCGTTGGCCACGTTCATGATCGTGGCCCCCTCGCTGTCGAACACGAACGAGTCTTCGCCTGCAGACTTCGCCCACTGCTGAATGGGCGATACGTCGTCCAGGATCCAGATGCCGCGGGCATGCGTCGCCAGGATCAGATCGTTGTCGCGCGGGTGCTGCTTGATCTCGTAGATCGGCATGGTCGGCAGGTTGGCCTTGATGCGCATCCACGCCCCGCCGCGATTGAGCGACACCCACAGACCGGTCTCGGTGCCGAGGTAAAGGACGTCTGGGTTCTTACGATCCTCGGCGAGGCCGCGGGCGACTTCGCCCGTGGGCAGGTTGGCGGCAATCGACTTCCACGTCGCGCCGAAGTCGGTGGTGACGAAGACGTAGGTGTTGTAGTCGCCGCCGCGATGGCCGTCGAACGCGACATACGCCGTGCCGGCCGCCGCCCGCGACGGCAACACGTCGGCCACATACGTGAACTTGGGCACACCGGTCATCTTCGCCGTGGCGTTGGTCCAGGTCTTGCCTGCATCCTGCGTCACGCTGACAATCCCATCGTCGCTGCCCACCCACACCACGCCCTGTTTCGCCGCGGATTCCTCGAGCGTCACGATGTTGCCGAACGAGCCGACGCCGTCGTTCTTGGCAATGCGGACGTCCTTGCCGGCGACGCCCATGATCGAGAGGGCCTCGCGATCGGTGTTGGTCGTCAGGTCGGGGCTGATCGGTTGATACGAGCGGCCGCGATCGGTCGACTTCAACACCATGTTGGCGCCGATGTAGATGGTGGCGGGATCGAACGGCGACAACTGCATGGCCGTGTCCCAGTTAAAGCGGTAGACACCGGAGGTGTCGCCGGGCTTCTGCTCGGCCGGCTCGGGCCGGACCACCAAGCGTTCGTTGGTGGTGCGGTCGATTCGGCTCATGCGGCCGTCCTGCGACTCGGCATAGACAATGCGCGAGTCGGTCGGATCCATCAGGGGCTGGAAGCCGTCGCCACCGTTCACCACGTACCAGTCGTCGTTGATGATGCCGCTGTTGGTGCGGACGGCGCTCGGCCCGCACCAGGTGTTGTTGTCTTGCAAGCCGGTGCAGACGTGATACGGCGTCTGCATGTCGAACTCGACGTGATACGACTGCGCGCCCAGCAGGTTCGGCATCCACACCCAGGTCGCCGAGCGGTCATGCGAGATGCTCACGCCGCCGTCGTTGCCGATCACCAGGTGTTTCGGGTTCGCCGGATTGATCCACATGGCGTGATGGTCGACATGAATGCGCTCCGCACCATCGCCGCGGAAGGTGCGGCCCCCGTCATCTGAGATATGCAGCGACACCCCCAGCACGTAGATCCGCGAATCGGTCTGAGGGTCGACGCGAATCTGGCTGAAGTACATCGGCCGGGGATTGGTGTCGCTCATCTTGCGCCAGCTCGCGCCGGCGTCGTCGGTGCGGTAGACACCGTTGTGGTCGGGAATCTCGGCCACCGCGTAGAGCACATTGGGGTTGGCGCGATAGATGGCCAGGCCAATGCGGCCCTTGGGGCCGGCCGGTAAGCCGGTCTCAATGCGCGCCCAGGTCTGGCCGGCATCGGTCGACTTCCAGATGCCGCTGCCGGCGCCACCACCGTTCATGCCCCACTGCTGACGCCGGCGATGGTAGGTCGCAGCATACAGCGTCTTGTTGTTCTGCGGATCCATCACCAGGTCGGTCGCGCCGGTGTCATCGTCGACGTGCAGCGATCGCGTCCAGGTCAGGCCGCCATCGGTGGTCTTGTAGACGCCACGCTCACCGCCGGGTCCCCACAGATCGCCAGGCGACGCGACGTAGACGACGTTGAAGTCGACCGGATCGACGATGATGCGGGCCACCTGCTTGCTGGCGCGCAAGCCCATGTTCCTCCAGGTGCGACCGCCGTCGGCAGACTTGTAAACACCGTCGCCCCACGAGGAGCTCTGGCGATTGTTGGCCTCGCCGGTTCCCACCCACACCAGGTTGGGATCGGTCTGGGCCATGGCAATCGCGCCAATCGAGCCGGTGCCTTCGTTGTCGAACACCGGTTGAAAGGTGGTCCCGGCGTTGGTGGTCTTGTAAACACCAGAGGTCGCCATGGCGACGTAAAATGTCGCCGGATCGCTTTCGAGCACAGCCAGGTCATCGACGCGGCCCGACGGCGTGGCCGGACCGATCGATCGGAAATACAGGCGATCGAGCGGGCCGGAGCCAGCCGAGTTGGCCGTGGTCAGCGGCGTGACCGGCGGCGGCGCCTGAGCAAGAAGGCCAGATGCGCCCGCGAGAATCAGGGCGAGGGCGGCGAGACGCCTCATTTCGCGGTCACCTCGTCGTAGCAGATGCCGAGCACGAAGGCGAGGGTCAGGCGCGCGTTGGGCGAGACGTTGTCCTCAAAGCCCTTGAGCGCCGCGAGCTTCTGGACCTCTTCCTTCGACTGGCCCGCCTTGGCGCCGGCGCGGGCGTGCTCCAGCACCGCGGTCAGGTAGTTGCGGAAGTGCAGCACCTCGGCCTTGGTGTTGCGAACCGCGTTGTCCTTGGCGTGGCCGGCGATGAAGATGGTGTCGTTCGCAGCCCGGCTGGACACCGCCTCGAGCACCTTGATCCAGTTGTCGACGCGAGCGCCTTGCGCGCGGTCGATGTTCGGGTGCGCGCGATTGAACAGCAGGTCGCCCATATGCATCACGTTGGCGCGCTGGAAGTGGTAGACCGCATCGCCACCAGTGTGGCCGGGACCGAAGTAGCGGCCTTCGATCGTCTCGTCGCCGAACTTCTCGGTCCAGGTGTCGGTGAACGTCGCCGTCGCGTAGGCCTGCTGGTCGACCGTCTTGGCCTCCTCGGTCACGGCCTTGTGCGACTTCAGGCAGTTGGCGTGGGCAACGATCTTGCTGACGCCGTAAGCCTTGTTGCCGCCCGTGTGATCGCCGTGGTGATGCGTGTTGAGGAGCATCGCAATGCCCTTGGGCGCGCGCTGCTTCAAGCCCGCCACGCAAATCTCGGCGGTGTTCATGAACTGGCTGTCGACGGCAATCGCGCCGTCGCCGTTCACGAGATAGCCAATCGTGCCGCCGGTGCCGATGAACATGCCGACGCCGCGCCGCAACTCGGTGAACGAGGTCACCGGCGGCGCGGCGGCCGGCTGCTGAAACGCAAATGCGTCAGGGGCCAGCGCCAGGCCGGCGACACCAACGGACGTGGTCGAGATAAAGGCTCTGCGGTTCATTACTTTCCTCCAAACAGGTAATCGAGTGCGAGGTTGGTCATCACCTTGACACCGATCGGCAACGCCGACTCATCGGCAAAAAACAGCGGCGAGTGATTCTGTGCCACTTTCGTGTGGTCCTGGTCACGTGGGGTCACGCCCAGGAACACGAACAGGCCGGGCACTTTTTGCTGGAAGAACGAGAAGTCTTCCGCCGTCCCGGTGAGCGGCCCCAGACGGACGTTGTCAGCGCCGACCGCGCGCCGCAGCGTCGGCAGCATCCGTTCGGTCAGCGCCGAATCGTTGATGGTCGACGGATAGGCAGTGCCCATCCCGATTTCGACCGTCGCGGTCGCCCCGGCAGCCTCGGCGTAGTGGGTCGCGATGGCGCGAATGCGCTCGTGAATGCTCTTGCGGACATCCTCGTTGAAGGCGCGAATGGTGCCTTCGAGTTCGACCAACTCAGGGACGATGTTCGAGCGATTGCCGCCGCTGAATCGGCCCACCGTCACAACCGCCGGCGCCTCGGTGATGTTCACCGTGCGGCTGATGATGGTCTGCAGCCCCATGACCACTTGCGAACCGATCACGATCGGATCGATGCCGCCCCACGGCACCGCGCCGTGCGTCTGGCGACCCTTGATCCGGATCAGGAATGTGTCAGCACTCGCCATCAGGGGGCCGGAGCGATAGACGATCTGGCCGGCAGGAAACGGAAAGACGTGGAGCCCGAAGATGGCGTCGACCTTCGGATTCTCGAGCACGCTCTCCTTGATCATCTGCTCGGCGCCGCCGGTCTCTCCGGGCGGTGGCCCCTCTTCAGCGGGCTGGAAAATCACTTTCACGGTGCCGGGCAGGCGGTCCTTCATCCGCGCCAGCGCAGTGGCAGTCCCCAACAGGATCGCCATGTGGTTGTCGTGACCACAGGCGTGCATCACGCCCACTTCCTGACCAGCCCACTGGGTCTTGGCGGTGGACTTGAACGGCAGGTCACCCTGCTCCTGCACCGGCAGCCCGTCCATGTCTGAGCGCAGCGCGACCACCGGACCCGGCAGGCCGCCCTTCAGCACACCAACCACGCCCGTCGTGGCAACGCCGGTGGTCACGGTGTAGCCGAGCTTCCTCAGCTCATCGGCAATGACCTTTGCCGTCCGCGTCTCGCGGTTGCCGAGCTCCGGGTTCTTGTGAAAGTCGCGGCGCCAGGCGACGACCTGTGGATTCAGCTCCACCGACAGCCGCTCGGCCTCGGCTGCCAACGGATGGGCGACTGGGGCCGTCTGAGCAGACGCATAGAGGCGGGTCCTGAAACCCGCCTGCGATCCGAACAGCAGCACAAGCACAACGAGCAGCAGGTTTCTCATGGTCACGGGGATTCTACCCCTGGCGACGGTCAGATTTTCTTGCCGAGCCAGGTGAACGGACCGCCGGTTGACTTGCTCGCCAACTCCTTGCCGGCGGCCTTCGTGCTGACCTTCCAGACAAAATCCATCTCGCTATGAATGGCGCTGAGCGCCATGCGGCTTTCGATAATCAACAGCATCGAGCCGTAGAGCATGAACAGCGAGCCCACCAACCCGAGCACGACCGCCACCCAGGTGAAGTTGCGGGCCGCGGCCGAGACCACGGCAATGGCGACCGTCGTGAAGACGAACACGCCCAGTGCGGTGTAGTACGCCGTCATCGCCCGCTGGATCAGCCGGGCGCGCGAGGTCTGGCGATCGAGCTGCGAGAAGATCAGCTCGCGCCGCTCGTCGAACAGCTCGTCTTTCTCGGGATTGAGCGCCAGCGCCTGGAAACGCTCGGACAGCAGCCGGACGCGGTCGACCACGCGGCCGAGGCGGGTGCTGGTGGAAAAGATCAAGGCGCCGCACGCCGAGATCAATACCGATGGCGTAATCATCGCCGTGAGAATAGCAAGCGCGTTCTGAGGCGCTTCGAGGCGAGTGAGCCAGTCCATGTCGGTCAGGGAATCAGCACGATCTTGCCGTGCGCGCCGGGCGCCATCACCGCGACGTGCGCCTTGGCGGCATCAGCCAGCGGCATTTCCTTACCCACCACGGGATTGAGCGTGCCGCTGTCGAGGCCCGCGCTGATCGCCTGATGCGCGCGCCGCACTTCGTCCGGCGGAATGCCCCACAACGCCATCCCGTAGACCGCGCAGTCCTTGCCCATGATCTTGCGCGCATCGATCTCGACGCGCCCCCGGTTGCCAATCACCACGATGCGGCCACCCGGGGCCACGATCGTGAGGTCGTGATCGAGATTGACGTTGGCCAGCATCTCGAGAATCACATCCGGGCCACGACCGCCGGTGGCACTGGTAATTTGATCTAGGTAACCCGCTGACCGGTGATTGAAGGCGTGTCGCGCGCCCTGCCGCGTGACCACCGCGAGGCCCTCGTCGGTGCCGGCGGTGCCGATCACCGTCAGTCCGGCTGCGACGGCAAACTGCGTGGCGGCAATCCCCACACCGCCGCTCGCGCCATGGACCAGCACCGTGTCGCCGGCGCGCGCGTTGGCGCGGCCGAAGAGTGCGCGCCACGCCGTCACGTACGGCACGAACAGGCCGGCGCCCTGCGCGAAGCTAATCCGCGCGGGCAGCCGGTGCACTTGCGCGGCCTCGCAAACGGCGATCGCCGCGTAGGCGCCATGCGCTTTGCCGGTGGCGGTGCCGCTGATGTAGACACGATCGCCGGCGCCCCAACCAGCCACCCCGTCACCTACCTGATCGATGACGCCGGCCGCATCCGCGCCGGGCGTGTACGGCAGGTCAGGCGTGATGGCATAGCCGCCCGCTCGCATGTAGGTGTCGTAGGGGTTCACGCCGACGGCGTGAATGCGAACCCTGACCTGGCCCTGGCCGGCCGAAGGGTCCGGCACGTCTTCAAGCGTGAGAACCTCCGGGCCGCCGAACGCGCGCGCGAGAATGGCCTTCATGAAATCACGGCTTCCGTGCGAGTTCTTCGTCAATCACCTGCTTGAACGCTTCGAACGGCTGCGCCCCGATCAGGGGACGGCCGTTGATGTAGAGCGTCGGCGTCGAGTTGACGCCCATTTGCTCGCCCTGCGCCAAGCCGGCGGCCACCAGCGCACCATGCTTTCCTGAATCCAGGCACTGGGTGAACGCCGCCGCGTCGAGACCGATCGCCGCCGCGTGCTGCTTCAGCTCGGGCACGTTCAGCGCGCGCTGGTTCGCAAACAACTGGTCGTGCATTTCCCAGTACTTGCCCTGCTCGCCGGCGCAGTGCGCGGCTTCGGCCGCCTTGGGCGCCTGCGCGTGGTTCGGCAGCGGGAAGTCCTTGAAGATGATCGTCACCTTGTCGCCGTAGGTCTTGCGGACCTGCTCGAGCGCCGGGTTGACGCGCGCGCAGAACGGGCACTGGTAGTCGGAGAACTCGACAATCGTGACCGCCGCCGACGCCACCCCCCGCACCGGATCGCTCGCCGTCGTCGCCACCGTGTAGCGCGGCGGGTCGAGCATGACCTTGACGTCCGTAGTCTTGGCCTTCAGCTCGTCCACCAGTTGGGCGCGCGACTGCAGCTTGCGCTGGCTGGCGAGGAAGTCCGTGATCTGCCCGCGCAGTTGCTCGAGCGTGCGGCCCTGCGCGCGTTCGCGGTTCGCTTCGAAGAATTGGACGACTTCCTGTTCCGAAATCGGCGTCGCGCGCCTGGTGGCATCCTGCGCGAGGTAGACCTCAACCGTGAGGTTGGCGGCCTTCGCGGCGTTCTCGATCAGGATCTCACCGACCACCTGATCCAGCATGTTGCGACGGTTCTGGTACATCAACTGCGTGACGCGGGCACGCTCGGCGGCGTCAAACTCTTCCCACTTCGCATCGACTTCCTGCAGCGTGATCTGGCGCCCGGCGACCTCGCCGACGACCTGGTCGGGACGGCTGGCCGGCGCCGGCATGGATTGACCGGCCGCGCTGGACGATTCGGAACAGCCAGTCACCGCCAGTGTCACCACGCAGACCAGCGCCGTCCCTCGGCAGGATCCGGAAAATGTCATCCGGTCAGCTTATCATCGGGCTCCGCAACGGCAGGGGTCCCCTGCGGTTCCCGGCGCTGGTAGCCAGGGCAGGACCACACGGGCAAGGCCGGGTATTTGCGAAAGCGCCAGTCGGTCAGGGCCCGTTCGCATAAGTGAAATGTCGAGCGTTCGCCATCGATGACGCGGGCGAAGCCGCAGTCGCCGCACAGGCCGGGGTCTGGGGACGTCATGGGACCTGACGTTAGTGTAGGCCGCGGGGGCACGACCTTTGCTAAAGTTGAGAGGCCATGACCAAGTTGTCCTCGATTGTGTCCGCTGCCGTCTTGCTCGCGGGAACGGCGGTGCTGGCCACTGCCCGGCAGGACCAGCCGCTCTTCAAGTCGTCGGTCCGCACCGTCCCCATCTACGCCACGGTCGTTGATAGCGCCGGCCGCCTGGTGCCCGACCTGGAGCGCGCTGACTTCTCGATCCTCGACAATGCCAAGCCGGTCGAGGTCTCGCTGTTCTCGAACGATTCGCAGCCATTCAGCGCGGTGGTGATGCTCGACACGAGCGCCAGCATGACCGCCAACCTCAAGCTCCTCAATCGCGCCGCCGAACAGTTCCTGTTGCGGCTGCTGCCGGTTGACCGCGCGCAGGTCGGCGCATTCAACGACAAGATCCAGTTGAGCGGCACCTTCACCAACAATCGCGACGAGTTGATCGGCGCCTTGAACGACCTGTATTTCGGTAACCCGACGCGCCTGAACGACGGCATCGGCGCCGGGCTCGACGCGCTCAAGGGCATCGACGGCCGCCGCGTCGTGCTGGTGTTCACCGATGGCGAAGACACCTCGAGCCGCACCAGCTTCAAGGACGTGCTCGAGCGCGCCCGCGACGAAGAAGTCATGGTCTACTCAATCGGATTGGAGTCGGAGTTCTTCAACGGCATGCGCATCGTGCGCACGAAACCATCCAGGGACTTGCGGAAGATTTCCGATGAAACCGGCGGCGGCTATTTCGAGCTGGTAAAATCGGCCGACCTGGCGCCGACTTTTTCGCGCGTCGCGCAAGAGCTGCGCAGCCAGTACTTGATTGGCTTCGCCCCGGTGTCGCTCGACAACAAGATCCACAAGCTGGAAGTGAAGGTCAACCGGCCGGGAATGACGGTGCGGGCGCGCCGCAGTTACCTCGCGGCTCCGGACACCAAGTCGTAGGCGCAGGGTCCGCCTGCAGGCGGACGCTACTTTAGGAGCTCAAGCACGGCATTCCAGTCGGCTTGCTGCAGGATCTCAGCGATCAAGACCTCGTTGCCGCGAAACCGGACGGCCATCGATCGCACGAACGGCGCGCCTCCGACGGCCACGGCCGACGCCGTGATTTCATACCCATGTTCTGATCGCTGACGGACCTCAGGTGCCGCCAAGGCACCGAAATACACCATGGTCTCCGCGGGGCAGTAGTTCTCGTCCGTAGGTTGCGCCGTCCGGGTGCGATAGATATTCGACGGCACGGCGACAATGGCCACGGCCCCGGCAATAGTGATTTGTCGCGATGGCGCCGGCGCCACCGACGATTCAACCGCCACGACATACGACGGCTGGTTGAAGTCGACGTCGATGGTGACGTGGGCTTCGGCATCAATGCGCGCACCGGCCACGCCTTCGTCTGACAACCCGACGCCGTCGACGTCCTGCGAGCGGCCGGTCCGCTTCGCCTCAGCGACGGCTCGCTCGTACTGCAGCTCCGCGCGTTTCTGCGCCGCGTCGATCGCCGCGCCAATCTGCGCCATGGCCCGGGCCGCGCGCGCCTGGTTCATTTCGTTGAGGGGGTTGGCCATCACCTCGATGGTGCGCGCGCCCGGTTCGCGGACACGAACCATCCACAACGGCTCGGGGGAGCCAGTGGCCGGAACCGAGCCGGTTTGATCGGTATCAGGAAACGGCAGCGCCGGCGCCAACGCCGCGCGCACGACCGTCATCACGCGATCGCCATCCGCCGTGCCTTGCGCCGCGGCGGGCAGGGACCACGCCAGGGCCGCCGCAAAAAATATCCACCTAGGCATTCGTTCGCTCCCAACACTCGGCGGCGCCCGTTGCCAGTACCACCGTCGGGTCCACTGATCCGAGCGCCAGGCGCCGAGCCGGTAGTTGCTCAGCCGGCCTCACTCCGAACACCACTATTACACGTCATCTAATGACACTAGTACACGGTAGGCACTGCCACTAACGTCACTGCTTGTCGATTGCGCGACGAATCGTGGCATTGGCGCTGTGCCGGCAGTTCCACGAGAGCAAATACTCCACGCCGTGAACGGCCGCCACCACGACATGCAAGGCGTCCAGGCGTTCCGGCGCTGCTGTTCAGATTCAGTGCCTTCGGCCAGATCTCACTGCGACAGCAGTTTGCAGTGAGTCCGGACGGACAGCGGTTTCGGATCAACAAGGTGTTGCCCGAGAGCGGGCGCAGTCCCTTGAAGTCGGATGCGGTGACAGTGGCGGCGCTTTTCACTTCGATGCCGGCGATGGTGCCCGATCGCTGTTCCAGCACCAGTTCGACCTGGTCGCCGGCGTGGCTGCGGAAGTGGTACATCGCGCCAGCGCCCCCGCGAGCTGCGGCAGCAACAGGGCGTTGGCGGATCCGGTCAGCGGGAAGCGGCCGGGCCGCCGGTCCCGGTCAACCGATGCCTTGATGGCGAGGAACAGGTCGGACGCCCGCTGCACTTCGTCCAGCACGATCGGCGACGTGACGCCGTTGTGGACGAAGATCAACCACTAAATGGACGATTATCGTCCACCAACCAATCGCGCTTAGAATCTCCTATGCGAAATCTTCTCTTCGTGCTGACCGGAGCCTTCCTGATCATGACCACCTCGTCCGCACAGCAGATTCAGACCGGCGATCGCCCGTCGGGCAACCTTCGCGGCACCCGCTCGCCCGCCGTCGGCCGCCACGGCATGATTGCCACGAGCCAATCACTGGCCTCCGCCGCCGGGCTCAAGGTCCTGCAGGACGGCGGCAACGCCATCGACGCGGCCGTCACCGCCGCCGCCGTGCTCGCCGTCGTCGAACCCAGCATGAACGGCATCGGCGGCGACCTGCTCGCAATCGTCTACGACGCGAAGACGAAGAAGCTCTACGGCCTGGATTCGACCGGCCGCTCGGCGTACGCCGCCACGCCCGAGGAATTCACCAAGCGGGGACTAAAGGAGATGCCGGGCAACGGCCCGCTGACGGTGGACGTACCGGGCGTGGTCGAGGGTTGGCATCAGTTGCTGACACGGTTCGGCACCATCTCGCTGGCCAAGGCGATGGCGCCGGCCATCACGCACGCGCGCGATGGCTTCCCCGTCGCGGAACTGATGGCGAACGAGTGGAAGGGCAACGAGAAGCTGCTCAACCGAGATCCAGCGACGGCGGCGACGTTCCTGCCGACTGGCAAGCCGATGGCGCAAGGCGACATCTTCGCGAATCCGCGCCTCGCGCGCAGCCTCGAGGTGATTGCCAAGGAGGGCCGCGACGCCTTCTACAAGGGCGCCATCGCCCGCGCTATTGTCGCCGACATGAAGACCCGCAACGGCCTGCTCGACATGAAGGACTTCGCCGACCACAAGGCGGATTGGGTCGAGCCGATCGGCACCAACTACCGCGGCTACGACGTGATGGAGATGCCGCCCAGCACGCAGGGCTTCGTCGCGCTCGAGATGCTGAACATCATGGAAGGCTTCGGCATCAAGGCCATGGGCCACAACTCGGCCGACTACCTGCACGTCGTTACCGAGGCGAAGAGAATCGCGTTCGCCGATCGCGGCGCCTACCTCGCTGACCGCGATGCCATGTCCAAGGACATCCTGAAGACGCTGCTGTCAAAGGAGTATGCCGCCGCGCGTCGCAAAGAGATCGACATGACGAAGGCGGCCAACAGCTACCCGCCTGGCACACCCGCGGGCGCCGGACGGCCGACACCGGATTTTGCCGGCCGCGATCTCGGCGACACCATCTACCTGACCGCCGCCGACAGCCAGGGCAACGTGGTGTCGTTCATCCAGTCGCTGTTCGCCAGTTTCGGCGCCGGCTTCGTCGCCGGCGAGACCGGCATCACGCTGCACAACCGCGGCTCGGGCTTCGTGCTGACGCCGGGCCATCCCAACCAGATTGGCCCGCACAAGCGGCCGCTGCACACGCTGGTGCCGGCCATGATCATGAAGGACGGCAAGCCGTGGGTGGCCTTCGGCGTGATGGGCGGCGACAACCAGGCGCAGGCCCACGCGCAGGTGGTGGCCAACTTCGTTGACTTCGGCATGCACGTGCAGGAGGCCGGCGACGCCGCGCGCATGCGGCACATGGGCAGCCGGCTCGCCCTCGAAAGCGGCATCGGCGCCGATGTGCGCAAGGCGCTCGAGGCCAGGGGCCACACGATCTCGGACGGCCGCGGCGCGATGGGCGGCTACCAGGCAATTTTCATCGATCCGAAGACGGGCGTCATGCTCGGCGGATCGGATCTTCGTAAGGACGGTCTGGCGATCGGCTGGTGACGAACTCGCTTACAACCTGAATCCTGATCGAAGGGGATCGTCCCCGTCGATCAGGAACGTGTGCTCGCCGGTGATCCACGCCGAGCCTGCAATCTCTGGCACGATCGCCGGCCGCTCACCCACCTCGACGCGCTCCAGCACCCGGCCCGTGAAGGTCGTCCCGACGATGCTCTCGTGGATGAAGGGGACGTCGTCCAACAACAATCCCATGTCGTTGAGCACGGCCATGACCGCGGCGGTTCCGGTGCCGCATGGCGAGCGATCGACCCCGGCGTCAGCAAAGACGGTGACGTTGCGCAGGTGCGCATCGGGGAGCTGGGCCGGCGCCGTGAAGATGGTGCCGTAGATGCCGGTCAGGCCCGGATCGCTCGGGTGGACCACCTGCCGCAGGTTCTCGACCTCGCGGGCAATCTGCATGCCCAGCTTGCGCAGCTCTGGCAGGTGCGCGGCATCAATCGGCACGCCGGCCGCCTCGGCATCGACAATCGCGTAGAAGGCACCGCCGAACGCGATGTCCACCGGGATCTTGCGGGCGCCGACGGTCACCAGCAGCGACGGCTCGAACACGAACGACGGCACGTTGCGAAACCTCACCGACTCGACGTGGACCACGTCGCCGCGATACGACACCCGCGCTTCTGCCTCCACGCGTCCGGCCGGAGTGTCGTAGCGCAGTTGCACCGTCGCCGGCCGGCCTTCTTGCTTCGACCAGATCAAGCCACGCTCGATGGCGATCGTGCTCACGGCGATGATGCCATGACCGCACATCGTGCTCCACCCTTCGTTGTGCATGAACAGGATGCCGGCATGACCATCGCGCGTAACTGGCTCGGTCAGCAATGCGCCGTACATGTCGGTGTGGCCGCGCGGCTCGAGCATGATCGACTGGCGCAGGTGGTCGAGACGCTTCTGCGCCCAGGCGCGCTTCTCGAGCATGGTCCGGCCCTCGGGCGCGGGTAACCCGTCAATCACCAGCCTGAGCGGCTCGCCGGCGGTGTGCGAATCGATGGTCTTGATGCGATGAATCATGCGGCTTAGCTGAGAATACACTTGGACTCGCACGCATGCGCGCGTTCTACTCGGACCACTTCGTCCTGCCGCTGCCTGACGGCCACCAGTTCCCCATGGCCAAGTACTCGCGCTTGCGCGAGCGGATCCTGGCCGAGGGCACCATCGCGCCGGAGCAACTTTATGAGGCGCCGGCAGCAGACTGGGACGACCTGCGGCTGGTACACGACCCGGTGTACGTGGATGCGGTGGCTAACGGCACGGTCCCGGCAGCCGTCCAGCGCCGCATCGGGTTCCCGTGGTCGCCGCAAATGGTCGAGCGCGCGCGCCGGTCGGTCGGCGCCACAATTGCCGCGGCCCGCGCTGCCCTCGATGACGGCGCCGCGGCCAACCTGGCCGGCGGCACCCATCATGCGTTTGCCGACCGCGGCGAGGGTTTCTGCGTGTTCAATGACGTCGCCGTCGCCTCGCGCGTCCTGCAGCGCGACCAGCACGCCCGCCGCATCGCCATCGTCGACCTGGATGTGCATCAAGGCAACGGCACCGCCGCGATTTTCGCCAGTGATGCCTCGGTGTTCACGTTCTCGATGCACGGCGCCCAGAACTTCCCGTTCCGCAAGGAGGTCAGCGATCTTGACGTGCCGCTGAACGACGGCACCGGCGACGAGGAGTATCTCTCGTTATTGCAGGCCCACCTGCCATCGGTGCTGAACGGACACCAGCCGGATTTCGTCTTTTATCTTGCCGGCGCCGATCCGTACGAGGGCGATCGCCTCGGCCGCCTGAAGCTGACCATCGATGGCCTGCGCCGGCGCGACGAGTTCGTGGTTGGCGCGTGCCGGCAGGCCGGCTTGCCGCTTGCCATCTCCATGAGCGGCGGCTACGCTCCAGACATCGACGCCATCGTCACCATTCACGCCAATACCATTCGGACCGCAGCAAACAAATGGCTCAACACTTTCGCCTCCTGAACGAACAACAAGTCCAGTCACTTCTGCCAATGGGCGATCTCGTC
>NSIL01000038.1 GCA_002737365.1 Acidobacterium sp. | reverse complement strand
ATCGGGCCGCTCCGGTTCACACCGATCGAAGACGGCAGCCGGCGCGGCTACGCCTTCACCGGGACGATCGCGCTCGATCGATTACTGGCGGGAGTGGTTGAGTTGCCAACGATGTGGCGTCCCCGACGGGATTCGAACCCGTGTTTTAGCCTTGAAAGGGCCACGTCCTGGGCCTCTGGACGACGGGGACGCACTGGCAGAACATCTGATTGTAGCACGGCCTCATCACTCACCTGCCCGAGCCTCGGGCCATCGAGCTAGCCGGCGGCGCCCTGGACGAATTCGGTGTCGAGGCCGGCGCGCTTCAGCAGTCCTTCGAATCCAGCCTTGTCGACCGCTTTCAAATAGGCCTCGTTCAGCGCCACCATGCCCTGGGCGCGGCCGACCTGAATCATCGACGGAATCTAGACCGTCTTGGCCTCGCGAATCAGGTTGCTGATGGCGCTGTTGATCAACAGCATCTCGAGCGCCGCGATGCGGCCGCCGCCAATCTTGCGGCACAGGTTCTGCGCGATCAACCCCTTCAGGGATTCCGACAGCATGATGCGAATCTGCGCCTGCTGCTCCTGCAGGAACTGATCGATGACGCGGTCGACGGTCGAGGCGGCGGTGGTCGTGTGCAGGGCCCCGAACACCAAGTGCCCCGTCTCCGCCGTCTCGATGGCAATCGCCTCCTGCGGCAGGCGGCGACGCGCATGCTCGGGGATGATCGGGCTGAGCAGCGCCAGGACCTCCTGCCGCGTCAGCGCGGCGCTGCTCGCATCTTGCGCGGCGCCCGAGGCATCGATCATTCGCGCCGGGGTGCCCACCGCCAGGCGAAATCCCCGCACCCAGGTGTCGGTCATGCTCTTCAACAAGCCGTCAACGGCTGAGGGCCTCGATGACGTGCTCCGGCAGCTGCACCTTGGTCACATGCGCCCGATTGATCAGCGAAGTTTCGCCAGCGGCTATTTCAAATGGGAAGAAGCCGGCCTCCAGATGCACCAGGTCGCCCACGCGGCCGGGGATGCGATGCACGGGTCGGTCTGGACGACGCTGAAGCTGCCCGCTTCGCCGATGCCGGCCGCTACATCTTCGGCTTGTCGTTCTTCAGCTCGACGATCACCACCTCGATCGGCTCCTTGCCGCGGTTCATGTCGCCGTGTTGCGTGCCGGCCGGATCGGCATCGAGCCAGTAGGCCTTGCCGGTCTCCCACTTGTAGGTGTCGATGGCCACGCCCTTGGCGTCGACGACATCCAGGTTGCCGCCCTTCAGCACCACGGCCGCCCGGCCGTGGTCATGACGATGCAACGCCAGCGGCTGGTTCGGCATGACTATCGACTTCCACACCTTGAGCTCGCTGTTCTCGAACTGTGGCTCGCGCCGGCTCGTGCCGGTCTGCTGCCCCACTGCCACACCGGCGGCGAACACCGCGCCGATCACCGTGACACTTGCCATCACCTTGAGCTTCATCTGTCGTCTCCTTCTGCGGAGGGGTCAGACCCCTCGGGAATTTCTGCTCGGGGTCAGACCCCTTCTCTTGCGGAGGTCAGAACCCTAACAGGTTTGTAGCGTTGCGGCCGTAAATGCCTTCGCGCTCGGCCGGCGACACCGGCAGGCGGCTGATCGCATCGAGCATCTCCGGAATGCTGCCAATCTGGTGCGGATAGTCGCTGCCGGCCAGAATGTGATCGACACCGGCAAACTTGATTGCCAACTCGATGTTGTTCACATCGAAGTTCACCGGGTCGTAATAGAACTGCTTCAGGTACGTGCTCGGCGCGCGGCTGATGTTCTTGCGGCACTCATCAAAAGCCTCGTAGCCGCGATCGAACCGCTCCGCCGGTCGCCGCACCGCACCGCCCAGATGGCACAGCACCCACTTGATCTTCGGGTAGCCAATACTGTTCCGTCGCCTCGACGCCAAGCGGATGCGCCGGGGGGATATCGATGACCGCGCCGAGGTCGCTGGCCTTGTTCCACAGGGGCTCATAGACCGCGTCGGCCAGTGCCACGCCGTTGACGTGCGTGGCCGGCTCCTCGAAGTGCGTGCCAGGCGTGGTGAACCTTAGCACCTGCTTGCCGACACCGTGCTTCTTGAGCACGCCTTCGCGGTGGTCGAGGTCGCGATGTCCCGGTACCCGGATGTTGTAATCGCCGGGATAGTGCAGGCGCGGGTTGCCCTCCGCGTCGTAATCCATGCAGGCCTTGGTGGTTCCCGTCGTGATGGCCGCCAGATACTCGGGAGGGTAATAGTGATTATGAAAGTCGATCTTCATGAAGCCTTTCTGTCCCACAGATAATACGCGGGGATTCCCGAGGCGACAATCAACAGGCCGATGGCGCTGCTCGTGAGGTCGGCACGCAGCTGGTTGAAGACCATCGCCGCCGACGCCAGCACGAAGAAAATCGGCGCCAGGGGAACCAGCGGCAGGCGCCACCTTCCCGTTCCTGCACGCCTGCTAAGATGTTGAGGATGCGGCCCTTCGCCATGGCACCACTCGTCGCGCTACTTCTGGGACTGGTCCCGGCCACGGTGTCGGCCCGCGGGTCAGCCCTCACCAGGACGTTCAACGGCTGCTACTTTTTAGCTGACTACGTGGCGGGGTGCGTCTATTCCATCGGCGTCGACGCGGCCGGCGAGATGGACATCGTCAGCTACTCGCGCGGCCGCATCCTCAAGGTGGTGCCATGACTCCTCCAACCGCCGTCACCAGACGTCCCCGGAATCGCCGCGCCGTCGAAAGCGCCTCGGCGGTGCCGGTGGCGCCTCAACGGGATTGGTCGAACCTCGACCCTAACGACCTGGCGTCGCCGTCCCTCTACATCAACCGTGAGTTGAGCTGGTTGGCCTTCAACCTACGCGTGCTCGCGCAGGCGCAGGACACCTCGCACCCGCTCCTCGAACGCGTCAAGTTCCTCGCCATCTCGGGCACCAACCTCGACGAGTTCTTCATGGTGCGAGTGGCCACCATCCTGAAGAAGTTCCGCGCCGGCATTGAAGAAGTGTCGATCGACGGCATGACGACGGAGGTGGAACTGGCGACGATTCGCGGCCGGGCACTGGCGCAAATTGACGCGCAGATCGCGTGCTGGTCGCAGTCACTTCGCCCGCTGCTCGCCGCCGAAGGCATTCACTTTCTCGAGCCCCAGGACTACACGCCGGCGATCGATGCCTGGCTGGCGCAATACTTCAGGGACCACATCTTCCCGGTCCTGACGCCGCTCGCCTTCGATCCCGGCCATCCCTTCCCCTACATCTCGAACCTCAGCATGAATCTTGCGGTCCGCGTCCGGCACGCCGGCCGCACCAAGTTCGCGCGCGTCAAGGTGCCGGGCATGCTGTCGCGCTTCATTGCCTTGCCCGAACACCTGTCGCCCCTCGGCGGGATGGCGCACGTGTTTCTCGAGGACGTGATCCGGCGCAACATTCAGACCCTGTTCCCCGGCACGCAGGTGGAAGGCACCCACCTCTTCCGAATCATCCGCGACACCGACATGGTGATCCAGGAGGACGAGGCGGACGACCTGCTCGAAACCGTCGACCGCGGCCTCAAACAGTTGCGCCATGGCGCGCTGTCGCTGCTGCACGTCGAGGCCGACATGCCGAAGCGCGTGCTCAGCATCCTGATCGAGAACTTCGAAGTCGGCGACGATGTCGTCGCGCGCGCCACCGACCGGCTCGGTTTTGGCGACTGGCGCGCGCTCACCAAGCTTCACCGGCCGGCGCTGAAGTACCCGGCGCTGATACCACGCACGTTATGGGCACCCGACGAAACCGACAAGGTGTTCGAGCAGATCGCCGACCAGGACTTCCTGCTGCATCACCCGTTTGATTCGTTCACCTCGGTGGAAACGTTCCTGCGCACGGCCGTGCAGGACCCCCAGGTCATCGCGATCAAGATCACGCTGTATCGCATCGGCGCCAACTCGCCGCTGGTCGACCTGCTGATCGAGGCGGCCGACCAGGGCAAGCAAGTCGCGGTCCTGGTCGAACTCAAGGCGCGGTTCGACGAGCGCAACAACATTGCGTGGGCTCACCGCCTCGAATCGGCCGGCATCCACGTCGTCTATGGCCTGATGAACCTCAAGGTGCACTGCAAGCTGTGCCTGGTGGTGCGCCAGGAGGCTGACAGCATTCGCCGCTACGCGCACGTCGCGACCGGCAACTACAACCGCGTGACCTCGCAGGTCTACACCGACTTCGGCCTGTTCACCGCCGACGAGAGCATCCTGGACGATGTGACCGAGGTGTTCAATTCGCTGACGGGCTATTCCAACAAGCGCTCGTACAACGCCCTGCTGGTGGCGCCAGTGGGGCTGCGCCAGGGCTTCCGCGCCCTGGTCGAGCGCGAGGTCGAGCATGCCAAGGCGGGGCGGCCGGCACGGATGATCGTCAAGAACAACGCGGTCGCCGACCAGGGGATGATCAAGACGCTGTTCCGAGCGTCCCAGGCCGGTGTGGCCATCGACATGATCGTGCGCGGCGTGTGCTGCCTGCGTCCCGGTATTCCTGGCATCAGCGAGAACATCCGTGTGCGGTCGATCGTCGGCCAGTTCCTCGAGCACTCGCGCATCTACTATTTCGAGAACGGCGGGATGCCCGAGGTCTTCATCGGCAGCGCCGACCTGATGGAACGCAACCTGGATCGGCGCGTCGAGGTACTGTGCCCAGTGACGGATCCCGGGTTGAAGCAAACCGTCCGTGACGGCGTGCTCGAAGTGTTGCTGAGCGACACCGACCGGGCGTGGACACTCGACACCAACGGCGCCTACGTCCGGGCAAGCCCGCCGGAGGGCGTGCCGCCCCTGAATTCACAGCGTTTCCTGCTCGACTGGTACGCCGCCCAGCACGAAGGCTAACCCGCGCTATTGACCCGCTCGCTCGACTGATCAAGTGCGGTTACGTTATCCGGTGTGAATGTTCAGCAGAACCGGTGGTCCCCAAGCGACGGGTGGACCGGCCCAGAGGCCGATCCGAACGCCCAGTTGCTGCTCAAGCCGTTCTCACCTGACTCGCTGCTGACGGCGGTGGCAGCCGTGGTACACTCTCGCTTCTGTGTCGTCGTGCATCGTTTTGATCGGACCCGCCGACGCGTTACCCGATTTGCAAGGGCGTCTCAATTCGGCTGCCACCGTCCAGACCTTCACCGACAGCGAAGCGCTTGAGGCGCTCGACCACGTCATCCGCACCAAGCCGGCGATGGTGGCCATGCAGGGCGAGTTCTCGGCGACCTCGCGCGGCACCGCCCTCATCAATCGCATCAAGGACGACCCGTCACTGGCCGCGTGTGAAGTGCTCGTACTGGGGCGCGACAGCGAGCTGAGCCGCGTGGCGGTCAAGCGCGGCCAGACCGGCGGCGCGGCCGTGGCCGGCGACGAACCAGCGCCCGCGCTCGATCAGCGCGGCACCCGGCGCGCGGCGCGCAGCCGCAGCCGCGAGGGTGTTGAGGTGGCGATCGACGGCAACCCGGCCGCCCTGATTGACCTGTCGATAGTCGGCGCGCAGGTGGTGTCGCCGACCGTGCTGAAGCCGAATCAACGCGTCCGGGTGATCATGGGCGACGGCAAGACGGCCATCCGCTGCAGTGGCGCGGTGGCCTGGGCGGCGTTTGAAATGCCGAAGGGTCTGCCCACGCGCTACCGCGCGGGCATCGACTGGGGCATGGTGGCAGAGGCGTCAGCCATCGAAGCGTTTGCCGACAAGCACAAGCGAGCCTAGTTCTTCCTGGGCAGCCAGTCGGCGACGACGCTGCCGGAGCGGATGATGGTTTCCAGCCGGTCCGAGCCCGTCGAGATCAACCCGACCGGCACGCCACTCACCTCTTCCAGCCGCCTGATGTAGCGCTGCGCTTCGGCCGGCAATTGCGCGTAGTCGCGCGCACCCTTGGTGGGCGTCGTCCACCCCGGCCACGACTCGTAGATCGGCGTGAGCGTGCCGGCGGTGTTGAGGTCCGACGGGAACTCGGTGACCGTGCGGTCGCCAATCTTGTAACCAGTGCAGATCTCGATCGTCTCGATGCCATCCAGCACGTCGAGCTTGGTCAGGGCAATGCTGTCGATGCCGTTGACGCGCACGGCATAGCGCACCGCGACGGCATCGTACCAGCCGCAGCGCCGCGGGCGGCCGGTCGACGCGCCATACTCCATGCCGGTCTCGCGCAGCCGGTTGCCCATCTCGCCATCAAGCTCGGTCGGGAATGGCCCCTCGCCGACGCGCGTGAGATACGCCTTGGCCACGCCGAGCACGCCGTGAATTGCCTTGGGCGGAATCCCGAGCCCGGTGCAGGCGCCGCCGATGGTGGCGTTCGACGAGGTGACGTAGGGATAGGTGCCGTGATCGATGTCGAGCATCGCGCCCTGGGCACCCTCGATCAGAATGCGCTGGCCGGCCTGGCGCGCCTGGTCGAGGACCAGCGACACGTCGCCGGTCCAGCGGCGCATCCGCACGCCGAAGGCCAGCAGCTGGTCGTAGACCGGCTGCCAGTCGAGGGTCGAGTCCTTGATTATGCGGTTGCGCGCGCTGACGTTCTCGCGCACCTCGTCAGCCAGCGCCTGGGTATCGACGAGGTCGCAGACGCGAATGCCGCGGCGGCCGATCTTGTCTTCATACGCCGGGCCGATGCCGCGCGAGGTCGTGCCGATCTTACGCTCGCCGCGACGCGCCTCGCTCAGCACGTCGAGCTCGCGGTGATACGGCAGGATTAAATGAGCCTTGTCGCTGATCAACAGCCGATCGCCAACCTCAATGCCGAGCTGCGCCAGCTCCTCGATTTCCTTGAACAGCGCCTGCGGATCCACCACCACGCCGTTGCCAATCACGCACTTGACGCCCTCGTGCAGGATGCCCGAGGGGATCAGGTGCAGGACGAACTTCTTACCATTCACGTAGACCGTGTGGCCGGCGTTGTGGCCGCCCTGATACCGCGCCACCAGCGAGAAATTCGGCGTCATCAGGTCGACGATTTTGCCCTTACCTTCGTCGCCGAACTGCGCACCCAGCACCACGATATTCATGAGCACTACTGTATCCTATCGAACTCCGATGATTCTCCTCGACGGCGCCACGCTCTCCCTCGCGCGCGCTCGGGTCGTCGCGTCACGTGTCGTCGTCGAGGCCAAGGCCGCCGGCCCGGCAACTGAACCTGCTGCGCAGCCATGCCGCGGGCGTGGACGAACCGCTGCCGGTCCGTGCGGTTCGCGCCACGATGGCGCTGCGCGCGAATGTGCTGGCCAAGGGCTATTCGGGCATCCACGCGTGTACTTCGCGCTGGTCCTGGTCGGTGAAGGTGACACGTGGGATCAGGGTCTGCGGGGCGAGGTGCCGACGCGCACGGATGACCGCTCACCGGCGCCTGATATCGACGCGATCACCAAATGGATCCGTGATGGATAACTTGAAGAAGAGACCGGCATCGTTGTCAACTGATTTCAGTTTGCAGATTCAGTTTGACAAGCGACTCGCCACTGCTTAGTTTCTTATCTCCGCGATTCGCCCCTCGAATCGCCAACTGTAAATGACGACGATTGCTCGGTCACAACGCGCGCCGCATGGTACGTCGCTGACGTGCCAGGGATGGCCACAGGAAGCAGCGCTGCGGATGCCGATGAACAATCTCGATCCAGGGGTCGCCGAGCGGCTCGAGGATTTGATCGTCTACGGCGGCACCGGCAAGCCGGTCGGGACCTTCCAGACCCATCCTGGCGCGCAGGGCATTCTGCAAGGCACCTACGAGACGCTGGCCGCGGTAGCCCAGCGCCACTTCGACGGCACCCTGAGCGGCCGCATCGTCGTCACGGCTGGCCTGGGCAGCATGGGTGGCGCACAACCGCTCGCCGTCACGATGAACGGCGGCGTGGTGCGGCACGCCGATGCAGGTTATCCCCAAGCGATCCAGACCGCACGCGATCACGGAGTACGGATTCCCATGCAGGAGACGAGCCGATGATGGCTCCCCACGCCGGCCTTGAACGCCGCGTCCTCGCCGCGCTTGACGCGACGCCACCACGGATTCCGGTCGTGATCGGCGGCTGCGGCTCGGGCCGCACGACCCTGCTGCACGCGCTCAATGACCGCATGGGCCGGGAGCAGTGCCAGTACGTCGACGTCGAGCGCGCCGCCAGTACCCCTGAGCGGTTCCAGCAGGCGGTCTCGGCAGCATCGCCCTTCATGCTCGACGGCGCGTTCGCCGCCGCGCCCCAAGACACCGCGACCTCCACGCGGGCCGCGTTCGATCGCACGCTGGGATTGATCAGCCGCGCCCGGGCGCGCCACGACGCGCCCGCCACGTTCCTGTTCGACGAAGTGCTCGAGCTGCGGACGTTCGAGAGCTTCCCGGGCTTGCGGCACGTGTTGCGCGAGATGCTGCACACGATGGCCGAGAGCGACAATCGCTTCGTGCTGACCAGCCGATACGTGGCGCGCGCGCATCGCCTGCTGCGCGACGGCGAGCCACGCTTTGAAGTGATTCACCTGCCGCCACTCGGCGCCGCCGAGGTCACCGCCATGCTGCCGCCCATGGGCGACACCTCGACCGAAGATCGCGATTACCTGGGCCGCGCCATTCAAGCGCTTGCCGACGGCCGCGCCGCGTACGTGCACGCCCTCAGCGAAGCGGCGGCCTCCATGAGCGGACGCGGCGGCGACCCGATCAGCGCGCTGACGGCCCTGTTGACTGGTGAGGGTGCACTGGCCAGTTGGTGCGGCTATCGCTACGAGTTGCGGCTGCACAAGGCGCGCGGCTATGGCGCGTTGAAGGCGATTCTCGAAATCCTGGCGGCAGACGAACCGCTGACCTTGACCGAGGTCGCGCAGCGCCTGCATCGCACGCCGGGGTCGACCAAGGACTACTTGTCGTGGTTGGAAGATGTTGACCTGATCGGGTCGCGGCAGAAGCGCTACAGCTTTGCCGATCCGCTGTTGCGGTTGTGGGTGCGGCTGCACTGCCGCCCCGTTCCGCCGTCGGTCGACGAAGTCGCGCAAGAAGTACAGGCCTACGCAGCGGCCCGCCTGCCGCAGGCAGAACCGGCACACGCCCTGGCGACCGCCGGTGGCGGCGACCGCAAGGACTGGGGCATCATCGAGATCGACTAGGCGGGTCGATCAGGCCTTCGCTACTCGTTCTTTGCCAATTCGGTGAGCGCCAGCCGCGCCCCTTCCTGCTCGGCATCTTTCTTCGTGCGGCCGGCGCCCTGCGCCAACACGGCCTCACCCACCACCACCTCAACGTAGAACAGCTTGCTGTGGTCGGGACCCACCTCGCTGGTGATGCGATACGACGGTAGCGGCCGGCCCAGGCCCTGCAACCGCTCCTGCAGGCGGGATTTGTAGTCGCGGCCGAAATACTCGGGCTGCCGCGCCTCCTCGATATGACGCCCCAACTCGCGCAGCAGGAACTGCCGCGCCGGCTCGAGACCGCCGTCGAGGTAGATCGCCGCAATCACGGCCTCGCAGGTGTCGGCCAGCAGCGCCTGCTTGTGCCGGCCACCGGTCTTCTCTTCACCCCGGCCGAGGATCATGTATTCACCGAGGCCCATCAGCTCGGCCATTTCGGCGAGCGACGCGGTCGACACCAGGTTGGCTTTGATCTTCGACTTCTGGCCCTCGGAGTAGGTCGGAAAGGCGTGGAACAACGCGTCCGACACCACCAGGCCAAGCACCGCATCGCCGAGAAACTCCATCGACTCGTTGTCGGCGACACCCCCGCTCGGGTCTTCGTGCGCCTTTGACCGGTGGGTCAACGCGTGTTCGAGCAGGCCGCGATCGCGAAAGCGATAGCCGACGCGCGCTTCAAGCGCGTCAAACGCCTGCGGCAGCGTCACGACCATGCCGCTGCCGACCTGCTCGCGATGACTGTCGATGATGCGCACGGCCTCGGCGGCCTCTTCGGCCCGCACTGAGATCTGCGTCTCGCCGAGCGGGTTGAGCGAAAACGGAAACAGCCCCGGCGTCGGCCCGGCGGTGCGCAGCGTCTCGACGCCGTGGCTGTCGAGCAAGGCCTCGACCACGTTCGCCTCGATGTCCGACTGGGTGCGAAAGATGACGATCAGGGCGGCGTCGATCACGCTGGGATCTCAATCTTCATGAGGACCATGGTCATGTCGTCGTGCTGATCGGTGCCGTTGGCGAAGGCGCGCAATTCGGCGAGGATATCGGAGCGCAGTTGATCGACCGGCAGGTGCGCGGGATGCGCGCGGCGCGGACGACTCCGACGGTGCACGTCAACCCACTGACCGGGCAGCTCAGCAGCAAAACGAACAAGAGCTTTCATGGGGTGCGTCGACGCCACGGCGCCTGGCGGCGCGCGGCAATTGCGCCCAAAAATCATACCAGAGTATCGTTAATCGACAGATCCCATGAAACTGAACGACACCGCCCGCTTCAGCACCATTTGCATTCACGCCGGCCAGGAGCCTGACCCGGCCACCGGCGCCATCATTACGCCGATCTACCAGACCTCCACCTACGTGCAGGACGGCCTCGGCCAGCCGCATGCCGGCTTCGAATACGGCCGCACCCAGAATCCGACCCGCATGGCGCTCGAGCGCAACATCGCCGCGATTGAGGCGGGCACGGCGGCATTTGCCTTCGCCTCGGGCATGGCGGCGATCGACGCCGTGCTCACGCGCCTTGAGTCGGGCGATCACGTGCTGGTCAGCGACAACACTTACGGCGGCACGTTCCGCCTCTTCGAGCGCGTCCGCCGCAAGTTCGGCCTTGACTTCACCTACGTCGACACTTCGCAGCCCGAGCTGGTGGGTCCGGCCATCAAGCCGAACACCAAGTATCTCTTTGTCGAAACGCCGACCAATCCGATGCTGTCGATTACCGACATCGCGGCCATCAGCGAGATCGCGCATGCGAACAACGTCCGGGTGGTTGTCGACAACACTTTCGCTAGTCCCTACCTGCAACGGCCACTCACGATGGGCGCCGATATCGTGCTGCACAGCACCACCAAGTTCCTGAACGGCCACAGCGACAGCGTCGGCGGCGTCGTCATTCTCAAGCACCAGGACGATGTCGAGTGGATGAAGTTCGTGCAGAACGCGGCGGGCGCGATCCTCGGACCGATGGACGCGTGGCTGATCCTGCGCGGGACCAAGACCCTGACCGTGCGCATGGAGAAGACCAACAGCAACGCCCAGGTGATCGCCGAATTCCTGGCGGGTCACCACAAGGTGCCACGGACGATCTATCCCGGCCTCGCCTCGCACCCGCACCATGCGCTCGCGAAGAGACAGATGCGCGGCTTCGGCGGACTGATTTCGTTTGATGTCGGGTCACTGGACGCCGCGAAAGGCGTCCTCAACAACCTGAAGCTGATGGCCCTGGCCGAGAGCCTCGGCGGCGTCGAGACGCTGATCTCGCACCCGGCGATCATGACGCACGCCTCGGTGCCACCCGAGCGGCGAGCGATGCTCGGCATCACCGATGGCTTGATTCGCATTTCGGTGGGGATTGAAGACGTCGAGGATCTGCAGGCCGATCTCGCGCAGGCGTTGGAATCGATCTAGGCGTCGCTCTAAATGACGCCGTCACCTAGCCAAAAAAGATAGGCGGGGCTCCCCGCCTCGATCGTGAGCACCAGGAACTCGGGCACCTCTTAGGGGTGCAGTTCTCTCACGCAGGCGGCCAAGCGCTCCTCCACCAGCATCCGCGCGAACGCATCAGCCTCGCCGTCCGCCGGATAAGTCGTCAACACCAACACGAAGTCGCTGATCATCGCTGATGGGGTCAGGTCAATCATCTTGATTCTAATCCTTAGACCCGTATAAACGTAAAAACGTAATTCCGGTTGCAAGGTTATACGTTTTAGTGTAAAAGTGTGCAGCAGTTGAATCGTTTTTACGTCTTGCCGTTGTGCCGTAAGGCTAGATACACTGCCTCCAATAGTGGCGGCACGACGGACTGACAGCGACACGGTGAAAACGACCGTTGAACTCCCCGGGGAGCTTTGGCGGGCCGCGAAGATTCGGGCCATGGATGAACGGGCCGACCTTCGCACGGTGCTGATACGCGCACTCGAGGACTACTTGCGAGACGCCGAACCAGCACGCACCGTGACCGACAGTCCGACGAGCCGATGACCGAGACCAAAACCACCATCCCGTTGCCCGCGCCACCCCCCGTGGCACCGAAGGCAACCCTTGCGCGGCGCGGCCGCCGGCTGCTTCGGCACGGCCTCGTGTTCTTTACCTTTGTGATCGTCGTTGACGCCATCGCCGGCGAGAAGGGCCTGCTCGCCCTGCTGCAGGCGCGCCGCGAATACGCCGCCCTCGAACGCTCGCTCGACCGCGCCCGCGCTGAAAACTCCGAGCTGCGCGAGCAGGCGCGGCGGCTGCGCGAGGATCCGTCTGCCGTCGAAGACCAGGCGCGGCGCCAGCTCGGCCTGATCAAGCCGGGCGAGATGGTCTTCTTCATCAAGGACGTCGACCAGAAACCTTAGGCTTGGGGCTTGGGGCTTGACGGTGTACGCTGATCTTTCTCGTCACACTTTCGAGGAGGACTCATGGCACGTCAGGCAGAAGCGGAATGGAAAGGCGATCTCAAGGGCGGCACCGGCCGCGTCAAGTTGGGCAGCGGCGCCTACGAAGGCAATTACTCGTTCGCGACGCGTTTTGAAAACGGCAGCGGCGCCAATCCAGAGGAACTGGTCGGTGCGGCGCTGGCCGGCTGCTATTCAATGGCCCTGGCCAACTCGCTCGCCTCGGCCGGCTTCACCGCCACCAGCGTGCACAGCAGCGCGGACGTTCACCTGGGCAAGGACGACACGGGTTTCCTGATCAACCTGATCGAGCTCACCGTGACCGCCGTCGTGCCGAACGTGGACAACGCCACCTTCCAGCAGCACGTCGAGAAGACCACCACCGGTTGCATCATCAAGCGCGCGCTGGCGTCGGTACCGACGGTCACCGTGAAGGCGACACTCAAGACCTAGCTCGCAAGCGGACGGCACTCCGGTGCCGTCCGCTCACACCCTGAACCTCTCGCTCAGCTCACGCCCATCGGTAGCCGCTCTTGGCCAGCGGCAGGTCGCGCACGCGCTTCCCGGTGGCGGCAAAAATCGCGTTGGCGACCGACGGCAACGCCGGCTCGCCCAACCCTGTCGGTGGATTGTCGGTCTTGAGGAAGTGCACGTCGATGACCCGGCACAGGTTGCCGTTCATCGCCCGATCGATATCGGCATCGGTTGGTTTGGGGGTCTGCGCCAACAGCGCGGCCGCGGCGAGAATCTGGCCGGCTTGGCAATTGAAGGTGGGCTTGTCCGCCGGAGCCTTGGCGGAGGCGGGATTTGCAGCTCAGGGCCGAAACCCTGAGCCCGCATATTAGAGGCCCAACGAGAGCAGCCGGCACATCGCTAGATATCCGGCCGCTCGAGATGGTAGGTCGTGAGACGCTAAGTCAGGCTTGCGCCCGACCTTCTTGCCACGCCGGGCTGACGCCCGACGGTCGTTGTTAGACGACCTGAACGTTCTCGCCGCGGGGACCCTTGGGGCCCTGGCCCTTTTCGAACGTCACGTTCTGACCTTCACGCAGCTCGTCGAAACGAGTGTTGGTGCAGGCGCTGTTGTGGAAGAAGTATTCGTTGCCGTCGCTGGCAAGGATGAAACCGAAACCCTTGTCGCTAACGAGCCGCTTGATCGTACCGTTCATTGGAGCCATGTGAGAATCCGTCCGTAATCCATCGAGTAAATTTGGCAGGTTTGGGAGATTCCCCAGCGCTGCCCTGAGGCCGTCGGCGCTGGATAGACGCTGGCAGGCATACGTGCAGAGAACGAAAGATTAGCCTACCACCGTTAGGGCAAAGCGCGATACAGAAAATTACGGAAACGCACTTCCCCCGTCCCGGCCGCATAAATGGCCGGTTTCAGGGCCAAAAACTCACCGTCGACGATGTGGCGGTCATTTCTGAGCCGAATCCGGGCCAAAGCCCTGCGGCCCGAGGCTGTCGCGTAGCAGCCACACGAGCAGGGTGATGGTGACATTCGCGCTGCCGTTGATGAAGTCCCACACGCGGCTGCCCTGCCCCGTGCCGCGAATGGCGCGAACGATGTTGAGTCCGCCGTCGGCCAGAAGCAACGCGCTCAGGAACATCAGCTAAGCCACTGAAGACGAGCGCCGTCTGGAACGAAATCAACGCGCCGGCGAGCACCGAAAAGGCACCGCGGCTGTAGGGCAGGTGCCGCCCGTCAGTGACCCAGGCGTCGACCAACTCGATCACGCCGGACAGGAGAATCGCGAGGCCAACGATCGCCACGCCCCACACCGACGAGAACAACGGCGCCAGCACGGCCACCGCGCCGAGCACGAGCAAGAGGCCGCCGCCCGATCAGGCTTGACCACGACGGCGATGCAGAGCAGGATCAGGTTCTCAATTTGCTGAAGGGCACGACTATGACATCCAAGGCCGGACGCAACGACACTTGCCCGTGTGGCAGCGGCAAGAAATTCAAGAAGTGCTGCGAGCTCAAGGAAACGAAGGGCCGCGCCAACATGACGCTGCTGGTCATTGTCGGCCTGCTGATGGCCGCCGGCCTGGCCGTCGGCATCACTTCGATCACCAGCGAGAAGGACGTCGCCCGGCCCGGCGGTGTCTGGTCGGCCGAGCACGGCCACTACCACTAGAGTCCCGGAAACACATGGCCGCCGGTGGCGTCGAGCGGCAGTGGCTTGACCCACTGCACCGCGCTCAACGGCAGCTCGTCGTAGAGATGCGGGAACAGATCGCCGCTGCGCGAGGGTTCCCATTGCAGACTCAGGCCGCTCGTTGCCACGGCCACCAAGACCAGATCCGCGGCGCCGGCGAAGTGCTTCGCGGCCGTATCGCGCACCTGCGCGGCCGTAGAGAAATGAATGAAGCCGTCGGCGAGATCGATGGGCGAGCCCGCGAAGGACCCCTTCTCCACCGCCTCGCGCCACAGGTCGTCCGGCGCAATCTTGTAGATGGTGGCTGTCACCGCTCCGGGCACGTCACATTCAGCAGCCGCCACGACTCCACGTCGATGACGGCCTGCGTGATCGTGGAATCGGGGCCACCGGTGGCGCCCACAGGCGAGCGTCCGGGCATAATGCGGATCTTGCCGCCAGCCAGGCCGACGCCCTGCTCCACCAGATCCGACTTGCGCATGAGGCCGGTGAGCTCCACCATGCTGCCCTGGCGCGCCTTGATCTCTTGAAGCAGCGCCTTCGGACCTGACAGGCGCAGCCGTCGGCCAGGCTTGAGGTCGGTGGGTGTCATCTCGTGTTCCGGACTGATGTCCACGAGAAACAGGCGAGCGTAGGCGCAGCCAGGAACGGTCAAGCGCGCGGAGTCCTTGGGAACCGGCTTTTCCTGGGCCAGCCCGAGTCCCCCGGACAGGGCCACCATCGTCACCAACAGCCAGGCCGTCATGCCGTTAGCTTAGCGCGTATAATGAAGTTCATACTTCAGCTTTCCTGAGCACTGCGGCCGTTGTGGCCCTCAGCCCTCACCAAGGCACGTCATCGAGGGCTTGTGAGCAACACTTCTTCCGATAATCGCCTGCAATCCTGGACCACGAACCTGACCGACGCGCTGGGCGTGTTTGCCGCGGTCTGGGGCGTGGCGTTGGGGGTGCTGATTGTGGGCGTCCCGATCGCTCTGCTGGTGGCGCTCGCCCTCCGCCTGGGGCGGATGGTCTTCAGCGGGTTGTGATGGCCATGAATGCCACGATGATCTACCTGATAATCGCCGCGACCGGCGTCGGCATCATACTGGTGACCGGACGGTATTGGGTCGAATCCAATACCCGCGACATGGGCACGATGAGCCGCCAGTGGCTCGCCGAATACAACCAGTCGCATCCATAAGAAGTCAGAAGTAGCAAGTGAACAGGGGTGCTGATAAGCTGCGCCGCTGGAGGAACTTGATGCGAACTGCATTTACTCGCTCGATCGTGGCCGGCGCACTGGCGCTGGCGTGTTTCACCTCAACCGGACTGGCGCAGGCTCCGGTCCCGGCCGCCCAGGCGCCCGCCGCCGCGCCCACCGCCAACATCGTCGTCGATAACCCCACCTACATTTCAATTCCCCTGGAGATCGCGATCGACCGTCCCGCCGCCGAGGTGTGGAAGCGCGTCGGCAAGTACTGCGACATTGCCGAGTGGCTGCAGATTCCGGCGGGATGCAAGATGCTGTCGGGCGGTGAAGGTGAGGTCGGCTCCGTGCGGTCGGTGGCGAACGAGGTGCTGGTCGGCAAGACCGAGTTCTCGTACACCTACACGCAAACGGTGCGCGCCGGCCGGCCCTACAACCTCTACCACGGCACCTTGGAAGTGCGGCCGGTCACGGACAAGACCTCGCGGCTGTATTACACGCTGATCTACGACAACTCGATGTTGCCGGACGATGGTGCGCGAGAGAAGGACAAGGCGGCGCGCACGGCGACCTTCACGCGGGCGATCCAGAACATCAAGACGCTGGCGGAGGGTGGCAAGCTGACACCGCGATAATCGCGGCTCAGGATTTAATTTTTAAATGTACAGTTTTTTACAGTTGTCAACATGACGACCGTGGCTGGACGACCGACCGAGGAGCCGCTCCGCGCCCAGTTGGTGGCGCTGACCAATGCCGGGCTGACTGAAGAAGAGGCGCGCTTGATCGCCACCAGGCGCCGGCGCGGCCTCGCGGCGCCCTCGCGTCAGGGCGCCCGGGCCGAGGTGCTGGGCGCCCTGGGCCTGGCCGTCGCCGCGGGGGTGGCCGCCAAGCTGCCGGCGCTGTTCGGGCATCGGCTCAGCCCGGACGAGGAGCTGCCGGTGTTCTACGCCCGCAATGCGAGCCTCTTCGCCTTCCCGCTGCTCGCCATCTACTTTGCATGGAAGCGCGGGCCGGACACGGCCAGGCTGCTCTGGCTCGCGCTGCCGTTCGTGGTCGCGGCGGTGTTCGCCAACCTCTTCTCTTTCCCCGCTGGCAGCGACACTGAGGTTCTGACTATTCTGCACCTGCCGATCGCCCTGTGGATGGCCGTCGGCTTCGCGTACGTCGCCGGCCGCTGGTTCACCGGTGACGGGCGCATGAACTTCGTCCGGTTCTCGGGCGAGCTGGCCATCTACTACGTGCTGATCGCACTCGGCGGCGGCGTCCTCACCGCCTTCACGTTCATGATGTTCGCCGCCATCGACATGAAGGCTGACTGGTTCGTGGCGGGCTGGCTGATCCCGTGCGGGGCGGCGGGGGCCGTGATCATCGGGTCCTGGTTGGTGGAGACGAAGCAGAGCGTCATGGAGAACATGGCGCCGGTGCTGACACGGCTGTTCACGCCGCTGTTCACCGTGCTGCTGTTGATGTTCCTGGCCACCATGATGTGGACCGGCAGCCCCATCAACCTCGAACGGGAAGTCCTGATCGGTTTCGATCTGCTGCTGGCGGTCGTGGTCGGACTGGTGCTCTATGCCGTTTCCGCGCGTGACCCCGACGCACCGCCTGACTTCTTCGACCGCCTGCAACTGTTGCTCGTGGTCAGCGCGCTCGTCGTCGATGGCGTGGCGCTCTGGGCGATCGCGGCTCGCATCACGGAATTCGGCTTCACCCCCAACCGCGTGGCGGCGCTCGGCGAGAATCTGATCCTGCTGGTCAACCTCGCGGGGTCGGCGTGGCTCTATGCCAACCTCCTGCGCCAGCGCGGCTCGTTTGCGGCGCTCGAGCGATGGCAGGTCGGCTATCTGCCGGTGTACTCCGCGTGGGCGGCTGTGGTGGTGGTCGTGTTCCCGCCCTTGTTCGGCTACCGCTGAACTATTGGTTACGGGGGCTCGCTGCCGTCATTACCGACGGCTTTTTACGTGGTGGCGGCATGATGCCCAGTGGCCACATAATGGGCTCGGCAATGAGCATCGCGATCGCCTACTGCGACGGCGTGTTCGAGCCCCTTGGAGGCAGGTCCGATGCCGCAGCTAACCCGCATCACCCGTGATTCCCGCATGATGGGCGGCAAACCGTGCATCCGCGGGATGCGGGTGACCGTCGGCACGATCGTCGGTCTCGTCGCCGCCGGGCGCACCAACGACGACATCCTTCGCGAGTATCCCTACCTGGAGGCCGCGGACATCACCGAGGCTCTCTCTTATGCGGCCTAGCGGTCCACTGGGCGACCATCGGCGCGGCCACCGCGCCTGACGACGAAATCCTGTCCTGGGCGCGGGGACACGGCTTCGTGGTGCTCACCAACGACCTCGACTTCTCCGCGATCCTGGCGGCGACCTCCGGTCGCACACCAAGCGTCGTGCAACTCCGGGCGCAGGACCTGCTCTCCGAAGCCGCAATGACCATCGTCGCAAGTGCGCTCGAAGTGCACCGGGAAGACATCGAACGGGGTGCGCTGCTTTCGATTGACGAGGGCGGGACTCGCGTCAGGATGCTGCCGCTGCGCGGCCCGCGCACCGAGCCGTGAAGTCGGACGCGCTCTGGAGACGCAGAGCTGATTGGTGTTGGTTGCGGGGGGGGGATTTGAACCCCCGACCTTTGGGTTATGAGCCCAACGAGCTACCGGACTGCTCCACCCCGCGACAAGGAAGAAACTGATACTAGCACACCAGTCTTTGCTGTACCAACTTTCCGCCTATTTCGCGCGTGTTGAGGTCGATTCCGCCAACAACCGCTCCACCGTCGCCGTGATCTCTTCCTTCGCGCTGTCGTGATACGCGCCGCTCGCCGCACCGGCGAATCCGGCATGCACACCACGCACCAGGCCGTCACGCCCCAGGAAGATGGTGGTCGGGAACGAGTTCAGGTTGTGGATCTGCGGCACCTTCTGCGCCACGTCCGCCTGCTCGCCCGCCAGCACCACCGGGTAGGTCACGCCGTAGCGCTTGTTGAACGCCGCCAGCCGCGGGTAGCCCTTCTCTTTCTGCGCTTCTTCCTCGAACGACAACGCCACGATTTCGAGGCCCTTCGACTGGTACTTCCGGTAGAGCTCAGCCAGGAACGGCGCCTCGTCGTGGCAGTTCGGACACCAGCTGCCGCTGATGCTGACAATCACG
>NSIL01000037.1 GCA_002737365.1 Acidobacterium sp. | reverse complement strand
CGCGCTGACCGCGAAGACCGAGAGCTGCTTGTCGAGTTCACGGCTGGTGCACTTGGGGCACTCGTAGCGGGTCGACTCGCGAACCAACAGCTCGAACTGGTGGTCGCACGACCGGCACTGATATTCGTACATCGGCATATGCACATCTTACCGAAACCACGAGACCGCCGAGGCACAAGTTCGCGATCTCAGGGGCCCGTGGCTGCCAAGGCGGCAATCGCGTGCAGCCGCCGTTCGAGCAAGGGCCGCCTGGCCTGGCTGGCCCGATCCTGGGGGAGAAACCCCGCGAGGCTGTCGAGAAACCGCCGGTTGGCCATGAGGTCGCTGATTTCGGCGGCGATGAACTGCCGCACCTGGCGGTCGGCTCGCTCGACCTCGGCCGCCAACTGCGGCCGGCCATCGACGACCATGACGATGTCTTCCAGGTCGCTGCTGCCGAGCACGTCGGCCTGCCCGCGAGCGTGAAAGGCCGCGAGCTTCGCCGCCACAAAGTACGGTGGCGTGATGATGCGCGCGGGCAGGCCCGCGATGGCCACGCGCTGATCAGACGCCATGGCCGCCCGATACCAGGTATTGGAGAAGCCGAGCACGCTTTTGTCGGTGGGCACGATGTCGAGGACGGCCTCGCCGTGACGCCAGCGGCCCGCCGGTGCCCCTTCACTCGTGTCTTCTCGCAAGCCGCGCGCGCGCAGCTGCACGGCGAGGGCCGCATAGATCGCGTATGAGGACAGGTCGGCGATGGCATCGACGTCCTTCATCGGCCTGATGCCGGCGGCGGCCGGGTCCGTGATCATGAGGCTGGTCACGCAGCCGTCAACGAAGACGAGCCGGTCGAGCACCGGCTCGAGCAGCCGCACCACGCGCTCGAGACGGCCGCGGTTGGGATCAGCCATGCAGCAGCCGCCGTAGCCGGGTGGCGAGTTCCCGTTCCGCGAGTTGGCGTTCGCGCGCGCGACCATCACGCAGGGTCTCGATCAGGGCGAGCAATTCGTACAACGCGGGATCCTTTCGGACCGCGACCGGGACCATTTTGTGCAGCGGATCGACGCTCGTCCCGCGCACGTCGCCGCTCGGGTCGGGCCACACCGGCGGCAGATCATCGCCGGCGGGAAAGTGCCGATTCAAGGGCGGTGCCGCGTGGGCGGTGGGGATGCCCCGTGTCACTTCACCGCGCTGGGCCGGGAACACGTATTTGAGTCCGTAGATCAGGAACTCTTCGACGGCATGGACGATGGGCCGGCCGCCGTCGGCGTGGGCGGCGATGAGGCGTGACTTCTCGAGGCGCTTCAGGGAGCCATGCACCTGCGACGAGCTGAGACCCAGTTCTGCGGCGAGTTGTGCCATGGTCGGTCTTCGCCCGTGGCCGGTGATGAGTTTGGCGAGGACGAGCACGTCCTGTGGCTTCAGCGAGGCCTGGAGCATTCTGTATTCTAGAATCATGAATACGGAATAGCAAGGCTGCTATAGTGGGAGGATGTCTTCATCTCATAAATCCTTACCGATTGCCAATCAGCTTCGCCGCAACGTCGCCATCATCGCCCACGTCGACCATGGCAAAACCACCCTCGTCGACGCCATGTTCCGCCAAGGCGGCGTGTTCAACTCCCACGAGCGCATTACTGAGCGGGCAATGGATAGCAACGAGCTCGAACGGGAGCGCGGCATCACCATCCTGGCCAAGAACACCGCCGTCCACTACGGCCAGACCCTGATCAACATCATGGACACGCCCGGCCACGCCGACTTCGGCGGCGAAGTCGAACGCGTGCTCTCCATGGCCGACGGCGTGGTACTCCTGGTCGACGCGGCCGAAGGGCCGCTCCCACAGACCCGCTTCGTCCTGCGCAAGGCTTTTGAACGCGGCCTGCCGCCGATCGTCGTCATCAACAAGATCGACCGCGCCGACGCCCGGGCGCAGGAAGTGCTGAACGAGGTCTATGACCTGTTCATCGATCTCGACGCCACCGAGGAGCAGATCGAGTTTCCGGTGCTCTTCACCAACGGCCGGGCCGGCACGGCGAGTACCAGTCTCGAGGTGCCGGGAGAAGACCTGCGCCCGCTGTTTGAATCGATCATCGCCAACGTGCCCCCGCCCCGTGGTGACGTCAACGCCCCGCTCCAGATGCTGGTGTCGAACCTCGATTCCAGCGACTACCTGGGCCGCATCGCCATCGGCCGCATCTCGAATGGCCGGGTCAGGCTGAACAACCCGGTCGTGATTTGCAAGCTGGACGGCAAGTACAAGGAAACCAAGGTCACCAAGCTGTTCACCTTCGAGGGGCTGAAGCGCGTCGAGATCGAAGAAGCGGCAGCCGGCGACATCGTCTGTCTCGCCGGCATCGACGACATCACCATCGGCGAGACCATCGCCGACCCGGAAAATCCCATACCGATTCCGCCGGTGGCCGTGGACGAGCCGACCGTGTCGATGATCTTCGGTGTCAACACCTCGCCGATGGCCGGCCGCGATGGCAACTACCTGACCTCGCGCCATCTCAAGGAACGTCTTGAGAAAGAACTGTTGGGCAACGTCTCGATCCGGGTGGAACCGACCGAGACGCCGGAACAGTTCAAGGTGCTCGGCCGCGGCGAGTTGCAGCTGGCCATCCTGATTGAAATGATGCGCCGCGAAGGCTTCGAGATGCAGGTCTCGCGGCCCGAAATCGTCGTCAAGGAAATCAACGGCGTCCGGATGGAGCCGGTCGAGGAGCTGGTGATCGACGTCGCCGAAGAATTCCAGGGCGTGGTGATCGCGATGTGCGGCATCCGCAAGGGCACGATGAGTAAGATGGTGAACAACGGCAGCGGCCGGGTGCGCCTCGAGTTCCGCATCCCGGCGCGCGGCCTGATCGGCTTTCGCTCGCAGTTTCTGACCGACACCAAGGGCACCGGCATCATCAACCACATCTTCGCCGGATGGGAGCCGTGGCACGGACCGATTGCGGCGCGCGCCAACGGCACGCTGGTCTCCGACCGCACGGGTGTGGCGACCGCGTATGCGATTGCCAGCATGCAGGAGCGCGGCACGATCTTCATCGAGCCGACGACCCAGGTCTACGAGGGCATGTTGATCGGCGAGAACTCGCGCACTAACGACCTCGACGTCAACATCTGCCGCGAAAAGAAGCAGACCAACATGCGCTCGTCTGGCGCCGACGACGCGATTCGTCTCGTGCCACCTCACTTGATGGGGCTGGAAGTCGCCGTTGAGTTCATCAATGACGACGAGCTGGTGGAAGTGACGCCGAAGAGCATCCGGCTGCGCAAGCGCATCCTCCAGCAGAACCTGCGCCCGCGCAAGAGCAACGACTAGCCCGGCTGCGCCGAGGCGTCGGCGGGGCAGGCCTACGGAAAGATCCCCATCTCCGCATAGCTGCGCGCCACCTTGTGGATGGCGTTGACGAACGCGGCAATCCGGAGGTCGGGGATCCCGGGGTGATCACGCTGGGTCCTCAACAGGTCGTGGAAGGCCGTGATCATCGTTTCCTCGAGCCCTGAGTTCACCAGATCCTGCTCGTCGGGACCATGCGCGAAGGCCGTCCGCTCGGCCTCGGTGAAGGTCTTGCCGGTGGTCTTCTCGATCAGCTTCAGCACAGCCATTTCATTGGCCATCTCGTGTCGCTTTTCAAGCCGGCCGAAGCGCACGTGCGACAGATTCTTGAGCCATTCGAAGTACGACACTGTGACGCCGCCGGCGTTGCCGTAGATGTCGGGGATCACGAGGATGCCCTTCTGCCGGAAGATCGGATCGGCTTCCGGGGTGGTGGGGCCGTTGGCGCCTTCGAGAATGATCTTGGCCTGGATGCGCGGCGCGTTCTCAGCGGTGAACACGCCTTCAAGCGCCGCCGGGATCAAGATGTCGCACTCCAACTCCAGCGCCGCCGCGGAGTCGGCGATGTTGGTGCTGCCAGGGAAGTTGAGGATCGAGCCGGTGGCCTTGCGGTGCTGGAACACTTCTTCCTCGTTCAGGCCGTTCGGATTGGTGATCGCGCCCTCGCGCTCGGCGATGGCAATGAGAATGCCGCCGCCTTCGCGGCAGAACTTGGCGGCGTGGTAGCCCACGTTCCCCAGACCCTGCACGATGATGCGTTTGCCGTCGAGTCCGGTCGAAAGCCCGAGGCCCTTCATCTGGTTTGCCTCGTTGCAGGCTTCGCGCACCGCGAAGTACAGGCCGCGGCCGGTCGCTTCCTTACGTCCGCGCACGCCGCCCTGGGTGACCGGCTTGCCGGTGACGCAGCCGAGGGCATCCAGCTGCCCGGGGTTGAGCGCCGCATAGGTATCGGCAATCCAGGCCATCTCGCGCTCGCCGGTGCCGTAGTCGGGCGCCGGCACGTCGATGCCGGGGCCGAGAAAATTCTTCTTCGCCAGTTCGTGCGCGTAGCGGCGGGTGATGCGCTCCAGTTCCTCCGCCGTGTAGTCCTTGGGTTCGATCTTGATGCCGCCCTTGGCGCCGCCAAACGGCACGTCGACAATCGCGCACTTGTAGGTCATCAGTGCGGCCAGCGCCATCACTTCTTCCTCGTAGAGGTCGGGGCTGCAGCGGATGCCGCCCTTGACCGGCGTCTTGTGGTGGCTGTGCTGGACCCGCCAGGCGCGGATCACTTCGATCTTGCCGCCGGTGCGGCGCAACGGGAAGTCGAAGCGGTAGACGCTGTTGCAGACCCGGATCTGCTCGAGCAGGCCCTCGGGGTAGGTGGTGAACTTCGCGGCCTCGGTGAAGTACTGGGTGACCTGGTCGAAGAAGTTGGCTTGGGCGCTCATGGCTTCATTCTACTGGGGCTTGAGGCTGCCACCCCAGCGCGGCTGCCGCGCCGGGGACCCCGGGCTTGGGGCTTGAGATACACTGATCGGCGACATGTCATCGACTGAAGAGATTCGCCCGTCGCGGTTGTGGCGCCTGATGCCACTCGACCTTCGCGTGGCCGCCGCCGGTGCCTTTTGGGCCGATCAGCAGGCCGCGCTCGAGCAAGCCGAAGCCGTGGCCCTGATTGCCCGGCAGATCAAGTTCCGTCCCCAGAGCATCATGACGTTGCCGATCGACAAGCGCGCCAGGCACCTCGGGGGCATCATCCTGGTGTCCGACCTGCTGGCCGCCCGCCTCGTCATCTCCTATCACCTTGAGCACCAGCGGCCGATGATGGGGGCGTTTCTCGACGCGCTCGGTATTGCCCACGAAGACGGTCTCATCAAGGACGAGTCGCCGAGCAAGCCTGATGACGCCACGCTTGATGCCGGAGTGAAGACCCTGGTTGCTGCCTACCCCAGGGCCGCCGTTACACGCTACTTCTGGGCGCTGCTGTGGCAGGACCCGGAGACGTGGGGCGGCCTCAAGGGCCGGCCAGAACTCGCCCTCGAGTAGCCGCGGCGACCTCGCGCGAACAACCCTATGATGGACGCATTCCTGACCGCTGATGGCCTCGTCGCGCTCGTGACCTTGACCGTGCTCGAGGTCGTGCTCGGCATCGACAACGTGATTTTCATTTCCATCCTCGCCGGCAAGCTGCCGGCCGCCGACCGCGAGCGCGCCCGCCGCGTCGGCCTGATGGGGGCGATGGTCATGCGCATCCTGTTGTTGATGTCGATTGCCTGGATCGTCCGGCTGACGCAGCCCTTGTTCACCGTGTTGCAGCACACCTTCTCTGGCCGCGACCTGATCCTGGTCACCGGCGGCCTGTTCCTGATCTACAAGGCGACGCACGAGATTCACGATCGCCTCGAAGGCGAAGCGGGACACGTCTCGGCCCGCGTCGCCCCGACGTTCATGGCCACTATCAGCCAGATCATGCTGCTCGATATCGTCTTCTCGCTCGATTCGGTGATTACTGCCGTCGGCATGGCCGACGACCTGTCGATCATGATCGCGGCAGTCGTGATCGCCGTCGTCATCATGATGTTCTCGGCGGGCTCGGTCAGCGGATTCGTCGAACGGCACCCGACCGTGAAGGTGCTGGCGCTCAGCTTCCTGTTGTTGATTGGCTGCTCGTTGATTGCCGACGGCTTTGGCGTGCACATTCCGAAGGGCTACATCTACTTCGCGATGGGCTTCTCGGTGTTCGTCGAGGCGATCAACCTGCGTGCCAAAGGCAAGTCGAAGCCGGTCAAGCTGCACGAACCCTATCAGTAGCCAAGCTGCGCGCGAATCCAGGCCACGACCTCGTCCTGGATGGTGGCGTGCACGGCCGCCTGGTCGCGTCCGCTCGATTTCAAGACGGCAAATGAGTGGTCGCCGCTGTCCACCGGCAGGATGGTAATCGGCGGCTTCGGCTCCGCCTCCGTCAGCGCCTCGCGAATCTCATCTGGTCCGCCGAACGGGTCGCGCGTCCCCTGGACGATCAACGTCGGCACGGTGAGCGTCCTCAGGTGGGCGACGCGGTCGCCGGTTCGCTTGCCGCGCGGTGGCGCGAGCGGGTAGCCGAACGCAATGATGCCCTTCGGCGGCACGGCGGCGGGCCAGCGATCGAGCGCGGCGCCCAGGTGTGTGGCCAGGCGTCCCCCCATCGACTTGCCGCCAATGAATATGTGGCGTCCACCGGCAATGTGGTGTTCGGCTTCTTGACCGCCGAAGCCTTGGCGAAGGTGGTTAGCCGGACCTTGTAGCTGGCCGGCGGCGTCGACAATGACCCGCCGAAACGCCTCCTCAAGCACCGGCGCGCGGTCGGGCGTCTTGCGCCGTTGTTCCATGTAAGGGAAGTTGAAGGTCACGACCGAAACCCCGCGCCGGCACAGGGCCGTCGCGTAGCTGGTCATGAATGGATGCCAGTGGCCCGCACCGGCACCGTGCGCGAAGATGAAGACCGCACCCAACGCGGATTCCGGTAGCGCCTGGTACAGGGCGGCCGAGACGGTCGTCGCAGTGTCACTGGCGACGTGAAAGGCAACCGGACTCACGATGCTCCCGTTATAGCATCATCGGCACATGACCAGCCCGCCGCCGCCGAGCTTGCCGACTGACGCGCGAACCATCGCCGTTCGCACCCACGGTCGTTACCTGATCGATTCACGTGGCGGAGCCGTGGCCACGCTCGTCGGCTTTCACGGCTACCAGGAGAACGCGGCGATTCATCTCGAGGTACTCCGTCGCATCGCCGCGGGGCGCGCGATTAACCTGGTCAGCATCCAGGCGCTCAGTCGCTTCTACACCCGCGCCAACAACGTGGTCGCCGGATGGATGACCAGTGAAGACCGCGAGCTGGCGATTGCCGACAACATCGCCTACGTCACCGCGGTGCTGGACGAGGTCGCCGGCGAAACCGGCATGGCCGGGCCGCTCATCTACTGCGGATTCTCACAGGGTGTCGCGATGGCGTACCGCGCGGCTGCGTTCGTGCCGCGGTCTTGCGTGGGAGTGATCGCGCTGGCCGGAGATGTCCCGCCCGATGTGGCGCCGGTGGCAGCCGGCTTGCCGATGGTGCTCTTAGGGCGCGGCACCGAAGACGCTTGGTACACCTCCGAGAAGGCGACCAATGATCTCGTCGTGCTGCGTGGCGCTGGTGTCACGGTGGACGAACATGTGTTCGACGGCGGTCACGTGTGGCACGACGCGTTTGTTGCGCGCGCCGGCACCTTCGTCGACGATCGGATCGCTACGACCGGGCCAGCGCCTGAAGGGGCGGTCGCAGCGCGACGAGACGAACAGGCTACCAATCGTCAACAACAAGACGCCAAAGGCGTGGACCGGTGTGACGGCTAGCTCGCCCCTCGCCAGCAGAAGAGGCAGGGCGAAGGCCAGCACCAGCGACATCGTGAGTGCCACCGCGGTCACGCCGGCTGGGGCTTTGGTGCAGCAGCGAAACCCATCAGGGAGTTGGCCCGCGTAGCGGCGCAGAACCTCCATGGGAATGGGCGCGTAAGGGAGATCAGACCGCTCATTCGTACGCTGCTATCCTACTGCCGAGTGAGTTTCGAACTTCATGAGTTGGGGTGGGACGCCGAGTGGGCGCGCGTCTTTGCGCCGCACGCGGCCAATGGCCTGATTCCCGCCCGCGTCGCCATCGAGTTCAACTACATCTACCGGCTCTACGCCGAGTCGGGGGAGTTGCAGGCGCAGCATGCTGGCCGGTTGCGGCACCAGGCTGAGGGCCGCGAGAACATGTCGGCGGTGGGCGACTGGGTCGCGGTGCGACCAACGCCCGGTGAGGCCGGCGGCACGATCGAGGCGGTGCTGCCACGCCGCAGCCGGTTTTCGCGCAAGGTCGCCGGCGAGACCACCGAAGAGCAGATTGTCGCCGCCAACATCGACACGGTCTTCATCGTGATGGGACTGGACGGCGACTACAACCCGCGCCGGCTGGAGCGTTATCTGCTCATGGCCTCCGAGAGTGGCGCCCGTCCGGTGGTGTTGCTGAACAAGTCTGACATCGCCGAGGATCTGCCCGCTGACTTGGACGAGATTGCCGGCCGGGCGGTTGGGATCGCGGTGCATGCGATCAGTGCCCGCGAGCGCAGTGGCATCGAGATGATTGAGCGCTACCTCGGTCGCGGCCGCACCGGCGCCCTGCTGGGCTCCTCAGGCGTCGGCAAGTCCACCATCGTCAATGCCCTGATGGGCGAACAGCTGCTGAAGACACGCGATGTGCGCGCCAGCGACTCTCGCGGCCGGCATACCACCCGCCACCGGCATCTCATCCTGCTGGGGCGCCGCGGCCTGCTGATCGACACGCCCGGCATGCGCGAACTGCAGCTCTGGACCCAGTCGGAATCGGTGCGCGAAACGTTCGAGGACGTCGAAGGCCTGGCCGCGGGCTGCCACTTCACCGACTGCCGGCATCGGGAGGAGCCCCGCTGCGCGGTGAAGCAAGCGATTACCGACGGGACGCTGGCCGCCGAGCGCCTGGAGAGCTATCTGAAACTGGACGATGAAGTGCGCAGCCTCGATGTGCGCAAGGATGCGCGCGCGCAGATCGACGAGAAGCGTAAGATGAAGACGGTCAGCCAGTCGCTGAAGAAGCTGTATAAGTCGCGCGACCGATAAGGCGGCTCAAGGGATGAGGCGTAGGCGTGCGAGTTCGCCCGGAATCAAAAGCGCTTCGGTCATGGTCGTGCCGAGCCTCTGCCGCACGGCGTCGGGTTCGTGGCGCGCGCAATTTTGCGATGATGAGCGGCGGGATGGATAATGCGCGCATGAAGTGGCAACGCGCGGCGGCACTGTTGGTTCTGTGGTTGGTCCCTGGGTTGGCCGCCGCCCAACCCAAGCAAGCCGTGATCGACACCACGGCCGGAACGATCGTTCTCGACCTGCTCGCTGATCGCGCGCCCAATCACGTGGCGCTGTTCATCACGAGGGCGGAGTCGGGCGGTTACAACGGCACGACGTTCTTTCGCATGATCAAGTACGGGATCATCCAGGGCGGCGATCCGCTGACGAAGGACCCGGCGGCGCGCGCGAAGTACGGCAGCGGCGGCCTGAACCTGCTGAAGCCGGAGATCTCAGGCGAGAAGCAGACGCGAGGCGCGGTGTCGGCGACGCAGATTCCCGGCAAGCCCGATAGCGCGGGCGCACAGTTCTTCATTGCCGTGTCTGACCAGCCCGGACTCGACGGCCGGTACACCATCTTTGCGCGGGTCAACGAAGGGCTCCTTGTCGCGCAGAAGATCTCGGAAACCGCCGTGGACGAGACCGGCCTCGCGGTCGACCGGGTCGTCGTGAACACGGTCACCATTCGCGACAAACCAGCTGAGGTGCCAGAGCCGTTCTCGACCGAGAGCGTCGAGGAGCTGACGCGGTATCGCGCCGTGCTTGCGACCTCGATGGGTGACATCACGCTGTCGTTCACGCCCGACAAGGCACCGAATCACGTGCGCAACTTCCTGCGGCTGGCGCAGGCGGGTGTTTACGATGGCATGAGCTTCCACCGCGTCGTCAAAGGCTTCGTGATTCAGTCGGGCCACCTGCCCACACGGACGGCGCCGCCCGGCGAGACCCAGCAGAAATTCGTGCGGCAGATGAAGGCCGAGTTCAACGATCAGTTGCACGTCAAGGGGACGCTGTCGATGGCGCGGCTGGCCGAGCCCGACTCGGCGAGCGCGTCGTTTTTTATCGTGACGGCGAAAGCTGACGCCCTCGACGGCAAGTACTCAGCGTTCGGGATGGTCGAGAGCGGCCTCGACGTGGTCGAGAAGATCGAGGCGGTGGCCGTGAACGGCGAGACGCCGGTCGATCGCGTCGAGCTCAGAACAGTAACGGTGCTTCGTCGTTAGGCGTCGCGGCCGGGACGGTGTCCGTGCTCAGGTTGTGCACGCCAACCCCGAGCAGGCGTACGGGCCGGGTGCCGGCCTCGGTCTTCGCCAGCAGGGCCAGTGCTCGCGCCCCGATCGCTTCAGGGTCGTCGGTCATCTGCGGTGTGCTGTGGCTGCGGGTCACGGTCGTGAAGTTGTCGTAGCGAACCTTGATGGTGACGGTGCGTGCGGTGATGGCCCGCTGCTGCAGCCAGGCGGCCACCTCGCGCGCCATTCTGTCGAGTTCCTGCTGAATCTCGCTCATCCCCGACAAGTCAGTCGCGTAGGTGCGCTCTGAACTCGACGACTTCGATGGCCGGTTGGGCTCGACCCGTCGCTCGTCGCGTCCGTGGGCCAGGTCGATCAGCCACGGCGCCAGGCTGCCGACGGCCGCTTCAAGTTCGGCCTGCGACCGCGTGCGAATGTCGGTGAGCTTCGCGATGCCGTGCTGGCGCAATTTTGCGGCGGTGACGGGGCCGACGCCCCACAGCGCATCGACCGGCAGTCCCTTCAGGAACACCTCGACCCGTTCGGGCGCGACCACGGTCAGGCCGTCTGGCTTCTTCCAGCCTGAGGCGATCTTCGCCAGGAACTTGTTGGGGGCGACACCGGCCGACGCGGTGAGACGAGTGGTTTCCTGAATGGCGGCCTTGAGGCGCCGGGCGACGTTTACACCGAGGGGCTCGCCCCAGTGGTTCTCGGTGACATCGAGGTAAGCCTCGTCCAGCGACAGCGGCTCCACCAGCGGCGTCACTTCGCGGTAGAGCGCAAACACTTGCTGCGACACCACGCGATATTTCTGGAAGTCAGGCCGCACGATCACCAGCGACGGGCACAGCCTGACCGCACGCGACATGGGGATGGCCGAGCGCACGCCGAACGTGCGCGCCTCGTAGCTGGCTGCGGCCACCACGCCGCGCGTGGTGGGATCGCCACCCACCGCGACCGGCTTACCCCGCAGAGTCGGGTTGTCGCGCTGCTCGACTGACGCGTAGAACGCGTCCATGTCGATGTGCAGGATCTTCCGCACTATTGACCTGTGGAGCCGAATCCGCCTCTGGTTGGCGCGACCATTTCGGCGACCTCTTCCCACTCGATGCGCGGGCAAGGGAGCACCACGCCTTGCGCCAGGCGATCGCCGCGCTTCACTTGCACAGGTTGGCCGCTGACATTGATCAGCTGGATCTTGATCTCGTCGGCCGGTCCGCAATAGTCTGCGTCGATGATGCCGACGCCATTGGCCACCATCAGACCGCGCTTCAACGGCGTGCTGCTGCGGGCGAAGATTCCCAGGAAGTAGCCGTCCGGCACGCCGATCACCAGTCCCGTCCCCACCAACTTGATGCCGCGGGCGGGAATCTCCACGTCCACCGACGCGGCCAGGTCAAAGCCGGCGGCTCCGGCCGTGGCGGGTTCGGGCAGGCCAATCGATGAATCCAGACGTTTGATCTTTAGGCGCATTGGAGAATAGTAATAGGTGCCTTGGGTGCGTACGGTGCCTATTGTGCCAAAAAGTTGGTGCCAAGGTGCCAAGAGGGAGAGTCGAATGGGTCGCGTGAGTGCTGCTATCGCCGTGGTTCTGCTGGTCACCGCCCTCGTGGCCGTTCCGCGGGCGCAAGTCGCCGCGCCGCAGGCGCCCGCCGTGCCGGCGGACCTGGCGCTCGAGCGGCCGCTGCCGGTTGACGCGGCGGTGCGAACGGGCCGCTTGCCCAATGGCATCCGCTATTTCATCCGGCAGAACAGCCGGCCTGCTAATCGCGTCTCGATGCGGCTGGCGATCAACGTCGGCTCGTTACAGGAAGAGCCCGACCAGCGCGGCCTGGCGCACTTCCTCGAGCACATGGCTTTCAACGGCTCCGAAAACTTCAAGCCGGGCGAGCTGGTGTCGTTTCTCGAGACCATCGGCGCGCGCTTCGGCCCGCACGTCAACGCCTCAACCTCGTTTGACGAAACCATCTACATGCTCGACATCCCGACCGATCGCGCCGGCTACGTCGATCGCGGCATGCTGGTGCTCCACGACTTTGCCGCCGGCATGTCGCTGCTGCCGGCCGAGGTGGAAAAGGAACGCGGCGTCGTGCTCGAGGAATGGCGCGGCCGCCTCGGTGCCGGCTCGCGACTGACCGACAAGCAGTTGCCGGTGATCTTTCAGGGGTCACGCTACGCCGAGCGCCTGCCGATCGGTTTACCCGAGGTGTTGAAGAGCGCGCCACGTGAACGGCTCCTCGCGTTTTACCAGAAGTGGTACCGGCCCGACAACATGGCGGTGGTCGTGGTCGGCGACCTGCCGGTGGCCGAGGCCGAGCAGTTGATCCAGAAGCGCTTCGGCGTCATTCCGGCGGCCAAGGGCGCGGCGTCGTCGGTGGATGCCAGCGTGCCCGGGCACCAGGACACGTTGATCAGCATGTCCACTGACCCCGAAGCGCAGGGCTGGACCGTGTCGATGGCGTTCAAGGGCAAGGTGGCAGTTGACAACACCGTGCGGGGCTATCGCACGTCGCTCGTGGAGCAGTTGGTGTCACAGATGCTGAACCTCCGCCTGGCTGAAATCTCGCGCCGGCCTAACGCGCCGTTCTTGGGTGCACAGGCGGGCGGCAGCAACATCGGCCGAACGCTGGAACTGTTTGAGATTGAGGCGGCCGTGCCGGAGGGGCAGATCACCGAAGGCCTTGGGGCATTGATGCTCGAGGCCAAGCGCCTGCAGCAATTCGGCTTTTCGGACGAGGAACTGAACCGCGCCAAGGCCGGCTTGCTTGCGGGTTACGAGCGTGCGTTCAAGGAGCGCGCCACCGCCGAGAATCCGGGCTACGCCAATGAGTACGTGCGTCACTTCCTCGAGCAGGAGCCGATTCCGGGCATCGAGTTCGAGTACCGCATTGCCTCGACGTATCTGCCGACCGTGACCGCCGCCGAAGCGTCGGCCCTGGCCAAAGGGTTGATCACCGACGAGAACCGCGTGGTGCTGGGCGTGGCGCCAGACAAGAAGGACACGCCGCCACCCTCACCCGAGATGTTGCGTAACGCCATTGCCCGCGCCGGTGCGGCGCCAGTGGAACGCTGGGCCGAGGCGCCCTCCGGTCGCGTGCTGGTAGAGAAGGCGCCGCCGGCCGGCAAAGTCGCATCGCGTCGCGAGGTGGCCGACGTGGGGGCCACGGTGCTCACGTTGTCGAACGGCGTCGAGGCGTGGCTGAAGCCCACCGACTTCAAGAACGATCAGATCCTGTTTGCCGCCTACGCCCCTGGTGGCGCGTCGCTGGCCACTCCGGCCGACTACAAGAACGCCAGCCTGGCCACGGCCATGGTCGGCGTCGGTGGCCTTGGCGGCCTCAGTCCGGTGGACCTCAGCAAGCTGCTGTCCGGCAAGATCGCGCAGGCGTCGCCGAACATCGGCGACTACACACAGGGCATCGGTGGCTCGAGCACACCGAAAGATCTCGAGACCGCCCTGCAGCTCAATTACCTGGCGCACACCGCGCCCAACATGACTCCCGAGGTGCTTGACCTGATCAAGCGCCGCCTGTCTGGTTCGCTGCAGAATCGCGATCAGAACCCGCGCGCGGTCTTCGCCGAGAAAGTCGAGCAGGTCAACAGCTCGAACCACTACAGCGCCGCGGCGCTGACCATGGCTGACGTGCCGTTGCTGAACGTTGACACCATGAAGTCGTTCTACCACGCTCGTTTCGCCAATGCCGCCGACTTCACCTATTTCTTCGTTGGCGCCTTCACGGTGAGCGACATCACCCCGCTGCTCGAGAAGTGGGTGGCGACGCTGCCGTCGCAGGGCAAGAAGACCTCCGCGTATCGCGACATGGGCGTCAAGTTCCCCACCGGCGTGGTCAAGGAGGAAGTGAAGAAGGGCAAGGAGCCGGCGAGCCAGACCGTGCTGTCGTTCTTTGCCGACCCTGGCGTTGACGAGCTCGAGATGCACCGCGCTCGGGCGGCCTCACAGGTCTTGAGCATTCGCTTGCGCGACATCCTGCGTGAAGAGTTGGGCGGCACCTACGGCGTGTCGGTGGGCTTCAACAACTCGCCGCCGCTCACGGGCTACGGCGCCATGGTCATCCAGTTTGGCAGCTCGCCCGAGAACGTCGACAAATTAGTCGCCGCGTCGCTGAAGGAGATCGAGCGCCTCAAGGCTGAGGGGCCGTCGCTGGACGATGTGAACAAGGTAAAGGAGATTGAGCGCCGGGACCTCGAGACCAACGCCAAGCAGAACTCGTATTGGCTGGGCTCCCTGCAGTCGGTCCACATCTACGGCTGGGACCCGAACCGCATCAACAAGCGCCTTGAGCGCACCGAGTCGCTGACCCCGGACATCATCAAGACGATGTTCCAGAAATACTTCCCACTGGATCGTTACACGCTGGTCACGCTCAAACCAGAAGCATGATTCGCGCATCGCTCGGGTTGCTGTTGGTGGTGATGGCTGGTGGGGACAAACCGTTCTGGTCCTCGCAGTCATCTCTTCCTACTCCAGGCTTTCATCATCTCCACCTGAACTCGATCAACCCTGAGGCGGCGATCGACTTTTACACGAAGCAGTTCGCGACGACCGCGAAGACGACCTTCGCGGGGCAGCTGGCACTTCGCTCACCGAACAACGTGCTGGTGCTCTTCAACCAGGTCACCGCGCCACCAGCCACCCAGCCGCAGACCGCGTTCTGGCATTTCGGCTGGCACGTCACCGACGTGCACAAGAGCATGCAAGCGTTCATCGAGCGCGGCGTGACGCTGCTGCCGCTCTACACCGGGGACGCCGGCGGGACCGTGTTCACGAGCGCTGATACCTGGCCGGGGTCGGGCGGCGCGCTCGGGTTGACACAAGCGGGCATTGCCGATGCCAAGGCCAGGGGCGTGACGCCGACCTTGGCGGCGGGCTTCGCCTATCTGCGCGGACCAGACGATGCCATGGTCGAGTACCAGGGCAACATGCCGGCCGAGCGGTTCAATCACGTTCACATGTTCCAGGACCAGCCGTTCTGCGCGCAGATTTGGTACCAGACCCACTTGAACGTGCCGGTTCGCCCCGCCGCGAATCAGTCGATCCGCACGGCCGAGAATTGCCGCGTCGAGCGCGGTCCCGACAGCACTTGGCCGGCGCTCGATCACACCGGCATGTATCGCACGCCGTCGATCACCAGCACGACCTTTGGCGACGTGTCGCTGTTCTGGTACATGAACCAGGGCAGCGCGCCCGCGGCGCCGACCCGCGGCCACCTGATGGACCACATCGCCCTGAGCGTCACCGACCTCGACGCGTGGGTCGCCAAACTGCGCGCCGGCGGCGTGACCTTCCTGCAACAGCCGTACACGGTGGGTGAGTTCCGGGCGCTGATGATCGAGGGCCCGAGCCGAGAGGCGATCGAGCTAATCGAGACTCGGTAGGCCCAATTCTCGTCGCAGGAAGCGAGCGTCGAAGCCTTCTCGTTCTTTCGCCTGGCGCGCGGCCTGCACCTCGATTCCCTCCACCAATATCACCAGCCTCGCGCGTAACTTCTTCACCCCGGCTGCCTCGCGCGGCGTGCGATGGCCAAGTGCCGGAACCGGGATGTCGAGCCACTCCCGATAGTGTTTCTCGTAGAAGTCCCGTTGGATTTGTGCCACCAGTTCCGGCGGAATCTCCGGTTCCGCTGTTCTCGGCCGCGCCCGCGATTCGGCCAGCGCCGCCTGCATGTTCCTTACCTGGATGGCCTTGAAGCGAACGGCCGTTCTTGGGATCACCGCGGAGAAGTGCGATTGCGCGAGTCGCGCCCGCGTCATCGACATGGTCTCGACTCGAAGCGTGGCACGCTCGAGGACGACGCTGCCGAGGACGCGAATCGGTCCATCATCCTCGAGGCGAGGCCGTTCGAGCCAGGTGTATCGTGCCAGTTCGCCGGGCGATTCGGACCCGCCCTCAACCTGTTCGAGGTCGGCGGCACGGTCGAGGGCGGCCCTGGTGTCGTCCAGGTTGACCACGGTGAAGAGGGCGTCGGCGAGGGCCATCTCAGACCCACCAACCGTGACCTTAGGCTGCGGCCGGTTGAATAGATCGATCACTTCCATCACAATCGTGGCGCAGCCGGCCATGCGCAGCATGGCGTCCCGCTCGGCATCGTCCGACAGCTCGTGGGTAATTCGGCGACGGATGCGGCGAACGGCCGCGGCAATCCCGGTCTTGTCTGCCACGCCCAGCAGGAGCATCAGCCCTTCGAACTGTTGCTCGTCGCCGTAGGCCGCAATGCGGGTGACCAACACGTCGTGGCGGACCAATTGCTCGCTGCCGCGGCGTTCCAAGACAACGATCGTGGCACCCTTGTCAATGACATCGCGAACGTGGACTCGCGCGCCCGGTTCGACCTTAACCACTTGCAGGAGCCGAAAGGGTGCCGCCGCGGTGGCCTGCAGGAACTGACGTGTGCCAGGGCCGACGTCAGCGGCGTGTCGTGTTAGGGCGTACTCGGCGAGTGTTTGCCCCGTGTGAAATTGATAATCGAACCAGAGCCACTCCAGGAACAGATCGCGGGCCTGGGTCTCCATCAACCGGCCAAGATCGGCGTCCGGCAGGTCGCGCCAGACCATGCTGAACGCCAGGCGGATATCTTCGGCGAATCTGGGCAGGGCGGCCAGACGGTCGAGCAGGGCGTAGCCGGCAGTGCGGTCGGCCGGAGTTGGCAGACCGGTCACCGGCTGGGCAGCGTTGCCGCAACAGTGCTTGAACTTGCGTCGACTGCCGCAGGGGCAGGGGTCGTTGCGGCCGGGTGATGGCATGGGTGTGGGAATGCTATCGCGTTGCGCCTGACGACGGTAGACTGTGCCCATGAGTGACAGCGGGCACGCTCGCCCATCGGCTCTGTCGCCGACTGCCGAGGCGAGAGCCGAGATGCGCCAGTGGGTCGATCACTGGAAGGTGGTCGGGCCGATCCTGGAGGCGGAGCGATGGGCGCGTTTGCTGGCGACGTCAGAAGACGATTTGAGACGGCAGTCTCTCGACTTGCTCGCCCTGTGGCAGCCGGGCGTTGCGGGCGACGATGGGGAAGCGATCGTGCTGCAGCAGCGAGCTTTTGCGCTCCTGCGCGGGCGTGACAGGGCATGACCGAGCCGGCGCTGATTGAGGCGGCCGTTGAGATCCAAGCCGTGCTATCCGCCGGGGGAATCCGATCGTGCGTCATTGGCGGGCTGGCCGTGCAGCGATGGGGTGAGCCGCGACCTTCAGTCCCAGGCAGCCCGACGCACGCGCGTTCGCGATCGCCAATCGCGTGTTGCTGATTCGGTCTTCCAACGGGGTGGCCGCGGATATTGGACTTGCTGGCAGCGCATTCGAGGTCGAGATCCTCGAGCGATCGTCGGCCTGGAACATCGGAGCGGGGGCCTCCATCGTGACGTGCTCGGCTGAGGACCTTGTGATCTACAAGCTGGTCGCCGGCCGCGCGCGTGATGTCGCGGATATCGAGGGCATCGTCCGGAGGCAGGGGGCGGACCTGGAGGTCGAGCGGATTCGGCGATACGGGGCGTTGTTTGCGGAGCTGAAGGAAGAGCCTGAGCTGCTGCGTGCGTTCGAGCAGTCGCTGACGCGCGCGCGGGAGTGAACCAGCAGTCGCGGGCCCGAGCCGAGAGGCGATCGAGCTGATTCAGGTTCCCTGACGGCCCGGGTCCCGGGCCCCGGATTCCGGACGCCAGCCCCCGGATCCCGTCTGTTATAGTCATTAGTTCCGATGGCACCTCAATTCGTCTACACCATGAAGGGGCTCGGGAAGGTTTATCCCCCCGACGCTCAGGTCCTTAAAGACATCTGGCTGTCGTTTCTGCCCGGCGCCAAGATTGGCGTGCTTGGCCTGAACGGTGCCGGCAAGTCGACGCTGCTGAAGATCATGGCCGGCGTCGAAACCAGCTTTGTCGGCGAAGCGTTCCCCGGCCAGGGCGTGAGCATCGGCTACCTGGCACAGGAGCCGGTCCTCAATCCCGACAAGGACGTGCGCGGCAACGTCGAGGAGGGCGTCGCCGAAATCAAGGCGCTGCTCGATCGTTATGACGCGGTCAACATCAAGCTTGGCGAGGACCTGTCGCCTGAAGAGATGGACAAGGTGATGGACGAGCAGTCGCGGTTGCAGGACCGCATTGACGCGACCAATGCCTGGGACCTCGACTCGCGGCTTGACCTGGCGATGGAAGCCTTGCGCTGCCCGCCGCCCGATGCCAACGTCAGCACGCTGTCTGGCGGCGAGCGCCGTCGCGTCGCGCTGTGCCGGCTGCTGCTGCTGTCGCCCGACCTGCTGCTGCTCGACGAACCGACCAACCACCTCGACGCCGAGTCGGTGGCGTGGCTCGAACGGTTCCTCAAGGACTACCCGGGAACCGTCGTCGCGATTACGCACGACCGCTACTTTCTCGATAATGTCGCCGGCTGGATTCTCGAACTCGACCGCGGCAGCGGCATTCCCTACGAGGGCAACTACACGGGCTGGCTCGAGCAGAAGTCGAACCGGCTGCAGGTCGAAGAGAAGACCGAGAGCAAGCGCCAGCGATCGCTCCAGCGAGAGCTGGACTGGATCCGCATGTCGCCGCGCGCCCGCCAAGCCAAGGGCAAGGCGCGCTTGAACGCCTATGAAGACCTGCTCGCCGAAGACACGGCCAAGAAGGTCGACACGGTGGAGATCTACATCCCGCCCGGTCCGCGCCTCGGCGACATCGTCGTTGAAGCACGCGGATTGAAGAAGGCGTTCGGCGAGACGGTGCTGTTCGACGATCTCAATTTCACGCTGCCGCCGGCCGGGATTGTCGGCGTGATCGGTCCCAACGGCGCCGGCAAGACGACCACGTTCCGCTTGATCACGGGGCAGGAGCAACCGGACGGCGGGACGCTGCGGCTCGGCACGACGGTGAAAGTCGGATACGTGGATCAGTCCCGCGACGCACTCGATCCGAACAAGTCGGTCTACGACGAGATCACCGACGGCCTCGACGAGCTCGAGATGGGCAAGAAGACGGTGGCGTCGCGGGCCTACGTCTCGTGGTTCAACTTCAAGGGCGGCCAGCAGCAGCGCAAGGTGGGGACGCTCTCTGGTGGTGAACGCAACCGCGTCCACCTGGCCAAGCTGCTGCGCAAAGGCAGCAACCTGCTGTTGCTGGACGAGCCGACCAACGATCTGGACGTGGACACGCTGCGCGCACTTGAAGAGGCGCTGCTCAACTACGCCGGCTGCGCGGTGGTGATCAGCCACGATCGCTGGTTTCTCGACCGCATTGCCACGCACATCCTCGCCTTTGAAGGCGACAGCCAGGTGGTGTGGTACGAAGGCAACTATCAGGACTACGAGGCCGACCGCAAGCGCCGTCTCGGCACGCAGGCCGACCAGCCGCATCGCATCAAGTACCGGAAACTCACGCGGGGTTGAACAGGATCACT
>NSIL01000036.1 GCA_002737365.1 Acidobacterium sp. | reverse complement strand
CGGCATCACCGCCGACGTCTCCACTGGCGGCGTCCGCATCAACATGATTCCGAAAGATGGCGGCAACGTCTTCACCGGGCAGGCGTTTGTGGGCGGGACTGACGGCAGATGGCAGGCCAACAACGTCACCGATGAACTCCGCGCGCGCGGCCTGCGTACCGGCTCGCGTGTCGCCAAGATCCAGGACTTCAACTTTGGCGTCGGCGGGCCGATCAAGAGAGACAAGCTTTGGTTCTTTGCCAGCTGGCGGCGCATCGCCACCGATTCCGTCATCCCGGGCAGTTACTTCGCGAAGAGTGGCGAAGTTGGCACCGGCGTCGAAGACCAGTGGATTCAGAATCAGATGGTCCGCCTGACGTGGCAGGTGAACGGCAAGAACAAGTTCAGCATCTACCACGACCGTTATCCGAAATTCAAAGGGCATGAAGTAATTGGCGGCGCGGTCGCCGAGTGGGATACTGCGGCCGGCCGCCGCGAACCGCAACACGCCCTTTACTACACCGGGCAGGCGAAGTGGACGTCGACGATTAGCAACCGGATGCTCGTCGAAGCCGGTTATTCGACCAACGTCGAGTACCTCTACATCGGCTATCAGCCTGGCGTTCAGAAAGCTCGCAACTCGCCCGAATGGTTCAGCCAGATCGGCAAGAGCGACTTGATCACACTGCGAGCGTATGATGGCCGCGTGACGCCTGCCAATGGCATCGACCCGAAGGCGCACACGGCCACTGGCATAATGTCGTACGTCACCGGCAGCCACTCCTTCAAGGCTGGTATGAACTGGACCTACGGCGACTACGTGCTCGAATATGACATCAACGGCGACTTGGTGCAGCTCTATCGCAACGGCGTGCCCGACTCGGTGCGCGTCTACAGCACGCCAGTCCGGTCGAACGAGTATCTGGACGCCAACCTCGGCATGTTCGTGCAGGACGCGTGGACGCTGAACCGCGTGACGATGAACATGGGCGTCCGCTTCGAGCGGTTCGTCGCCCAAATCAAGGACCAGGTCGCCGGCGCCGGGCGCTTCGCGCCGGAGCGCAAATACTCTGCCCAGGCCGGGGTGCCGAGCTGGTTCGACGTCGCGCCGCGCCTCGGCGTTTCGTACGACGTGTTTGGCACGGGTCGCACGGCGATCAAGGCGACGTTCGGCAAGTACATGGCCGGTCAGACCACCAGCTTCCCAGCCCGCTACAATCCGCTGGCGCTCCAGAGCGACACGCGGACATGGCGTGACACCAATGGCGATAACCTCGCCCAGGACAACGAGATCGGACCAAGCAACAACGCCGCGTTCGGGCTGCCCGTGCAGACCATTCGCCCCGACAAGAACATCAAGCGTGAGTACGACTACGAGTACACCGCCCAGGTGCAACACGAAGTCGTCACAGGCCTGTCAGTGAATTTCGGCTATTTCCGACGCACCACGCACAACATGCGCCTGACGCAGAACCTCGGCTGGAGCCCGTCTGACTACACCGTCGTCAACGTCGTGAGCCCGCTTGACGGCAAGGTGCTGCCGGCGTACAACCTGAATCCGGCCCTGCGCGCAAAGGTCGACCGCCTCGACATCAACTCGCCCGATCGCGACCTGCGCAATCGCACCTACGGCGGCGTCCAGACCGGCTTCACGGCCCGCGTCGGCGGCTTCAACTTCTTTGGCGGCTGGACTTTGGACCGGATCGTCGACACACGCTGCGATGCGATCGAGAGCCAGGCGAACAACTTTCCGGCATCGGACTTCCACTTCTGCGACCAGGGCCAGCTCGACATGCCGTTCCTGCACCAGTTCAAGCTCGCCGGGTCGTACCGGATGCCGTGGTACGACATCCAGCTGAACGTCGCGTTCCAGAGCTACAACGGCGCGCCGCTGTTCACGCGCTGGAATATCTCGCCCACGACCCGCTACGCCGCCAGTTGCATTGCGCCGTGCCGGCCGGGTGAACTGGTCATCCCGAACCAGACCCTGGCCACCTACGTCCTTGACCTGGTGGCCCCGGGCCAGCAGTACTACGAACGGCAGAATCAGCTGGATATGGGCGTTCGCAAAATCTTCCGGGTCGGCAAGTACCAGATATCCGGCCAGGTCGACCTCTTCAACATCGTCAACTCTTCTTACGTCAAGAACCAGAACATCACGTTCGGCTCGTCGCTTGGCACGCCGCTGGACATCCTCCAGCCACGCACGATGCGGCTGGCCGCGCAGCTGAAGTTCTAGACAGACGACCGACCGGGGCATGGGCCGCCGGTCGGTCGCTCGGGAAGCCGGCTTGGCCAGGGCGGGGTCTGAGCATGGCGACACGGGTAAAGCACAGGACACCAAACTTTACTCATGAGTAAAGTCGGATCCACTGAAGCCAGCTCGCACCTGACTAACGCACGACCCCGCGCCGGGCGCGGACTTTGTAGCTCGGGTTCGACACCTTCACCCTGACCGTGTGGAGATTGCCATCACCCTTCGTCGCCGGCGTGTAGCCGATCATGTACTGGTGATTCAGTTCCTCGGCAATCCGCTCGGTGGCCGGTCCCAGTTCGGTGGCGTTGCGGATGATCTCTGTGTAGCCGCCGCCCTGGGCGGTCAGCTCGCCTAGCGTGTACTGGTTGATGCGCTGCGAGTTGCGCGCCTCAGTCGAGTCGATGCCAATCGCATAGAGGAACACGTCGCTGCGCACCAGCTTGTATTTCAAGAAGGTCGGCGTCGCATCGCTGGCGGTGTCGGCGCCATCCGACACCAGCAGGATGGCGGCGCGCGGGTGCAGGCGTGACTCGAACATCGGCAGTGCCACGTCGATGGCGTCGTAGAGCGCGGTGCCGCCTGACGGGATGATGGTGTCGAGCCTGGCGCGCATGCCGCCGCGCTCGGTGGTCCACGGCGCAATCATCTTGGCCTCGTGATTGAAGCCGAGCAGCGCCGCCTCGTCATCGGGCGCCAGCAGATTGTCGAGGAAGTTGCCCAGCGCGCCGCGGGCGTCGACCATGCGCTGGCCGCGCATGCTGTCGCTGATGTCGAGTGCCATCGACAGGCTGACCGGCACGCGTTGCTTGCTGAACTGGGTAATCTTCTGCGGCGCGCTGTCTTCTTCGATCGTGAAGTCGGCCTGCGTGAGGTCCTTCACCAGCCGGCCGTCGGCATCGCGAACGGTGACGGCGGTGGTCACCAGCTCGGACGAGGCGCGAAAGTTCTTGTCGCGCAGGTCGAGCGGCCGCTGCTCCAGCAACGGCAACACGAGCAGCAGAGCGACAGTGATCTTGGTCATCTATTTCACGAAGTTGTAGAGCGCGCTGCGCGTGCGCACGAACAGCTCGCCATCCGCCGGAATCGGCGTCGCAAACACCTCGTCGTCCAGCGTGTTGACCTGCACCATCTCCCAGTCGCCCTTGGCGGTGACGATCGAGATGGTGCCGTCCTGGCTGGCGAGCCAGATCTTGCCGTCGGCGCCAATCGGCGAGGCGAAGTACTTGTCGATGGCGCCCTTGAGGCGCCCCTGCTTCAGGATATTGCCGGTCTTCGGGTCGAACGACAGCAGAATGCCGCTGTCATTCACCATGTAGAGCACGCCCTGGTAGAGAACAGTGGAGGGGACTTGCGGTACGGGCCGCAGGTACCGCCACTTCACCGCGGTGCCGGTCATGTCGCCTGAGCCACCCAGCTTGATCGCCATCAAGCCGTTCTCGGCGGCAAGCATGGCGCGGAACGTATCCCAGTCCTTCGTGTCGAGCTTGCCGTCGCGGTTGCCGTCAAACGCGTCAAAGCCGTAGTTGGGCCGCAACATGCGGTCCATGGTGCCGGTGCCATTGATCTCGTCACGACCGACGAAGCCGTCCTTGTTGGCGTCGTAGGTCGTGAGCCCAGTGGCGAAGTCCACGGTCGGGACCTGCGTGCCGGCCTGGTTCTGACCGAAGCCCCAGCCGTTGACGTAGAGCGTGTCGCTGTCGATGCTCGCCACCGACTTCATCTCGCACGCGAGGCCGCGCACCCACCACAGCTTCGCGCCATCGACCATCGAATACGCGGTGAGCTGGAACGATTCAGGCACGATGATCTGCGCGGGGCCGGTCTTCGGCCGCCAGATCGTCGGCGTCGAGTAGCCCGAGATGACATGCGGCCGCGAGACCCGCCACTTCTGCTTGCCGGTCTTCGCATCCACCGCGAGCAGATACGGGTCCGTGTCCTGATCAACGGGCAGAATGATCAGGCCGTCTTCGAGAATCGGCGACGCGCCGAAGCCGTAGAACATGTTGAACGGCCCGAGCGGCAGGCGCCAGCGTTCCTTGCCGTCGGCGGTGTAGCTGATCAGGCCGAAGTCCTGGAAGAACGCGTAGACGTTGCTGCCGTCGGTGACCGGGCTTGGCGAGGCAGGCCCATTCACGTTCTCGCGGCGGCCGGGCTGCACGCGCGGCACTTCGTGCTGCCACAGTGGCTTGCCGCTCTTGCGATCGAGCGCCAGCACGAACAGCTTGTAGGCGTCCTTCTGTGGCGAGTGCGCGGTCAGGAAGATGTGCGAGTTGGTCAGCACCGGCGACGAGTGTCCCGGCGGCAGCGTCGTCTTCCACCTGACGCCCTTGGTGGGACCAAAGTCCACCGGCAGGTTGGTGGCGTTCGAGACGCCGAGACCGTTCGGCCCGCGAAAGCGCGTCCAATTATCCGAGGCGCCGAGCGATGCCCCGAGCGCAAACGCTAATCCCACCACTAGTCCCACGCGCATCTTCAGCATGGGGCAATCTTAGCGCTACCAGGGCGTCGGCTTGTAGTCCTTCAGGAACTGCCCCCACACGTGCGTCCCGGTCTTGAACCCGGTGACGATGGGCGCGACGATGCGGGCGCCGCCGTCGACGATGTCGAGCGGCGGATGGAAGCGATGTTCGGCGACCTTACGGGTCGCGATTTCGATCGGATCCTCGTCGGTCACCCATCCGGTGTCGACGCTGTTCATGTGGATGCCGTCGTTGAAGTAATCGGTCGCCGCCGTCCGCGTCATCATGTTCAGCGCCGCCTTCGCCATGTTGGTGTGCGGATGCCGCGTGGTCTTGAAGGCGCGATAGAACTGTCCCTCGACTGCTGAGACGTTCACGATGTGCTTGTCGCGCTCGGCGGTGCGCAGCATCAGCGGCTTCAGCCGCGCGTTGAACAGGAACGGCGCCATCGCGTTCACGAACTGCACCTCCAGCATCTCGACCGTGGGCACGTCGGCCAGCAGCATGCGCCACGAGTTCTGGTCGCGCAGGTCTACCTGCTGCAGATCGTGGTCGAGTTGCCCGGCCGGGAACAGGCTTGATCGCGCGAGCAGTTCCTCGGCGAGCAGCGGCACCTGCGACAGTTGGGCCGCGATCACACCCGTGGCCGCCAGTTGCGCCTGGGCCACCGGCTGCGGGCTCGCGCCAAGCAGCCGCCGCACGTGTTCCGGCTGGTCGGTCGCCGCCGTCAGCTCAGCCGCCATCATGTGGGTGTAGAACTCGGGCGGACGACGGACCGTCTGGCAGGCGTTGTTGATGATGAAGTCCAGCCGATCGCGGGTGGCGTTCAGGTCGCGGCAGAAGGCCTCAACGCTCGGAATGTGGCGCAGGTCGAGCCCGAAGATCTCGAGGCGATGAGCCCACTCGCCGAAGTCGGGCTCTTGCGCGTACCGTTCGGCCGAGTTGCGCGGAAACCGCGTCGTCACGATCAGGTGCGCGCCGCAGCGCAGCAGTTTCAGGCCGGCCTGGTAGCCAATCTTTACGCGGCCGCCGGTGAGCAGCGCGACTCGCCCACGCAAGTCCGCCAGTTCGCCGCGCGCGGCGAAGTTGATCTCTGCGCACGACGGGCAGAGTTGATCGTAGAAATGGTGGAGCTCCGAGTACGGCTGCTTGCAGACATAGCAGACACGATCGACCGAAGGTGGAGGTGGAGGCAACCCTTCAGAGTTGCCTGAGTTGACCACCTGCTCCATCGCGGGAGGAAACACGTTGGGCGTGGTGATCATCGGCCGGCGCCGCAAGGCGCGGATGCCGGTGTCGTTCAAGACGGCTTCGGCCTTCCTGACGCCCGCGGCCTTCACGGCCTTCTGCCGCTTGCGTTTCGCGTGCGGATCGATCTCCGACAAGGTCGTGATCGCGCGGTGGAAGCGGTGGCGCGCCTCGGTAGGCAGCGACCGCAGCAGGGTGCGGTCGCTGGCAATCCGCTCCAGCCACTCGATCAGGTTGACGGCCGGGTTGAGAACTTCTTTCGTAGACATGGGCGGGAACTCTGTTAGCCGGCCGCTTGCGACCGCGATCGACATTGCTCAAGTGCGCTGAGGAGGTCGCTTTGCCCAAGCGCGTCTTCGAGCATCTTCAGGACGGTGCGCACACGCACGCTGTCGAGATCATTGGGATGAATCCTCAGTCGCGAGACCACGTCGTCGAGATCCTTGGGACGACTGGCCAGGATCTTGAGCACCACGAGGTCGGCCATCTCGATCACCGGAACCTGCACCCCATCGATTGAGCGCACGACCCAGATCCGCGAGCAGATCAGCGACGGGCGAACGCACGGGCGGCGCGATCCAATCAGTCGCGGACCTCGACATGGTGGGCGAAGTCGCCGGCGCGATCGTCTGCCGGGGCCACGGCTACCAGGCGGCGGGCGTGTTCGAGCAGCACCGTGGCGGCGTGTCGTGCTGGTGCCGACCCGTCGCGTTGGAAACAGTCAACCCAGTGTTGTTGCTTCGCGCGAGCGGCCGAGGCCCAATCCCGATGGGCGAATGGGCGCAGGTCGTTGGGAGCCACAGGGCAATTGTACTCAGGGATGAGGAGTCGGGATCAGGGATCGCGTGGCACGGGGCGGCGGGATGACGTATACATAACTGTCCATGGAACGCCGCGAATTCACCACCAACTCAATGGTCGCGCCCCTGGCGACGAGCCTGATTGCCGGCGGCGGCTTCAACACCGCCTTCATCCGCTACATGGCCGAGGTCACCGGCAAGCCACGGCCGAAGCTGCGGTACCTGCCGACCGCGTCCGCGGATTCGCAGAGCGGCGTGATCATACGTCAGCCTGGAAAGCGGGAAAGTCGTCGAGAAGGTGATGGAGCCCGAACGCATATGACCTTCCGCTCAGTCTGCCTCGCCGCATGCGTGTTGCTGTTCGCCTCCTCGGCCCACGCCGATGTGGTGAAGCTCGTGGTCGAGAAACGCGAGGCGTTTGCCAATGCGGGCCGGCCGTACGAGAAGCTGACGGGTCGTTTCTATGGCGAGCTGAACGCCGGGCATCCCCTCAACGCCATCATCACCGACATCGAGCACGCCCCCCGCAACACGCGGGGCCAGGTCGAGTATTCGGCGACGTTCACCATCCTGAAGCCGGTCGACATGACGGGCGCCACGGGTGTGCTCTTCTACCAGGTGCCAAACCGCGGTCGCTCGGGGATCGAGGGTGGCGCTTATTTCGCCGACTTCCGGGCGCAAGGCCATGTGCTGGTCGCAAGTGGATGGCAGGCCGACATTGCTGCCCGCGCCGGCATCGAGACGATGGTGACGCCCATCGCCAGGAACGCAGATGGTTCCAGCATCACTGGCCCCGTGATGTCGCGCATCGCCGACGCGCCTGCCGGATCCACTACTCAGGCGATCATTCGTGGCCGCGTGACCGGCACGGCGACACCGGCCAGCCTCGACACCACCAAGGCGACGCTGACTCGACGCCCATCCGAAACTGGCAGCCGCGTGCCGTTGCGCGCCGACGAGTGGGCGTTTGCCGATTGCACGGCGACACCGTTTCCAGGGACCGCGGCGCCTGACAAGGTGTGCCTGAAGGGCGGCTTCGATCCCGCATCGCTCTACGAGCTGACCTACACCGCCAAGGATCCGCCGGTCCACGGCATTGGCTTCGCCGCCACTCGCGATTTGATCGCGTTCCTGCGCCACGGCTCCGCCGGTAATCCACTCGGCGCGACCGTGCGGCACACCATCGCGCAAGGCAACTCGCAGTCGGGGAACTACCTGCGGAGCCTGTTGCACCTGGGTTTCAACCAGGACGAAGCCGGCCGCCGCGTGTTCGACGGCATGAACCCCAACATCGCGGCGCGACAACTGGCGATGAACATCCGCTTCAGCGCCCCGAGCGGTGCGGCCGAAATGTTCGAGGCCGGCAGCGAAGGCATGTTGTGGTGGAGCGACTACACCGACCAGGCGCGCGGCCGCCTAGCCGGCGGACTGCTGGCGCGCTGCGCGGCCACCGAGACGTGCCCGCGCATTGTCGAGACCTTCGGCTCGGCCGAGTTCTACTCGTTGCGGGCCTCGCCCAACCTGGTCGGCACGCGCGCGGACCGCGACATTCCGCTCCCGGCCAACGTCCGCCGCTATTACTCGCCAAGCACTCGTCACGGCGGCGGCCAGGGTGGGTTCAATGTGGACGTGGCTACTGATGCGTGTTGCCAGCTGGCCGCGAACCCCAACCCATCTGCCGATACCAACCGCGCGCTGATGCACGCGCTCGTCGACTGGGTGGCGAAAGACGCGCCGCCACCGCCAAGCCGTTACCCGCGGCTGGACCGCGGCGACCTGGTGCCGCCAACGCAAGCAGCGCTGGGGTTTCCGCTGATTCCCGGGGTCTCTCTTCCTGACGGCGTGATCGTGCCGTTCTACGAATATGACTTCGGCCCCGGTTTGAAGAATGCCGACGTGTCGGGCATCGTCTCGTTGCAACCGCCCATCGTCCGGCAGACACTGCCGATGCTGGTGCCGCGCGTTGATGCGGACGGCAACGAGCTGGCGGGTGTTCGCAGCGTGTTGCTCGAGGCGCCGCTTGGCACGTACACCGGATGGAATCCCATCGCGCGCGGGTTCTTCAAGGGCGCCATCCAGGCGCTTGGTGGCGGCTACATTCCATTCGCGCAGACCAAGGCGCAACGCCTGGCCTCGGGTGATCCTCGTCTGTCACTGGAAGAGCGCTACGGCAGCCACGATGCATACGTTGCGCGCGTCAAGGCCGCCGCGGCGCGAGCGGTGGCCGAGCGGTTCTTGCTGCCGGACGATGCGGAAAAACTGGTGGCGCAGGCGGAGAAGAGCAACGTCCTGCGATAACCCCGGTTGTGCCAGAATTCGACCAGTGAACTTCGGGGAGACGCTCGATCGGGTGGGCACCGTGCTGGCGGCGGGCAACTGGCAGTGGGCGGTCGCTGGTGGCGTGGCGCTGTCTGCTTATGGCAATCCGCGCATGACCCTGGACCTCGACGTGGTCACCGAGGCGGCCGCGCAAGACACGGTGGTGTCGGGCTTCGAGGCTGCCGGTTACGTCACGCTCTATCGATCCACGGGTTTCTCGAACCATCGGCACCCCGATTCACAGTGGGGGCGTGTGGACTTCATCTATGTGGATGGCGGCACGGCGCGCCAGTTGTTTGCGTCCCTGCGATCGTTACCAGGTCCTCAAGGACAGTCTGTGTCGGTCCCCCGTGCGGAGCACTTGATTGCCATGAAGGTGCAAGCCATGAAGAACGCACCCGATCGCGCGCCCCAGGACCTGGCGGATATCGCCTACCTGCTGTCGCTCCCGGGGACGGACCTGGCCGAGGCGCGTGGCTACTTCGTGAAAGCGGACATGTCCGACCGATGGGAGCAGTTAACCCATGGCCGCTGAGCGGCTACTCGATCTCGATCGGGATCTGCCGGTGACCGCCGCCGACGTGGAGGCGCAGCGACGCCTGCGCGCCGACCTGCCGTCGTGGTTCGCGTTGGACTGGAAGCAGATTGCCGACATCGTCGGCCCGGGCGCGCTCGATCGGCGGCCTCTCGCTCAAGATCACTGGCGCCCGTTGTCCCTCGACATCCCGAAGCCTAATCCCTGAGCAACCGCGCCACCGCCAGGTTGAAGTGACTGCCGTCTCGCGTGAATCCGGCCGCCACGATCTTGCCGTCGGGCTGCAGCGCCAGCGACTTGATCTGGTCGTCGACGCCACGGCCGAACGCGAAGCTCATTAGTCCGCCCGTGCCGAATGCCGGGTCGAGCGCCCCAGACGAGGAGTAGCGGGCCAGTGCGAACTGGCCATCGGCCTGGCCGCCTAGCACGAGCTTGCCATCCGGCAGCAGCAACACCGCGTTCGCCTCGCTGCTGATTGGCGCCCGGCCCGGGAAGGTCGTGCTGACGATGCCATCGCCATCGAATGACGGATCCAGTCCGCCGCTGGTGGTGAACCGCATCATCATGAAGTCGCCGATGCGATTGCGCACGATGCTCCCCGCCAGCACGACCATGCCATCGTCTTGCCGCGCCAGCGAGTGACAGTAGTTCTTGTGGCCGCTGCCCACGGCGACGATGGTCACGCCGTTAGAGCCGAAGCTGGTGTCGGCGGTGCCGGTGGCGCGGTAGCGGGCAACGAAGCACGCCGAGGCATCGCCGTTGATCGACTCACCGACGTAACCGCCGACGGTGATGCTGCCGTCGGGAGCGATCACCACCGCGTGGGTGCTGGTGGTCTCGCCGTATGACGTCTGGACCAGGCCCGCTGTGCCAAACGTGGTGTCGAGTGTGCCATCGGTTTTGAGGCGGGCCATGGCCAGCCGCGCCGAGTTCGTGCCGCCGTACGATTCCCCGACCACCACCAGCTTGCCGTCGGCCTGCAGGGCCATGGCATGAATGTGGCTGAGGCGGCCGAAGTCGATGCTGGCCCGGCCGTCGTTGCCGAAGCTGTCATCGACCGTGCCATCGGCCATGAATCGGATGACGCCGTGCTGGGCATAGCCGCCCGCGTTGCCTTCACCGCCCACCAGGAAGCGGCCATCAGGAAGCACCACCACCGACTTGGCGTCTTCGTTCTTGTTGCTGGCAAATGCCGCCGTGCTCATGCTGACGAGTCCGCCCGAGGGGTTGAGCTGCAGCACAGCGAAGTCGTCATCGAGACCGGTGAAGTGCTTGCCGGCCGCGACAATGACGCCATTGGGTTGCACCGCCACGCTGGGCCCGAACATCGACAGTCCGTATGCGGTCGACAGGTATTTGCCGCTGCTCCCGAACGTCGGATCAAGATCACCTGGCGTGGCGCCAGGCGATGCCGTGAGGGCCACGACGAGAAGGGCGACGGCAAGGAGCCGGCGCGCGGGGGCATTGCCGCGAAAGCGAGAGCCAGCTGACAGCGTCATCGCCGGATTATACCGGCGGCGCGGCTACCGCCCGCACTTTTTGCCGGTCCACTGCTTGCTCAACTCACCGCACGACCAGTCTTCGCCATCGACCGATCCAATCGGCCAGGTCCAGCCCCGGGAGTAGGCGTTGATCTCAGCCCGGTGTGGTTGCCGCCGTCACGGCGTGGCTGTTGCGCATCGCGTGGCCGTTGCTGTTGCCACCGGGACACGGCTCCGATCTCACGCATCACCTGCTGCTCGTGGACTACATCGAGCGCGCGCGTCACCTGGTTCACGATCGCGCGCTTGAGGTCGCAATGGGCGAAATGGCGCACTACACGCCGTGCGTGGCCGGTCTTGATTGGACCGCCGCTGCTGGACCCTGCTGGTGCGCACGAGTGGAGCAGTGCTTCAGCCGTCGCTGGCGGTGTTGGGGTGGGTGTTCCCGGTGTTGGCTGTGGTAGGCCTGGTCTGGGCGATCGCGACCCGCCGTACACAGGTGACGATCACATTCCTGCTGGCGATTGTCGTGCAGACGATCACGCTGTGGTTCATGTCGAAGAGCATCGGCGCGGAGACTCCGTACATGGCCTACAAAATGGGCTATCTCGCGATCTACCCGCTGGCCATCTTCGGCGCACTGGCCCTTCACGCCGTGGTCTCGCGCTCGGTATTGCCGGTGCAGACGGCGGTTGGCTGCACCTCGCGGTGCTGGGCAACCCGCGCAGTTCCGAACGAACCGCCGAGATCGATCGCTTCGACTCGCGCCAGGCGATCGGCGAATGGGTGGCCTCGGGCGGACGCGGCTACGCCGTCGCCGACCGCCACCTGTTACCCGATGAAGTTCGCCGGAACGTGCAGGTCATAAAGGAGTTCGGTCAGGCGGCGGTGATCCGCCGGCCCGGTGGTACAATCAACGGTTGTGATTTCCGTTAATAACGTCTCCATGCGCTTCGGGTCGAAGGTTCTGTTCGACGAAGTAACCACCACCTTCCTGGCGGAACGCCGCTACGGCCTCTCCGGTCCCAACGGCTCGGGCAAGTCGACCTTCATGAAGCTGCTGACCGGCGAAAACCAGCCGCAGAAGGGCGACGTCGTGCGCCCCAAGAAGCTGGGCGTGCTGAAGCAGGACCAGTTCGCCTTCGACAAGCTGCGCGTAATCGACACGGTGATCATGGGCAACGGCCGGCTGTGGGGCGCGCTTGAAGAGCGTGAGTTGCTCTACGCCAAGCCCGAGATGACCGAGGCCGACGGCATGCGCCTGGGCGAGCTCGAGGGCATTGTCGGCGAGGAAGACGGCTACGAAGCCGAGAGCAACGCCGCCATCCTGCTGCAGGGCCTCGACATTCCAGACGAAGTGCACCAGCGGACGATGAGCGAGTTACAGGGCGGCCAGAAAGTGCGCGTGCTGCTGGCGCAGGCGCTGTTCGGGCATCCGCAAGCGCTGCTGCTCGACGAACCGACCAACCACCTCGACCTTGATTCGATCCACTGGCTGCGCGACTTCCTGATCCGCTACGACGGCACGCTGATCGTGATCTCGCACGACCGCCACTTCCTGAATGCGGTCTGCACGCACACCGCCGACATCGATTACCAGACCATCATCACCTATACCGGCGGCTATGACGACATGGTGATGGCGAAGACGCAGATTCGCTCGCGCCTCGAGACGCAGAACGAGCAGCGTGACAAGAAGATCGCGCAGTTACAGGACTTCATCCAGCGCTTCTCGGCCGGCACGCGCTCCAGTCAGGTGCAGTCGCGGCGCAAGGAAGTGGAGCGCCTGCAGACCACCGAGCTGGCGCGCTCGAACATTCAACGCCCGTACATCAAGTTCACCAGCCTCCGGCCGTCAGGCCGCACGGCGCTCGAGTTCGAGGGGATCTCGAAGACGCACGGCTCGCTCGAGGTCATCTCCGACCTCACCGGCATCATCAACCGTGGCGAGAAAATCGTGCTGGTCGGTCGTAACGGCACCGGCAAGACCACCATGCTGAAGGCGTTGCTGTCGGATGCGCCGGGCAACGTCGGGTCGAAGAGCGACCTCGATGCCGGCAAGACCAAGTGGGGGCACGAGGTGTCGATCGGCTACTTCGCGCAGGACCATACCGGCGAAATCCAGAAAGGCCTGACCGCGGCGGCGTGGCTGCACCAGTTCGATCCCGACGCCTCGCGCCAGGACATTCACGGCCTGCTCGGGCAGATGTTGTTCACCGGCGAAGAAGGCCTCAAGCCAACCGAAGCCCTGTCGGGCGGCGAGACCGCGCGGCTGTTGTTTTGCCGGATCATGCTGCAGAAGCCAAACGTGCTGATTCTCGACGAGCCGACCAACCACTTGGACCTCGAAGCCATCAACGCGCTCAACGTCGCGCTGCAGAAGTTCGAAGGCACCGTGCTGCTCGTGACGCACGACCAGGACTTGATGGAAGAAGTCGGCACGCGCGTCTGGCACTTCGACCACGGCAAGATCACCGACTTCAAGGGCACCTACGAGGACTACGCCAGCGCGAACAGCCTGTCCTGACGAGCTCGAGTACCGCCTCATCGGTGGCTGTATGATTTGCAGCGATGATTGTCCACCTGCTGGCTATGCTTCTGGCCACGTTCGCCGGCTCGCAAGACCCTCGCGAGGTCATGGCCAAGGCCGTGGACGACTTCCGCGCCGGCCGCACTGAGCAGTCGGCGGCCGGGTTCGACCAACTCGCCAAGCTCATTCCCGGCCAGGCCCCAGAGCTGTGGCAGCGCGGCATCGCGCAGTTCTATGCCGGCCGCTTTCGCGACTGCCGCGACATGTTCATCTCGCACCGGACCGTGAACCCGGACGATGTGGAGAATGCGGCGTGGCATTTCTTGTGCGTGGCTCGCGCGGAATCACCCGAGGCGGCGCGCACGCAGATTCTGCCGGTAGGCCCCGATGCGCGCGTGCCGATGCGCGAGGTCTACCAGATGTTCCAGGGCCGGGCGACCCCGGCGCAGGTCTTGGCGGTCGCGGGCGCTGACTTGTCGGCGCAGTTCTTCGGCCGGCTCTACGTTGGCTTTTACCTCGAGGCGACTGGCGATCGGGTGAAGGGTCGCGAGTCCCTTGCGATTGCCGCCCAGGAGCGGTTTGCGAAGGTGGGCGGCTACATGCACGATGTGGCGCGTGTCCACATGATGGTCACCAAGTGAATCGGGAGCACAGCATGCGTCGACTGATGGTAGGACTAATACTGGTAAGCGCAACGGCGACGCTGTGGGCGCAGCAGAATCGCATTGATGTCGTGACGCCAAGTGCGCCGGAACTGGCGAGCTACGGCGCACTCAACATCGGCGTGCGGACCATCCAGGTCATTGACAGGAAGCGTCCCGACATCCTCAATACCAAGGAGGGCGGACTGGTTGCGGAGTACGACCGAACACTGACGCTCGAGGTGTGGTATCCGGCAGCACTGGCGGACGGCCAGCCACCAGGCGGCGAGTACCGCGTGATCACGCGCGACCCCGCCATCACGGCGACCATGCTCGGCAAGGCCGTCCGCGATGCGGCGCCGCTGACGGGTAACTATCCGCTCGTGATCATCTCGCACGGCTATCCCGGCAACCGTTACCTGATGAGTCACATCGGTGAGAACCTGGCCAGCAAGGGCTTCGTCACCGTCTCGGTCGATCACCAGGACAGCACCTACGACGACCAGAAGGCGTTCGCCAGCACGCTCTACAACCGCTCGTTCGACCAGCTGTTCGTGCTCAACGAGATCGGTCGGCTCGGTCAGCCCGGCTCCGGCAGCTTCCTCAGCGGCATCGTCGACGCCGGCCGCACGGGCATCATCGGCTACTCGATGGGCGGCTATGGGGTCGTCAATGTGATTGGCGGCGGCTACAGCGACGCGAGTGTGTCTGGCGCGCAAGCACCGCCTAACAAATTGTTGGCCGCCCGTGCCGCGTCGAATCCCGCCTACCAGCAGGCCCGCGATCCGCGCATCAAGGCCGCCATCGCCATTGGCCCGTGGGGCATGCAGGGCGGCTTCTGGGATCTCGACGGCCTGAAGGGCATTCGCACACCGGTGCTGTTCGTGGCAGGGAGCGCCGACGACGTGTCGGGTTACGAGCAGGGGACGCGTGCGATCTACCAGGGCGCCGTGAACGCGGATCGTTACCTGCTCACGTTCGTGAACGCGAATCACAACGCCGCGGCGCCGATGCCCGCACCAGCCGAGAGCTATCGGTCGTCTGGGGGCACCGCCGCGCCGGCGTTCTCACACTATGCCGATGCGGTGTGGGATACCGCGCGGATGAACAACATCTTTCATCACTTCGCGACGGCCTACTTCGACCGGTATCTCAAGGGCGAATCCGGCAAGCAGGCGTACTTCGAGGTGGCCACGCCCAACGGCAAAGACGGCGTGTTTGCGATGGACCGCGACGGCAAGCCGACGAAGACCCACACCTACTGGAAAGGGTTCAAGCGCGCGACGGCTGTGGGCCTGATCCTGGAACACGCGACGCCCTAAGCCAGGCGGGCCACGATGGCCTGAGCGACGCGCTCGGCTGAACCGGGCACGATGCTGAAGTAGAGCTCCGGCTCGATCAGCTCCAGTTCCATCAGCAACGGACCACGCGCGCTCTCGACGATGTCCACTCGCGCGTAGGCGCACGAGGCCGGCACCTGTGCCATCACCGCTTCACCAAACTCCAGCAGGCCGGCCGACGGCATCAACGGCTCGACCGCCCCGCCAAAATCCTTCTGCACCCGGAAGTCGCCATCTGCCGCGCGCTTCAGCACGGCGTGACTGAAGACGCGGCCGGCGTAAATCAGCGACACTTCTCCGCGATCGCGAATCTCCGGGATGAACTCCTGCACGAGGGCACCCGAGGTCCGCGCCGGGGCCAGGTCATCGTCTGATGGCCGCGCGTCGTTTGCGATAAATAGGGTGCCGTGGGCAGTGGCGCTGATCCGTGGCTTCAGCACCGCCTGTGCCCAGCCCTCGTCGCGCATGATGGCCGCGAGTGCCGAGGCGTCGGGTTGCTCCACCCAGCGACTGCGAGGGATGGCGATGCCGGCAGCCGAGAGGCCTTGCAGGTAGATCTTGTCGATGTTGCCGCGCGCCACGTCGGCTGGATTCAGCAGCGGGCGGCGCGAGTCGGCCATCGCCTCGAGCCACGCGGTGAACATCGTCGGGACGCGGTGATAGTCCCACGTCGACCGCAGCACCACCGGGTCAGAGACCAGCTGCGTCTCGGGATCGATGTCGGTCCACGGCTCGGGCTCGACCCGGTAGCCGAGCGCGCCGAGCGCATCCGCCAGCAGCTGGTCGTCGGCGGCGATGAAAGGCTGGTCGGCACAGGTGGCAAAGACAACCGTCACAAGAGAAGTCTACAGCCGGAACAGGCGATTGAACTTCACCACGAACGCCCGGTTGCGGAGCGATGCCATATTGGGCTTGGCATCGGTATCGAAGTCGTCGGTATAGACGACGAACAGCTCGCTGCCGGGACGGTACTCCCAGCGGAACCGGACGTTGCTGCCGAACGAGTGGCCGGCCTGGCGCTGTCGCGCAGTTGGCCACAGTTCCGCCGCATGTCGGTGCGGCGCACGAAACCAATCTCGGGCAGGAAGTTCGGTTCGACGGCCAGGTGTTCAACCCGCACGCCGAACTTGTCAGCGTTGTAGTCGAAGTAGCCCCGGTAACTCAGGTTATTGCCGGCGCGGCCCGCGCTGTTGGTGCCGGGCAGACTCGCGGCTTGGACGGCGGGGAGCCTCGGGGTAAACTTGTAGTAAGTGTCACAGACTTATTTCCAGAAAGGCTTGGGCCTGAAAGCCGAGGTCCTGCCGATGCTGGAGCGGGCCTATCAGAGCCGGACGGTCGATCGTCTCAAGGCCCTGGGCTTCGACGCGTCCGCGGGTGGACTGCGCATCCGCCTGGCCAGGGAATTCGGCTTTTGTTACGGCGTGGATCGCGCCGTCGACTACGCCTACCAGGCGCGGCAGCGGTTTCCTGATCGGCGCGTGTTTCTGTCGGGCGAGATCATCCACAACCCCGACGTCAACCAGCGCATTCGCGATCTGGGCATCGAGATTCTCGAAGACTCGCTCAATCCCGAGACCCGTTTCGCCAAGGTCGGGGCCGCTGACGTCGTGATCCTGCCGGCGTTTGGGGTCAGCGTGCCCGAGCTCGATCACCTCAAGAGCAAGGGATGCGTGCTGGTCGACACCACCTGCGGCAGCGTGCTCAATGTCTGGAAGAAAGTGCACTTCTACGCCCGCGATGGCTACACCGTGATCATTCACGGCAAGCACTATCACGAGGAAACGCGCGCCACCGCCTCGCAGGCGCTGACCCACGCCGGTGGCCAGTACCTGTGCGTGCGCGACGTCGCTGAAACCGAACGGCTGTGCGAATTCATTCTCGGCCGGCGCTCGGCGGCCGCACTGATGGCTGAGTTCAGCGACGCCGCCAGCCCGGGTTTCGATCCAGATCGCGACCTGCAGCGCATGGGTCTCGCCAACCAGACGACCATGCTGATGACCGAGACACTCAAGGTGCAGGAAACCCTGCGCCGCGCGATTGTCGAACGGCATGGCCGCGACGACGTCGAATCGCACTACCGCGCGTTCGACACCATCTGCTCCGCGACACAGGAACGCCAGGACGCCGTGCTCGACCTGCTCAATGACGGCGGTCTCGACGTGATGATCGTGATCGGCGGCTACAACAGCAGTAATACGCAGGCGCTGGCGCGGATGTGCGCCCCGCGCGTGCGGACCTGTTACATCGACAACCCTGGGTGTATCGAGGACACTGCTATCCGCCACCGGCCGGCGGGCTCGAGCGTCGAGAGCCGCACCGAAGAGTGGTTGCCAGTCGGGTCCCAGACCCTGGGGATTACCGCCGGCGCCTCGACCCCTGACAGCGTGGTCGGTGACGTGCTGGACCGCATTCTCGGCCTAAGAGGATGCACGGCAGCCGACCTCGTGGCCCGGGATGGCGCCGCGGCCGGCGGGCACCCGATCTGAATGACGACACAGCCCACGGAACTGACCCTGACCCTCGCGCCGCAACGGCGCTTCGAGGCCATTGACGTCAACTCGCGCATCAATCAGGAGGCGGGCGACCTGCTGCGCAAGCACCGGCGCGCCCTCTATACCTCGTTCCACACCACGGCGGGCTATCTCGATCAAAGCCTGTCGGTGCGGATGCATCACAACCAGGACCTGGTGTCGCAGTTCTTCAGTGCCTTCCACGCGCTGTTTCCGCAGGGCGGCGAGTACCGGCACGACCAGATGGAACTGCGCTCTGAGCTGACCGACGAGCAGAAGGTGGTGGAGCCGCGCAACGGCGACTCGCACCTGACCTTCATCGGTGCCGGCATGCGCAACTGCGTGACCTACCGCACCCGGCCCGATGCCCCGGTCTACTTCATTGAGCTGGATGGCAAGAGCGACGCCGCCATGCGCAAGCGCAAGACCACCGTGGTGGGCTACGACCAAGAAACCGTGGTCGCGCGCACGACGCTGACCATTCCGATGTCGAAGCACCCGATCGATGCCGTCAACCTGGCTGACCCCCGACTGGGCGTGCTCGAACGCATCAACGAGCTGGTCGCGCAAGTCGGCATCGACCGCGCCCGCGTCGACCTGGTGGTGGACCCCAACGAGCGTAACGTCGGCATCACGGTCAACGAGTACGAGACGCTGCTGATGCAGCACGACCTGGTGGAGGTGTTGCGCGATCCGTTGCGCTTCGCCCGGGCCAAGGCCAGTCACATGGTAGCCGACCCGTTCTCGATTCCCGGCAAGACGCTGAATTACGCCAAGTACGACGCCGTCCGCGTGCTGAATTCACTGATGGAAGCCCTGCGGATCGATGCCGGCGCATTCGAACGGCTGATCGCCAAGGTGATGTCGCTGCCGGCGCGCCGCTTCCTGCGCTCGCGCCGGGTCAGCTTCCTGGCCGGGACCGATCCCGACACCGGCCTGCCGCGCGTGCTGCGCGGCACCTACCAGAGCCCGATCCTGGTCCAGTGGCAACCGGCTGACAAGCAGGAACGTCGCATCGACATCGTCGTGACGCAATTCTCGTAATTATTTCAACCCAACGACTACGGCGAAGCAGGTCTTGCGGAACGCGACCTCCACCTTGAAGCCGGCACGCTTCAGGAGAGCCATCTCCTGCTCGAGCGTGAAGTAGACATCTTCCTTCGCCCACGCGCTGAGAAACCCTTCGGCCCTGGCGGGCGAATAGTTTTGCCGCAAGTGTGCGAGCCACCCCGCGCGGTGGTTCTTCTGCAGGGCCGCCGTTGCTGCCAGGCAACAATCAGCGCTGACGATCAGGCCGCCGCGCGTGAGCGCCGCGTAGGCGCGCCGGTAGAGCGCCGCCTTGCGACGGCTGGCGCGGATGTGATGCAACGCGAACGAGGCCGAGACGACGTCGCAGCGCGGAATGGGCGTGGTCTCGAAGTTGCCGTGGATGGTCGTGATCCGTCCGCGCAGGCGCTTCGCCGCCATGGCCAGCATGCCGGCGTCTTCGTCAATACCGGTCAGGCGCGCCCGCGGCCGCGCCGTGAGAATGGCCTGCGCCAGCGCACCCGAGCCCGTCCCGAGATCGACCACCGCCGGGGCCGTTCGCGTCAGGGCGCCGACGGCGGCGCCGGCCGCGCCAATCAGCTCTTGATAGTGGGGAATCAGCGTCCGGATGACCGCATCGTAGTCGCCGAGGTTGATTCCTAAATGTGTTGCCGCGCCCATTCACAGTCCCAGTGCGTGTGCTCGCTGTTGTTGCCACGCCGCGATCTCGCCGGCAGTGACGCGGTCCCCATGGTGCAACATCCAGTTCAAGGCCGCAATCACATCGTCAGCCTCTTCCATCCCGATCGCCAGGCGGATCAGGCGATCGAAGCCGTTGCGCTTCAGTTGGTCCAGCGCCGTGAAGTACTCCGACACCGTGCGGTGATGATTGACCTTGGTGGTCAGGCCATCGAAAGACAGTGCGTAGCGCACGATGATGCCTGTCGCCAGCACGTCGGCCAGGTGCCGGGTGCGCGCCTCGTCGGCATCCTTCACCCTGAACGAGAGCAGGGACCCGGGCCGGAGGTACTGCGTGGCAATGGCGACGGCGTCAACGTGGGTGGGCAGTGACGGATGGAAGACCTCGCTGATCTTGGGGTGCGAGGCGAGGAACGCCGCGACCTTCGTCGCCGACGACGAGCGGCGGGCATGCGACTCGCCGGCGGCATCGAACGACGCGACAATGGCCGCGGCCCGCCGCCAGTCGAGCATGCCGCCACGCATGGCGATGAGATCCATTACCGCGTTGGCAAACGGCGAATCGTTGGTGGCGAGGTATCCCCACATGTCGCGGTCGTTGCCGCCAAGCGACTTGGTGCCGCTGGCGACGACGATGTCGACGCCGTTCTGCAGGGGCGGAACCGCAAACGCCCACGGCGAGGCGATCGTCGTGTCGAGGACCAGACGGATGCCGGGCACACGCTCGCGCGCGGTGGTCATCACGGCGCGGAGCTGATCGAAGTCCTGCGCGCGGACCAGCGGGTTGGTGAACGTCTCAGCGAACACGAACCGCGTCTGCGGCGTGATCGCCGCCGCCAGCGCTGCGGTATCGCCATCGTCCACCACCGTGACCGAGCCGCCGATGCGAGCGGCCAGCCAGTCCAGGTAGCTACGGGTCTTGTTGTAGACCTGTCGCATCAACACCGCGTGAGCGCCAGGTCTGCCCTGAGCATCGTCGCAGGGCTCCATCAGCACATCGAAAGCGAGCGCTGTCGCCTGCATACCTGAGTCGCACACCACGGCGCTAGTGGCATGCTCCAGTGTTTTCAACTTATCGATCAGCGGCGCCGTGGCCGTGGTTCCGTAGCGGGCATACAGGTGGGGCAACTCCGACCAGCAGCCTTCGCTCGCGAAGAGAAACGCCGCCTTGCCTTCCTGCCAGGCAATGACCTGGGCCGATCCGAGCAGGTCGAGTTGCACGGTCGGCTCATCAGGGTGGAG
>NSIL01000035.1 GCA_002737365.1 Acidobacterium sp. | reverse complement strand
GTCGTCCAGCGAATCAAGCCATTCCCGGGTTTCGAGGGCTTCGAGCTGGGCGGCATCGGTAGGAGCGGTATTTCTCATGTCCGACTATTACCTTCCTTATGGAGCGAACTTTCCCGTCGTTTGAATAACCACATCATTTTACCGGGAGTTGGGGGGCAAATGAAAGCGGCGAGCCGGGGCCTACGGCTTGTAAAATGTTGCAACGCCAGCACATGAGCCCTTCTGGCCAGAAACACCCCTTTAGTTCTGTCGGCCGTTCGGACCGGCATCATTAATTGCGAGCGGTGCCCGCGCCTGCGAACCTACTGCCAGGAGGTGGGGCGAGTGAAGAGCGCGGGCCCTTGCCTCCGGTAGAATTCTCCAGTGCCCATCCAGCCGCGCGTGCGGATCGTCATTGCGGTCACGTTCTTTGCGTACGTCTTGCTGATCCGGACATACGACCTCGCCAACAGCTTCCTGATGCTGGGCGAGCAAACGCGCGACTGGGCCGTGGCGCTTGGTTCGTGGACCGACCTGCCGCTGACCGGCGCCCCAAGCACCGCCGGCGGACGCGGCTTCGGCCCGGCGTACTACTGGATTCTCTGGACCGGCCGTGTCCTCGTCGGGCCCTTCACCGACAACCTGCCCCACGCCGGAGGCCTCTGGGTGGCGTTCCTGCAGTCGGCCGCCGATACCTGCCTGCTGGTCGTGCTGGCGCGCCGCGTGAACGTGTTTCTTGCCGTCGCCGCCTGCCTGCTGATCGCATCCGCGCCGTTTGACGTCAGCATCTCCGGCGTCATCTGGAACCCTCCGGTCGCGGCGGCGCTGGTGAAGATGGCGACGGCCATGGCACTCGGTCTCGGCAACGCGCCGTCGCCACTGCTGATCGCGGCTACCGCGGCGGTGGCCTGGCTCGGCGTGCAAGCCCACTTGTCGGCCATCTTCATGGCGGCGCCGTTGATGGCGGCGTTGGCGGCGACGCCTCTGCTGCAGCGGCAATGGCGGCGCGGGTTGATCGCCGCCGGCGCGATCGCCGGCACAATTCTGGTGCTGCAGGTCCCCTACCTGGTCGCGCGCATCCAGGACCCCATGGCCGCGGCCGGGCCATCAACCGCGCTCAGCAGCATGGCGCGGGCCGATACGATCGCCCCGCTGGCGAGCTACCGCGTGGTCACGGGCATGGCCGGTGGGATGCTGATGGCGGGACAGGACCTGCCGTATGCACTGGCGGCACTCATGGCGTCACTGGTCGTGATCGTCCGCTGGCGCTCGGATCTCCCGCTGCTGGCGGTGACGGTCGGCCCGCTACTCGGGGCCACGGTGTTGTTCTCCACCTGGACCCGGACCTATGACAGCTACTGGTTCCTGACCGCCACGACCAGCATGACCCTCACATTTTTCATGGCGGTGGCGGCCATTCCGAGGGCCGCACTGGCGCCGTGGGCCGGAGCAGCGCTGTTGGCCGCAGTGCTGGCGTGGCAGCCGGCGCGCGTAGCCGCCGCCAGCGGCGTCTTCGGCTATCCCCAATACCGCGCCATGAGGATCGGCTCGCGGGAGCTCGCCCGCCAGGTGGAGATGTTGCGCGACATCAGGGTGACCTTCGAAGTGCACCCGACCATGGACAAGTACATCATCTTCGAGACCTTGGGCGGGAGGATGGATCCGGCGGCGGCCCACACCGGCTTCATCGAAGCCGATGGCAGCGTGAGGATCCAGTAAGTGCGACTAAGCCTGGTCATTCCGGCCTACAACGAGGCCGGACGTATCGCGGCAACGGTGCGAACCGTCTGCAACTACCTGGAGCGTCAGCCCTACGACTGGGAGGTAATCGTCGTCATCGACGGCGACTCCGGTGGTGCCGCGGCCGAGGCTCGCGCGGCCGGATCCGAACGCCCCACCGTGCGTGTTCTGGTCAACGACGTGAACCGCGGCAAGGGTTATTCGGTGCGCCGCGGCTTCGCCGAAGCGACGGGCGATCGGCTGGCATTCATCGATGCCGATCTGTCGCTACCGGTCGAGGGCCTGCAGCCGATGTTGGCGATGTTCGACGCCGGTGCCGAGGTGGTGATTGCCTCGCGTGCAGCACCAGGGGCGCACGTCGTCGGCGCGCCGCCGGCGTTGCGAGGCGTGATGAGCCGAGTCTTCAACCTCGTGGTGCAAGCCGTGGCCTTGCCCGGGCTCGCTGATACGCAGTGCGGCTTCAAGGGCTTCACGGCCGACGCCGCGCGGCGGATTTTTGCGCGCCACCAGAGCGATCGCTTTGGCTTTGATGTCGAGGCGCTGTTCCTGGCTCGCAAGCTGGGCCTCCGGATCGCCGAGCTGCCGGTGACCTGCGTCTATCACGCCGGCAGTTCCGTCAATCGCGTCGGCGATGTCCTGAACATGCTCGGTGACGTCCTCGCCGTGCGATGGCGCCACCGCAATTAACGATCTCAGCGCTTCGGTTCGAGCCGCGGGTGGCCCTCGGCGCCCACCAACAACATCCCGACGAGATTCGCCAGCGCCACGGCGAAGGTCTGCTCATCGTGCGTCCATCGCCGCCAGCGTCCAGTGGGTCCGAGGACCCGCGGCGAGCAGTCCTTCCCCCGCCGAGGTGAGCACAACGGTCCCGGCATAACCGAAGGACCGAATGCCGGTCTCGATCACGGTCTGTGCGGCGCTGAGGTCGGTCTTGGGATTGATGGCGAGGTCGGCCAATTGGCGGCTGACCGAAGGCGCGCACGACAGCGCGGCGGCGTGATCCAGGCAGGCCTGGCGCCACAGCTGCACTTGGTCGGCCTTCAGGGTGCCGATCGCCGCAATCGCCTGGTAGCGCTCGCGGCGAATTTGCCGCGACTCAGTCCCGTAGTGGCCATAGCCAAGTGCCGCCAGCGCCACCAGCCCATCAGTGGCGATACCTTACCCGACGACGCCCGGTGCGGCGCGACTAACCGGCACCGGTTCAACGGGTCTCGTCGGATCGATGGCCAGCCAGGCCAGCCCGCCAATCACATAGAGCGCGGCGGTAATGTGGAAGGGGATGGTCCACGAGGCCGATCGCGCGACGACGACCCCGACGACGAGCGGACCGACGAGCCCGCCGAGGTTGCCGAGCGTGTTCATCCAGCCGGTGATGACACCGGCGTGGTTGGGCGCAATGTCGAGCGACACGGCCCAGGCGGCACTCAGGGCGAAGTCGGCCGAGGCCAGTGCCAACGCCAGCAGCACCGCTTTGGCGACCGGCGACCCGACCGCGGTCGACACCAACAGCAACGCCGCGCACGTCACAAACGACGCGCATCCCAGGTAGCAGCGGCCGACGCGCAGGCCATGCACCCGTGACAGGTAGTCCGTGCACCATCCGCCGGCGACATCGGCAATGCCCGCCAGCAAGAACGGCAAGGCCGCAAACGCGCCGCCGGCGAGGGTCGAGAATCCCAGCACCGAGATCAGATAGGTGGGCAGCCAGGTGAAATAGAAGTAGAGACCGTAGCCAAACGCGAAGTACATCAACCCGATCGCGTACAGATTCCGGCTGCGGATGAGAGCGGCCCACGGCGTGGCGTGGTGGCCGGGTGCGCCGCCATCCTGTTGAATCCACGCGACTTCTTCTGGCGTGATCGCCGGATGGTCCTGGGGCCGATCGCGATACCAGGCGTACCACGCCGCCGCCCACACCATGCCGACGCTGCCAAAAATGACGAACGCGAACCGCCAGCCCCACTGCGTGATGCAGAAGAGCGCGAGCGGCGCCGACAGCATGCCACCGACGCGGGAGCCGAGCAGCATCACGCCGTTGGCGCGGCCACGCTCACGAGTCGGGAACCAGTGCGACAGGCTGCGCGCCAGGTTGGGAAACGCGCCGGCCTCGCCGGCCCCGAACAGGAAGCGCACCAACAACAGGGATCGAAACCCCTGCACCAGACCCGTCGCCATGGTGAACGCCGACCACCACACGACAATGCGCATCAGCACGCGGCGCGGGCCGATGACATCGCCGAGCCAGCCGGACGGGATTTCGAACAATGAGTACGACAGCGTAAACGCGCTAAACACCGCGCTCATCTCAAGCATCGTCAAGCCGAGGTCGCGCATCATGTAGGGCGCGGCTGCCGAGATGCAGATGCGGTCGAGATAGGTGATCGCCGTCAGCGAGAAGGCGAAGCCGAGCACGCGGGTGCGGACACGCGACTGCGGCGCAGGAGTGGGCGCACGCATGCTGGTCAGAATGACCCGCCCGCGCCGGCGCCACCCGAGCGGCCGCCACCGCCAATACCAGGGTCGGCGGCGGGCGTGGACTGCGCGACCGGCACCTCGACCTGCGCCGCTGACACCAGGGCCAACGCGCCGATTCTCGCTTTGTCAGAGGCGGCCAGGCGCGACGCGGTGTAGCCGTGCCGCATGCCGCCGTCGCCGGCAGCGAGCCAGCGGCGAAGGCCAATCGCAATGACCATCAGGAACACACCGAACACGATCGGATCCCACTCGTATCGCGGTGACCCGAGATACTCCTTGTTCGACAGCAACGTCCCCAGCGCCATCGCAACGGCCACCCACAGCAGCGGGCGCTCGCGCCCTCGCAGCGCCAGCCACAACCCGGCTGCAGGCAGGATCCAGATTCCGCCGTAAGTGATCCAGTGAAAGGTCGAGGCGCGATCCAGCGGCGAGATGGCGCCCGACACGACGAGATTGACGAGCAGGTAGATGCCCAGCCAGGCCGCGGCCTCGATGATGGTGAGCGCATCGCCCGGGTACTCATCGCCATCCTCGACACGGTTGAGCCGCGCCGTGGCTGCGAGCAACACAAGCACCATGACGGCACCCAGCCGCTGCGTGACCAGCGAGTCGCCAAACAAGAACGGCAGCGCGGCCAGGGCGACCAGCCCAAACACGCCGGCATAGACGAACCCGAAGTGAATGAAGAGCGCCGCGAACACCCCGGCGGCGGTCGACAGGCCGATCGTTAGCGACCAGTCGCCGCCCACCAGCAGCGCGGCACCAACGGCTGTCAGGCCGACCGCCGACAATGCCGCCACTTCCTCGATGCCGAATCGATAGAGGTGGTAGCGGCTGACCAGTTGCATGGCCAGCCAGTAGCAGACGCCGCCGGCGGCGAGACCGAGCGCCGCACCGAGTGTCTCGTCGAGGAGCCCCCCGAGCATGATGGCCATCAGGCCCAACGTCGACTGGAGGATGACCCCGCCGAACACGAACAGAGTGGCACGCAGGTAGTTGTTGGTCCGCCGCAGATCGACCGCCAGCTGCGGCGCGATGACGTCACGCTGGTCGGGAGTGAGCAACCCTGACTTCGCCCAGTCCTCGACCAGCCGACCGACGCGAATGGCGCGTTCATCGTCCAGGCGATAGGCGCTCATTCTTCCCGTCCAAACCGCCGGGCCAGACTCACCAGCGCCACCAGCACGAGAATGCCCGAGATGATGCCGTAGAACGAGAGCCCGGCCGCATCGTCAAGGAACTCGGCGAACTGGTAGCTGACCGCGCCATAGGCGTAGAGGATGCCGTAGGCGACGAAGGCGAACTTCCGGTGCTGAATACCCAGGTAGATGGCGGCTGCACACAGCGACTGGAGCGCTCCGAAGTAGCTCAGCCCCACGCCCGGCTCGCCGATCCCGGACGCGAGCGCCGACAACACGATCAGCGCCGACAGGTGCAGGTAAACGTCATGATAGTGCGCCTTGACCCCCAGACGGTACAGCCAGGTTCCGAGGCCGGCGACGAACGCCCCGTAGACCAACGCCGTCGCGCGCAGGGGATCGGCGGCCAACACGTCGAGGCCGGAGACGCGAATGCCCAGCCATCCGGCCAGTGACGAAAGCGCAAGTGACAGAACGAAGCGATTGTCAAAGCGATACGCAAGGACGCCGAAGACGACACTCACGAGCAGCAGGTGATGGTGCCAGCTGCCGAAGATGTGAAAGCGCGTCTCGATGAATGCGAGTTCAAACGACAGCACCAGGCAACCGAGATACAGAATGTAGTCGAGCGCCAGCGTCGGCGATTCGACCTCGGTATTAGCGTAGGGGCCAACCTTGGCAAACGCGTAATAAAACGCGCCGGCGACGATCAGGGACAGGGTCGACAGGATGGCGGCGTCGCCCAGGTTCGCAACGTACGAGCGCATGGTCCAGCCGAGTCCGCCCACGAAAGACAGCCCGCCGAGGTAGAGCAGCGCGCTCAGCTCAAGGTACACCGACACCCGCTCCTTGCGGACCAGGGCGGCGAGCGTGTCGTGCTGTGCCTGGTTGACGGTACCAACGGCCTTCCACTCGGCCAGCCGTTCGAGGGTGGTCACCCGAGAATCCACTTCAACTTGGCGTGGTCGAGGTTGCCGCCGCTCATCACGCAGACCACGCGCTGGCCTTGCAATTGATGCTTGAGTTTCATCGCCGCGGCCAGCGACGCCGAGCCGGCGCCTTCCGCGAGGTTGTGCGTGGTTCGCAGGGCCAGTCGCACACCGTCGGCCAGTTCGTCCTCGGTCAGCAGGACAAAGTCGTCCAGGTGCTGCTTGAGGATGCCGAAGGTGAGATCGAAGGTCACGCGCGTGGCGATGCCTTCCGCAAACGTGTTCGCCGCCTCGCCGACGACGCGCTCGGGACCGCGCCAGGACCGCTCGAGCGCTGGCGCGTTGACCGCGCCGACGCCGATGATCCGGGTCTTCGCGCCGAGGGCGTTGCGCACGGTGATCAGGCCGCACGCTCCGGAGCCGCCGCCGATGGCGACCAGCACGACGTCGGCAGTGGGGAGATGCTCGAACACCTCGAGTCCGTAGGTCCCAACACCAGCGAGCAGCAACGGCTCGTTGGCCGAGTGCACGTAGCGCGCCCCGGTCTCGGCCGCGCGCTGCTCGCACTGCTCGCGGGCCTCGTCGAAGTCCCGCCCCACTTCCTCGACGGTGGCTCCATAGGCGCGCATCGCGGCGTTCTTCTCGGGGTTGTTGCCGACCGGCACAAACACGGTGCAGGCCACGCCGTGGATCTGCGACGCCAGGCCAATCGACTGGCCGTGATTGCCGGTGCTGGCCGTGACGATGCCGCGGGCCTTCTCGTCCTTCGTCATCGACCCGACGAGATTGAGACCGCCACGCACCTTGAACGCGCAGGTCGGATTGTGGTTCTCGTGCTTCACCCACATCGACAGGCCGGTGGCTTGGTCGAGCAGCGGATGCTTGAGCAGGGGCGTCTGGCGCAGGTGCGGCGCAAGGCGTTCACGGGCAGCGTAAATGTCGTTGAGGGTCGGCGGCAGCATGGTCATTCAGGAGCTTGGCGCTCGTTATACCACGCGGCATTCACTTTCACGGCGACGTCGGGACGATCGGAGATCACGCCGTCGACACCCCAATCGAGCAGGCGGATGATGTCGGCCTGGTCGTTGACCACCCACACCTGAATCACCTGGCCCTCGTGGTGAACCTGGTCGACAAACGCCGGCGTCACGACGCGCAGACGCCCAGCCCGCTCGGGAACATGGAAGGCGACATAAGGGCGCGCACCAATCCACGGCCAGCTCACCCACGAACGGTGCAACGCCCATCGCGCTTCGGGCTGTGACGCGCTGGTGACGATCTCCGGCGCCTCGTCGCGGAGCGTCACGATCGATCGTTGATGGAATGAGCCGACGCACACCCGGTCGATGGCACTGGCCGCGCGGACGTCTTTCGCCACGGCCCGCGCCAACGCGGGCTCGGCACCCTTCATCTCGATGATCACGCGGCTGTCGCGATGCCGGGCCAGCACCGCCGCCAGCGTCGGCACGCCGATCTCCTGGCCGCGAAAGGGGTGGCCGCCGTCGCGCTCGAAGCGATAGCCGGCATCGACGTGCGCCAGGTCCTCGGCCGAGAAATTACCAACCGGACCGGTGTGATCAGTCGTGCGGTCGAGCGTCTTGTCGTGAATGACGACCGGGATGCCATCGGACGACAGCTGCACGTCGAGTTCCAGCCCGTCTGCGCCGAGGGCGAGGCCGTTGTCGAGCGCCACCATCGTGTTTTCTGGAGCGAGCCGAGCCCCGCCGCGGTGGGCAAACACCAGCGGACGGGGCGATGCAAACATCGGCACGGGCACCCGCGTATGTTCGCATGGCGGACCGACAAACCTAAAGGTTTGTCGCCACGCCATGGACCGTCGCCGACGCCAAGCGAGTCATAATGGCGATATGTCGTCCTCGCCACCTCTTGCCACCCTCGGACAACTGAAAGCCGCGATCGCCCGGGGAGACCTGCGCCGGCGGTCCGTGCGTGATGAAGTTCGCGAGAACCTCGCCGACCGTCTACGCCGCAAGGACACGCTGTTTCCCGGCATCATCGGCTACGACGACACCGTCGTGCCGCAGCTGGTCAACGCCGTCTTGGCGAAGCATCACTTCATCCTGCTGGGCCTGCGCGGCCAGGCCAAGACGCGAATACTGCGCGCCCTCACGACGCTGCTTGACGAGTGGCTGCCGGTGATTCCTGGCAGCGAGATCAACGACGACCCGATCGCGCCGCTCTCGGCGTTTGGCCAGGCCAAGGTCAAGGCGGAAGGCGACGACCTGCCGATCCGCTGGCTGCATCGCGATTCACGTTACGTGGAGAAGCTGGCCACGCCCGACGTGACCATCGCCGACATGATCGGCGACATCGATCCGATCAAGGCGGCGAAGGGCGGGTTACAACTCGGCAGCGAGCTGTCGATGCACTTCGGCCTGCTGCCGCGCGCCAACCGCGGCATTTTCGCCATCAACGAACTGCCCGACCTGGCCGGCAAAATCCAGGTCGGCCTGTTCAACATCCTGCAGGAGGGCGACGTCCAGATTAAGGGCTACCCCATCCGCCTGCCGCTCGACCTGCTGATCGCCTTCACCGCCAACCCCGAGGACTACACCGCGCGCGGCAAGATCATCACGCCGCTCAAGGACCGCATTGGTGCGGAGATTCGCACGCACTATATGCACAACCGGGTCGACGCGATCGAGATCACGTCGCAGGAAGCGTGGGTCGAGCGCGGCACCGCCATCGAGGTGCCGTTGTTCGTGCGCGAAGTCGTTGAAGAGGTCGCGTTCCAGGCCCGCAACGAACGCAAGGTCGACAAGCGCTCGGGCGTCAGCCAGCGCCTGCCGATCAGCGTGCTCGAGACCACGGTCTCGAACGCCGAACGGCGAGCCCTCGCGACCGGTGAGACACCCACGGTGGCGCGGGTCACCGACATCTACGCCGCGTTGCCATCGATGACCGGCAAGTTCGAGCTGGAGTACGAAGGTGAGCTGAAGGGCGCCGATCACGTGGCGCGCGACCTGGTGCGCACGGCCGTGTCGCAGGTCTTCGACGGCTACGTCCGCGACCGCGACCTCAAGCCGGTGATCGAGTGGTTCGACCTCGGCGGCGCACTCAGCCTGTCGGACACCACTTCGTCTGCCGACCTCGTGGCGCAAGCCAGACCGGTGCAGGGCCTGATGGAGTTGGTCGCCCTGGTTGGTATCGCGCTCGACGCGCCGGTTCCCGTGCTGGCCGCCGGCATCGACTTCGCCCTCGAAGGGTTGTACTCGCAGAAAAAGATTAGCCGCAACGACGAGCGCGGCTATCACGCCACTGAGCCGGTCAGGCGTCCCCAACCGCAGCAGTCGCGCACACCGGTGCTGACGCCGGATGATTTAGACGACGACAGCCCGATGGGTAAGAAGAAGAAAAAGTATTACAACTGACGGGACCCGGGATCCGGGAGCCGCACATGAAATACAAATACACGAAATACGTTCCCAACCTGCTGGACGACTTGGACATGGATGAGCTCATGTCGAAGTTGTCGGACCTGCTGATGTCGAGCGGGTTTGGGAATCCGCGCGACACCGGCGACGATAGCGACCGCACCATGCAGGCGTTGCACGATGCCATTCTTGAGGCTCTGTTCAACGGTGGTGTGCTGCCGAACGACACGCTTGAGAAGATGTTCGGCGACCAGGCCGAGGGCAGTGAGCAGGAGATGCGCGATCAGCTGGAGCAGTTGATCCAGCAGATCATCGAGCGCATGAAAGAATCGGGCTACATCACCGCGCCGCCCAATCTCGACCCCGAGAAGGCACGCCGTGCCCAGAGCGGGGGCGGCGAGGGCGAGCCGGGCGAGGTGAAGTTCGAGGTGACCGACAAGGCGCTGGATTTCCTAGGCTACCGGGCGCTGCGCGACCTGCTCGGCTCATCCGGCCACAGCAGCACCGGCCGTCACGATACCCGCGACCTGTCGACCGGCATCGAGACCAGTGGCGCGCCCAAGCCGTATGAATTCGGCGATGTGATGAACATCGACGCGACGGCGACGATTCTCAACGCCGTGAAGCGCGCATCAGAGGCCGGCGTGGCGACGAACCTTCCGGTGCGTCCGGACAGCGGCATCGATATCGACTATTCGGACCTGATGGTCGCCCAGGGTGAGTATCAGAGTTCCTGTGCCACCGTGTTGATGCTCGACTGCAGCCACAGCATGATCCTCTACGGCGAGGATCGCTTCACGCCGGCCAAGCGCGTGGCCATGGCGCTGTCGCATCTCATCCGCACGCAGTATCCCGGCGACACGCTTCACGCCGTGCTGTTTCATGACAGCGCCGAGGAGATTCCACTTCGGGAACTCGGCCGGGTCCGGGTCGGGCCGTACTACACCAACACGCGCGAAGGCCTGCGCGTGGCCCGCCGAATTCTTGAGCGGCAGCGCAAGGACATGCGGCAGATCATCATGATCACCGACGGCAAGCCGTCGGCGCTGACGCAGGCGGATGGCAGCATCTACAAGAACCCGTTCGGCCTCGATCCGTTGGTGATTGGCGAGACCCTGTCAGAGGTCTCGGCGTGCGCCAAGGCGGGCATCATGATCAACACCTTCATGCTGGCGCGCGACTACGACCTGGTGGCCTTCGTCCGCCGCGTCGCCCAGATGTGCCGCGGCAAGGCCTATTTCACCACGCCCTACACGCTCGGCGAGTACGTCCTGATGGACTACATGGACAAGAAGACCAAAACGATTCACTAGTGGGATCCGGGATCCGGGGTCCGGACGTCAACGATGTTTCCATCTTTGCTACCGATCTTCCCATTGCCGACAGTCGTTCTCTTTCCGAACGTCTTTCTGCCGCTCCACATCTTCGAGCCGCGCTATCGGCAGATGACGGCGGACGCGCTTGCGGGTGATCGCCTGATCGGCATGGTGCTGTTGCGGCCCGGGCACGACGCCGACTATGAAGGGCGGCCGCCGATCTATCGGGTCGGCTGCACGGGGCTGATCACCCACTCCGAGCGGCTGGACGATAGGGGGTTCAACCTGGTGCTGCGTGGGCTCGACAAGTTCACCATTCTTAGTGAGGAAGATCCGGCGATCGGCCAACTCTATCGCCGGGCCATCATCTCACCCATCGACGAGACCATTCCGCCAGCCGGCCGAGACCCGCTGCGGGACGCGCGCCGCAGGCTCCAGGAACTCTTGGAGCCGTTGTTCGAGGGGACGATGGAGAGCCGGCTGCCGCACAACATGCCGGACGATGACCTGATCAACGCGCTGGCGCAGTACCTAGATTTCGACCCGCTGGAGAAGCAGGCGCTGCTCGAGCGCCTGGGTCCCCTTGCCCGCTGCCAGTCGATGATCGAGTTGCTGGAGATGAAGGCGTTGCTGAAGAATTCCGCCGGTGACGCCGGCTTAGTGCATTGAGGTGGAGGCAACCCTTCAGGGTTGCCTCCACCGAAGCCTATTTCTTCAACGCGCCGCGGAGCTGATCGGCGAGCGAGCCGATACCGCCCGACGGCGAGGCGACCTGGCGTTCGCGGTATTCCTTCACTTCATCGACCTTCTTGCCGTCACGGACTTCCGCACCGTCCTGGACCATGCCCACGCCGATGCGCTTCTTGTCGACATCGATGGCGAGAATCTCGAACGGCGCCGTCTGCCCCACCGCGATCGACTTCGCCCACGCGTCGGCCCGGCCGGTCGGGGCGAACGTCGAAAAGTGCGCCAGCGCCTCGACCCCGGGCTCGAGCTCCACGAACGCGCCGAAGTCGGCGATGCGCGTGATGCGGCCGGTCCTGACCTGGCCCATTTCGTAGCTCGATGCCGCCGCGACCCACGGATCGGCCATCAGTTGCTTCAGGCCCAGCGCAATCCGCTCGCCGTCAGCTTCGATGCGCAACACGCGGACGGTGATTTCTTCGCCGACCTTGACGATGGATGAGGGGTCGGTGACACGTGACCAGCCCATTTCGGAGACGTGAAGCAGCCCCTGCACGCCAGCGCCGAGATCCACAAAGGCGCCGAACTCGCGGACCGAGGCCACTCGGCCGGTCACCACTGAGCCGACTGCGATCGACCTGCGGAGTTCGATGGCACCGGCCTTCTGCTCGTCTTCGAGCAGCGCGCGCCGCGAGACGACCAGGTTCTTGCCGCCGTCCTTGAACTCGATGATGCGGAAGGCGTAGGTCTTGCCGACGTGCTGCGCCGGGTCGGCCGTGCGAATGGTGTCGATCTGCGAGAACGGGCAGAACCCGCGCTGGCCGGCGATGCGGACTTCGTAGCCACCCTTCACGTCAGCCTCGACCTTGCCCTCAACGGACAGACGCGCCTCGTAAGCATCTTCGAGCTGACGCAGCGTCGCCGCTCCCCTGATGCCCTTGCGCGACAAGGTAATGCCCTTGTTGGTGCCGACGACGATGGCCTGGATGCGATCGCCGACCGCGAACTCGAGGTCGTTCTCGTGGTCCCTCAGGTCGGCCGTCTCGATCACGGCCTCGCCCTTGCCGCCGACGTTGACGAGCGACGTGTCGGGCCCAATCGCCACGATGGTCCCCTCGATGGTCTGCCCGCGCGAGAAACGGCGGTTCTTGACCGACGCCTCGAACATTGCGGCGAAATCTTCTACTTCCGGCTCACTCACGGCGTACTCCTCTAACCACTGTAGCGGGGGTCCGACCCTCAATGGTACTTCGGGCGGTGGCCGGCGTGACAGCCTTTTGAGAAGATTGACTCTGAGTCCTCTGTGGCCCACTCTTCAGTGGGTCATGCCGTAGAGCACAACATCGAGGCCGACGGCGTAACCCTGCGGGGAAAAGCTGAAGAAGAACTGCGGGTCCTCGGCCTCGCGCTCCCACGCATCCGAGATGTCGGTGTTGTGCGTCATCACCACCATCAGCCGGCCATGCTCGTCGGCAATGCCGCGCAGGTGCGGCTCAGCACTGAGCTCGAAACGCTCTGAGGTCTGGCCATCGTTGCGGCGCCAGAAGCTAATCGAGGGAATCTGCGGCAAGTCGATGAATTCGAACAGCGTCCGGCGAATGGGATGATCGAGGCCGAGATCGCGAATCGGGAACTGTGCCGGTCCGAGGACCTTGCTGATCTGGCCGACCCAGTTGTCCCAGGCGTAGGGCCCCCAGAAATCGTCCACCCACAGGAAACCACCCTTGAGCAGGTAGGCGCGCAAGATCGCCGCCTCGTCATCGGTGAACCAGGCCGTGCCGACATCGGTGGCGTTGAGAAACGGACACTGGAACAACAGCGGATCGGCAATCCGGACGCTGAGGTGATTCGGCTTGCCATCAGGACGCCGGCTGATTGTCGTCTTGGTCAGCTCGCCGAGACGGGTACTAAAGTTGATGTCGGCGTCCCAGTAGTCGGTGGACCAGCCGGAACCGCCCGGCTCACCGCGATCGCTGGTGTAGATCAGCCGGCAGAAATTGAAGCCGCCATCGAAGCTGGTGGGCGTTGGATACCGCGGCGGAAACCGGCTGCGCCCGCCCCAGCCCCGATAGCCACCCCATTGCTCCTGCGCCGACAGGACGGTGGCGGCAAGAACCAGGGCAAGCACGAAGGCGCGGGCGACGCGTGGCATGTCAGCGGCCCGACTAGTGAGTCATCGCGTAGAGCAAGGTGTTCAACCCCACAGCGTAGCCGTTCGGCGAGAAGTGATAGAAGAACCGCGGGTCGTCGCCTTCGCGCTCCCACGAGTCGGCGATGTCGGTGTTGTGCGTCATCAACACCATGATGCGGCCCTCGTTGTCGGCAATCGCCGCCATGTGAGCCTTGGCGCTGTCTTCGCCCATCTCAGAGGTCTCGCCGTCGCTGCCGCGCCAGAAATTGATCGAGGGGACCTGCGGAATCTCGGCAATCGGAAACAGCGCACGGAAGATGGCATGGTCGGGCGTCAGGTCCTTGATCGGAAACTCGCCGGGCGGCAGCACCTTGGCAATTTCGCTGGCAAACGAGTCCCAGGCATAGGTCCCCCAGAAGTCATCGACCCAGAGAAACCCGCCCTTGTCGAGATACTGACGCAGGCGCTCCGCATCCTCGGCTGACAAACCCGCGCTCCCGGGGTCAGACGCGATCACAATCGGGCACTGAAACAGCGCATCGTCCGTCGGCCTGACCACGAGATGCGCCGGCACATGGGCGCTGTCGAAGCTGACCGTGGTCTTGGTGAGTTCAGAGAGTCGAATGGACAGGTTGATCTCGGCGTACGGATAATCGGTACCCCAGCCCATGCCGAGATTCTGCTGGCGCACCTGCTGATACATCAGTCGACAGACATGAAACTTGCCGTCGAAGTCGGACTCGGTGGCGAACCTGGGCGGCGCGCCCGACTCGCTGCCAAACCGGCCGCGACCGCCGCGAAGCCCGCGCTGCGCTTCTGCCAGCGAGACCGCCAGCAGGAGGGCAACGACCAGGGCCGCGGCGATGCGTGTCATTGACGCTGCTTTTGTCTCGACAGCGACCGGTAGTATTCCTCGACCAAGGTCTTGAACTCGGCCGGCACTTCGTCGGAGCCGTTCACAAGGGCGCGGTCGGTTTCGTCACCGACCTTGCGGCGCAGGCCGTACTCGAAGCGCTTCATCCCCTCGGCGACGAAGGTCTGCAAGCGCTCCAGCTCGGCGACATCCTGGTAGACGCGCTCGGAGTCGAGCTCGCGCAGGCGCTTCATGATCTCGTCGAGCTCTTTAGGATCGATGTCCTGCTCGCGCAGCATGTTGCGCAGCGCCTGGCCTTCTTGCGCCCAGCGGCGGGCCTCGCCGCGGAACTGGCGAATGTCATCGGCCGAGAGTCGGCCGGGGCTGCGGTCGCTGCCGTTCCAGCCGCCATCGCCAAAGCCACCGGTGCTCGCGCGACCACCCATGTCTTCACGGCCGCCCCCGCCGTTCCGATCGCCACCCTGCTGACCGCCGCCTTGACCCTGACCCTGCTGACCACCTTGACCTTGTTGACCCTGGCCCTGGCCCTGGCCTTGACCCTGACCCTGACCCTCTTTGCCGGCCTGGCCCTGGCCTTGTTGGCCCTGCTTGCCCTGTTGACCGGACTGGCCTTGCTGTCCCTGCTGGCTTTGCTTGCCGTCCTGCCCCTGCTGGCCGCTCGCCTGCTGGCGCGAGCGTTCGGCCATGCGCTGGCCCATCGAGTCCATGCCACGCGCGAGCTCGCGCGCCTTGTCGAGCGCCTCGGTGCTCTTGTCGCGGCCCTGCTGGCCCACCGTGCTGGCGGCATCGTTCAGCTTGTTGCGCAAGGCGTCGATGTTGGCGCCGATCTCCTCTTCGAAATTACGCGCGTACTGTTCCGGCGCACCCGAGCTGAGCAGGCTCTTCGAGTAACGGATCTTCTCCTTCACCTTGTTGTCGCGAATGCCGCCGACGGCTTCCGACAACTTGCGGGCGGTGTCCTTCGCACCCTTGGTCTGCTCGCCGACCATGCGGTCGAGCTGCTTCTCGAGGCCGGCCACCTTGTTCTCAAGCGCGTCCTTGCGCTGGCCCAGCAACTGCGACTGCTGCAGGCGATCGGGGCCGGCTGACGGCAAGCCGCGCGCGTCGTCAGCAATATCTTTCTGCTCTGCTGAAATTTCTTCGGCCTGCCGCTGGGCATCGCGCACGTCGCGTTCGCCGCGCGCCTGCTGATTGCCGGTGAGCTGGCGCTGGGCTTCACGCAGACGGTCGGCGGCCGCGGCGGCCTGGCCGCCCGCAGAGGGATCGCCCTGGGCGGCGGCGCGCTTCATCGATTCGGCAGCGCTGCGCAACTGACGTGCGGTGTCAGCCAGGTCCTGGCGCTGCTGATCGCGCGACAATTTCTCTAATTGCCGCGCTGCTTCTTCGGCCTGCTCTGCGAGTGCGCGCTGCAGGTCGCCACCACCGCCGCCGGCTGACTGTCCGGCGGCCTGGCGGCGCTGGCGTTCAATTTCCTGCTCCTGGCGGCGCGCCAGTTCCTTCAGCTTCTCGGCCAGCTCGTCGATCTGCTGATCCTGCTGTTGTGACGAGGCCTGCGAGTTGGTCTCGTACTGGTTGGCCATCTTGTCCAGTTCGAGCTTGAACAGATCGGCCAGGTCTTCGGCGATCGAACCGGCGCCACCGCCGCCACCGCCGCCGCTGGCCTGGCGCCCGGTCTGCACCTGCAGTTCAAACTCTTCTTCGGCCTGCTGCAGGAACTGCAGCGCGAGGTTCTCGGGCGGCAACGCGCCATCGGGTTTCTGTGCCTGCAGTTGCTTCTCGGCCAGCGTCATCTGCTCGGCTGCTTTCGGCAACAGGTCGGCGATCTTCTTGAACGAGGGATCGGACACGACCAGGCGGCTGTTCATGCGTTCGACGAGGCCCTTGACCTGATCGCGCAACTTGCTCTGCGCTAGGGTCAACACCACCAGGTCGGCGCGGAACTTGTCGGCCTTCAGCGTCTTGCGATCGCGCTGGAGGTTGAAGGTGCCGGAGATGATCTGGCGCTGCTGTTGCGACAGCGCGCCCACTTCCTGCCCGCCACCACCACCACCGCCACCGCCACCACCCGACATCGAGGTGGCCGGCTTGAAGTTCTTGTCGAACGGCCGGATGCGCAGGAAGAAGATGTCGCTGGTCGCCTGCTTGGCACCCGCCACCGCATCGTTGTCGGTCGCCTTCGCGTAGTACGACAGGGAATCGCCGGCCTTGACGCCGAGTTCCTCCATGTAAAACGTGTGACCGGCCGTCACTTCGGCGACCGGCTTGGTGCCATTGAACAGCGGAATGGTTTTCTCGGGACCGCCATTCACCGAATACACCAACTGCAGGTTCTTCACCGCGTAGTCATCGTCGGCCTGCGCCTCAATGAAGAACTCCTGCACGGGGGTCGCGTCGGTGTCGCGGCCGGGCTTCGACAACTTCACGGTCGGCGCAAGATCCGACAACAGATCCACGGTGTACTGCGGCGACGCCGGCAGGCGATCGCCACCGGCCGAGTCGAGCTCGACGTGATAGAAACCGTCGTGCTGCGCGGTGAACTGCGCCATCAGCGTGCCATCAGCGTTGGCCGCCAGCGGCACACTTTCTTTGTCCCCCAACACCACCCGGCCGCCCTTCGACGCCATGGTCGGCGTGATGATGACGCGCACGTTGGTGCCCTTGAGCACTGCGACGTCGCCGCCATCTTCAATCTTGCGCGGCGCGAGACCCGTGTAGGCCGGGTAGGTGAACTCGAGATCGAGTTTCTTCACGTACGGCAGCTCGACCACGTTCAGGTTGAACACCAGCGAGCGCACCCCGGCGGCTTCGACCAGGTAGTCGAGCGGCTCGGCCAAGTCGAACAACATGCCCTCATAGGCGCCGTTCTCGCCCTTGACCATCGGCACGCGTTCAAACGCCGCCGACGACGACTTGCGGATCAAGATGATGGCGTCCGCGGCATCAAAGCCCGAGATGGTGGCGTTGATCATCTGATCCGCCCCCTTCGGCACCTTGATGCTGCCGGGCTTCACCTCAATGCGATAGGGCGCGGCAGCTTCCGCGTCGGTCGAGATCACGAAGATGGCCGACAGCGCGTGGCGCAGGTAGGCGGGACCGAACGTGAACAACGCGACTGCGGCCAGTGCGACACCGCCTGAAATCCAGGCGTAGCGCATCATCGGGTCGCGCTCAATGCGCTGGCCTTCGTGAATCTCGTGGGCGCGCTCGATGGCGTTTTCGACCAGGCGGTTAATCAGCACCGGCGACCAGTCGCCCGGTCGCTTCGACGCCTCCATGGCGCTCAGGATGGTGGAGTCGAGCGACGGCTCGTGCTCTTCCAGGTAGAGCACGACCTGTTCGTCGGTGACCTTGCGCGACAGCGGCCGCGCGAAGAACCACGCGCCGGCGGCCACCAGCACCAGGCCGGTGACAATGCGGAACCAGAAGATGGCCGAGGGCGTGAACTTCAGCGCCTCAAGCGTGTAGGCTATCGCCAGGATGGCGACGATGCCGGCGATCAGGAAGCCAACGGCGCCGCGAAGTGCGAGCTTGATGCGCCAGCGCCGGCGTACTTGCCGGACCACTTCGAGCAGTTGCGCGCGGGGATTGGGCTCGTGACTCATCAGCGGCGCTCTCCGTCTGTCCGGCTACCGCCGGACACCACATTTACCACTCACCGCGTGGCGCGAGACAGTCGCTGGGCCACCACGGTCTCGGCGATCAGCAACAGGATACCTGCGAACAGCAGGTACCACCAGACCCGCTGGGCCAGTTCCTGCGCCTTGTCTGGTAAGACGTCCGGGGCCAAGGTTGAGCCGGCGGCGCCGTTACCCGTGACACCGGCGCTCAACTCTTTCGGATCCATGCGTTCGAGGTTCGACTCAGATAGATCCACGTTTGCAGCCGCGACCACGACCGCTCCCGGTTCCTTGCCTCCGGCTCGGACCTCGTAAAAGCCCTGCTCCACCAACTCCAAAGCCGCAGTCACGCCGACGCCAGACTTGTCCCCCGTCGCGCCTGGCGCGGAGGGGGATAAATCACGACGCTGACCAGAGGGCGCCAGCACCGTCCGGCCGCCGTTGGCCATGGCGGTGCTGGTCGTGGCTCCGGCGGCAATCTCCGCCGCCGTGATGTCGAGCACTTCGCCAATGGTGAGGTACGCGGGCTGCTCGCGGAATCCCGACAAATGCCGGCCGAGCTGGTGCACGAACGGCAGAAACACGGGTTTCAGCGCCAGGTCGTTCCAGCTCAGGTCGATGGTCGACGCTAACATCACGACACGGCCTCGGCCAATGGTCTTCTCGACCAGCGCCGGCTCGCCGGTGTCGAAGCGCGCCAGCACCGTCGCGTCCTTCGCCACCTTGAGGGCGCGATACGAATAGAACCGCGCGGTCGAGAAATCGCCGCTGCGCGGAGCGCGGAACGGTTCGAACACGGCGTGACCGTAGTCCATGCCACTCAGCTTCGCCGCCGCGCCGCGCGTGCGGTCAGCCGCCGGCCCCACGATTGCCGGCAACCACGCTTCGCGCGCGGACGGCCACGACGCGCGCGGACCAAGGACGATCAGCAAGCCGCCACCGCCTTCCACAAACGTCACGAGCTTCGCCGCGGCGTCCTCCGACACCGCCACGTCGTTCAGCACCAGCAGCCTGGCGCGATTCACGGCGTCACCCGCCAGCGCCTCGGCCGACTGCAACGACGTTTCGAAGCGCGGCGCCTCGCCAATCGCCAGCGCCCGCGCCAAATACAGGTTGGCGTCGTCGCGATTGCCTTGCGTCACCACGGTCACCGGCACCGGCGCGCTCGGAGTGATGGTGAAGTTGAACACGTTGTCGCGCGCGAGCGCGTCGATCGCGGACATCGCCGGCGCGACGCCAGACTGCCCCGCCACGCCCTTCGGCGCCGCCGCGCCCAGCCGCACGGTCGCGCGCGTCGTCGTGGCGGCAATCGATACCGGCGCAAACGTCACGGTGGCGGAGGCATTGCCGGCGACGCTCACCGGCAGCGTCTGCACAATGCGGCCATCCATCTCGAGCTGCAGAGGTATCGCGGTCGCCTCGGCGGCCGTCCGATTCAGCACGCCCGCCGTCACGGTGACGCGCTCGGGCTGACCGGCGTCGCGCGTCCGCAGCAAGGTGGCCGGCGTCAACGCCAGGCTCGGGCCGGCGGCGCCTTCGACCACCGCGGTGGTGATCACCGTGCCACCCGGCAAGCGCAGGGTGTCATCAGGTTGCCAGCCGCTGCGCTGGAAGTCGGACACGACAATCACTTCCTTGCGCGGCAGCAGCGACTCGGCGAGGAGGCTCCCGGCAAGTTTGAGGGCCGGACCATACTTGGTCGCACCAGGCCCGGGAGATGCGGCGTTGATCTCGGCCACCGCGCGCGAGCGATCCGGCGTCGACCGCAAGACCACTTCGGCACTGTCCGCAAACAACACCACCGACACGCGATCCGCGGCCGTGGCGCTGGCAATCGACTCGGCCGCCAGCCGCTGGGCGCGCGACCAGGAGTCGCCATAGCCCATGCTGTAGGACCGGTCGAGCAAGACGACGATGTCGCGGGCGCCACCCGGCGCCGCCGCCACTGACGACCCACGCAGGAACGGCCGCGAGAACGCCGCCACGATCAACAACAGCGCCGCCAGCCGCAAGGCCAGCAGCAGCCAGTCGCGGAGCCGGCGCTTCTGCACCGACTCGTACGGAATCTTCTTGAGAAACATCAGCGACGGAAACATGACCACCGACTTGCGCTCGCGCTGCGTCAGGTGGATCAGGACCGGAACCGCCAGCGCGGCAAGCCCAAGCAGGAACAACGGCGCCAGGAACGACACCGGTTACCTCGTCCTGGCCATGCGTTCGCGCATCGACAGGAAGCGGAACAGCGCGTAGTCGAGCGGTTGGCTGGTGTTGAGCAGCATGTAGTCGATCTGCTGCTGCGACGCACGAGCGGTCAGCGCCTCGATGTGCGCGGCCACCAGCGACCGGTACTGATCGGCGAGCGCCGCCGGGACAATGGGAATCTGGTCGCCACTCTCGAGGTCCTCGAAACTGGACGGCTCGACGAACGCGAAGTCCACTTCCTGCGGATCGAGCACATGAAACAGGACGACGTCGTTGCCGCGGAAGCGAAGTAAGCCAACCGCGTCGAAAATCTCTTCCGGCTCCGCGTAGAAGTCTGAGATCACGACGATGATGCCGCGGCGGCCGAAGTGCTCGGCCAGTCGCCGGATCGGCGCTACCAGGTGCCCGGGCTTCTCAGCCCGGGCCCGGTCGAGCGTGTGCAGCACGACGTCCATGTGCTTGGCCGACGGCGGCACGTGGTCGACCACACCTTCGTCGAAGGTCACGACACCGACGCGGTCGCGCTGCTGGTTGGCCAAGTACGTCAGGCACGCCGCCAAGGTCTTGGCGTAATCAAGCTTCGAGATCTTCTCGCCGAAGCTCATCGACTTCGAGACGTCGAGCAGCACGTTAAAGTTCGAGTTCGAGTCGGCCTCGAATTCCTTGATGTAGTACTTGTCGGTGCGGGCATAGACGCGCCAGTCCATGCGGCGAATGTCGTCGCCCGCGACGTAGCCGCGATGCGTGGCAAAGTCGACCGAGGCGCCGAAGAACGGCGAGCGGTGGGTGCCGTTGATCAGCCCATCGACCACCGTCTTCGCGACCATCTCCAGGTTGCCGATGCGCGCGAGGACCGTGGGGTCGACGAAGCGCGCGCCGGGGATCGGTTGGTATACCGACACTTACATTCCTGACTTCGGTGCCGGCACGGCTTCGAGCAGCCGATCCACCAGCAGGTCGCTCGTCACACCCTCTGACTGCGCATGGAAGTTGGTCAGCACCCGGTGGCGCAGCACGGAATGGGCGTTGGCGCGAATGTCCTCGAAGCTCACGTGGTAGCGGCCACTGGTCAGCGCGCGCGCCTTGCCGCCGAGCACCAGGTACTGCGCGGCGCGGACGCTGGCACCGAACGCGACCCACTTCTTGACGTTGTCGGGACAGGTCGGCGACTTCGGCCGGCTGGCGCGGACCAGCGCCAGCGCATAGCGCATCACCGGGTCGGCCACCGGCACGCGGCGCACCAGCCGCTGGAACGCGACCAGGTCGGGACCGGTCACCGGCCGCTCAAAGTTCGGCTCGAGAATCGCCGTCGTCGTCTTGACGACCAGGAACTCTTCGTCTTCGGGCGGGTGGTCGATGACGATGTGGAACATGAAGCGATCGAGCTGCGCTTCCGGCAGCGGATAGGTGCCTTCGAGCTCGATCGGGTTCTGCGTCGCGAAGACAAAGAACGGCTCTTCGAGCTTGTAGGTGCGGCCCTGGATGGTGACGCGGTGTTCCTGCATTGCTTCCAGCAATGCGGACTGCGTCTTGGGCGGGGTGCGATTGATTTCGTCGGCCAGCACGATGTTGGCGAAGATCGGCCCGGGCGAGAACACCATCTGGCGGCGGCCGGTGGCGGCATCTTCCTGGATGATGTCGGTGCCGGTGATGTCGGACGGCATCAGGTCGGGCGTGAACTGGATGCGCGAGAACTTGAGGTCGAGCACCCGCGCCATGGTGTGGATGAGCAGCGTCTTGGCCAAGCCGGGCACACCCACGATCAAGCTGTTGCCGCCGACAAACAACGTCAGCAGCACCTGGTTGATGATGTCGTCCTGCCCGACGATCAGCTTCTTCAACTCGCGGATGATCTTCTCGCGACCATCCTTCATGCGATCGGCCAGCGCCAAATCATCCGGCGAGTTCATGTCAACGGTATCCACGGAGGCTCCTCTCGAATTAGTGCGTCATCGCGTAGATGACGTAGTTCACACCAAACTTGTACGCTTCGTTCGATAAATCGACCGGCAGGTAGCCGGTGTCTGAAAACTCCCACATCTCGCCCAGGTCGTGGTTGTAGTTGGCGACCGCCAGCAATCGCCTGGCGGGATCGTTGCCTTCGAACAGCCCGGTCCACTCGACCGGTCCGTAGTAGCCATCAACGTCGAGCGAGTTGATTTCGAAGAACGAGTGAAAGATCGGATGCGTCGCGTCGAGCGGTGCCCAGCGCGCCTCGGGCAGCACCTGGCGCATCTGGACGACGAGGTTGTCGCGGTGGTTGTCGCGGAAGTCGTCGAAGATGATGAAGCCGCCCTTTTGCAGGTAGCCGCGCAGGCCCGCGGCCTCGGTCTCGGTCAGGGTCCAGAAGCCCGGCTCCGACATGTACGCCACCGGGAACAGCGCCATGTCGGGGTCGTCCAGCATGCGGATGTTGCCCTGGTTGACGAACGTTCGCGTCAACGTCAACTCCGACAGGATCTTCATGAAGTGGAAGTCGGCGCGCGGAAAGTCGTGGGCCCAAGGCGGCTCGCGTCGCATCATGCGCAGGTCGGCGGCGCCGTAGCGCAGGCGCATGAAAGCAAAGCGGCCATCGTAGTCGGCCGTCGTCTCTTCGATCATGGCTGGCGGACGGCGCTGGAAGCCGCGAACATCCTGAGGCTCGTTCGCCCAGGCTACGGCACCCAGAGCCAGCGCGGCACCGGTAATGATGCTACGCCAGGCCGACGACACGTCGGTACCCCCATTCGGCGCACAGCAGACTGACCAACAGCATCAACACGATCGGTAGGTGCCACAGTTCGTGCTCTTCCACGCTGGTGACGCCGCGTCCGGTGTAGCGCAGGTCGTCCGCGAGCGTGGCGGTGTTGTCGGCGCCGTAGTACCGCCCGCCGGTATCTTCGGCAATTCGCTTCAACGTCGCTGCA